>NZ_JBNAFZ010000001.1:0-1008544 GCF_049800935.1 Microbulbifer sp. S227A | reverse complement strand
CGCTCCGTGACCTGCGCCACCGCGTCGATCTTAAACTCATCTGAATAGCGAATTTGCCCTGACATCTGCATCGTCCTTTGCTTCCAAAATTACCAAGCAAAGCGTTTACAAATCTAGGGGCACCTCAGACTGTGCCGTCATTATCAAGGTCAGCAACGCTGCAGGTGGTCTTTCCTAGATCAATGCCCAAGACCGCAATATTCATCAGAATGTTCCTCTCTTTCCGCTATTCCTGCGACGATAGCCGCAGGCTTGGCGGGAAGGCAGTTCATCCCATTAGGTCACCGGTAGCACAGCAAAATAGGGCGGACTCTACCTCAAAATGGAGGAGGGAACGCGTATCAGGTCAGGTTACACCGATCTTGCTGGCGTTCGATATGCAGAGGGCTGCAATCAAACATAGAAAGCAAATTGTAGGGGAAGCGAATGCAAACGGGCTTTCTGCGAGGATGGCGACCGTCGCGATGCCGCCGAGCCGAGCAAAGGTGATGTCCAGACTCGTCGAGAGTCCGCTCATTCCCTGGGGCGCAAACTTCAGGATCATTTGCGTAGAGGGTGCATTGCTGCATGCAAGACCCGAACCAACGAGTACCGATGATACTGCGAGGACGAAAAGGTTCTCGTCAAAATACACGAGTGACAAACCAACAGCGATAAGCAACGGTGCAGCAAGCATAATCGTCCGGATATGGGCGCCGTCAACCATGTTGCGCAAAAGTGCGCTCAGGCCGGAGAAGGTTAGCCACATGATCGTCAGCAACAGACCAAGGCTGGCCGTCTTGATTTCGCTGTTCGATAGCCAGACGGGGAGTTGGAAAAGATAGTAGGTGATGGAGCCATAGGTGCAGAAGACATACACGAAAGTCATCCAGAGGTTCTTGGACTGGAAGAGCTTCGAATAGGCTTTCTTTGGTCCCGAATAGGTTGGGGTCTCTTCGAGACCTTGCCTTCTGTTCAGATTAATCAAGGCAAATACGGCGATCACCGCAATGAGAATGAACGCGAGATTCCAGCCATGTGCACTGAGGAAGCTGCCATAAAAAAGCGGTGCGAGTGCTGCGATGTAGCCAGCGATACTGCCCCAGACAATTAGCACGCGTCCCGGTTTCTGCGGCGAGGCACGTGTCAGAAGGAGGGGAATAAGCGGTGAAAAGACGCCGCCGCCAAGGCCTTGCAAGGCGCGACCGATGATGAGGGTCTCGAAACTTTCCGCGGCGGCCACCAGAAGCGAGCCGGCCGCGAACAGAATGATACCGTAGCCAAATATTTTCCCCGTATTGAACGCATCGCCGCACCAGCCTCCTAGCAATACCCCGGCGGCAACTGCGATCCCGTAGGTATTGAAAACCCAGGCCAGGTCACCGACTGACAGGCTGAACTGTAATTGGATTGCATGCAGCAGAAGCGGAACCAGCGTGAGTTCCATCACGAATGCGATATGCGCGGAGACTGGTCCGATGACCGCTGAGCGTGGCGATATGACCACTGGTTCAGCGTCTTCGATTTTGGGCGAATCGGGTCTCAATTCTCAGGATCCCGGATCAGGCATTCGCGCTCGCTGCCAGATGGGTTTTGCCATCGACGGGTTGCACGGCAGATCTGACGGCGGAAACACTGGCGGTGCTCTTTATCCTTTGAGGCGTTTGCGCAGTCAGATTGGCCATGTCCCGCTCACCCATCCAGATCAGATGGTCTTCGTCGGTCACTTGCTGGTCCGGACCCAGCCAGCGGCCGGGTTCACAATGGCAATAGCCATATCGGAGATGAGCGCCCTTTGCGGCCAATTGTTTGGGGACCAGCGCAAAAACAAAGGACGGGCTCCACGCCCCGATCATCAATTCGAGCAGGACGCGCGACAAAAGTGAGGTCGCACCCAAGCTGCGCGGACCTCCAAGTCCACTGCTGCGAAGCCAGAAATCACCATGGTAACAGACCTTGCCGGTGATCGTCTGGAGCGCTTCGGGCCCGGAGTAAAAGGTAAGGTCCGGATCGGGTGTCGAATTGGGCGTAATGTATTTGTGGCGATGGTCATGCAGGTGTGTTGCAAGCGACGTGCCGGATAGATCAAGAAGGCGCACGGCTTGCGTATGGACCAGTTCACCGCTTGCGTTGAATGCGCAAACCCAGAAGCCGTTGGTGCGGTCGATATAGGAACTCGCCACATCGAACATCGCGTAGATCGGACCGCGATCAGGCTGCTGCATCCGATAGGAGCGGTACTTGGCAAAATCGTCGCCGATCTCGACCCTCAATCCTGCACCTTCAAGATCGCCGAGAACGGTGGACAGGCGGGTTGTCAGTTCAAATAGTGTGCTTGGAGACATGCGCATCATAGCGGGCCCTCGATTTATGGTTATGCATCCAGATTCCACCAAATGCCTCAATTTTTATTAGTTATTTTTCCTGACAACGCACTCAGTTAACAATCAAGTGGTTAATGATGTGTTAGTTTCCCTGACCTTTTTCCGGAGAATTCCGTTGCATTGAGATCGTATTTTATCGGATGTGCGCCGCTGACTGCACAGGGCGGGTATCCAGGGAATTTATTCGACTTTCTCAAGACAGAAAGGCCGCTTTTCCGACCAATCTGCGGGGGCGTGCAATGGCCAGCCGTAGCGGGGTCGACACCCAATGTTTGCAGCCCGCCGACGCAAAAGTGGCGAAATTACGGCATGCTTTTCAAATTAATGTAAACCCGTTGCTGGGCTTGCCTCCTCTGCAACCGATTGCTCTTAATCCATTATTTGATATTTTGGGCGCCGCCGGGGCATTGGGAGCCGCGCTCCTTGAACACTTGCCGGACCGGATGGTTGAAATTGAGGCATTCTCAAGGCAGGGGTGCTTGGTCGGCCATATTTCGGTCAAACATGGGCTGAATTATCTGCTCAGCGAAAGGAAATTCGATGACTCTGGATAAGCTGTTTGACAAGTCTGTTTCTGTGTCCTTCCCACCGGCAGGTTCCGTGAACGTACGCACCGGAAACGCCGTCGAGGGTCCAGGAGGCAGGTGGGTGCCATGCGCGTCCGCAATCGCGGATGGTGAATACGTTTCCTGCGTCTACGAGGTCGGACCTGGTCGCAGACAGGTTTGTGCCGGTATCTTCCCGACACACAGCGCCGATCAGGCGCTTTCCCAAGCGGTCGAACTTGCCATGACCGCCGCAGCATAGGAAGCCTTCCCCGACGGTACTGACATTGCGCTGCGATAGGGGGAAATCATACTGGAGCGGGCGGCGGGAATCGAACCCGCATCTCTTGCTTGGAAGGCAAGGGTCTTACCATTACACAACGCCCGCGCTGTTGATTGACGTATTTCACCATGCGTTGAACGTCAAGTGCCCCTGTGGGCCTTTCGAAATCACCGTGTGCCCGTGAAAAATTCCCGGCCTTGACTGGTCGCCCCACCGGGTCGATGCGGCTTGGAGCCGGGCGATGATGGCCCGAGCGATCACACCTTGACTTGCTTTCGGCGCGCGATTGCAACAGCGTGAGGCGGGCAGCCTCGCGGTTCAGGGCGTGCATGGGGAGCCTTCGATCAGAGAGCTCCCGAAGATCCCTGTTGCGAGGCCCTGCGGAGTGGAGGGCAAGATGGCAAATGATGCGGATGTGATCATCGTGGGCGGTGGCTTGGCGGGGTTGGTTGCCGCGACCGAGGCCGCCGGTGCGGGGCGCAGGGTCGTAATTGTCGAACAGGAAAGCGAAGCGAATCTTGGCGGGCAGGCGTTCTGGTCACTGGGTGGCCTTTTCATGGTGGATACGCCCGAGCAACGGCGCCTGGGGATCCGGGATGGCGTTGAGCTGGCCTGGGCCGATTGGCGCGGCGCTGCGGGGTTTGATCGCGACGAGGATCATTGGCCGCAGAAATGGGCGCGCGCCTATGTGGAGTTTGCCGCGAGCGAAAAGCGTAGCTGGCTGCGGGGGATGGGGTTGCGGCTCTTCCCGATCGTCGGCTGGGCGGAGCGGGGCGGGATCGATGCCTCGTCGCATGGCAATTCGGTACCGCGTTTCCACATCACCTGGGGCACCGGGCCGGGTGTGGTCGAGATTTTCGAGAACCGCGCGCGGGCGATGGTGGCCGATGGCCGGATCACCATCAGGTTCCGTCATCGGGTGGATGATCTGATCGTCGAGACCGGGGCCTGTACCGGGGTTGCCGGGTCGGTTCTGGCGGCTGATGACGCCGAGCGCGGCGAACCGACCAACCGCGATGTTGTCGGCGCGTTCGAACTGCGCGCGCTGGCGGTCATTGTTTGTTCGGGCGGGATCGGCGGCAATCTTGACCTGGTGCGCCAAAGCTGGCCCGAACGGTTGGGCAAACCGCCCCAGACCATGATCAAGGGGGTGCCCGCGCATGTGGATGGCCGGATGATCGGAATATCCGAGAGCGCCGGGGTCAACACGATCAACAAGGATCGCATGTGGCATTACGTTGAGGGGGTGCGCAACTGGGATCCGATCTGGCCCGACCACGCGATCCGCATCCTGCCCGGCCCATCGTCGATATGGTTCGATGCGACCGGCAAGCGTATGAAAGCGCCGAACTATCCGGGTTATGACAGCCTTGGTGCGCTGCATGACATCCTGGCGACCGGCCATGATTACACGTGGTTCATCCTGACCCAGAGCATCATCAAGAAGGAATTTGCCCTTTCCGGGTCCGAGCAGAACCCGGACCTGACGGGCCGGGATTGGAAGATGGTGGCGGGCCGTGCCTTCGGAGCGCGGGCCACGGGGCCGGTGGAGGCGTTCAAGGAACATGGCGCGGATTTCGCGGTGGCGGACACCCTCGGCGATCTGGTGGACAAGATGAATGCCATCGCGGGCGGCAACCTGCTGGATGAAGCCGCGATCCGCGCGCAAATCGAGGACAGGGATCGCCAGATCGACAACAAATTCACCAAGGATCAGCAGATCATGGGCCTGCGGACCTTTCGGAACTATATCGGCGACAGGCTCATCCGCACCGCGAAGCCGCACAAGATCCTGGACCCGGCCCATGGTCCGTTGATCGCGGTCAGGCTCAACATTCTGACGCGCAAGACCCTGGGCGGCATCGAGACCGATCTGGGCGGGCGGTGTTTCCGGCGGTCCGCAGGGCGGGGTGTCGAACCGATGCCGGGGCTATATGCGGCGGGCGAAGTTTCGGGCTTTGGCGGCGGCGGCTATCACGGCTACCGGGCGCTTGAGGGCACTTTTCTTGGCGGCTGTATCTTTTCCGGACGGCAGGCAGGGCGAACGGCGGCGGAAGACGTCAGGTAACGCGGGGTGCTGTCTGAGCGGCGAGTGCGCGGGCTTTCTGCATGACTGTCACCGGGTGGATTGCCGGGCGGGCGGTCGTTTCGCGGGTGTGGGCGGGGCCATGCGGTCACGGGCCAGGGTCTGGGCCTCGGCGCGGTCGAGCCGGTCAAGTATGGCGTCCGGGGGAATCCCCTGGGCATGGGCCTTTTGCCAGAGTTTGCGGCAAGAGGCGGGCGACCATGGCAGCGCCGCCTGTGCCATCCAGGCACGAAGCGGTTGCGGCAGGGCGTCATAGGCACGCATGGGGTCGCTGGAGCGACGGCGCCGTTGCAGCGCGGTTTGCCCGAGATTGGAAGCGGATGTCATGTAGTTTCCACCGTTTTCGATTGCTGTCGTGACGGGGCGGGCACCTGTGTGAACTGGGCAACCATTATGTAATCTCATTACATCAAGAGTGGCCAATCTGCGCGGCTGGCTGGCAGTGACGGCTATGGATTTGGCCGTCACTGCCCGTGTTCATCGGGCCTGCCGGTTTACAGGCACGCGGCGAGGGTTGTCGCGATATTGCGGATCATCTGGGGATAGAGCTCCGGCCCCGGCTCCAGGTCGACGCCGAGCGGATCGATCACGGCGGTATTCGCCTCGGTTCCCTCCATGACCGTGGCGACGAGGCCCGGATCGAATTGCGGTTCGGCCAGTACGCAAGTGATGCCCTCGCTGCGGACCCGTCCCTGGATTTCGGCGATGCGCGCGGGGCTTGGCGTGGTGGCATCGCTAAGCGAAATCGCGCCGGCGGCGGGAAAGTCGAAATCACTTTCGAAATATTGATAGGCGTCGTGGAAGGAAATGAAGTTCCGGCCACGCACCGGTTCAAGGGTGGCATTTACCTCGGCGGTGAGCGTCTGCAGGTCTTGGCGCGCGGCGGCGGCATTGGCGAAATAGGTGCCCGCATTGTCCGGGTCCGCAGCGGACAGTTCGGCGGCGATCAGGTTAAGCCAGGTCGCGGCATTGTCCGGCGACAGCCAGGCATGGGCGTCATGCGCGCCGTGGGCATGGCCATGGTCGTCATGGGCATGGCCCTCATGATCACCATGGCCGTGATCGTCATGGCCGTGCTCGCCCTCGTGCTCGTGATCGTCGCCATGGTCGTGAGCGTGCTCGTCCTCGTGATCATGGTTGTCACCATGGGCATGTTCGTCTTCGTGATCATGGTCATCATGGTCATCATGGTCATCATGGTCATCATGGTCATCATGGTCATCATGGTCATCATGGTCATCATGGTCGTCGTGATGGTCATCGCCATGGTCATGATGCTCAAACAGCGCGTCCTCGCGGAAGGTCAGCAATTTGGTTCCTTCTGCCTCCAGCAGGGTGAGATGCCGTGCATCCGGGGCAAGGGTTTCCACCGCATCTTCCAGCCACGGGGCGAGATCCGCGCCCATCCAGATCACGATATCCGCTTCCTGAAGCGAAGCGGCTTCCGAGGGGCGCAGGCTGTATTCATGTGGCGATGCCCCCGGCCGCAAGATCAGGTCAGGCGCACCGGCCCCCTGCATGACGCGGGCCACAAGGGAATGCACGGGGGCAATATCGGCGACGACATTGGGCACATCCGCCATGGCGGTTCCAGCAAGGAGAGTGGCGGCAACTGTGAGCGGCGCGAGCATTCTGGACATTGGGGACCCTGTGTGATTTTATAACATGAGAAGCCGGATACATGATATAGAATAACATGACAAGTGAGGCGCGACCCATGCCTGCCGACACCGCACGCCCGATCGGGTTTGAACAGCATGACCACGGGGCCTGTGTCGCGCGGGGGCTTGCCGCGGCCGAGGCGCGCTGTGTCGCGGAAGGGCTGCGCCTGACGCCGGTACGCCGCAAGGTCCTGGAAATCCTGTTGCAAGAGCACCGCGCCCTGGGGGCCTATGCCATTCTCGACCTGTTGCGCGACGAGGGGTTCGGCTCGCAGCCGCCGGTGGCTTATCGTGCGCTCGATTTCCTGGCCGAAAACGGGTTTGTTCACAAGATCGAACGCCTGAATGCCTTTGTGGCCTGCACCCATCCCGGCGAAAACCACTCACCGGCCTTCATGATCTGCCGCATGTGCGACTCGGTGGCCGAGGCGCAATCGACACCGGCCAAGGGCGCGTTGGGCAGCGCCGCGCGCGCGGCTGGTTTTCACATTGAAAAGACCGTAGTCGAGGCCGAGGGGATTTGCCCCGCATGTGCAGGCAAGGCCGAGGCATGAGTCTGATTGCAGTCAGGAACCTGGGCGTCGCCTATGGCGCGCAAACGGTGCTGCGCAACGTCGATCTCGTGCTCGAACGGGGCGAGATCGTCACCATTGTCGGGCCGAACGGTTCGGGCAAGACCAGCCTGCTGCGCGCCATCATCGGCGCGAACGCCCCCCAGAGCGGTAGCATCACCCTCGCGCCCGGGTTGAAGATCGGCTATGTTCCACAGCGCCTGCATATCGACCCGACCCTGCCGATCACCGTCGAACGCTTCATGCGGCTGACGGATCGGGTGCCGCGAACGGCCTGCCAGGCGGCACTTGACGCCGCGGGCGTGCCCGACCTTTTGAAACGGCAGATGTCGCACCTCTCTGGCGGACAGTTCCAACGGGTTCTGCTGGCGCGGGCGCTGATCAACCGGCCCGATGTTCTGTTGCTGGACGAGGCGACACAGGGGCTGGACCAGCCGGGATCGGCGGCATTCTATCGCCAGATCGAGGCCGTGCGCCGCGACACCGGCTGTGCCGTCCTGATGATCAGCCACGAATTGCACGTGGTGATGAGCGCCTCTGACCGGGTGATCTGTCTGAACGGTCATGTCTGCTGTGAAGGAGCTCCGGCCGTGGTGGCGTCGGCCCCGGAATACCGGGCGCTGTTCGGCACCGGCACCGGTGGCGCGCTGGCGCTGTACCGGCATGACCACGACCACCATCACGACCATGACCACGCCCATAGCCACGAGGCAGCCGAGTAATGCTTGACGACTTCATGACCCGCGCGACGCTCGCCGGGGTGGGGGTGGCCTTTGCCGCCGCGCCGCTGGGCTGCTTTGTTGTCTGGCGGCGGATGGCCTATTTCGGCGATGCCACCGCCCACGCGGCGATCCTGGGTATCGCGCTGTCGCTGGCGTTGCAGGTTTCGGTGTTTGCCGGGGCCACGATTGTGGCGCTTATCATGGCGTTTGCCGTGACCCAGCTTGCGGGGCGCGGCTATGCGATGGATACCCTGCTGGGGGTGCTGGCGCATTCGTCGCTGGCCTTTGGCCTCGTGGCGGTATCGTTCCTGTCGGGGGTGCGTATCGACCTGATGGCCTATCTGTTCGGAGACATCCTCGCCGTGTCGCGTGGCGACCTGTTGGTGATCTGGGGCGGTGCGGCGCTGGTTGTCGGGTTGATCCTCTGGCGGTGGTCGGCATTACTGACCTCGACGCTGAACGAAGAGCTTGCCTATGCCAGCGGCCTGGATCCCAAGCGCGAACAGCTGATCCTTACCGTGTCGCTGGCGATCACCGTTGCCGTTGCGATCAAGGTGGTTGGCGTGTTGCTGATCGCTGCGATGCTGATCATTCCGGCTGCCGCAGCGCGCGGTCTGGCACGAACCCCCGAGGCGATGGCGGGTATTGCCGCGACCATCGGCGCGATCGCTGCCATTGCTGGGCTGCGCGGGGCCTATGTGTTCGATACCCCGGCAGGCCCCTCGATCGTCTGCGTCGCCGCACTGATTTTCGCGGGGCTGAACCTGATGGGGTGGCGCAGCCGGAGCGGTGGCTGAGCCGGTTACTGCCCCGCCTGAATGAAATCCGCACAGCGATTGCCCAGCATCATCGCCGGTGCATTGGTGTTGCCGGCATTGATATCCGGGACCGCCGACATGTCGCAGACCCGCAGCCCGGTAATACCCCGCACCCTGAGACAGGCGTCAAGCACCGCAGACGGGTCGCCATCCGCGCCCATGCGGGCGGTTCCGGCGGGGTGATAATTGGTTTTGACAAAGCGTTTGCAATGCGCCGTGAGCGCCGCGTCCGACCGGTCGGACGGGTCCGGTATCGCGACCCGCTCGATACGCTTGGCCAGCGGCGCGGCGGCCATGGCGTCAAGAAAGAACCGCTGCCCCGCGATCATCGCCGCCATGTCGTCCGGGTGTTTCAAAAGGTTCGGCGAAACTTCGGGCATCACGGTCGGATCCGCCGAGGCCAGCCGCACGTGGCCGCGCGATTTCGGTTTGACCACGACCGTCGTTATGGTGACGCCATAGCCATCCTGCAACACATCCCGCGCGTCCCGGTCCAGATAGACAATGGGCACGCAAAACGCCTGAATCGTCGGCGGTGCCTCGGGATTGACCGGATTGACAAAGGCCCCGGCTTCGACCCCCGCCGACGTGACCGGGCCCGAGCCGAACAGCTTGAATTGCAGCCCGTTGCGCAACATGCGCCAGCCGTCGCCCTGTTTGTAATAGCCATAGGGGCCGTTTGCGATGGCGGTGATCGGCACTTCGGGGTGATCGATCAGGTTCTGGCCGACACCGGGCAGGTCGGCGGCAACCGGGATCGCAAGCGCGCCCAGGTGGTCGGCGGGGCCAACGCCCGACAGCATCAGGATCTTTGGTGTGACCAGCGCGCCCGCCGCAAGGATCACCTCGCCCGACGCGCGCACTTGGTGGCTGCCGGACCTGTCGCGATAAACCACGCCACGGGCGCGGCCGTTTTCGATCAGAACCCTGTCGACCTCGGATTGTAGCCGCACCACGAGGTTCGGATTGCCCTCTTGCGGCGCGACAAAGGCATAGGCCGCCGAGCTTCGCCTTCCATGGCGATTGGTGAATTGGTAGAACCCGGTGCCCCGCTGCGTGGCTCCGTTGAAATCGGGGTTGTAGGGCTCGCCCAGCGTTTGAACTGCCTGCACGAACCAACGCGAGAACGCATCCACATGCCCCGGGTCGGACACCTGAAGCGGCCCATCGGTGCCGTGCAATTCACTCGCAAGACGGTTGTTGCCCTCCATCCCGGTGAAATGCGGCAGCACATCCGCCCAGCCCCAGCCGGGGTTTTCGTTGTTGCCGCGCAGGATGTCCTGCCACGCCTCATAATCGGCGGGCCGGCCACGCATATAGACCTGTGCGTTGACCGATGAACCGCCGCCCAGAACATGCCCCTGCGGGATGTCATGCACCCGCCCGTCCAGATGCGGCTGTGGTGTCGTGCGGTGATAGCGCATGAATTTCGAGCCGTTGATCATCTTGAAGATCCCCGGCGGCATGTCGAGCAGCGGGTGGCGGTTCGAGTGCCCCGCCTCGAGCAGCAGCACCCGGCCAGTCCCCTCCGCAGCCAGCCGCGCGGCGACGACACAACCGGCCGAGCCGCCGCCCACGACGATGTGGTCGAATTCTTCCATCGTCAATCGTCCAGGTCAAAGGTGACGCGCACATATTCCCATGCCGCGTTCAGGTGATTGGTCAACGCTTCGTCGGCGGCTTGCGGATCGCGGTCGATGATCGCGTCAAAGATGGATTTATGGGCGCGGTAATTGACCTCGTTACGGTCGGGCGAGCGCAGCATCTTTTCCCAGTGCGGCGCCAGCCATGACGTATAGCCCTGGTGAACGGCGGGAAAGATCGGGTTCCTGGGGATCTGGAAGAGAACGCCGTGAAACTGGATGTCGGTCCGGTAGAATTCATTGGAATCGGGAATGGCCAGTTCGTTCAGCCGCAGCGCCTCGCGCAGCTGGTCGATCTCGGGCTTGCCTGCGGCGGTGGCGGCCTCTCTGACCAGCGCGCGTTCGATGAAAATGCGACTGCGATACAGGTTGCGCACCCCGCCGCTATCCCCAAGCAGGTGTCGCACCACGTCGCCCGTGGCGTGCAGAACGGTTTCATAATCCGGCTTGCGCACGATCGGGCGATGGCGCGGTTTGCTCTCGACAAGTCCCCGGTTGGACAGTGCCGAGATTGCCTCGCGGATGACGGTACGGCTGGCGCCGAACTCCTCCATCAGGTCGCGTTCGGCGGGGAGCGGGTGCCTGTCGGGCAGCTCGCCCGAAGCGATTCGCGCCGCAATGGCTGCGACAATGGTGTCTGCGGCGCGGGGCCGGTCCTCTGTCTCAGTGCTCATCTTGTCATCGTTCCGAACCATGCCCTCGATAGTAGAGCGGTGATTTGTTCATACCAAACATCCCGCATTGGAATAGTCTAACGCTGTTTTGTGCAGGTTTCAGCCCCAAAATTTTGCAAAATTTCCAGACGAAGCGGCAAATGCGTTGACAAACGCTCGGATGACTCCCTAAGACTCGCTATGTTTGGTCGTACCAAAATCACACAAGATGCATGTGATGGTCTTTCCAAACAGGAGCTACCCGGGTCAACGCAGTGACAGCGACCTGGCATCGGAGGACAGATTTGCGGGCCCCGTGGCCTGTTTGAACCGGGGACACCCCCCAAGGCGCGCCACGGGAGAGGGCGCAATACAGTGGAGGAGAAATTCATGAACCGTAGAGTCTTGCTGCTCGCAGCGACCGCATTGGGGTTTGGCGCGTCGTCGATGGCCCTGGCCCAGTCGCTCCCGCCCCTTGAGAAGAAAGACAGCTATACTGTCGGTTTTGCGCAGATGGAATCCAACAATCCCTGGCGCATCGCCGAGACCAAGTCGTTTCACGACACGGCCGAGGCCTGTAACTGGAACCTGATCGCCACCGATGCGGCAGGTTCGGCGGCCAAGCAGGTTGCGGATGTGGACAGCATGATCGCACAGGGGATTGACGTGCTGTTCCTGCCGCCGCGCGAGGAAAAGCCGCTGATCCCGGCGGTGAAAAAGGCCCGGGCGGCGGGTATTCCGACCTTCCTCGTGGACCGTTCGGTTGATCCGGCCGCAGCCAGGCCCGGTGAAGACTTCGTGGCCTTCCTTGGCTCGGATTTCATCGATCAGGGACGCCGTGTCGCCGAGTGGACCATCGAGAATTTCAAGGGCGACAAGGGCATCATCGTTCAGCTTGAGGGAACCACCGGCTCTTCGCCGGCGAATGATCGCAAAAAGGGGTTTGACGACGCCATCGCAGCGGATGACCGGTTTGAGATCGTCGCGTCGCAGACCGGTGATTTTGCCCGCGATCTGGGGCGTCAGGTGATGGAGACGCTGTTGCAGGCGCATCCGGATGTCAACATCGTCTACGCGCATAATGATGAAATGGCGATCGGCGCGATCCAGGCGCTTGAACTGGCCGGACGCAAGCCGGGCGACGACGTGCTGGTGGTGTCCATCGACGGAACCCGTGATGCGTTGCAGGCGATCATCGACGGCAAGATGGGCGTGACGGTCGAGAGTTCGCCCTTCTTTGGCCCGCTCGCCTGCGAGGTGATGAACCGTTATGCCGACGGGGAAGAGATCGAACATTGGGTACAGGTGCAGGACCGCATCTTTACCCAGGGCAACGCCGCCGATCACATCGACGAAGCGTATTGACGCTTTGATGGCCCAGGGGGGCGCGACCTCTTTGGGCCATTTCCATTTGAAGCGGAAGGGCGCGACATGGCAGAGCTTCTCTCGATGACCGGGATCGACAAGGCCTTCGCCGGGGTCAGTGCCCTGTCGCAGGCATCGTTGTCGATCGCACCCGGCGAGGTGCACGCGCTGATCGGACAGAACGGCGCGGGGAAATCGACGCTGATCAAGATCCTGACCGGTGTATACCGTCGCGATGGCGGCAGCGTGGTCTTCGGCGGTCAGCCAAGCGAAATCGCCAGCCCGCGCGAGGCGCAGGCCGCCGGTATCGCGACGATCTATCAGGAACTGAACCTCGTTCCGCTGCGCTCGGTGACCGAAAACGTGGTGCTGGGCTATGAGCCAAAGCGGCTTGGCCTGTTCATCGACTGGAAAGAAGCGCATCGCCGCACCCGCGAGATTCTGGCCCGGTTTGGCATTGATATCGACGTGCGCGCGCCATTGGGCAGCTATTCGACCGCGATCCAGCAATTGGTGGCGATTGCGCGGGCGGTGTCGCTTGATGCGCGGCTGGTGATCATGGACGAGCCGACCTCGTCGCTGGACGCGTCGGAAATCGAGGTGCTGTTCGGCGTGGTGCGCAGCCTGCGCGATGCCGGGGTCTCGGTCCTCTATGTCTCGCATTTCCTGGACGAGCTGTTTGCGATTTGTGACCGGGTGACGACCATGCGCGACGGGCGCACCGTGGATTGCCGCGACATTGAGGGCGCAACCAAGCTTGACCTCATCGCGGGGATGCTGGGGCGTGACGCCAGGGATATCGAACAGGCCGGCATGACCGAGTTCGGCGGCGGCGGCACCGGCAGCAGGGGCGAGGTGCTCATGACTGCCGAGAACGTATCGACCGGGCCACGCCTGACAGAGTTCGGCATGACTCTGCATCGCGGCGAGATCGTCGGGCTTGGCGGTCTGCTGGGGGCCGGGCGCACAGAAGCGGCGCGCGCATTGTTCGGTGTCGACGCGTTGCGCAGCGGAACGATCTCGGTCAAGGGCAACGGCACCGGACCTCAGACCCCCGCCGCCGCGATCAGCGCCGGGTTCGGCTATCTCACCGAAGATCGCAAGGCCGAGGGGATCATCCCCGACATGTCGGTGCGCGAGAACCTGACACTGGCGCTGCTGCCCAGGCTGACCCGGAACGGCCAGATCGACCGCGCGCGCGAACGCGAACTGGTGGCATTCTATATCAAGGCCCTGGGTATCAAGACCGCCAACATGGAGCAGCCCATTCGCGAATTGTCGGGCGGCAATCAGCAAAAGGTCCTGCTCGCCCGTTGGCTGGCCATCGAACCCGACCTGCTGATCCTCGATGAGCCGACGCGGGGTGTTGACGTCGGGGCCAAGCGCGAGATCCAGGCGATCATCCGCGACAGCGTTGCCAAGGGGGTCGGCGTGGTGCTGATCAGTTCCGAATTCGAGGAAATCGTCGAGGGTGCCGACCGGATTATCGTCCTGAACGAAGGGCGCATCGTGACCGAACTGAGCAATCCGGGGATCACCGAAGATGCCCTCGTGCGCGCCCTTGCACATACCGAGGGGGCTGCCGCATGAGCACGCAAGATACCGGGCTGCGCACCGTGCGAAAGCCATTTGCTTGGGGGGGTGTCCTGCGTCGCCATGGCGGGCTGGTCGCGCTGGTGGTCCTGCTGGGGTTCAATGTCCTGGTGACACCGAATTTCCTGCAATTGCAGACCCTGTTCGTGAATATCAGCCAGGTGGCAACCATTGCCATTGTTGCGATGGGCATGACACTGGTGATCGCCACGGCGGGGATCGACCTGTCGGTGGGGGCGATCATGGCCCTGGCCGGGGCGCTGGCACCGTTGATCTTCCTGTCGGAATTCGGCGTGCAATATCCCGCGCTCGGGATCGCGGCGGCGATCGTGCTGCCCCTTGTAGCCGCGGTGGCCTGTGGGCTGTTCAACGGGGTGATGATCGCAACGTTGCGGGTGCAACCGATCATCGCCACCCTGATCCTGTTCATTTCGGGACGCGGCATCGCGCAGGTGCTGACCAATGGCAACCTGCAAACCTTTTCCAACCCCGCGTTCAGCTATCTGGGCACCGGCAAGATCCTCGGGCTGCCGTTTCAGGGCTGGCTTGCTCTGGCCATCGCCTGTGTGCTTTCCTTGGTGATGACACGTACCACATTCGGGCGTTATGTGCTTGCCATTGGTGGCAATGAACGTGCCGCGGAATTGTCCGGCGGTCCGGTCAAGCGGGTCAAGATCGGCGTCTACATGATCTGCGGTGCGCTTGCGGGGCTGGCCGGGCTGATCGTCGTGGCCATCAACTCCGCCTCGGACGCGGCGCGCAACGGCAACCTGATGGAGCTTGACGCCATCGCCGCGGCAGTGGTGGGCGGCGCGCTGCTGCAAGGCGGGCGGGCACCGATTTTCGGCGCGATCCTCGGGGCGGTGATCATCCAGCTGGTCAAGTACACGCTGCTGGCCAATGGTGTCGAAGACGAGGTCGCGCTCATCGCCAAGGCGGTCATCATCCTCGCGGCTGTCTATGTCCAGCAATCGCGGAAGGAATAGCCATGCTTGATGCCGATGCCCTTGACCTGCGCAAATACCTGTCCCGCAATCCGCAATCCACGGCGGTGTGGATCGCTCTTGTGGCGCTGATCCTGTTCGGGACGCTGCGCTATGACAATTTCGCCGGGGCCTACAACATCACGTCCTTCCTGAACTACAATTCCATGTTCATCGTCATCTCGGTCGGCATGTGCTTTGTCATCATGACCGGCGGGATCGACCTGTCGGTGGGGTCGGT
Source organism: Microbulbifer sp. S227A (assembly GCF_049800935.1). Taxonomy (NCBI): domain Bacteria; kingdom Pseudomonadati; phylum Pseudomonadota; class Gammaproteobacteria; order Cellvibrionales; family Microbulbiferaceae; genus Microbulbifer; species Microbulbifer sp. S227A. The sequence goes on along the minus strand of NZ_JBNAFZ010000001.1, from coordinate 993,016 downwards.
CGCGGCGTTTACCTCGGTGATCGCCGCCTATCTGTCGCCCTACGGGATCGAGGTCGCGCTGCCGCTGGCGGTGCTGGCCGGGATCGGGTTCGGCGTGATCAATGCGATCAGCATCATCCTGCTGCGCATTCCGCCCTTTATCGCCACGCTGGGCACCATGCTGGGGGCCAAGGGCGGGGCGCTGGTGATCTCCGGGGCCCAGACGATCTCGGTCGACTGGGGGTCGAATTTCACCAGGATGGGGATGGAAAAGGCGCTGAACCTGCTGCCCTGGTCCATCGTCGTGGTCGGCGTGGTGGTCATTGCGCTCTGGGTCGTGTTGGAAAAAACCTCGCTTGGGCGCACCGTTCTGGCCATCGGGGGCAGCCCGGATGCCTCGACCCTGATGGGGCTCAAGGTCAACCGCGCCACGGGGTTTGTCTATCTTGTCTCGGGGGGCTGTGCCGGGTTGGCGGGTGTCATCCTGGCCTCGGGATTCGGAGCCGGGCAGCCGCTCGAAGGGATCGGCTGGGAATTGTCGGCCATTGCGTCGGTGGTTGTCGGCGGGACGCTGTTGACCGGGGGGCTTGGTTCGGTGCCTGCCACCGTGGCGGGGGCGCTGTTGCTGGGGCTGGTCTTCAACATCCTGAACTTTGAAAACGGTCGCGGCACCATCAGCTTCAGCGCCTATTGGCAGATGGTGATCCGGGGCGGTTTCCTGTTCCTTGTCATCCTGTTCCAGGCCAAGGTCATGTCTGGACGCAGAACCGGGGAGACCTCGTCTTGAGCAACATTCAATCCATCGAGACCCGCCTGTTCCACGTGCCGCTGGCCGAGGTTCTGGTGGATGCCAAGCATGGCGATCATCATTTCTTTGAACTGGTGACCGCAACCGTCCGGCTGGCCGATGGCAGCGAAGGCACTGGATATACCTATACCGGCGGCAAGGGCGGGCACGCGATCAAGGCAATGCTCGATCATGACCTGGTGCCGTTCCTGATGGGTCAACCGGCCGGGGATGTCGAGGCCCTGTACGAAGCGATGCAGTGGCATGTGCATTACGTGGCGCGCGGCGGCATCGCATCCTTTGCCATCTCGGCGCTGGATATCGCGCTCTGGGACCTGCGTGGCAAACGCACGGGTCAGCCGCTGTGGAAAATGGCGGGCGGCGCGGCGCAGAGCTGCAACGCCTATTGCGGCGGCATCGACCTGGGGTTTGATCTGTCAAAACTGCTGGACTCGGTTCAGGGATATCTCGACCGGGGCTTTGACGGCGTCAAGATCAAGATCGGACAACCGACGCTGGCCGAGGACGTGGAGCGGGTCAGGGCGGTGCGCGACCTGATCGGTCCGGATGTCGCCTTTATGGTCGATGCCAATTACTCGATGAGCGTGGACGACGCGATCGCCGCCGCGCGTGCGTTCGAACCCTTTGATCTGCTGTGGTTCGAGGAACCGACGATCCCCGACGATTACGCGGGCTATCGCCGGATCGCCGAAGCCACCGGCATGCCGCTCGCCATGGGAGAGAACCTGCACACCATCCACGAATTCGATTATGCGTTCGAACAGGCAAGTCTGAGCTATATCCAGCCCGACGCCTCGAATTGCGGCGGCATCACCGGCTTTCTGCAGGTGGCGGACAAGACGCTTGAACACGGGATTCCGATTTGCAGCCACGGGATGCAGGAACTGCATGTCAGCCTGGTGGCGGCGCGGCCCAATCCGGGATGGATCGAAGTGCATTCCTTTCCCATCGATACCTATACCACGAGACCTCTCGTGGTGCAGGATGCCAAGGCCGTCGCCCCGGATGTTCCCGGCATCGGCGTGACCTTTGACTGGCAGAAGCTCGATTCTGCGAACCTACTGACGACGCAATAACGGAAACAGACATGACACATCAGGCAGCCTTTTATCGGGGCGACAAAAGCTTTTCGGTCGAACCGGTCGAGACGATTCCACCCGGCAGGGACGAGGTGCAGATCGAGGTCGCGTATTGCGGCATCTGCGGGACCGACCTGCATATCTATCTTGGCCACATGGACCCGCGCGTCGGGTTCGAACGCACGATCGGCCACGAGATGTCGGGCGTGGTGTCGGCCATTGGCGAGGGGGTTCAGAACCTCGCCGCCGGGCAGCGGATCGTCGTGCGGCCGCTGGATCATTGCGGCGATTGCCCGGCCTGCAACGCGGGGCACGAGCATATCTGCCACAATCTCAAGTTCATCGGCATCGACAGCGACGGTGCGTTCCAGCAGAAATGGAACGTGCCCGCCCATACGGTGCACGTGCTGCCCGACGACCTTGACCTGAGTCACGCGGCGCTGATCGAACCGCTGGCGGTTGCCGTACACGACGTCAAGCGCGGCAAGGTTCAGCGCGGCGAGGATGTTCTGGTCATCGGCGGCGGACCCATCGGCATGCTGGTGGCGATGGTGGCGCGGGATGCGGGTGCCAATGTGACGATTTCCGAGATCAACGAAAACCGGCTGGCCTTTGCGCAGAAGATCGGCTTTGCCACCCTTAACCCCAAGGATACCGATGTCGCGGCGACGATTCATGACTCGACTGGCGGCAAGGGGGCTGACGTGGTGTTTGAAGTATCGGGCAGCCAGCCGGGCGTTGACCTGATGACCGCCGCGGCGGCGACACGTGGGCGGATCGTGATGGTGGCAATCCACGCGAGCAAACCGCAGATCGACATGTTCCAGTTCTTCTGGCGCGAGCTCGACCTGCTTGGGGCGCGGGTGTACCGGCCCGAAGATTACGACGCCGCGATGGAATTGTTGGCCCGGGGGGTCGTCGATTGCGACAGCTTCATCACCGATATCCAGGGGCTCGGCGATATCCAGGGCGCGTTTGAAACGCTGACCCGCAACCCCAATGCGATGAAATCCATGATCCGGGTATCGGAGGGCGTGCAATGACCCTGAGCGACAAGTTTGACCTGACCGGCAAGACCGCGCTTGTAACCGGTGCGAAACGCGGTATCGGGCGCGGCATGGCCGAGGCACTTGCCGAGGCCGGGGCCGATGTGATCGGGGTCAGCGCGACCCTCGATCCCGCCGGGTCCGCGGTGGGCGATGCGGTGGCCGCGCTGGGCCGCAGGTTTACCGGTTATGCCTGCGACTTTTCCGACCGCGCAGCGGTCAAGTCCTTTGCCGCACAGGTTCTGGCGGAACATTCCCCGATCGATATCCTCGTGAATAATGCCGGTACCATCCTGCGCAAACCGGCGGCGGAACATCCGGACGAAATGTGGGACGAGGTGATCGAGGTCAACCTGAACTCGCAATTCATCCTGACCCGCGAAATCGGAGCACGGATGGTCGAACGCGGCAGCGGCAAGATCATCTTTACCGCGTCCCTGCTGACTTTTCAGGGCGGGATCACGGTGCCGGGCTATGCCGCCTCCAAGGGCGGGATCGGGCAGTTGACGATGGCCTTTGCCAATGAGTGGGCGGGGCAGGGCGTGAACGTCAACGCCATCGCGCCGGGGTATATCGACACCGACAATACCGAGGCGCTGCGCAATGATCCGGTTCGCTCAAAATCGATCCTTGACCGGATTCCGGCGGGCCGCTGGGGAACGCCCGAGGATTTCAAGGGGCCGGTGGTGTTTCTTGCATCCGATGCGGCCGCTTACATGCACGGGCATGTGATGCTGGTCGATGGCGGCTGGATGGGGCGCTGATCGGGCGGCCGCCGGGCCAGAACAACATGAACCGGGCGCAGATCGATCCTGCGCCCGGTTTGGTTTCAGAACTTGAGCGACGCGCTCAGATAGATGCTGCGCCCCGGCTCGTTCAGGGCCAGCACGTTTGACAGACCGTTGCCGTCCGATGCGCGTGACACATAGGTTTCGTCGAACAGGTTGCGCACATCCACGCGGAATTCGACATTCTGATACGAGGGCGGCGTATAGGTGGCATAGAGATTGACCACGTTATAGCTGGGCAATGCGGTCATGCCGCCAACACCATCGGTATCGTCATTCTTCAAGGCGATCTCGGCAGTGCCGCCGATGGCGATGTCGGGGGTTACAGCATACCCCGCCGAGATGCCAAAGATCTGACCGACCGGGCGACCATAGTAATAGGCTGTCGAACCGATTGGCGCGCCGTCAAGCTCGACATCGGCGTCGGTATAGTTGACGCGGATGAAGCCGCGATCCCCAAAGTACCCGACCGAGGCATCGAACCCTTTCGAGGTCAGATCGGCAAGATCGCGGCTTGGGCTGAGCACGTCGTTGACATCGTGGACCTTGGTATAAAACAGCGCACCGCTGGCTTCCCACGGCCCGTTTTCATAGCGCAGCCCGATCCGCGCATTGTCGCCGCGCGATGCTTCGGGTGTGCCGTAAACCCAGGCCCCGCCCAGGTTGATCAGCGACGCTTCGCTAAGCTCGTAGCCGCCCCAGCTCGATGCGGCACCGATGTTGAAGGTCAGCGTATCCGACAGGATCACATCGGCCTGTGCGTTCAGGCTCAGGCCGGTTTCGTCGTATTTGCTGCCATCGGCGAGCTCGTACCGCTGGCTGTCGATCCGCCCGCCATAAGACAGCGACAGCCGGTCGCCGATATCCTGCCGCATCTGCGCATAGATGCCGATATTGTCCAGCGTTTCCTTGCCGGCCGGTGTGGTCAGCGGACCTTCGGGGGTTGCGGTGTCGTGAAAGAAATCGATGCCGGCGGTCAGGGTGCCATTGGCCAGAACGAATTCATTCTCGATCTTGCCGCTCAGGCTGTCATTGGTGCCGATTGCGGCACCGGCCTCGGTATATTGCTCGTTATAGCTGAGCTGGACCATGGGGGCAAAAGCACCGCCGGGCGCTTCGTCGGTATAGGTAAACGTATATGACGTGCGCTCCGACAGGGCGGGCAGGTAGACACTGGGCCGCCCGGCCACGCCGGCAAAATCCGGGCGCGCATAATACAGGCCACCCGGCCCCAACTGCATGGCGCGCAACCCGTGATCCTTGGTGCGGTTGGCGGCGAATTCGAACCGTTTGCCGCCGTCGGTGGTATAGGCGAACTTGCCGGTAAAGGCCGTCAGATCCGGTTCCGTGCCGGGCACGATGTTGCCGTCGCCATCCTCGTAATCGTCGCCGGTGGTCGCAACACCGTTCAGCAGGTATTCGAACCCGCCGGCCTGGCCATAAACCGTCAGCGACCTGCGGAAGCTGTCGCCATTGTCACCATAGCTGAGCTGGGCCTGGCCGCCAAAGGACTGCCCCGCTTCGAGCACGTCGCGCGCGTCGATGGTTTCATAGGCGATGACCCCGGCCAATGCACCCGGACCGGCATCCGCCGGGGCGAGGCCCGAGCTGATCTCAACCTGTTTGAGCAGGGACGGGTCCATCAGGACGTTGCCGGTGTGGTGAAAGGCCGATTTGTTCTGGCGCGCGCCGTCGATGGTCACCGACAGCAGGCTTTCCTCGATCCCGTGGACCAGCACCTTCTGGGCGATCGCGGCACCGCCGCTTGATACGATTTCGGACTCGCCGTCAAACACCTCGGCCATCGAGGATGGGTTGCGGGCCTGGATCTCGTCGGTGGAGATCTGGGTATTGCCCAGTGCTTCCTGCGCCTCGTCGGCTTCGACCCGGATGACATCCAGTTCGAATGCCTCTTGCGCGGCAGCCGTGCTGGCGCAAAGCGCCGCCGCCGAGGCCAGTAGCGCGGCCTTTCTTGTCAGAACCATGCGTCCTGCCCTCTCGTTCTTCATGTCGGAATTGGCTGGCAGGCCGTGGCATGTGCGACGGGTTTTGCTGGCTGTCGCGATCCGCCTAGGGTTTCCTAGTTAATTAGTCAAGTATTGACGCGGGGTTTCACACCAGAACAACGGGCCGGTCGTCGATAACATGCACCTGTGCATCGGTTTTGAACACATCTCCGAGAAGGCCGGGGGTGATGACCACACCGGGCGGGCCGTCCGCCACGATCCGTCCATTGCGCATGACCACAACCCGATCGGCAAAGGCGGCGGCATAGTTGATATCGTGCAGCACGATCACGATGCTCTTGCGGCCGCCATCGGCCATCTGTCGCAGCAGCCCCATCAGGTGGCGCGACGCCGCGATGTCCAGGTTGTTCAGGGGTTCATCCAGCAGCAGATAGTCGGTCTCTTGTGCATAGGCCATCGCGACCAGCGCCCGCTGCCGCTGTCCGCCCGAGATCTCGTCAAGAAACCGGTCGGCCAGCGGGGTGAGCGAGAACAGCCGCAACGTCTCGGTGACGATTTCGCCATCCCGTTTGCCCGGACGGCCCCGATGCCACGGATAGCGCCCCATCATCACCGCTTCGCCGACACGCAGGCGGGCCGAAACCTGTGCCGATTGCGGCATGATCGCCAGAACCCGCGCCAATGCCGCATCCGGGCAGGCACCGATTTGCAGATCGTCCACCATAATCGTGCCGGTTCCCAGGTTCTGAAGGCGTGCCACCAGCGACAACAAGGTCGATTTCCCGGCCCCGTTTGGCCCGATCAGGGCCGTGACCCCGCCGCGCGGCAGGTCGAGATTGATGTCTTCTAGGATCGTCTTGCCCCGGATTGAATGTGCGACACCGCGAATGGAAATCATCGGATATGCCTTTGCAGAACAAGGAACAGGAACACCAGGCCGCCGAGCAGTTCGACAACCACCGGCAGCGGTGTGGACAGGTCGAGAACGCGCTCCATCACCGTTTGCCCGGCGACCAGAACGATACAGCCCACCAGCGCCGCAGTCGGCAACATCACCGCGTGGCGGGTGCCGGTTGCAACCAGATAGGCCAGCGCCGTGACAATCAGCCCGAACAACCCCGAAGGCCCGGCAAGCGCCGTGGCCGATGCAACCAGCACACAGATCAGGGCCAGCGCCTGTTTGCGTCCACGCTGCGGGTTTTCGCCCAGTCCGGTGGCCAACTCGGTACCGAGCGCCAGCACATCCAGCCGGAACCGCATCCGCCATGCAAGGACCAGCGCCGGCAGGCTGGCGGTTGCGGTCAGGGCCAGCAGCCCGCTGTCAACATGGGTGAACCGGGCAAAGCTGGCGGCCTGGATCAACTGGAACTCGTTCGGGTCGATCATCCGTTGCAGGAACTCGGTCAGCGACCGGATCAGGATACCCGCGACGATCCCGGTCAGCACCAGCTTGATCATGTCGCCCCTCGCCCCGAACAGCAAGACGCCGAACAGCACCATGCCCAGGCCGGTCATGGCCGCGAGGTTGATCGCGAACATCGCCGGCGCAGGGATCGCCGCAAACCCGGCCAGCCCCAACATGTGCACCATCGCCGTCAGCACCAGCACATAGAGTGCGTCGAACCCGATGAGCGACGGCGTCAGGATGCGGTTCCCGGCAATCGTCTGGAACAGCACCGTGGCGGTCGACAGGCACAGCCCCACCAGCAGCAGCGCGGCGAGGCGGCGCAGGCGGAATTGCAGCAGGAACTCCCACGAGCCGACGGCGCCCAGCGTCATGAAGGCAAGGCATGACAGCAGGAGCAGCCCGCAGAGCAGGGCCAACCGCCTATCCATGGCGCGGTTCGCGATAGAGCAGGACCAGGAACAGGACCGCCCCGACAACCCCGATCACCGAGGCGACCGGCACTTCGAACGGCGCCCGGATGATACGCCCGCAAATATCCGCCGCAAGCACCAGCGCCGCGCCGATCAGCGCGGTAAACGGCAGGGTGCGGGACAGATTGTCACCCATCCTGCGCGACACGAGATTGGGCACCACGAGGCCGACAAACGGGATCGCGCCTAACGTCACCACCACCATGGCGGTGACAACCGACACCGCCAGCAACCCGGCCGCGGTGATCCGCCGGACATTGACCCCAAGACCGCGGGCCACGTCATCGCCAAGGTTCAGCAGGGCGATCCGCCCGGCGATGAACCATGTCGCCGCCGCCGCCACACCGGCGATCCAAAGCAGTTCATAGCGGCCCCTGAGCACGCCCGACAATTCGCCCGTCAGCCAGACCTGCAAATATTGCATCATGTCGCCCTGATAGGCGACAAAGCTGACCCCGGCCCCGATCAGCCCGCCATAAATCAGCGCCACCAGCGGCACCAGCAGCGGCTGGGTCGGGGGCAGGGGGCGGATCAGCATCAGCAGCCCGGCGCTGCCCGCTAGGGTGGTAACGGCGGCCAGCCCCATCTTGATCCAGACCGGCGCGCCGGGGATCAGCAGAGTGGCCAGCAGCACCCCAAGTGCTGCGCTTTGCCCGGCTCCGGCGGTCATCGGTTCGACAAAGCGGTTACGCGCCAGCACTTGCATGATCTGCCCGGTAATCGCCAGCGTCGCCCCGGCAAGCAGCGCCGCAAGCGTCCGGGGCAAGCGGCTTGTCAGCATCAGCTGCCGGGCCTCGGGGTCGGTGAACAGGTCGCGCGGACCGATCGGGATGACCCCGATGAACAACGAGATCCCCGCCAGAAGCAGTACCCCGCCAAGACCCAGCCACAGGCGCATCCGGGTGTCAGCCCGCCTCGGTCAGCGCGGCGATCAGGTCGTCGAGCGTCCGGATGATGGCCTGCGCGCCGCCCGCGGCGATATAGGTTTCCGCCGGTGACAGGTAGATCACGCTGCCCGCCTGGCTGGCCCTGGTGCCGTGAATGAGGTCATTGTCCAGCGTCGCGCGGGCGTTTTCCGACCCTTCGCCGACGGCCTGACCGCGATCGATCACGATCAACGTATCCGGATCGGCGGCGGCGATATACTCGAATGTCACCGCCTCGCCATGCCGCGACTCGGCAATGGTATCCACCGCCTGCGGCCAGTTCAACGCGGTATGCAGCCACCCGAAACGGCTGTCTCGGCCAAACACGGACAGCTTGGGCCCGTTGGTCATCAGGATCAGGACGTTGCCACGATCCGCCACCATGTCGCGTGCCCGGCCGATGCGGTCGGAGATCGCCTGACGCAACGTGTCTGCGACCTCTTCGGTGCCGGTGAGCGTGGCATAGGCCTCCAGCCGCGACAGGCCGTCCGCGATCATGTCGGTCCCGATGGTCATGTCCACAACCGGGGCGATGGCCGACAGGGCATCGGCCATGGCGACCGAGCGCCCGCCCACCACGATCAGATCGGGGGTCAATGCGGCGATGGCCTCGAAATCGGGCTCAAACAACGATCCGACGGCGGGAATCCCTTTGGTCGCCGCGTCGAGATAACTGACGAAAAGCGGGGAGATCACGCCTTTGGGCGCAACGCCCAGGGCCGTCATCGTGTCAATGGCCGCCACGTCCAGCGCAACGATATTCTCGGGCTGCCCGGGCAGCGTCACGGGGCCGGTCGCGGTTTCGATGGTGATCGGATCCGCAAGCGCACCGGTTGCCGAGATCATCGCGAAGGCAGAGAAATATCGTAGAAAACGCAAGGGCATGGCCGACTCCAGAAGATGTGTTGGCTCACGCCGTTGGCGTTGGCTACTGACGTTGGGGGCCGCAATAGGGCGTTGTTTGCAGGGGGTCAAGGGATTACCATAGTAAAAGAATCAGAAATAGGAATGCAAAATGCTGTCGTCGCAAGGCCACTTTGAAACTTCGAACGGATCGAAATACCTGCAACAATTGTGCAAGCATTTCGCGCATAAGGTCGCGGTGGAATATGACGACAGGTCCGGCCATGCGGACCTGCCTCCGGGGCGGGCCACGCTGGTTGCCGACGATCACGGGCTAAAGATCGTGATCACCGCCGAGGATGAAAAGGGGCTGGGGGTTGCGCGCTATATCGTCGAGGATCACCTCAAGCGATTTGCCTTTCGCGAAGAGTTCTCGGCGATGAACTGGACCGACGCGTAACCGGGGCGCGGCCGCGCCGCATGGTCAGTCGGCGGGTGCGGCCCGCAATTCGTCTTCCAGCGCGCGTTCGACCGCACCGCGCGGCTTGGTGAACCGGGCAAGCAGGTCATAGAGCACCGGCGTCACCACCAGCATCAGGGCCGACGCCATGGCCAGCCCGGCGATGATCACGGTGCCGATGGCATTGCGGCTTTCGGCCCCCGCGCCCGTGGCGAGGACCAGCGGCAAGGCCCCGAGAATGGTGGACAGCACCGTCATCACGATGGGGCGCAGCCGCAGCACCGCCGACAGGATCACCGCTTCGCGGGTGGATTTTCCCTCATCCCGCAGCTGGTTGGCGAATTCGACGATCAGGATGCCGTTCTTGGCCACCAGACCAATCAGTAGGATGATCCCGATCTGGCTGTAGATATTCAGCGACAACCCCCCGAGTGCCATGGCATAGATCGCGCCCGCGATCCCGGCGGGAACGGTCAGCAGTATCGTGACAGGGTGCACAAAGCTCTCGAACTGGGCGGCGAGCACAAGGAACACGATCAGCAGCGACAGGGCAAAGACCATGCCGGTCCCCGCCGAGGTATCCTTGAAGGTGCGCGATTGCCCTTCATAGCCCAGCTTGCCGGCCGCCGGCAGGATGGTGCTGGCGGCGGCTTCCAATTCGCTCAGAACGCCGCCCAGATCGGCCCCCGGAGCCAACGCGCCGGAGAGCTGCACCGAGGGCAGGCGATCGAACCGCCGCAGCGAAGGCGAGGCGGCATTCTCGGTGACCGACACCAGCGCGCCCAGGGGCACCAGCGTTTCGCCATCGCCCGAGCGGATAAAGATGTTGTCGATATCCGAAGGCGACCGGCGGTCCTGTTCCTCGGCCTGCAGGATGACCGGGTATTCGCGCCCCCGGCTGACAAAGGTGGTGACCTGCCGCGAAGCGAGCATGGTCTGCATGGTGTTGGCGACCGTATCGATCGCGATGCCCAGATCATCGGCGCGGGCTCGGTCGATATTGACCTCGAGCTGGGGCAGGTTCTGTTCAAAATTGATCTCGGGATTGGCCAGCCCTTCGATCTGTTCCGCCTGCGCCAGCAGCGCGGTGGCCCAATCCTTGACGCTGTCGAAATCCGGGCCGCTCACCACGACCCGCACCGGGGTGGAGTTGCCGCGCAGACCCAGCCCCGCCGGCGTGACCGGAAAGCCGCGAGCCAGGGTCAGGCGGGCGATCTGCGGCGCGATGCGCCGAACCACGTCCGCCACCGGCATGACCCGCTCTTCCCACGGGGCCAGGCGGAACACCACAAAGGCCCGCCAGGCGCGGTTGCCAAAACCGGAAAAGGCAAAGACGCTCTCGATCACGCCCTCGTCGCGCAGGGGTTGCAGGATGTCCTCGACCTGCTGGGCGGCCAGGTCGGAATATTGCACCGTGCTGCCCTGCGGCGCCGTCAGGGGCACAAACCCGACGCCGCGATCTTCGCGCGGGGCGAGTTCGCGGGGCAGGGTGTCATAGAATAGCGCCGCGCCGCCGGTCACGGCCAGGGCGAGGGCCAGCACCACCAGCGGCATACGCAACATGCGCGTCAACAGCGCGGCATAGGCGCGCTGGACCGGGCCGCTCGGGGCATCCGTGGGGTGTTCGGTGGGCGCGGCCTTGCGGCGCAGGATCTTTGAGGCCAGCGCCGGGCAGGCGGTCAGCGCCACAAAGGTGGAAATCGCCACCGTGCCCGCCATGACCCAGCCAAACTCGATGAACAGCCGCCCGACCTGCCCCGGCATGAAAGACAACGGGATGAAAACCGCAATCAGCGTGACCGACGTGGCCAGCACCGCAAATGTCACCTGCCGTGCGCCGCGCAGGCTGGCGACCATCGGGCTTTCGCCGTTTTCGATCCGCCGCTGGATGTTCTCGAGCACCACGATGGCGTCATCCACCACCAGCCCGATGGCCAGCAACAGCGCCAGCAACGTCAGGGTGTTCGTTGAAAACCCCCAGACACCGATCAGCACGAACACCCCGAGCAATGACACCGGAATGGTGATCGCGGGGATCAACGTGGCGCGAAAGCTGCGCAGGAACAGCAGGATGACCAGAACCACCAGGCCCAGCGAGATGAACAGCGCCTGCACGACTTCGCGGATCGAGGCCCCGACGAACAGCGCATCATCCGAGCCGACATTGATCTCCATGCCGTCGGGCAGGGTCTGGCGCAGCAGCGCGATCTCTTCCCGTACCGCATTGGAAATCCGCAGCGTGTTCGATTGGCTCTGCCGCTGGATTGCCACGCCCACAGCATCCTTGCCATCGCTGCGCGCAATGGTGGAATCGTCGGCCACGCCGGGTTCGACCCGGGCCACATCACTCAGGCGCACGGGATAGCCGCCCACCCGGTCAAGAACCACGTCGCGGAAATCGTCGATGCTTTTCAACCGGCTGTTCAGACGCACGGTCAGCTGCCGGTTGCGCGACGTGACCTCGCCGGCGGGCAGTTCAACATTGTTGCGGCGCAGGGCCTGTTCGACATCCGATACCGTCAGGCCGCGCGCCGCCAGCGCCCGGCGGTCGAGCCAGATGCGCACCGCAAAGGACCGCTCGCCATAGATTTGCAGACTGGCCACACCATCCAGCGTCGCCAGCCGGTCGGCGATGAAACGGTCGACATAATCGGTGATCTCGGCGGTTGTCATCCGGTCCGAGGTGATCGCCAGCCGCATTACCGGATCGGCATCGGCATCGCTTTTCTCGACTTCGGGCGTGTCGGCCTCTTGGGGCAGGTCGTCGCGCACGCGGCCGACCGCATCACGCACATCGTTGGCGGCCACCTCGATGTCGCGGCCGACCTCGAATTCGATCGTCACCCGCGACCGGCCCTGGCGGCTTTCCGAGCTGATCGAGCGAATGCCCGAGATCGAGGCAACCGCACCTTCGACGGTTTCGGTGATATCGGTGTCGATCACTTCGGGGGCGGCGCCGCGATAATCGGTGGTGATCGTGACCACCGCGTTGTCCACATCCGGCAATTCCCGAACCGGGATGTCGCGCAGCGCGCCAATGCCGAACACGATCAGCAGCAGGCTGGCGACCGCCGCCAGGACCGGGCGGCGGACCGAAATGTCCGAGAGCGTCATGAATCGGCCCCGTCAATCGGCGTTTCGTCCGCCTTCGCGCCCAGAACCTCTACCGGGTTGCCATCATGCACCCGGTGCAGCCCGCGCACCACCACATCGGTGCCCGCGTCAAGCCCGGACAGCACCGCAACCCTGCCGTCGCGCCGCTGTCCGGTGGTCACGCGGGTTCGTTTGGCGATGCCGTCCTGAACCGCAAAGACATAGGTTTCGGCGGCCTGAAAAATGATCGCCTCTTCGGGGACCACGACAAATTCATCCTGCGACAGCGTCAGTTCCAGCGCCATGAACATGCCCGCCGGCAGCACGCCGTCGGGGTTCGGAATGATCGCCCGGGTGCGGAACGAGCGGCTGACGGGGTCGATCCGGCTGTCCACGGCGGCGATTTTGCCATCAAAGCCCTGGCCCGGAAAGGCGATGCTGGTCGCGACCAGCCGCTGGCCGACGCGGGCGCGGGCAAACAGGGTTTCAGGCAGCGAGAATTCGACTTCGACCTCGCTCAGGTCATCCAGCCGTGCAATGAGCGTACCGGTGGCCACCCGCGCGCCACGGTCGATTTCGGCCAGCCCGACCACGCCGGAGAACGGCGCGCGGATGCTGCGTTCGTTCAGGTGCTGGCGGGCGCGGTCCAGTTCCGCACGCGCTTCTGCGAGCCGGGCAATCGAGTCTTCCAGCGCCGCTTCGGCCACCGCGTTGCTGTTGCTGAGCTGGGTCATCCGCTCGAACACCTTGCCGCGCTCGCGCAGGCGGGCCTCGGCCTCGGCGAGGTTGGCGCGCTCGATCGTGTCGTCCAGCCGCACCAGCACAGTGCCCTCGCTGACCTGTTCGCCGGCGGTGAAATTCATCTCGATGATGCGGCCCTCGGCCTGTGGCACGATCTCGACGGATTGGCGCGCGCGGGTGGTGCCGACGGCTTCGACCGTCTGGCTCAGGATCGTGGTTTCGGCGCGCGCAAGTTCCACCACCGCCGCGCGCGAACGGCCCGGTGCCGTATTGCCGGCTTCCCCGGAGGGGCCGGCATAGCGTGTGAAACCCTCATAGCCGCCAAGCGCAAGCAGGGCGAGCAGGCCAAGGATCAGGAGCTGTTTCCAGAGAGACACGCCGTGGGTATCCGAAGTTGCGACAGGACCTCGCGTCGTCCATCGCAATCAACGTAAAGAAGCCGCGCGAAATGGCAACTGCTGTTGACGGCGCGCAGGGGCTATGCGTCCGGCGTTGGGGCTCCTGCCGCCGCGAGGCTTGCATTGGAATAGCGCGCATCCTCGGTCACATCGCGGCCAAACCATGCGGGGGGCTGAAAGCCCGAGGCAGCCTCGACCGTCGCAAACTCGACCTCGACCAGCACAAGCGGTGCAAGCGTGCCTTCGAAAACATCAAGCTCAAACGTCACGCCCCCGGCAAGCTGGCCAATCCAGCGGGTCTTTTCCACGCGCCGTCCTTCGGTCGCGGGCCAGAACAGGTCAAAATGCGCCTGCGAGATCTCCGCCTCGCATTCCATACGCTCAAGCCCGGCCCCCTTTTTCATCGTGGTCAGATAGGTTTCTCCCTTCTGGCGCAGGCGGATTTCGACCGAATCCGCCTTGTCGGTGAGATACCCCTGCCGGATGGGTACGGCGCGTGCACCGGCCAGGTCCGGCAGCTCCGCCACCAGAAACTTGCGCTCGATCTCGGTGCCGCCGCTCATTTCAGGTGGTCCATCACGTCGGTATGCAGAGCCCGGTATGCCTTGGCCGCGGCATGGCCGCTGGCATAGGTCGCCACCGGGGCGCGGTGAATGCCCATCTTTTCGACCTCGGACGTAAAGGGGATGCTGGTGCCCAGAAACCGCTTGCGATGTTGCTTGCGCATTCTCACTTCCGTCTCGCGATGCAGTTTCTTTGACCGCTGCACCATCGAAAAGAACCCCAGGATCTTCTTGCGCTCAAGCTTGTTGGCCCTGAAGAACTCCATCAGCTGCTCGAACGTGTGCTCGGAGAGCGAGGTCGGGATCACCGGGACAACGATGCAATCGGCGGCGCGGAACACGTTTTCCGACAGGGTCGAGATATTGGGCGGGCAATCGAGGATGATGGTGTCATACTCGCTGCCGCCGGCCTTGAGCGCCTTTTTGAGCCGCGACCGGCTGTTCTTCATCCGCGACAGGAAGATGTCGAAATCGCGAAAGCTCAGATTGGCGGGCAGGATGTCGAGATTGTCGAAATCGCTGGCCCGGATTGCCCCGGTGAATCGCTCTACATCCTTGAAAAAGCTGGTATCTTTCAGCTTCTTGGAGGCTTTTACGCGAAAATAATAGCTCGACGCGCCCTGGGGGTCGAGGTCGCACATCAGGGTGCGCGATCCGGCCTCGGCAAAGGCATGCGCCAGGTTCACGGCGGTCGCGGTCTTGCCGACACCGCCCTTGTTCGAATAGCAGGCGATGATTTTCATGACTTGCCCTTTGCAACATGGAACAGGGTGCGAAACGTGTCGCGGGTCGATTTGCTGTTGAAATTGGCAAAGCTTTTCATGACCTTGGCGCGTTCCTCAAGCTGTTTGCGGTGCAGTACAGCCACCAGCGCCCCGACGCTCTGGGCGATTTCCAGGTTCTTCTTTTCCGGCGTGCGGCCCAGATCGTCGAGCAGGGCGCGCAGGTTGTCCTGTTGCACCGAGTAATCGTTGAACAGCCCGAGATTGTCCTGCAATTTCTTGAGAGGTTTCAGAATGCTCTGGAACTCGGCCTTGGGAAAGACCGGGCCAAAGAACTCCATGAGATAGCGCAGTTTCTTGCACTGGATGCGCAGGCGGTGAACCTCTTCATCCTCGGTTGAGGCGTCGATTCCGGCGGCGATCTTGCAGACCTTGCGATACCGTTTCCAGATCAGCGCGCGCGAGTAATCCAGCGCCGGGCGGTCCGCGTCGGGCCCGCGCTTGATCTTCTTGGGTTTGGCGAACAGCGCCGCAAGGGCGCTCATCTCCTGCCGGTAGGGTTTGCTCTTGAGGTGCTCCGTCAGGGTGGCCTGTGCGTGTTCGCGTTGATCCGCGAACATGTCGAACAGCTGCGCGAGCCCCGGGTGCAGGGTGTCGGGCAGCAGCGCAAAGAACTTGTCCTTTTCCGCCAGATAGACATCGAGGTCGCGCAGGCGGCCGGTCGGAGACATCAGGTCAGAGAACCGGGTCTTGAGGCCGAGCGTGGCCTTTTCGCTGTAGACGCCGGAAAACAGGCTGAGCACCGAGCGGATCTTGCGCAACGCGATCCGGTAATCATGCAGGAATTCGGTGTCGATATCGTCGATGATCCCCGGCTCGTTGGCCTCGGCGATGGGCAGGTAGGTGCCGATGATGCTGTTGGCGGCGTCAAAGGCCGCTTCGTCCTGTCCAACCATGATCCTGGGTTTGGCGACATAGCTACGGCGACCGGGAAACAGCGCGGCATAGACCGGCCCGTCACCAAGCGGTGCGCCGCCATTGGCGATGATCTGCCTGCGTACCTGCTCCAGCGCCTTGTCATAGCCGCGCAGCCCCTGAAGCGTGACGATGGCGACCGATCCCCCCGGTTCCGTGGTCATCAGCCGCAGGATCGCCCGCACGCGGGTTTTCTGTTCGCCATCCACCAGCGCGAGCCGCACCGTCTGCAATTCGCCTTGACCAAGCGGCAGCAGCGCCCGCAGCGCCGACACATCGCCAAGCGCCGCCTTGACCGGGCCGTCGGCAAGGTCGGCGACAAAGCGGCCGCCGCGCGTCGCGGGCTGGCTGAGCAGACCATGTTGCGGTGTCAGCAATTCGAGCGTGTCGCCGGTGATACAAAGCAATTTGCCCGCGCTGCTTAGGGTGTCGTCGAACGTGTCGAGCAGCTGGAACGCGCGGCCGGGTTCCTCGCAGGTCACGACCGGTTTCAGCTTGCCAAACGGGATGCCGGGCAGGTCGCTCGCCGGGATGGCGGGCAGGCAATAATGGTCTGTCTGTGTCATCAGTCCTTCTTTCGCGGGGCGTCGAGATACGCCTCGATAAGCTGCTCAACGATCTTCTGAACGCTGGATTCTTCCTCAATGGCTCGTATTTTCAACGCCTTCAGGGTCTTCTTGCTAAGGCGCAGCGACGTGTTTTTCTTGTCGTCTTTCCCTGGCTCCGCGCCACGTCCGTCGGTTTTGGCCATGTTGTGTTTCCCGAATTGTGACGTCAAAATGTCATGACTTCGAATCGCGCGCAACCCCGTATCTGCGCGGGTGTGAATTCCGGTGGCAATGGCCGTTCTTCCCGTTCGAATTGCCGACATGACCCACTTGAGACGTTCAATCGAACATGCCAGAGTGACCCCATCATTTTGTGTAACGAGCCAGGCGAATTCACATATATGCCCCGAACCAAGCCACAAGTCGCCGCGCTCCCTGTTCGCCTCAACAAGCGGAACAGGGTTGAGGTCTTGTTGGTGACATCGCGCGGGTCCGGTCGCTGGTTGCCGCCCAAAGGGTCCGAGATGAATGGCAAATCGCGCCGCAAATCCGCAGAGATCGAAGCGCGGGAAGAGGCGGGCGTCTGCGGCAATGTCGCCGACCGGCCGATTGGCCGGTACGCCTTTGCCGGCAAGGCGCGCGGCGGCAAGGTCGGGGGGCGGATCATCCTTTACCCGATGCTGGTGCGCTCGGTGCTCAAACGGTGGAAGGAATGCCACGAGAGAAAGCGCCGCTGGTTCACCCTCAAGCAGGCCGCGCGGGTGGTGCGCGAGCCCGAGCTTCAGCACATCCTGCTGTCGCTGAAGTCGGAGCCCGCGATCAAGCGATTGCTGCGCCGCGCCGTCTAGGGTTCACGGCACAAGGGCGTCGATCAAGGCGACCAGCCAAATTTCGCCGCAACCGGTGGCGTCGATCACAATGGCGTCTGCTGTCCTTTCGCTCGTTTTGCATCTGCGGTATGGGGCAGGTCGAGCCGGGTCGTGGCGTCATTGCCTGGCGTTGCATCAAGAGGAACCCGCTCATGCCGTTTCGCCGTCTCGTGCTTGGCGTCCTGCTGGCCGGTGCTGTACCCGCCCTGGCGCCGGCGCAGCCCGCCGACCGCCTGTCCATTGAACTGAACACGGTTCAGGACGTCGGGGGGGCCTGCCGCCTGACCTTTGTGATCGCCAACGATACCGGAATGCAGATCGACAAGGCCGTGTTCGAGACGGTGATCTTTGACACGGCGGGCGCGGTGGTGAGCCTGTCGCTCTTCAATTTCCGCGATCTGCCCGCCGCGCGCCCGAGGGTGCGCCAGTTTGAACTGCCCGGGGTCGCCTGTGACACGGTGGGGCGGGCGTTGATCAACGGTGCAAGCTCTTGCATCGTGGACGGGGCCGAGAACGCGATCTGCGAGGATGCGCTTGTGCTGCGCAGCCGCCTGTCGGTGGAGTTGCTCGGATGAACCCGATTGATACCTTGCTTGGTCTGTTTTCACTTGGCGGCCCGGTGGTTGTCATCCTGCTGGTGATGTCGGTGCTGGCTTTCGGGGTTGCACTTTACAAGCTCTGGCAGTTCTCGGCCTGTGGGGTGGGCCGCCACCGGGTCTTGTCCGAGGCGCTGACGGCATGGGATGACGGTGATCGTCAACGCGCCCGCGCCCGGCTTGCCGAAAGCCGCAGCTATCTCGCGCCGCTGCTGGGAACGGCGATGAACGCGCCAGGGCAACCGGGCCTCGAAGGGCGGCTCGATGCAGAAGCCGGTCTGGCGCTGGCCGGGTTGGAGCGGGGGTTTCGCTTTCTGGACACGGTGGCGCAACTTGCGCCGCTGCTGGGCCTGTTCGGGACGGTTCTGGGCATGATCGAAGCGTTTCGGAGCCTGCAAACCGCCGGCACCTCGGTTGATCCGTCGCTGTTGGCGGGAGGGATCTGGGTGGCGCTGATGACCACGGCGGTCGGGCTTGCGGTGGCGATGCCGACCTCGATGATCCTTGCCTGGTTCGAGAGCCGCACGGCGCGCGAGCGGGTCTTTGCGGACAAGGCGCTGCGCACGGTTCTGGCACCGGCGCAGAGCCATGCGTAACACCGCGCCCTTTGTTCGGCGCCGCATGTCGATGACGCCGCTCATCGACGTGATCTTTCTGTTGTTGCTGTTTTTCATGCTGTCTTCGACCTTTTCCAGCTTTGGCGAGATCGAGCTGAGCCAGGCCACCGGTGGCGGTACCGGTTCGGATGCGCCGTCCGAGCGGGTGTTCGTGCAATTGGGGGCCGAACGCCTCGTGTTGAACGGCACGCCGGTCACGCTCGAGGATCTGGCGGCACAGATCGAGACCGGTCTGGTCCTGGTGAGCCTCGATGCCGACGCAACGGCGCAACGGGTGGTGGACCTTCTTGTGCGGCTGCGCGGTCGCGACGGGCTGACTGTCACGGTGCTGGAGTAGTCGCATGATCCGGCCTGCCCTCCCGCGCAAACCCCGTGATGCCACCATCGCGATGATCAACGTCATTTTCTTGATGCTGATCTTTTTCCTCATCGCCGGCACGGTTGCGCCACCGCTCGATCCCGATCTTGCGCTTGTCGACACGGCGGGGCTGGAGGGGCGCGAGCCGCCGGACGCGCTGGTGCTGCACAGGGACGGATCGCTCAGCTTTCGCGGCGACGCAACAACCCCCGAGACGTACATGGCCCGGCATGTTCCGGGCCCGGTGCGGATCGTGCCGGATCGCGCGGTTTCGGGGCCGCGCCTGATCGAGGTTACCGGCCAGCTGCGCCGGTTGGGCGCGCCGTCGGTGATCCTTGTGACCGAGCGGGCGCTGAAATGATCCCGCGTTCCGCGGTCATCGCCGCGGCGGCGCTGGTGCTGTCGCTGGTGCTGCATCTGCTGGGCCTGGGGTGGAGTTCGCTCGACCGGGTGGAACCGGAGATCCAGGACAACACCGGCGACGTGGTGGCGATGGGCAACGCCTTTGAGGATGTCGCCGAAGCAGTCTCGGACCCGGTTCCGCCCGAACCTGCGCCGGCCCCCCAATCCCCGCCCGAGCCCGAGCAGACCGAGGCCACGACATCGCAAGCGCTGGTGGCCTCGCCGTCTCCGGAACAGGTTTTTGCGCCGCAAGGTTCGCCCGGCGAGCCCTCCGAACCGGTTGCACCGCAAGAGGCACCGGCCCCCGCCGCCGCCCCTGCGCCGCAACCGGTGCCTCCCGAGCAGGTCGCCGCGCTGCCGCCGGAACCCGCCGAACCCGTGGCCGCGCCGGACACGTCGGAACCGGTCGCGGACCCGCAAGAGGTGACACCGCCAGAGCAGGTTGAGGACACGCAACTGGCGGTAGCGGCCTCGCCCCGCCCGCGTCTGCCCGAACGCCAGCCCGAGGCGCAGGGCACCCCCCGCCGCGACGAGGCCGACGCGTTCAGTAACCTGTTGTCGCCGCCGCTGATCGAGTCGCCGCTGGCGGCCTATATGCGGGGGGAAACACAGCTTGACGTACAGCCATCGGGCGGCTCGGGCTTTCTCGGGTCCAGCGGATCGGGGAATGCCGGCGAGACCAATTATGCCGGGCGCGTCCTGGTGCATTTGAACCGGTCGCTGACCGTTAAGGTGACCGGCTATGGCGCGGCCTGGGTGTTCTTTCAGATCAACCCCGATGGTTCCCTGGCCAGTGTGAGCATCATCGACAGCAACGGTTCGCAAGAGTTGCGCAATGCCGCGATTCAGCAGGTGCGCAACGCGGCCCCGTTTCCAAGACCGCCAGATGGCAAAAGCCGGCAGCTGACCTTCATCTATCGCAACCGGTGATCCCGGCCCACCGGGCACGGCGTAACGGCCCGGTTCGTTGCAAACCGGGCCGTCGCGTGTTTCGGTCTTGCGCAGGGCGACGGCGGGGCCGCCCTGCAATTTCGCCTAGCAGGCCAGCGCCTTAGACACCTGCGTCGAGGTCATCCAGACCACCGGCAAGATCGGCACCGAACATGTCGCTGGCATCCTCTCCGCCTCCTGACGCGCCACCGGCATCGATGGCACAGGCGTCGGTGCCGCAGGCATCGGTCTCTTCGCTGCCACCATCGGCACCACAGGCAAACCCGCCCGCGGGTGCGGGCTCGTCACCTTCGTCGCCCTCGTTGCCTTCGTTTCCTTCGGTGCCTTCATTGTCGGCCTCGTTGCCTTCGTCGCCTTCGTCGTTGGGCGTGTCTTCATTGCCCTCGTTGCCTTCGTCGGCTCCGGGCTCGTCACCCTCGTCGCCTTCGTTTCCTTCATCGCCCTCGTTGCCTTCGTCAACGCCGGCTTCGTTTCCTTCATCGCCCTCGTTGCCCTCGTTTCCTTCGTTGCCTTCGTCGAGCCCGGCTTCATCGCCTTCGTCGCCTTCGTTGCCTTCGTTGTCCTCGTTGCCGTCATCGCTGCCGATCGGGCCGCTTTCGTTGCCCTCGTTGCCTTCGTCGGCACCGGGTTCGTTGCCTTCGTCGCCCTCGTTTCCTTCATCGCCTTCATTGCCCTCGTCGGCGCCAGGCTCATCGCCCTCGTCGCCTTCGTTGCCTTCGTTGCCTTCGTTGCCCTCGTCGGCACCGGCTTCGTTTCCTTCGTCGCCTTCGTTGCCCTCGTCGCCTTCATTACCTTCGTCGTTGGGCGTGAATTCGTTGCCCTCGTCACCCTCGTCGACCGAGGATGCCTCGCTGCCCTCGTTGCCTTCGTCGGCCTCGTCGCCTTCATTGCCTTCGTCGCCTTCATCGGCCCCTACCAGATCGGGATCGGACGGTTCGTTGCCCTCGTTGCCCTCGTCAAACAGATGTGGCTCGTTGCCTTCGTTTGCTTCGTCGCCCTCGTTGCCTTCATCGCCCTCGTTTCCGGCAAAGTCGGGGTCCAGGGGCTCATTGCCTTCGTTGCCCTCGTCAAAGAGATGCGGTTCGTTGCCCTCGTTGCCTTCGTTTCCTTCGTTGCCCTCGTCGTTTTCGTTTCCTTCGTCGCCCTCGTCGTGGATCTCGTTGCCTTCGTTGCCTTCATCACCCTCGTTGTTCTCGTCGTGCTCGTCGTCTTCGTTGTCCTCGTCGCCTTCGTCGCCTTCGCCGCCTTCGTTTCCTTCGTTGCCCTCGTTGTCCTCGTTGCCTTCGTCTTCGAAGTCAAAGATGCTTTCATTGCCTTCGTCGTCCTCGTCGCCCTCGTTGTGTTCGTCGCCTTCGTCGTTTTCATTGCCCTCGTTGTTCTCGTTGCCCTCATTTCCCTCGTTGCCTTCGTCGCGTTCGTTGCCTTCGTTGCCTTCGTCGCCGCCTTCGTCGCCCTCGTCGCCTTCGTCGCCTTCGGTGCCTTCGTTGTTCTCGTCGCCTTCGTCGCCTTCGCCGCCTTCGTTGCCTTCATTGCCCTCGTTGTCCTCGTTGCCTTCGTCTTCGAAGTCAAAGAGGCTCTCATTGCCTTCGTCGTCCTCGTCGCCTTCGTTGTGTTCGTCGTTTTCGTTGTCCTCGTTGCCTTCGTTGCCCTCGTTGCCTTCGTTATGTTCGTCGCCTTCGTCGCCCTCGTTGCCTTCGTTGCCTTCGTCGCCTTCAAAGCCGTCGTCGAATTCGTCGCCTTCGTTGCCTTCATCGCCCTCATTGCCGTTGAAATCCGGGTCGATCGGTTCGTTGCCTTCGTTTCCTTCGTCAAAGAGGTGCGGTTCATTGCCCTCGTTGCCTTCGTCACCTTCGTTGCCTTCGTCATTCTCGTTGCCGGCGAAATCGGGGTCGGCTGGCTCGTTGCCCTCGTTGCCTTCATCAAAGAGATGCGGCTCGTTGCCTTCATTGGCCTCGTTGCCTTCGTTGCCCTCGTCGTCCTCGTTGCCTTCGTTGGCCTCGTCGCCCTCGTCACCTTCGTCATAGGTATGTGCCGGATCCGGGGGCGGCATGCCTCCGATCACGATGGCGGCCTCGGCGGCGCTCAGTTCGGTGATGTCTTCGATCTCGCCGTCACAGGCGGCAGTGGTCGAGCGCAGGGATGCAAAGAGTTTCATAATTTAAGTCTCCAATTTGGTTGGTGAAACGACCCCGGCGGGATCGCCTCGGTTTGGACCGGACCCGAAATTGGTCTGGCCGCTCTCGTGGTTCGCGCCTTGGAAAAATTTCCGGCGCATGATGGAGAACCCGAAAGACTCCCACGTGTGATGGTGGCCCGTCAGCACTCCATCATCATTGGTCGTTGGACTGTTTTTCTGATGTCAGTCGTCGAAATTGACGAACCCCCGCGCGGATGCGCAAGGAAACAGTTGCTCGGCCATAGAAAACTCGGTTCGGGAAAGACAGCATGACTGCCCATCCCGACGCATAGCCATTAAATTGATTTTTCGAAGATCGGCACGCAGCCAGCGGGCAACAGCACCGCAGTCTTCGATTTTAGCCCTCGAACCGGAGAATAGATACCGGTCCGCCTCAGTCCCTTCAGTTGTGAATTTACCATAGCACACAACCCGACTTTTGCGAAGGCATGGTATTCGTGACCACGTCCGGACTATGCGGAGCAGGTTGGGGGCGGGTGCTAGTCGGTGAGCCCGTAGGCGAGGCGGATGGCCTTTTGCGTGCCGGGGCCGAATTGGCCATCGATGGCACCGGCATAGAAATCCACGTCCCGCAGCCGGGATTGCAACGCGCGGCGGGTTTGCGGGCTGAACATGTTGGGGCGGGTCGTCAGCAGGTCGAGCACGTCGGCGCTCCCTGAGCGCAGGGCGGCATAAAGGTAGTCGGCGGCATCTGCCGGCCCCTTGGTTTCGATCAGCCCGTCATCGATCAGGGCCGCAAAGTTGAACAGCGCCTGCGGATGTCGCAGATCGGCGGCACGTTCAAAGAATTCCAGCGCCTTTTGCGGATTGGCAGGCAGGCCCAGCCCGCCCTGGTAATGCATGAACCCCAGATCGTTGATCGCGTCGGCGTAGTCCTGCGCGGCGGATTGCTGGTACAGTTCAAGTGCGCGGGCCTGGTCAACCGGCACCCCGGTGCCGCGCTCATAGATCTTGGCAAGCTCGAACTGGGCCTCTGCGGAACCGGCGGCCGAGGCCCGTTCAAGAAAGGCAACCGCCTGTTCCGGGTCAAAGCGCCCTTCGTTGGGGTTCAGCCGCATATACGCCAGCCCCAGCATCGACCGCGTATCGCCCAGCTTGGCAAGCGCCAGAAGCTGGTCCTCCTGATCGGGTTTGATCGCGGCCCAGGCGGCCTGGCCGGCAATGCCCGAAATGTCGATCTGTCCGGCGGCGGCACCGGCCAGGTAAAACGGAATACCGGTCAGCGAGCCATAGGTATGCGGCTCTTGCAGGTTGTTGGTCTCGTGCAGAACCATGTCGCGGACCTGCCGGAACATCAGGCTGATTTCCAGCCCGGGTTCCGCCATCTTTGAGATCAGCGCCTTGGCATAGGGGCTGTTTTCGCCGGTCCCGTCCAGCGCCACCTGACCATCGCGCGCGGCAAAAGCAACCAGCGTGCCGCGATCCGGGCGGGCCGGGGCGAGGCCGCCACCGCCACGGGTGGCCTGGTCGGTGCTCTGAGACGGCTCGGGCGTTGTCGCGGCCAGGTCGATGGCGTCACCTAGCGGGTTGTCGCGGCAGCTGTCGAGGATCACGATCCGCATCTTGCGGGCGTTCTCCACCGAGGCAAGCATCTGCTTGAGCGAGATCGACTGCCGCTGCACATCGAGATTCGAGCGGATTTCCGCATCGACCGGAATCAGGAAATTCTCGCCCTGCACCTCGACCCCGTGACCCGCGAAATAGATCAGGGCGAGATCGGCGGTTTCGGAGCGAAAGGCGAAATCATCCATCAGCTGGTGCAATTCCGCACCGGTCGCATCCAGCGACAGGGTCACGTCAAAGCCGATACCCTCGAGCGTGCGGGCAATGGCGCGGGCATCGCGGCGGGTGTTGTCCAGGGGTTCGATGGTCTGATACGCGCCCAGCCCAAGCACCAGCGCCACCCGTTCGGTGGCCGCCCATGCGGCGCCGGTCATCGTGCAAAGCATGAAGACTGCGACAAATCTGATCGCGAAACCCATTCCGTTTCCTGTTGTGGTTCTTGCACCCGCAGGCGGCACTCTAGCGCAAACAGACTGGAATTACAGGTCAGATATTCGTGACCTTTGCCGACCTTGCGGTGTCGTGAACGACACAGACAGGTGGGCCGCGTGCTGTTCAGTCTGTGGCATTTGCAAACGGAGTGCAGCGATGACCATACCGGCCTTTGACAGGCTTCTGGACGAGGCCCGCAAAGCCCATGCCGCCCATGCGGCGCTGCGGGAGTTCTGTCCGTTTCCCGCCGATCTCGCACCAATAGCGATCACGCCGCATCGCAGCGGCGCGGCGGACCTGATGGCGGCGCGGCCCGGCATTGCCGAGCCGTCGCTGGCCGGGTTGCGCGACGACTTTCTCGCGGCGGCGGATTGCGCGAGTTGGCGGGACACCTATCGCGACACGGATATCGGCGAGGATTTCCTGGCGCGATTCGGATGTTATTGCCTGATTGGCGAGGGCGGCGGCTGGCGCAGCGCGCAGATGGCCAGCTATGTGGTCTATATGCCGCCCGGGCTGTATTACCCCTGGCATCAGCATCCGGCGGAAGAGCTCTATCTGGTGCTGTCCGGTCAGGCTGAATTCTATCGCGCGGGCGCGCCGGGCGCGCTGCTGGCGTCAGGGGACAGTGCGTTTCACGCCGCAAACCAGCCGCACGCGATGCGAACCCTCGATCAACCGGTGATGGCCTATGTGCTCTGGCGCTCGGACCTGCATGTGCCGCCGGTCCTGACCGGGGGAGAGCCCGCGAACCTGTCTGGCCTGGGCGAATTGCCCTAGGCCGTTTCGCGCAAGGGGCGGGTCAGCCCGCCAAGGGTCAGGATATGGCCAACCACTTCGTCCACGCCCTTGCCCGCCTTGATCCCGGCAAAGACAAAGGGACGGGCCCCGCGCATGCGGCGGGCGTCGCGGTCCATGACCTCAAGCGACGCGCCCACATGCGGCGCGAGGTCGGTCTTGTTGATGATCAGCAGGTCCGACTTGGTGATCGCCGGTCCACCCTTGCGCGGGATTTCCTCGCCCGCGGCGACATCGATCACGTAAAGCGTGATGTCGGCCAGTTCCGGGCTGAACGTGGCGGAAAGGTTGTCGCCACCGGATTCGATCAGCACGATTTCCAGGTCGGGAATGCGTTCGGTCAGTTCCGCCACCGCCGCCAGGTTGATCGACGCATCCTCGCGGATTGCCGTATGTGGACAGCCGCCGGTTTCCACGCCCTTGATCCGCTCCAGCGGCAGCGCCTGCATCCGCATCAGCGCCTCGGCGTCTTCCTGCGTGTAAATGTCATTGGTGATCGCCGCGACGGAAAAATCGTCGCGCAGGGCACGGCACAGGGCGGCGGTCAGGGTGGTCTTGCCCGCGCCGACGGGACCGCCGATGCCGACCCGAAGGGGACCATTGGGAGAAGTCATGAGCGAAAGAGCCTCGAATATTGGGTTTCGTGTTTCATCGACGCGATGTCCGCGGCAAAGCAGCAGGTGCCGATATCATCAGGCGTGAGCGATTGTGCCTCGTGCACAAGCCTCTGGCACAGGGCGGCGGCGGCGGCCAGCGCCGCTTGCCCCTCGGTCTGTCCCAGCGGGACCAGCCGGATGGCGGCCGAGGTCAGGTTGCCGGCAAAGGCGTGCAGATACATTGCCAGCGTCCCGGCCAGCGGCAGCCCGAGCATTCGCGCAGCCGCCCCAACCGCAACGGGATAGCACAGGTCGCCCAAAGGCGCGGGCCAGATATCGGAGGTCAGCGTGGCAAAGGCTCTGCCTTGCAGGGCGGTTTCCATCAACCGCTCGCGAGAGGGCGCAAGCGCGCGCGCCGTGGCGTCGATCTCGGCCAGCGCATCGGCACGCGTCGCGCGATAGGCGGCGGTCAGTAGTATGGCATCCGACCGCCCCGAGCCGTGCTCCAGAATATCGCCGAGCCATGCGCCAAAACCCGCCGCATCGACGACATCGCCGCATTCGACCGCCCATTCCAGCCCGTGCGAATAGCTGAATGCCCCCACCGGATAGGCGGGCGACAGCCATTGCGCCAGCGTCAGTAGCGCGGCGGTATCAGTGGGCATGGGAATGGGTGCGGCCATGCCCGTATGCGCCGCCTTCCGGGGTAAAGGGTTCGGTGATTTCGCGGGTTGCCGCGCCGATCTTGGCCAGCATGTCGCGAATGACGTGATCGCGCTGGATCAGCAGGCGGTCGCCCTCGATCTGGCAAGGCGTATGCCGGTTGCCGATATGCCAGGCAATGCGCGCCAGGTTGTCGCCGGTCACTTCGAGCAGCGGCTCGGGCGCGGCAAAGACGTGAACTTCTTCCCCGGTTTCAAGCAACAGCGCAAACCCGTGTCCCAGCGACGTGGTCTTGGGCAGGTCGACCAACAGGGGCCGTCCGTCATCGAGTTGCAGCACCTTGCGGCGGAGAAAGCGCGCGTCATAGTCCAGATGCACGGTGCCGAAAGGGACGGTGCTGTGGCAATGGTCGCTATAGGCGCGGGCAGAAATCGGGGGGGCGGTCATGACTGCCCCCCGATGGGCGTCAGGCCCAGAAGACGTCGTGGAAGACGTGACGCGCGATATCGGTGCGCTTGAGGCCGCGCTCTTCGAGTTCTTCGTCGCTCAGCCGTTGCAGCGCCTCGACCTGGCGAATGCGTGCATTCGACGTGCTCATGATGACCAGCGCGTTGCCGATCGTCGAAAAGAAGCGGCTGATCAGGTTGCCCGAGGGGGCAAAGGCCTGGTGGTCTGCTGTGTAGTGTGACATTGGACTTTATTCCGGTCGTGTTGTGGTCTCTTTTGATGCGACACAGGTAGGGCGCGGGCGAGACATGTACTAGGTATGTTTCGGCATAGCCGCCGTGCGTTCCGCGAATGGCTGAGCCGCTGGCGGATGCCGGTTGTGCGCGGCCCTTCAGGCCGCAAACCCGACTCAGACGTGCATGTAGTCGCGAAAGACATAGCGCACGATATCCTCGCGCGTGATGCCCATTGCCGCCAGTTCCGCGTCGGACTTGGCGTTCAGGCGATTGATCTGATCCATGCGCGAACGGCTTTCCGCATAGGTAATGAAACCCCGCTTTACCGCGGCGAAAAAGCTGCTCAGGCGCGAAGGGCCGTGGCCGGTGATGGAGAGTGTTGTCATTGGAAACCTCGATCAAAGTTGTTTCAGGTTTCCTCCCTTGTGAGCAGAGATAGCATTTGGTCTCCCGGGGCACCATTGCCGATGTGGAATGGTCGCTATGCATATGCAGCATTTGTGACGTAACCCTTTCTTCAAAAAAGGAAATATCGTTGCGCCATGGGCAAGACCTCTGCCGGTTGGCAGGTCAGCAACTCGCCATCTGCGCGCACTTCGTAGGTTTCGGGATTGACCTCGATCACCGGAGTCGCGTCGTTCAGGCACAGGTCCGCCTTGCCGATATTGCGGGTATTGCGGATCGCGGCGGTATCCTTGGCGAGCCCTAGCGCGGCACCGATCCCGTCCGCCTGCGCCGCCTGGGACACGAACAATAGGGCCGAGCGTTCGACCGCCCGCCCATAGGATGCGAACATCGGGCGGGAATAGACCGGCTGCGGTGTCGGGATCGAGGCGTTGGGGTCTCCCATTTGGGCACAGGCGATGGTGCCGCCCAGCAGTACCATTTCCGGTTTCACCCCGAAAAACGCCGGGTTCCACAGTACCAGATCGGCGCGTTTGCCTTCCTGGATGCTGCCGATCTCGTGGCTCATGCCGTGGGCGATGGCCGGGTTGATGGTGTATTTGGCAATATAGCGGCGCACGCGCATGTTGTCGTTGTCGCCGGTCTCCTCGGGCAATGCGCCGCGTTGTTTCTTCATCTTGTCGGCGGTTTGCCAGGTGCGGATCAGAACCTCGCCAACCCGGCCCATGGCCTGGCTGTCGGACGCGATGATCGAAAACGCGCCCATGTCATGCAGGATATCCTCGGCGGCGATGGTCTCGCGGCGGATGCGGCTTTCGGCAAAGGCCACGTCTTCGGGGATCGACTTGTCCAGGTGGTGACAGACCATCAGCATGTCGAGATGTTCCTCGACCGTGTTGACCGTGAAAGGCCGCGTCGGGTTGGTCGATGAGGGCAGCACATGTTGCTCGCCGCAGATCTTGATGATGTCGGGGGCGTGGCCACCCCCCGCGCCCTCGGTGTGAAAGGCGTGGATGGTCCGGCCTTTCATCGCGGCCACGGTGTTTTCCACAAATCCGCTTTCGTTCAGCGTGTCGGTGTGGATCATCACCTGCACATCCATGTCGTCGGCGACGGACAGGCAGCAATCGATCGCGCCCGGCGTGGTACCCCAGTCTTCGTGCAGCTTCATCGCACAGGCCCCGGCCCGGACCATTTCAACCAGCGCGGCGGGCTGGCTGGCATTGCCCTTGCAGGACAGGCCGAAATTCATCGGAAAGGCATCCAGCGCCTGCAACATCCGCCCGATATGCCAGGGCCCCGGCGTGCAGGTGGTGGCCAGCGTGCCATGCGCCGGGCCGGTGCCGCCGCCCAGCATGGTGGTGACGCCGGAATGCAGCGCGTCTTCGATCTGTTGTGGACAGATGAAATGGATATGGCTGTCAAACCCGCCCGCGGTCAGGATGCGCCCCTCGCCGGCAATTGCCTCGGTGCCGGGGCCGATCACGATATCGACGCCCGGTTGTGTGTCGGGGTTGCCGGCCTTGCCGATCTTGTGGATGCGCCCGTCACGCAGGCCGACATCCGCCTTGTAGATGCCCGAATGATCCACGATCAGCGCGTTGGTGATGACCGTATCGACCGCGCCATCGGCCCGCGTGGCCTGGGATTGGCCCATGCCGTCGCGGATCACCTTGCCGCCGCCGAACTTGACCTCTTCACCATAGGTAGTGAGGTCGCGTTCGACCTCGATGATCAGGTCGGTATCGGCGAGCCGGACCCGGTCCCCGGTGGTGGGGCCGAACATGGCGGCATAATCGGCGCGGGCGATTTGGGTGGGCATGATGCAGAGCCTCGCTGGTTTGTTATTGGGATGGCCGGTTTGGGATGAAGCCCAGTGTCGACCGCGCAGAGATTGCGCGGCTGGTTTTGATTTGGCTGTTTCGAAAGCGGTTTGCCAGTCGGCTCCTTGATCAGTAGGCACGCGCGGCGGTAGCGCCGGGCAGCCCCCGACCGCCCCCCTGGGCGGGGGCTTTGCCCCCACCCGCGGCCGGGAGCTGCCCTTGATGATATGCAGGCGCGTGCGGTCACGCCGGATGCGCCGCGTTGCGCGATGCAGGGCGCACGCCGGCGCCTGATCTATGCCGCGGCGCGCCCATCAGACCAGGGCCATGACGCGGGCCGGGCCGCCGCTGCCGCCCCGGTGTTTGGGGGCGCCGACCACCAGCGTGGCCCCGGATGCGGGCACCTGATCAAGCCCCGCAAGGCATTCGATGCCATAGCGATTGCTGGGCAGCCAGGCGTAATGCGTGGCGAAATCGGCCGAGGGGCCATGGTCCAGCGACAGCGTGTCCACCGCCATCGCGACCGCGCCGGTTTCCTCGATCAGCATCGCCGCCGTTTCCACGTGAAACCCCGGGAAATGCATGACCCCATCGCCATCGGCATTGCGGAAGCCGTCGCCGCCGGTCTTGCCGGCCCAGCCCGAGTGCATCGCGACACAGGCCCCGTCCGGGATCGGGCCATTGGTGGCGGTCCATGCCTTGACATCGTCCGGGGTGACCTGCGCATCCGCGTCCTGCGCCGCGCGTGCGGCGATGTCGATCACCGCCAGCGGACAGACAAGGTTGCCCACCGGGATTTCATCGACCGACTGCCCGTCCGCGGAAAAGTGCAGCGGCGCATCCACATGGGTGCCGGTGTGTTCGTTGATCGCCAGCTGGAACAGGTTAAAGCCGTCCTTGTCGAATTTGAACATTTGTTCGGCGGTAAAGCCCGGCGCGCCGAAATAGGTGGGAAAGTCGTGATCATAGGTGTGGGTCATGTCGACGACGCCGCCATGCCCCGCTGCCATTGCCGGTGCCGCACCCGTGCCCGCCAGCGCCGCCGTTGCCGTGGCCGCCGCGCCCGCCTTGAACAAGGCTCGGCGTGACAACATCCGGTCCTTGACCGCGTTCATTACGCAAATATCACACATTGGTCGTCTCCCTGAGATGGTTGGCTGTTCTGGCGATTGCCGCCATCTCGATCTAACACCGCCATCGCGGGATCAGTCCAGTTTTCCCATCACCGCCTGGTTGAAGCCGAACACCACCCGGTTCCCGGCCAGCGGGATCAACGAGACCTCGCGCCGTTGGCCGGGTTCAAACCGCACCGCCGTGCCGGCGGCGATGTCGAGCCGCTGGCCGCGTGCCGCCGCCCGGTCGAATTCCAGCGCGGCGTTGGCCTCGGCGAAATGGTAGTGGGACCCAACCTGAACCGGGCGGTCGCCGGTATTGGCCACCATCAGGGAGACGGCAGCGCGATCGGCATTCAGGGTCAGCTCGCCCTCTGCGGTCAGGATCTCGCCGGGGATCATTTCCTGCGCGCCCGGATCGCCACCGCAGCGCCAAGCGCCGTGACAATCAGGCTCAGGCCCAGCACCAGCGACATGTAGTCGGTCTCATGCACATGCAGTTCGGGCGAGGAATGGGCCAGCGCGGGACCGGCGAGCAAGCTCAGCAGAACAAGGGGAAGGGGGGTCATGGTATACTCCGGTTTCTGGGATCAGCGGATCGGGTCATGGACGGTCACCAGCTTGGTGCCATCGGGAAAGGTCGCTTCGACCTGCACTTCGTGGATCATTTCGGGCACGCCGGGCATGCATTGATCGCGTGTTATGACCTGCGCGCCGGCCTGCATCATCTCGGCCACGCTGCGCCCGTCGCGCGCGCCCTCGACCACCGCGTCGGTGATCAGGGCAATGGCTTCGGGATGGTTCAGCCGAACCCCGCGCGCCAGCCGTTTGCGCGCGACTTCGGCGGCCATCGCCACCAGCAGCTTGTCTTTTTCGCGGGGTGTCAGTTGCATGTCAGAGTATCCATGTTCGGGGAAGGTCGGTCACGCCGAGATGGCGCAAGAGCGGGATCAGGGTGCGGCGCAGGTCAAACCCGTCCTGTGCCAGCAACCGCGCATACAGAAGCCCGTCCCGCACGAGGCTGACCCCGCCGGTGCCGGGCATCAGGTCACGCGCGCCTGCAAGGTGGCGTTCGGCATCGGCGGCGACGAGCACCACGCTCGCCATCGCGCCACAGCCGCCACCGGTCGCGCGCCGCCGCATCAGTGCCCATGCGTCACCGTTCAGCGCCGTTCTGTCGGAAAACAGCGTCGCGCCATCGCGAACCACGTCGATCCGGTCGGCAAAGCGCAGGTCATGCAGGTGTTCGCCCATCGCCGCGCGGCCAAAGATCACCGGTTCCACCATCAGCGCGCGGGCGGTGCCGGCGATATCGACCGTCAGCCGCCGCCTCAGCGCGGCCCCGTCATACAGGATGGTTTCCTGAGGCAGCCAGTCACACCGCGCGTTCGCCTCGATCGTGAGGCGGGTGTCGATGCGGCCGGTTTCGCCGGGTTGCGCGCGATAGGCGCGTTCCGCCGCCTGCGTGGTCAAGACCAGATGCGCGCCGGTCTCTACCCGCGCGGCCACATCGAACCGGTCGCCGCCGGTCACGCCCCCGGCGGTGTTCAGGAGGACAGCGGTCTTGCCCAGAGCCCCATGCACGCGCGGAAACAGCAGCTTGAGCGATCCCTGCTGGTGCAGATCCCGCAGCACGCTGGCCTCGCCCCGGCGTGCAATGCACAGCCGTGCGGCGCCGATCGCACGCGGTTGGGTCGATGGGACCGGTATGTGAGTGGCGGTGTTGATCGCAAACTCCTGAAAAACGCGGCACGCCGGGGGCGTTGTGAACGATTTGCAGGCATTTCACGGGCCGAGTCAGCGAATTTCACCATTTCGAGCGAGTCACATCGCCATGTATGCGCAATTTTTGTGCGAAGTGTGCCGTGTAGGTGAAATATTGGGCATTCACGCTGCGCCGCGAGGGCGATACCCGGCCAAACCTTGCGTCCGGGGGGACGGGTTGGATTGATGCTGGCATCCAGGCCCAAGAGGACCGGCGTGTCCGGGGCCAGGAGTGTGACGGCCAGCGACGTGGAAATCAATCGGCCGCCACACATGTGCAACACTAATGTTGCAGGGCCAATATTAGGTGTCCCTTGGCTGCTGTTCAAGGAGTGCCGCCAGCTGCCCTGCATGGAGGGATCCATGAACTATAAATCTACCGCTCTGGCCGCGACATTTGCTCTGGGGGCCTTGTCTGCGCCGGCGCTCGCCCAAGACCCGATCAAGGTTGGCGTTCTGCATTCGCTGTCCGGGACGATGGCGATCTCGGAGACCACGCTCAAGGACACCATGCTGATGCTCATCGAAGAGCAGAACAAGGCGGGCGGCATTCTTGGCCGGCCGATCGAGGCCGTGGTTGTCGATCCGGCGTCGGACTGGCCGCTGTTTGCCGAAAAGGCGCGCGAACTCCTGAGCGTGGAAGAGGTTGACGTGATCTTTGGCAGCTGGACCTCGGTCAGCCGCAAATCGGCGCTGCCAGTGCTCGAAGAGCTGAACGGCCTGATGTTCTATCCGGTACAGTACGAGGGCGAGGAAAGCTCCAAAAACGTGTTCTACACCGGTGCCGCGCCCAACCAGCAGGCCATTCCCGCAACCGACTATTTCCTGGATGAGCTGGGGGTCGAGAAATTCGCGCTGCTGGGCACCGACTATGTCTATCCGCGCACGACCAACAACATCCTTGAAAGCTATCTCAAGGACAAGGGCGTCGCCGAGGCGGACATCTTTGTGAATTACACCCCGTTCGGTCACTCGGACTGGTCCAAGATCGTCGCCGATGTCGTGGCCCTGGGCGCGGATGGCAAGAAGGTCGGCGTGATCAGCACCATCAACGGCGATGCCAATATCGGCTTTTACAAGGAGCTGGCCGCCGCCGGTGTTTCGGCCGACGATATCCCCGTGGTTGCGTTCTCGGTTGGCGAAGAAGAACTCTCGGGTCTGGATACCACGAACCTGGTGGGTCATCTCGCCGCGTGGAATTATTTCCAGTCGGCGGACAGCGAACTGAACGACGAGTTCATCGCCAAGTGGAAGGCCTTTGCCGGCGAAGACCGCGTGACCAACGACCCGATGGAGGCGCATGTCATCGGCTTCAACATGTATGTCAAGGCGGTCGAGGCCGCGGGCAGCACCGATGTCGATGCGGTGCGCGAGGCGATGTATGGCATCCAGGTTCCGAACCTGACCGGCGGCACCGCCGAGATGCTGGTCAACCATCACCTGACCAAACCGGTGCTGATCGGTGAAATCCAGGAGGACGGCCAGTTCGACATCATCAGCCAGACCGCTGAGGTCCCCGGCGATGCCTGGACCGATTTCCTGCCGGAATCCGCCGTGCTCAAATCCGATTGGCAGGCGCTGAACTGCGGCATGTACAACACCGAGACCGAGACCTGCGTGCAAACGCTGTCCAACTACTGATCCGGTAACGAAACCTGCGAGAGGGGGCGATCCCCCTCTCGAGCAAGGCAATTCCCCATGCGCAAAATATATGTCGCCCTTATCGGGCTGATCCTGCTCGGCTCGGCAACCGCCGCGCAGGAACCCGCCACGGCCGAGCCGGCCACCGGCCCGGTACAGGCCCTGCTTCAGGAACATGCTGCCCTGATCGCCAGAAGTTCCCGCAAAACGATCCAGCCCGTCATCGATGCGCTGATTGCCAGCGGGCTGCCCGAAATCGAAACCGTTCTGGCCACGTGGCAGGCGCGCGACATCTGGCAACGCAAGGCGGATGGCCTGTTCTTTGCCGGGGAAGAAGTCGAAAAGCGCGTGTTCGAGCTGACCGATTTTGACACCGGCGCGCCTATCGGACAGGTCCCCAAGGCAGAGCTGAGGCAGGTCAAACCCAATAGCGGGGTGCAGGGTCTGATCGCCACCGCCCTCGTGCAGTTCCAGTTGAACAACCCCGACCCGGCGATCCGCATGCAGGCGCTCGATGCCCTGGCCCGCGCCCCCGAGGCCTCCTTGCTGGCCCCTTTGCGGGCGTCGCTCGATGCGGAACCCGACCCCGATATCAGGGCACGCAAGGATTGGCTCGCCACGCTGCTGACCATCGGCTATGGCCAGGACGAAGCCACCCGCATCGCCGCCATCCGGGATCTGTCCGGCGACCTGTCGGTCGAGCTGCGCGCCACGCTGAACCCGCTTCTGACGACGCGGCGCGGCTTTGCACAAACCCTGCCGCAGGACCAGAACATCGCCCGCGTGCTTGTCCCCGGCACAGACCTGAGCAAGCGCGAGGCTTACGACATGCTGGTCGCCGCCGATCTTGCGCCGCCCCCGGTCTCTGCCGCGCAAATACGCGGAGCGCTGGCCGCCAACATAGCCCAGGGCCGCGTCGGCGGCGTGCCGCTGGCCAACCTGTCCGACCCCGAGGCCCGCGCCCGCGCCTATGACGCGCTTGCCCGGGCCGGTGCCGTGGCGCCCCGGCTCGACGCCGCGGAACGGGATGCCCTGATCGCGTCCCAGGTCTTTTTCGATGTCTATGACGAACCTTCCGCGGCCATCACCGATGCGGCGGGCGCGGCGCTCACCTCGATCGAAACCCGCGTTCAGGTCAACCAGGCGCTCGATCTCGGGCTTGATGCCCTGTCGCTGGCATCGATCTATTTCCTGGCCGCCATCGGTCTGGCCATCACCTTCGGCGTGATGGGCGTGATCAACATGGCGCATGGCGAATTCATCATGATGGGTGCCTATACCGGGTATGTCGTGCAACAGGTGATCCCCGACTACACGGTCTCGATCCTCGTTGCGCTGCCCCTGGCCTTTGCGGTCACCTTTGCCGCCGGCGTGGCGATGGAACGGCTGGTCATCCGCCACCTCTATCACCGCCCCCTAGAAACCCTGCTCGCCACCTTTGGCATCTCCATCGCCCTGCAACAGATCGCCAAGAACATCTTTGGCACCCAGGCCCGCCCGCTGACTTCGCCCGGCTGGCTCGACGGGGCGTGGGTACTGAACGACGTGGTCTCGATCAGCTATATCCGCATCGCGATCTTCGTGCTGGCGCTGCTGTTCCTCGCCCTGTTCCTCTTCATCATGCGCCACACCCGCCTCGGGCTGGAAACCCGCGCCGTCACCCAGAACCCGCGCATGGCCGCCAGCATGGGCATCAATCCCGACCGCGTGAACATGCTCAGCTTCGGCCTCGGCTCGGGCATCGCCGGCGTCGCGGGCGTGGCCATCGGGCTCTACGCCAAGGTCACCTCCGAACTGGGCAGCGACTATATCGTGCAAAGCTTCATGACCGTGGTTGTCGGCGGTGTCGGCAATATCTGGGGCACCTTGCTGGGGGCGACCATGATCGGCTCGCTGCAAAAGGGCATCGAATGGCTGAACCCGTCCAACACGCTGGCCGCCCAGACCTACATGATCGTTTTCATCATCATCTTCATTCAGTTCCGGCCCCGGGGCATCATCGCCCTGCGCGGCCGCGCCGCGGGAGACTGAGCCAATGCAGCTTCATCTTTGTGCAAATACTCCGGGGGGGCAGGGGGGCTGGCCCCCCTTCACGGCGGGGGCCACCGGATGAACCGCGGCGTCCTCCTGCGCAACCCGTCGGTGCTGGTCTTCATCGGCTGTCTCGGGCTCTTCACCCTGCTTGTCACGGTGCTCTCCGAAGGGCTGGGCATCGGCGTGATCTCGACCTCCTTCGTCAAGACGCTGGGCAAGACACTCTGCCTCTGTCTCGTCGCCATCGCCATGGATCTCGTCTGGGGCTATGCGGGCATCCTCAGCCTCGGGCATTTCGCCTTTTTCGGGCTTGGCGGCTACATGATCGGCATGTGGCTGATGTATGAGCGCACCCGCGATATCGTGGTGACGTCGCTGGCTGATGTCGAAATCCCGCCCACCGCGCAGGAAATCAGCGACGCCATAGGCAACCAGATTTTCGGCGTGGTCGGCAGCTCCGATTTTCCGGCGATCTGGGCGCTTGCGCCCAGCCTGCCCGGGCAATTGCTGCTGGTGGTGCTGGTGCCGGGTCTGCTGGCGCTGGTCTTTGGCTGGCTGGCCTTTCGCAGCCGCGTGACCGGCGTCTACCTCTCGATCCTGACCCAGGCGATGACGCTGGCGCTGGCGCTCTACCTGTTTCAGAACGACAGCGGGCTGCGCGGCAATAATGGCCTGTCCGGTCTGCAAAACCTGCCCGGTGCCGATGACATCCCGCAATCCCTGATCTCGCTCTGGTTCCTCTGGGGGTCGGCGCTTGCGCTTGGTGCCGGGTATGTCCTGCTGGCCTGGGTGGTCTCGGGCAAGTTCGGCAGCGTCATTCGCGGCATCCGCGACGACGAGGCGCGGGTGCGTTTTCTCGGCTACCCGGTCGAAGGCTACAAGCTCTTTGTATTCGTGCTGACGGCGGTGATCGCGGGCATTGCCGGGGCGCTTTATTATCCGCAGGCCGGGATCATCAACCCGGCGGAACTGGCCCCGATCGCGTCGATCTACCTGGCTGTCTGGGTGGCAATCGGCGGGCGCGGCCGGCTTTATGGCGCGGTGATCGGTGCCGGGCTGGTCTCGCTCGTCTCCACATGGTTCACCTCGGGGCAGGTGCCGCCGCTGAATCTCGGCGTTTACACGGTCAACTGGGTCGACTGGTGGCAGGTCGTGCTCGGACTCAGCTTTGTGCTGGTCACGCTCTATGCGCCCAAGGGGATCGGCGGCCTGTTCGACATGTTGTCCGGGGTCCTGCCGCCCCGGCGTCACGGGGCCGACCTTGGCCCTGATGACGGGGCCTTGCGTGAACGGGAGGCCGACCAATGAGCACGCTTCTCGAAGTGTCCGGTGTCACCGTATCCTTTGACGGGTTTCGCGCCATCAACAACCTGTCGTTTCAGATCGGCAAGGCGGAAATGCGCGCGATCATCGGGCCGAACGGCGCGGGCAAGACCACCTTCATGGATATCGTCACCGGCAAGACCCGCCCCGACAGCGGCCGGGTGATCTGGGGCGACAAATCGGTCTCCCTGCTCAGCATGAACGAGGCCCAGATCGCGCGCGCCGGGGTCGGACGCAAATTCCAGCGTCCGACGGTATTCGAGGACCAGAGCGTCTTCGACAACCTGT
This sequence comes from Microbulbifer sp. S227A, assembly GCF_049800935.1. Lineage (NCBI taxonomy): Bacteria > Pseudomonadati > Pseudomonadota > Gammaproteobacteria > Cellvibrionales > Microbulbiferaceae > Microbulbifer > Microbulbifer sp. S227A. The sequence continues at coordinate 955,087 of NZ_JBNAFZ010000001.1, read as the reverse complement.
TGCTGGCCCTGAAAAAAGACCGGGGACCGCTCTCGGTGCTGCTCTACCGGCAATCGGCGCATGACCGCGACCGTGTGGGCGAACTCGCCGCCGAAATCGGGCTTGAGGACCACTTGTCACGCAAATCGGGCGAGCTCAGCCATGGTCAGAAACAGTGGCTCGAAATCGGCATGTTGCTGGCGCAGGATCCGCAATTGCTGCTGGTGGATGAACCCGCCGCCGGCATGACGCTGGAAGAGCGCGAGCACACCACCGAATTGCTGGTCCAGGCGGCGCGCACCCGCGCGGTCGTGGTGGTGGAACATGACATGGAATTCGTGCGGCGGCTGAACTGCAAGGTGACGGTTCTGCACGAGGGCGCGGTTCTTGCCGAGGGCAGCCTGGATCACGTCACCGCAAACAAGGACGTCATCGACGTCTACCTGGGGCGCTAGCGACATGCTCAAGATTGACAAACTCTCGCTTCACTACGGCGGATCGCAGATCCTCTATGACATCGACATGACCGCCGAACTCGGGCAGGTCACATGCATCATGGGCACCAATGGCGTCGGCAAGACCAGCCTGCTCAAGGCGATTTCCGGCACGCATCCGCGTTCTGCGGGCATGGTGGAGCTGGATGGGCAGTCGCTGGGCATCCTGCCCGGACACGCGATGGCGCGGCACGGGGTCGGCTATGTGCCGCAGGGGCGCGACATCTTCCAGTTGCTGACGGTGAAGGAAAACCTCGAAACCGGCTTTGCCTGTTTGCCGCGTTCCGAACACCGCATCCCCGACGAGATTTACGAACTGTTCCCGGTGCTGCACGACATGTCCGCCCGGCGCGGCGGTGATCTGTCGGGCGGGCAACAGCAGCAGCTTGCCATCGCGCGGGCCCTGATCACCCGTCCCAAGCTGTTGTTGCTGGACGAACCGACCGAGGGCATTCAGCCAAATATCATCCAGCAGATCGGCCGGGTCATCCAGCACCTGCGCGACAAGGGCGACATGGCGATTGTTCTGGTCGAGCAATATTTCGATTTTGCCTATGAACAGGCGGACCGTTTCGTGATCCTGCGCCGTGGCGAGGTGATCCGGCAAGGCACCAAGGACAGCCTGTCGCGCGATGACCTGGTGGCCGCTGTTTCGGTCTGATCCACACTATCAATGTTGTTTGCACCCGCTTCGGGCGCGTCCGCATGATCCGGCGCGCCGGTTTCCCTGCGCGCGACGTGGCGTCCTGTGTGCGGATTTTTGTGGAATGCCATTCCGCACAGTGGAATAATGCGAGTGATCATCCCGGAGCCGCGCGGCATTCGTGACGTGATGTTCGGGATTGATCCGGGGGCCGCATTCGCACATCTTGCGGCTGTACAACCGAACGGGGGGAGCCGCATGACAGACGCCATTGGTTACGAACTGGATGGAGATATCGCCATCCTGAAGGCGCAGAATCCGCCGGTTAACGCCCTGGGGCATGCGGTCAGGGTCGGGTTGATCGCCGGGCTGGAGCGCGCCGAAAAGGACGGGGCCAAGGCTGTTCTGATCTATGGCGAGGGTGCGACCTATTTCGCGGGGGCCGACATTCGCGAATTCGGCAAGCCGCCGCTTGAACCGATGCTGCCCGGCGTCTGCGACCGGATCGAAGCTTGCCCGCTGCTGGTTGTGTCGGCGATGCACGGCACCGCCCTGGGCGGCGGTCTCGAAGTGGCGCTTTCGACCCATTACCGGATCGCGGTGCCGACGGCCAGGGTGGGCCTGCCCGAGGTGCTGCTGGGCATCCTGCCGGGTGCCGGTGGAACCCAGCGGTTGCCACGGGTCGCCGGGGTCGAGGCGGCGCTGGACCTGATCACCACGGGCCGCCACGTGCGCGCCGACGAGGCGCTTGGGCTGGGGATCATCGACAAGGTACAGGACGGCGCGCCGCGCGAGATCGGGCTGGCCTATGTACGCGAGCTGCTCGCCTCTGGCGCACCGCGCCGCCCGGTCGGTGAAATGGCGGCACCCGAGCCGGTCGATTTCGACGCGGTCCATGACGCGGTTCTGAAAAAGGGGCGCGGCCAGATTTCGCCGGCAACAGCGGTCCGCGCGGTGCAGGCTGCCTGCGAACTGCCGTTCAGGCAGGGGCTGGCCCGCGAGCGCGAGCTGTTCATGGAGCTCATGAACACCAACCAGCGCGAAGGGCTGATCCATGCGTTCTTTTCCGAGCGCGCGGTCTCCAAGCTGCCCGAGCTCAAGGGGGTCGAACCGCGCAGCCTGAATGCCATTGGCGTCATCGGTGGCGGCACGATGGGCGCGGGCATCGCCACCGCTGCGTTGCTGGCGGGGCTGACGGTGACCATGCTGGAAATGTCGCCCGAGGCGGCGGACGCGGCCAAGGGGCGGATATCCGGCAACCTGCAAGGTGCGCTCAAGCGTGGCAAGATCAGCGCGGAACAGTTCGAAGCCCTGACCGAACAGGCGCTGACGCTTGCCACCGACTACGATGCTCTCGGGCAGGCGGACCTTGTCATCGAAGCGGTGTTCGAAGAGATGGAGGTCAAGAAAAAGGTATTCTCCCAACTGGATGCCGTGTGCAAGCCGGGCGCGGTGCTGGCCACCAACACCTCTTATCTTGACGTGAACGAGATTGCCGCGATCACCAGCCGCCCGGCGGATGTCATAGGGTTGCATTTCTTTTCGCCGGCCCATGTGATGAAGCTGCTTGAGATCGTGGTCGCCGACAAGACCGCGCCCGACGTGGTGGCCACGGGATTTGCGCTTGGCAAGCGGCTGCGCAAGATCAGCGTCCGCGCGGGGGTTTGCGACGGGTTCATCGGCAACCGCATCCTGTCGACCTATCGCACCTGTGCCGATCACCTGATCCTGGATGGGGCCAGCCCTTACCAGATCGACCAGGCGCTGGAGGCGTTCGGCTTCGCCATGGGGCCGTTTGCGGTTGCCGATCTGGCGGGGCTCGATATCGGCTGGGCGGTGCGCAAGCGCAAGCGGGCCGAGGGGCTGGACCCGCGGGCGCGCGACAGCACCTACGGGGACAAGCTCTGTGAAGACGGGCATTTCGGCCAAAAGACCGGCAAGGGGTATTACGACTATGCGGCGGGGCCGAAATCTCGGGTGCCGAACCCGGATGTCATGCCGTTGATCGAGGCGGAACGCGCCGCGCAGGGGATCACCCCGCGAGATTTTACCGATGAAGAAATCGTGCGGCGCTATATGGCGTCGATGGTCAATGAGGCGGCCAAGGTCGTCGGCGAAGGCATCGCGCGCCGCCCGCTGGACGTGGATATGACCCTGCTCTTTGGCTATGGGTTTCCGCGCTATCGCGGCGGGCCGCTGAAATGGGCCGACCTTGAAGGGTTGCCCGGCCTGCTCGCGGATATCCGCTCCTGGGCCGAGCAAGATGGCTATTTCTGGGAACCGGCGCCGCTCTTGCAGTCGCTGGTGGCAGAGGGCCGCAATTTCGATGATCTGAACAAGGACGCCGCATCATGAAACAGGCCGTCATAGTCTCTGCCGCGCGGACGGGGCTCGCGAAATCCTTCCGCGGGTCGTTCAACCAGACTCATGGGGCGACCATGGGCGGGCACGCGGTTAAGGTTGCGGTGGAGCGGTCGGGGATCGACCCGGCCGAGATCGAGGATTGCGTGATCGGCTGTGGCCTGCCCGAAGGCGAAACCGGGGCCAATATCGCGCGCCAGATTGCGATCCGCGCCGGGTTGCCAGTGAGCGTGTCGGGGATGACGGTGAACCGGTTCTGCTCGTCGGGGCTCCAGACCATTGCGCTTGCGGCGAACCAGATCACCGCTGGTGGTGCCGGCCCGATGGTTGCGGGCGGCGTCGAGAGCATCACGATGGTGCAGCCCAGGATGCGCCCCGCGCCGGATCCGTGGATCCTCGAACACAAGCCTGCGATCTACATGACGATGATCGAAACCGCCGATATCGTCGCGGAGCGATATGGCATCAGCCGCGAAGACCAGGACGCCTATGGGCTGCGCAGCCAGCAACGGATCGCCGCGGCACAGGAGGCGGGCAAGTTCGACGATGAAATCGCGCCGATGCAGGCGACGATGGCGGTGAAGGACAAGGAAAGCGGCGAGATCTCGATGCGCAAGGTCACGGTGGATCGCGACGAATGCAATCGCCCGACAACCACGCTTGAGGGGTTGGCGGGGCTGGAGCCGGTGCGCGGTGAAGGCCGGTTCGTGACCGCCGGCAATGCCAGCCAGCTGTCGGACGGGGCCGCCGCCGTGGTGCTGATGGACAGCGACGAGGCAGTGCGTCGCAATATCGAACCGATGGGAGCGTTCAAGGGGTTCTGTGTTGCCGGGTGTGAGCCTGACGAGATGGGGATTGGCCCGGCCTTTGCGGTGCCGCGCCTGTTGCAACGTCATGGGCTGAGCGTGGATGATATCGATCTGTGGGAATTGAACGAAGCCTTTGCCAGCCAGGCGCTTTATTGTCGCAACCGGCTGGGGATCGATGACGGGAAATGCAATGTGAACGGAGGCTCGATTGCCATCGGGCACCCGTTTGGCATGACCGGCGCGCGGATGGTCGGGCACCTGATGCGCGAAGGGCGGCGGCGCGGGGCCCGGCTTGGTGTTGTCACCATGTGCATTGGTGGTGGCATGGGGGCCGCGGGGCTGTTTGAAATCTATTGAGGCCAGAGGCGCGCGCCCGCCCCGTCGAGGGGCGGACGCGCGCTGTCCGGCACGGGGTGCCGGACTCTCCCGGCGCAACCGGTCGGGACAACAGGAGGAGAACCGATGGACCTGAGCTATTCCCCCGAGGAGATCGCCTTTCGCGACGAGGTGCGGGCGTTCCTGGACGAGAAGCTACCCAAGGACCTGGCCGAGAAGCTGCGCCGGGGCGGGCATCCGGACAAGGCCGAGCAGGAGAACTGGCATGCGATCCTGAATGCGCGCGGCTGGCTGGCGCCGAACTGGCCCAGGGAATATGGCGGGTGCGAGTGGAACGCGGTTCAGCGGCATATTTTCGAGGAAGAATGTGCCTTTGCCAACGCCCCGCGCGTGGTGCCGTTTGGTTTGTCGATGCTGGCCCCGGTGTTGATGAAATTCGGCAGCAAGGCGCAATGTGACCATTTCCTGCCGCGTATCCTGGATGGCACCAACTGGTGGTGCCAGGGGTATTCCGAGCCGGGGGCGGGGTCGGACTTGGCCAGTCTCAAGACCCGCGCGGTGCGCGAGGGCGATCACTACGTGGTCAATGGCCAGAAGACCTGGACAACGTTGGGTCAGCATGCGGACTGGATATTCTGCCTTGTGCGCACCGATCCGGACGCCAAGCAGCAGGAGGGGATTTCCTTTCTGCTGATCGACATGAACACGCCGGGCATCGAGGTGCGGCCGATCATCCTGCTGGATGGCACGCACGAGGTGAACGAGATCTTTTTCGATAACGTCAAGGTGCCGGTGGAGAACCTTGTTGGGGAAGAGAACAAGGGCTGGACCTATGCCAAGTACCTGTTGACCCATGAGCGTACCAACATCGCCGGGGTCGGGTTTTCGCAGGCCGGTCTGGCCGGGGTCAAGCGCCTGGCGCGGGCCGAGATTTCGGGCGGTCGTCCGTTGATCGAGAACCCGCATTTTGCGGCCCGGATCGCCAGGGTCGAAATGGACCTGATGGCGATGGCGACAACCAACCTAAGGATCATTTCCAAGGCAGCGGTTGGTCAGGCACCGGGGGTCGAGGCGTCGATGCTCAAGGTGAAGGGCACGATCATCCGGCAGGAGATCAACGATCTCGCCCGGCGCGCGGCGGGGCCTTATGCCATGCCCTTTGTGTCCGAGGCGATCGAAGGCGACAATGCTCCGGTGGGTCCGGACTATGCCGGGCACCTGGCGGCGGAATATTTCAACTATCGCAAGCTGTCGATCTTTGGCGGGTCGAATGAAATCCAGCGGGGCATCATCGCCAAGGTCAAGATGGGGGGCTGATCATGAATTTCGATCTGACTGACGAACGGCAGATGTTGCAGGACACGCTGCGCCGGTTTCTTGCGGATCGCTACACGACCGCCGACCGCAATGCGATCATCGACAGCGAGGCGGGGTATTCGCCCGAGATTTGGGCGCAATTGGCGGAACTCGGGGTTCTGGGCGCGTTGTTTTCCGAGGCGGATGGGGGCTTTGGCGGTGCCGGGTTCGACATCACGACGGTGTTCGAGGCGCTGGGCCGGGCGGGCGTGGTCGAGCCGGTTCTCGAGAGCGCGGTGCTGGGCGGCGGGCTGATTGCCGCGCTCGGCGATGAGACGCAAAACGCGCTGGTTGCCGAGGTAATCGGTGGCGGGCTGCACCTGGCTTTTGCGCATGGCGAACCGGCCAGCCGCTATGATCTGTCGCGGGTCGAGACCACCGCCCGCGCCGATGGCGATGACATCGTTCTGAACGGTCGCAAGGCGGTGGTGGCGAATGCCGAGGCGTCGCATCATCTGATCGTTTCGGCACGGGAACGCGGTGCGGCGGATGACACGGATGGCATTTCGCTGTTCCTTGTCCCCGCCGGCGTTGCCGGCCTTGGCCTGCGGGGCTATCCGATGCTGGCAGGGGGACGGGCCGCCGAGGTCACGCTTGATGAGGTCCGCTTGCCCTCTTCTGCGCGGCTGGGAGCGGCGGGCGGTGCCTTTCCGGCGATTGCCGAACGGATTGCCGCCGCCAACGTGGCGCTGGCGGCCGAGACGCTGGGCGCGATGGAAACCGCCGTGGAACTGACCCGCGACTACCTGATGACCCGCCAGCAATTCGGCCGCCCCATCGGTACGTTCCAGGCGCTGGCGCATCGGTTTTCCGACCTGTTGATCGAACTGGAACAGGCGCGTTCGGGGGTGATCAATGCGGCGGGGCACCTTGGGCATGGGGATCGCGACCGCCAGATTGCCGCCGCGCGCAATCTGATCGGCCGAGTGGGCCGGCTTGTGGCCGAGGAATCGATCCAGATGCACGGGGGCATCGCCATGACACAGGAATACGAGCTCGCCCATATCGCCAAGCGGATCGTGATGAACGATCACCGGCTTGGGGATACGGATTACCATATGGAGCGGTTCATTGCCCTTAGCGCCGCCTGATCGCCAAGCCGCCACGCCGGCGGTGCCAATGGGCGGCGCGCATGAATTGATCGGCTATGAGGTGGATTTGGCGACCAGGGACGGAACTGCGCGGATCACGCTCGACATCCTGCCGAAACATCTCAATCGCAACCAAACGCTGCATGGCGGCATCATTGCCATGATGCTGGACGCCAGCGCCGGGTTCGCGGCGTCGCTGGCACCGGGTGACGACCTTGTGCCGGTGCTGACCGTGGCGCTCAACACGCAGTTCCTGGCCGCCGCGCGCTCGGGGCAGGTGGTTGCCGTCGGCAGGGTCAAGCGGGCCGGGCGGTCGATTTGCTATGCCGATGCCGAGCTGCGCGATACGGCGGGGACGTTGCTGGCCACCGGCAATGGAGTCTTCAAATACCTGCGAAAGGAGCCCGCATCATGACCCTGGCAAGACTTGACGATCTGGGCGACCGGCTGGTGGTGGTCAACATGAACACAACCCGGCGCGGGGCATTGTCGCCCGAGCTTTATGCAACGATCATGCGGGCGATCCATCAGGCCGCCGATCCGCGCATCCGGGCGGTGATCCTGACGGCGGAAGGCGGGTTCTTTTGTGCCGGGGGCGACATGAACGTGCTGATCGAGCGGCGCACCCTGACCGAAGAGCAGCGGCGCGACAAGATCGACGATCTGCACGACCTGATCCGCGCGATACATGGCTGTCCGGTGCCGGTGATCGCCTCGGTCGAAGGGGGCGCGGCGGGGGCGGGGGCCTCGCTGGCGCTGGCCTGTGACCTGATCGTGGCGGCGGAGGGGGCCAGGTTCACCGCCGCCTATGTCAAGGCGGGGCTGGTTCCGGATGGCGGGTTGACCTCGGCGCTGGCGCGGATGTTGCCCCGGCCGCTGGCGATGGAAATGTGCCTGTTGGCAAGGCCGGTCACTGCGGAACAGATGCATGCATTGGGCGTGGTGAACGCGCTTGCCCCGGCGGGCACATGCGATGCCCGCGCGCATGGTCTGGCCGATGCGGTTGCCGCCGGCCCGCGCGAGGCGCAGCAGGTGATCCGGGGGCTTGTCGCCTCGGCCTATGAACGCAGCGAAACGGCACAGCTCGACGCCGAACGCAACGCCATGGCCCATGCTGCCGGGGGCCCCGAAGCGGCCGAGGGGATCGCCGCGTTCCTTGAAAAGCGCCGCCCGGATTTCTCTGGATGAGCGACCGCTGGCATGGCTTTCTCGACCATCAGGCGGCAACACGCCCCACGGCCCCTGCGCTGGCGGATACGACGGGTCTGCGCTGGAACTTTGCCGAACTGAGTGCCGCCTGTGACGCGCTTGGCGCGCGGCTCGCGGATCGGGGGGTACAGCCGGGCGACCGGGTATTGATCCTGTCCGAAAACAGCGCCCCGACCGTCGCGGCGCTTTTTGCCTGTTCCCGCATGGGGGCGATCGCGATCCCGGTCAATGCGCGGCTGACCGCGGGCGAGGTGGATCGCATCGTTGCGCATGCCCGCCCGGCGGCGGTCTTGTTCACCACCGAGGTTTCGCCCGAAGCGGCGCGGCATGCGGACAGGATGGGCGCGGCCCGGATCGCCGGTGTATTTGGCGCGCTGCATCTGGCGACCCCGTTTCCATCGCTACCCGAGCCGGACCCGGATATCGCGGTCATCCTCTATACAACCGGCACCACGGGCGCGCCCAAGGGGGTGATGCTCAGCCATGGCAACCTGGTCTTTGCGGGCAGGGCTTCGGTCGAGGTGCGCGGCATGCGCGCGGATGACGTGATCTATGGGGTGCTCCCGATCACCCATGTCTTTGGGCTTGCCTCGATTGTCACCGCCGTGTCCTGCGCGGGGGCGTTCATCCGTTTTGAGCCGCGCTTCTCGGTGGCCAGGCTTTACGAGGCGCTGAATGATGGGGTGACATTGCTGTCGGCGGTGCCGCAGATGCATGCGCTGCTGATGCAATATGCCCGCGAAAAGGGGCGCAGATCGCTGGTCGGCAGCAGTTTGCGCGTGGTCACGTCGGGGGCGGCGCCGCTGGACCCCGCATGGAAACGCGAGGCCGAGGCATTTTACGGCGTTGCCCTGCAAAACGGCTATGGCATGACCGAAACCACCGCCGGCGTCTGTGTCACGCGGAACCCGTTTGGTGATCCGGACATTTCGACCGGACCGGCGCTGCCCGGTGTCGAGATCGACATTGACCAGGACGTGCCGGGCGGCGGGGATGGCATCGGCGAAGTGCTGGTGCGCGGTCCGGTGGTGATGAAGGGCTATTACCGAAATCCCGAGGCAACCGCCGCTGCGATCAACGCCGGGGGGTGGTTGCGCACCGGTGATCTGGGACGGATCGATGATCGCTCGCATCTGCATATCGTCGGGCGGACCAAGGAATTGATCATCCATGGCGGCTTTAACGTCTATCCGCCCGAGGTCGAGGCGGCGCTGAACGATCATCCGCAGGTGATCCAATGTGCGGTGGTCGGCCGCAAGATTGCGGGCGATGAACAGGTGCTTGCCTTTGTGCAGGCGTCGAAAGAGGACTGGCCGGATGCGGAAACCCTGCGCGCGTTTGCCGCCGGGCGACTTGCCGGATACAAGCGGCCCGCGCTAATTGTCATTGCCACCGACCTGCCCGCGGCACCAACGGGCAAAATACTCAAACACAAGCTGGTCGAGCATTTTGCCCGCGAACTGGCCGGCGATGCGGTTTGAAGCGTGACCCGTGGCGCGGTCAGGCCAGCGCCGCCCAATCGTCCGCCGAGAGGGTGGTCAGGGTAATCTCTTCCCAGTCGCTTACGGTTTCGCCATCAAAGACACGAATTTGCAGCGTCGTGTCGCCGGGGTTCTTGTTCGGCCCCACGCGTATCTGGTCGAAATCTTCGGCGGCGACACGATAGGGGGTGTCGGCGTCGATCTTGCCCTGGCCCTTGAAGCGGAAATTGTCGCGCCCGATGCTGTCGAGCAATTCGAACCAGACCGGATCGTCGCCATCCGCATCTGAGAACTCGACATGTTTGTTCAGCCGCGTGGTGCGCGCGCCCTTGACCAGCCCGACAGAGATATCGGAAACTTCAAGCTCGGGGGCGCTGTTGCCCTGGCGATCCAGCTGCACATCGGCACCGGTTCGGGCAAAGTTCTGGGTAACGATCACGCCGTCCCAGCCGTTGTAATCGCCCTGCTCGATCCCGATGCCGATCACCTCGAAATCCGGGTTCAGGATATTCGCCCGGTGTCCGGGGCTGTTCATCAGCGACTGGTGCAGGTCCGCGACATCGTCGGCGAGTCCGGGCGCGCCGCGTTCCGATTGGATCGCGATGTTCTCGCCCCAGGTCCAGCTGCCCGAGAATTCGAACCCCGCATCGCGCATCCGGTCGCCGGGATTCGAACCGCTGCTGCCGGTGTGGGAAAACGTGTCGGTCTGCAACATCCAGTCGCTGTGATCCTCTGACGACTCGTTCAGCCGCAGTTCCAGGTCCAGCGGGTCAAGCCCCTGCGCCGCGCGTTCGTCATTGATCAGGTCCAGCATCAGCCATTCAAGATCGCTCGCTTTTGACATCTTGTGCTCCTGTGTCTTGTGCCTCGTGGACAGCTCTTAGAGCCGATGCGTAAACCTTCCCAGAACGCCGTGCGCCACCTGGGGTTTTGCGCCGAAACACGCCGAGAATCACGGTCGGAGCCCGGCGATTGCCTGCCGGGGCAGGCGCCGCATGGATCACCGGCCAAAACACGCGCAGCCCGGTCCGCACGGGTGGCGGAAATTGTCCGGTCCCGCACGATGCGGGCAAAGAAAAACCCCCGTGGCGATGCCTCGGGGGTCGTTATCCGTGTCGAAAATGCTACCGAATTCTTAGAGCATCCCTTCGCGCTGTGCCTTTTTACGGGCCAGCTTGCGGGCGCGTCGAATCGCTTCGGCTTTCTCGCGTGCCTTTTTCTCGGACGGCTTCTCGAAATGTTGCTTGAGCTTCATCTCGCGGAATACGCCTTCACGCTGCAGCTTTTTCTTCAGGGCACGAAGCGCCTGATCGACATTGTTGTCGCGAACACTAACCTGCATGTGGTTTTCACCACCTTTCTAAGTTGAGTTGCAAGGATTTGCAGGAAGCCGCCGTATAGCAAAGCGCGGCTGGCTTGTCTAGTATGGCCTCAACGCTGGGAGAACGCGATGACAATGCCTGATGAGAGCCTGCAAGAACAACTGCTGGATGCGGCGGTGATGCATGTACCGTTTGACGGCTGGAGCGACGCGGCATTTGACGCGGCGGCGCGGGATGTCGGGGTCGATATCGACATGGCGCGTGCGGTGTTCCCGCGCGGGCCGGTCGATCTGGCGCTGGCCTATCACGCGCGCGGGGATCAGGCGATGGTGGCACGGCTGCGATCCGAAGACCTGGACCGGCTGAAGATACGCGAAAAGATCGCCACCGCCCTGCGCTACCGGCTTGAGGCGGTCGAGGACCCGGAGCTGGTGCGCCGGGGCACCACGCTGTTTTCCCTGCCGCATCATGCGCCCGACGGTGCACGGGCGATCTGGCAGACCTGCGATCTGATCTGGACGGAAATCGGTGACAGCTCAGACGATGTGAACTGGTACACCAAGCGTGCCACGCTGGCGGGGGTGTATTCCGCGACGGTGCTGTATTGGCTGGGCGACAGCAGCCCCGACCACGCCGCGACCTGGGCCTTTCTCGACCGGCGTATCGATGACGTGATGCAGATCGAGACACTCAAGGCAAAGCTGCGCGGCTCGCCCATCCTGAAACCGTTTCTCGCGGGGCCGAACTGGCTGGCGGCACAGATCAAGCCACCCGCGAGGATGCCCGGTCTTGACCTGCCCGGAATGATGAAACCCCGCAAATAGACCGGTTCCGCTGTCTGCCTGTCGATGCTACCCCTGTGCCAAGCAAGGGGAAGTCTAACCGATGACAGAGCATATGCGCGCCATTGAAATCACCCGCCCGGGCGGGCCGGATGTCTTGCAACTCACAACCCGGCCGGTGCCGCGCCCGGCGCATGGGCAGGTGGTGTTGCGTGTCGCCTATGCCGGGGTCAATCGCCCGGACGCGCTGCAACGCGCCGGGAGCTATGCGCCGCCACCGGGGGCGAGTGACCTGCCCGGGCTTGAGGCCTCCGGCGAGGTGGTGGCCGTGGGGGAGGGCGTGGAATCGCTGGCCCCGGGCGACAAGGTCTGTGCGTTGTTGCCCGGTGGCGGTTATGCGGAGTTCGTGGCGACCCCGGCGGCGCATTGCCTGCCCATCCCGTCAACGCTGGACATGAAACAGGCGGCCTGCTTGCCGGAGACCTGTTTTACCGTCTATTCCAACGTCTTTACGCGCGGCGGGCTGCGGGCGGGGGAACGTTTTCTGGTGCATGGCGGGTCCAGTGGCATTGGCACCACGGCCATCCAGCTGGCCAGCGCCCTTGGCGCGCGGGTGTTTGTCACCGCCGGATCGGATTTGAAATGCCGGGCCTGTCTCGACCTTGGGGCCGAGCGGGCAATCAACTACAAGAGCGAGGATTTTGTCGAGGTGATGCGCGGCGAGGGCGGGGCGAACCTGATCCTTGACATGGTTGGGGGAGATTACATCCCGCGCAATATCAGGGCGTTGGCCAATGACGGGCGGCTGGTGCAGATCGCGTTCCTGGCGGGGCCGGCGGTCGAAATGAACTTCGCCGAGATGATGACCCGCCGGCTGACCCTCACCGGGTCGACCTTGCGCCCGCAATCCGACCTGGCCAAGGGGCGGATCGCGCGGGATTTGCGGCGCGATGTCTGGCCGTTGATCGAGGCGGGGCGCTTTGCCCCGGTGATGGACAGCGAATTCGACCTTGCCGGAGCCGCTGCCGCCCATGCCAGGATGGAAAGCAGCGGTCACATTGGCAAGATCGTCCTCAAGGTTGCTGGCTAGCGGCGGTCAGCCGATCGCCCGGCGATAGAAATGCCATGTCGCATGGCCAAGGATCGGCATCACCACGACCAGCCCCGCAAGGAATGGCAGCGCCCCAAGCACCAGCCCGGCGGCAACCACCGCGCCCCAGGCCAGCGTGACACCGGGATTGCGTTGCAACACCCGGAACGAGGTCACGATGGCGACGGGGACGCCCACATGTCGGTCAAGCAGCAGCGGAAAGGACACAACGCTCATCGCCAGCGCCACGAGCGCAAAGGCGAATCCGACCGCAAACCCCGAAAGCACCATCGTCCAGCCCTGCGGTGTCGTGGCGATGTCGGTGGCAAAGGCGGCAAGCGATGCCGGCGATCCGGGGCCGAGGGTCCAGTTATAGATCTGCAACGCCGCGTACATCCAGACCACGAACAGCCCCAGCATATAGAGGCCCAGCACCAGCACCGCGCCAAAGGCGGGCGACTGGATCACCGCAAAGGCGCTTTGCCAGCTTACGCTTTCACCGGCCTCGCGGCGGCGGCTCATCTCGTACAGCCCGACCGCCGCGACCGGTCCCAACAGGGCGAAACCGGCGAGCATCGGGAACAGCAGCGGCATCCGGTCCACGTGAAACCCGATCGCGATCAGCGCCAGACCCATCAGGGGATAGATCAGAACCGCAAAGATCGCGTCGGTGCGACAGGCGAGGAAATCTTCCTTGCCGGCGCGCAACGCGGCCCAGACGTCCTCCATGCTCAGCCGCTTGATCCGGGGCGGGGCCAGGGCGTCGCCGCCAAGTTCCGCGGCGGTGGCGGCGATGTGATCTCCTGCGGACCCGAACTGTCGGGCCGTCCACGAGAGCGGGTTTCCGATTGTCTTTTCCATGGTTGATCCCTCCGGTGACGACAGCCAATTGCGCCAGCATCGAACGGTCCGGTCGCGTCGCGGGCCGGGCCGCGCGGTGACGCTGGGCCCAGTATAGCACAAATCGCCGCCTCCGGGGTCACGGTATCGGGAGCGTCGCAGCGACCGTGCCAAAGGCGAAAACGGGTCTGGTCAAATCGTGGCATGGTGGTGCAGACTGCGTGTTCTGCACAACAAGGATCAGCATCGCAAATGGCAAAGACGGTAATCATCGAAGCGGCGGGCGGGCCGGAAGCCCTGAAACTGGTTGACCGTCCGGTGGGCGAGCCCGGACCGGGCGAAATCCGCATCGCGCACAGGGTGTGCGGGCTCAACTTCATCGATGTGTACCAGCGCTCGGGCCTCTATCCCTTGCCCCTGCCGCACGCGATGGGCATGGAGGCCGCCGGTGTGATCGAAGCGGTGGGCGACGGGGTCACGCATCTCAGACCCGGAGATCGCGCGGCCTATGCCGCCAATCCGCCGGGCGCCTATAGCGAAGCGCGGGTGATGCCCGCCGCACAGGTCTGCCCGATCCCGGACGGTGTGTCGTTTGAACAGGCCGCGGCGATGATGCTCAAGGGGATGACCGTGCAATACCTGTTTCACCGGACAACGCCGATCGCGGCGGGGGATACGGTGCTGTTTCACGCGGCTGCGGGCGGCGTCGGGCTAATCGCCTGCCAATGGGCGCGTTCGGAGGGCATCACGCTGATCGGCACGGCGGGCACGGACGAGAAATGCAGGCTGGCGCTGGATCACGGGGCAACCCATTGCATCAACTACCGGACCCAGGACTGGGTCAGCCAGGTGCGTGACCTGACCGGGGGCAAGGGCGTGGACGTGGTGATGGACGCGGTTGGTGCGGACACGTTCGAAGGGTCGCTGGATTGTCTCAAGCCGCTGGGCATGATGATCTCGTTCGGGAACGCATCCGGCCCGGTGCCGCCTTTCAGCCTTGCGTTGCTCGGGCAGAAGGGCTCGCTCAAGATCACCCGCCCGACCCTGTTCACCCATCTCGCCGATCACGAAACCTGTCAGGCGATGGCGCAACACCTGTTTGACAAGCTGGCCTGCGGTGACGTGTCGATCCGCATCAGCCAGCGCTTTCCCCTGGAACAGGTCGCCGATGCCCAACGCGCGCTGGAGGCCCGCGAAACCACGGGATCGACGGTGCTCGAACTCTGAAGCGCAGCTGTTGCGCGATCAAGCCGGGTGAATCGGCTGCCTTGGCTGAGCAGCCCGGCTTCAATATGGTTAACAATCCGCGAAAATGGCCATAATTGGTTAACCTTTCGTCGCAAATTCGCCTCAATATCCAGCGATTTGTCTTCCCCAGTGCTCAGCGCCGCCCGGTTGTGCGATGCTGTCACGACAAACGGTTGTCATGCCGTGTTTGAGAAGTGTTCGGGCAAAACCCCGATTGGTAACCAGGGAAGAGACATGATGAAACGTATCTGTACTGCCGCCGCATTGGCGACCACGCTGATCGGTGGCGCGGCTTCGGCCACCACGGTCAATACCACTTACCAGGTGGACGGAAACCCGTTCGGAACCGAGAACCTGCGCCAGGTCGTGCGTGTTCACAGCCCCGAGCTGACCACCAATGTTTATGCCGGGATGTACCAGATGTCGGGAGACAACGGGTTTGGCAATTTCGCCGCGTTCTGCGTCGATCTTGCCGAATGGCTGCATGATCCCGTGACCTATACGACCCAGCCCAATCTGTTCACGCGCAGCGTTCAGGAGAACATCGCCAGGCTTTACAACAGCGTCCTCGGCGGCAGCGCGGTTGCGGAAGTGATCGACACGAGCCTTGAGGCCGCCGGTTTCCAGGTGGCGTTGTGGGAAATCGTGACCGAGAGCGGTACGTCGCTGGACGTGTCCGACGGGACTTTCCGCGTGAGCCGCAATTCGGGTGTCGCCAACCTGGCGCAATCCTACCTAAACAACATGGGCAACGCCGCCACCGACGGGTATGACATCACCTATCTCTACAATGATGGCTACCAGGACCTTGCCACCGTCGCGCCGGTTCCGGTTCCGGCTGCTGGCCTGTTGTTGCTGACCGGTTTCGGCGGGTTCGCGATGCTGCGCCGCCGCAAGAAAGCCTGATCGCCAACACATCCGGCTGCAACGCAAAACGCCATCGGGCCGGCCGCCTGTCGGGGTCGGCCCATTTGCCGTGCCGAACGGCAGGATCGCCGATTGACATGGGCAAGGCGCGGGCGGAATGCTACGCCCAGAAGCGGACCTTTCGCAGATCGGAGACAGCCCATGAAAACCCTTGCAACCCTTTGTGCCACCGCGTTTCTCGCCCTCGGGAGCATCGCCGCGTCGGCGCAGGACCTGATCGACAAGGGGTTCGTTTCCGGCTGGAACGTCATGGTCGATCCCTCCTTTGGTAATGGCTGCCTGATCCAGACGGTTTACCAGGACCTGTCGGTGGTGCGCATCGGCTATGACGCGACCGGCAATCGCGGCTATTTCGTCGTGTTCCACAAAGGCTGGGGCAAGATTGAAAAGGGCAAGCAATACGACATCACCTTTGACCTGGACGGCCAGAAATACAACGCTGTCGCAACCGGTTTCGTACAGGATCGCGTACCGGGCGCAGGGGTGTTCTTTGACGATCGCGATTTTGTCCACGCGATTGCGCAGAAAAAGATCATGACCGTCTACAACGCGGCGGGGCAACAGGTGATTTCCATCGATCTCAAGGGATCGGCCAAGGCGCTCGACTATGCGCGCAAATGCCAGGAGGTCGAGGGCTGAGCGGCATCACCGCACCGGGTTGAAAACCGCGCTCTTTGCCCGGCAGTCCCGGATCACGTCCTGGCCGCAAGGCACCGGGCCCAGATCGCGGGACAGGCACAGGCGGGCCTCTTGAATGTGTCCGTCGCGGCAGGTGATGGTCAGCATGTCGGCATCCCAATCGGGATTGGCCTGCAAGAACGCCTCTTCGACGACCGAAGCCGGGAGCTTGACCGTCTTGTCGAGCCTGCGAAACACCTCGGGCCGGTTGACCCGGCCATAGGCGCGGCGCGACAGGTCGAAATAGCGTTCGGCTGACAACCCGGTACAGGTGCCGTGCTTTTTCCACTGGTGCCACGCCAGCCCCGAAGTTCCCATGATATCGGCCATCGCCGAAGTCATGCCGCGCGAGGGCGGGCGTTCGGCGGTCTGGCAATAGGATGGGTAGCCCCGGTGGAACTGGGGCCAAAGCCCGTGCAGGATCCAGCCGTGATCGTGCCGTGTATCGCATTGATCGGAACCCTGGGCATCCCCGGTCAGGGCGCACCAGTTCGGCGACCAGCTCAGGCTCAGGACATAGTAATCGAACTCTCCCGCCCGTTCACCTTCGGCGACAGCGGGCAGGCACCATAGGGCCAGCAACAGGGTCAGGATCGTACGCAATGATTCGGCTCTTCCATTTTCATCTGCTGCCGACTATATAGGCGCCAAGTTCCCCGACAACGGTAACCCGCCTTGAGAGCCAAGGCCGCCTGCCTCGCCAGGCCACGGGAGAGTTTTGTCGGACGACATGAGATAGGAGAAGACACCGATGGCAAAATTGCTGCACCCCAAGGCCACCGCTGTTTGGCTGGTCGATAACACCACTATCAGTTTCAAACAGATCGCCGATTTCGTGGGCATGCACGAGCTCGAGGTGCAGGGAATTGCCGATGGCGACGTGGCCGGTGGCGTCAAGGGCTTTGATCCGATTGCCAACAACCAGTTGACGCAAAAGGAAATCGACGCGGCACAGGACAACCCGCTGTACAAGCTCATGATCAAGAGCAATTCGGCCGCGGTCGGCGAAGAAAAACGCCGCGGGCCACGGTACACACCCCTGTCCAAGCGACAGGACCGGCCCAACTCGATCCTCTGGCTGGTCAAGTTCCATCCGGAGCTTTCGGACGGGCAGATCGCCAAACTGGTCGGCACCACCAAGCCGACCATCCAGTCGATTCGCGAACGCACCCACTGGAACATCGCCAACATGCAGCCCATCGACCCCGTCGCCCTGGGCCTGTGCAAACAGACCGAACTGGACGCCGCCGTGCAAAAGGCCGCCGCGAAAAAGGCCGCGGAAGGCGAAGTCATGAGCGATGACGAGCGCCGCAAGCTGGTCAGCACCGAACAGTCGCTGGGCATGGAGGCCGAGCCGAAAATTCCGACGGCCATCGAGGGGCTCGAAACCTTTACCCTTGGCGGGTCGATGGATGTTGTCGATGACGAAGATGAGGATGACAGCAACAAGATCGTTGATGCCGACAGCTTCTTCAACCTGCCCGCCGGCGGTGGGGATGACGAAGACGAGGACGAGGACGACGATCAGCCGCGTATCTGATCCTGCGCGTAACCGGGTTGGGAGACCCGAGCCGGTTCTCGCCGCGGAGGGCAGGGCGCGCGCCAATCGGCGTTGCCTGAATTCACGGAAAGACCGCTCAACCGACGCCACCGCATTCCTGCGGTGGCGTTTTTCATTGCGGTGCGGGAAACATCTGCGCCCATGAAAAAAGGCCCGGCCAAAGCCGAGCCTTTCCATGCCGGGAGTGCCGGGGCGATCAGCCCGCGATCAGGCCCATGTTTTCGAGCTTGAGCAACACCTGATGCGCGCAGTTGTCGACATCGGTGCCTTCGGTTTCGACGCGCAGTTCCGGGTTTTCAGGCACGTCATAGGGGTCGGAGATGCCGGTGAATTCCTTGATCTTGCCTTCGCGCGCGAGCTTGTAGAGCCCCTTGCGGTCGCGGCGTTCGCATTCTTCGATGCTGGTCGCGACATGGATCTCAAGAAAGGCACCGTATTGCTCGATATCTTCGCGCACCGCGCGGCGGGTGGTGGCATAGGGCGCGATCGGCGCGCAGATGGCGATGCCGCCGTTCTTGGTGATTTCCGAGGCCACATAGCCGATGCGGCGGATGTTGAGATCACGATGCTCTTTCGAGAAGCCAAGCTCGGATGACAGGTTCTTGCGCACGATGTCCCCGTCCAACAGTGTCACCGGACGGCCACCCATCTCCATCAGCTTGACCATCAGCGCGTTGGCGATGGTGGATTTGCCCGAGCCCGAGAAACCGGTGAAGAACACGGTAAAGCCCTGCTGGCTGCGCGGCGGCTTGGTCTTGCGCAGCTCGGAAACCACCTCGGGGAACGAGAACCAGTCGGGGATTTCCAGCCCCTCGGCAAGGCGGCGGCGCAGTTCGGTGCCCGAAATGTTGAGGATGGTGACATTGTCCTTGTCCTCGATCTCGTCATTGGGTTCGTATTGCGCGCGCTCCTGCACATAGACCATGTGTTTGAAATCGACCATTTCGATGCCCATTTCGTCCTGATGCGTGCGGAACAGGTCCTGCGCATCATAGGGGCCATAGAAATCTTCGCCGGCGCTGTTCTTGCCGGGGCCGGCATGGTCGCGGCCGACGATGAAATGCGTGCAGCCGTAATTGGCGCGGATCAGCCCGTGCCAGACCGCCTCGCGCGGGCCGCCCATGCGCATTGCCAGCGGCAGCAGCGACATGGTGGTGGTCGAGGCCGGGTATTTGTCGAGCACCGCCTCATAGCAGCGCACGCGGGTAAAGTGATCGACGTCGCCGGGCTTGGTCATGCCGACAACCGGGTGGATCAGCAAGTTGGCCTGGGCCTCGCGCGCGGCGCGGAAGGTCAGCTCCTGATGCGCGCGGTGCAGCGGGTTGCGGGTCTGGAACGCCACCACGCGGCGCCAGCCCAGCTTGCGGAAATAGGCGCGCAGCTCGTTCGGGGTGTCGCGGCGGGCGCGGAAATCGTAATGCACCGGCTGCTGGATCCCGGTGACCGGACCGCCAAGGTAAACGTTGCCGGCGGTGTTGTGCAAATAGTTGACCGCCGGATGCGCATCGTCATCGGCACCGAACACCTTTTCCGCCTCGCGCGATTTGTTCGGGACCCAGCGGTCGGTGACGGTCATCGTCGCCAGGATCACGCCTTCCTGGTCACGCAGCGCGATGTCTTCGCCGATTTCAAGCGTTTCCGCAAAGCTGTCCGAGACATCCAGGTTGATCGGCATCGGCCAGAGCGTGCCGTCGGCCAGCCGCATGTTCTCGACGACGCCATTGTAGTCGGCTTCGTTCAGGAACCCCTTGAGAGGGTTGAAGCCGCCATTCATCAACAGCTCCAGATCACAGATCTGGCGCGGCGTCAGGTCATAGCTCTTGAGGTTGCCAGCCTCAACCTTGAGCTTTTGCGCCGAGTCATAAGACACGTACAACTCGGGGATCGGGGCCAGATTGGCGAGCATGGTCATGAAAGAAACTCTCGTTTGCTTGGTTGGGTGCGTTGGCCAGAAAAACTTGGTCGCGCGGGGCATAGACTCGGAGTCTCGGCAATGTCTAGGCGCAGAAAACAATTATTGTCGGTTTGTGCCATTATGGCGCGGATTTCCGCCCTGATAGCGCAGAAACTACCCGTTTGCGAGGGGTCGGCGGTTGGCGGAGGGGTCCGGAGAAACCCGGACCCCGATCATGTCTCAGCCGTCCTGTTCGGCCAAAAAGCGTTCGGCGTCGAGCGCGGCCATACATCCCATGCCGGCGCTGGTCACGGCCTGGCGGTACTTGTGGTCGGTCAGGTCGCCGGCGGCAAACACCCCTGGCACCGAGGTTTCGGTCGTGCCGGGTTTGACGCTGACGTAACCGCCATTGTGCAGTTCGAGCACGTCCTTGACCAATTCGTTCGCCGGGGCGTGGCCGATGGCGATGAACACACCCTTGGCGGCGATCTCGGTGATCTCGTCGGTTTGCACGTTGCGCACCCGCACCCCTTCGACGCCCAGAGGATTGTCGGCCCCGACGACTTCCTCGAGCGTGTGGAACCACAGCGGCTCGATCTTGGGATGTTTCAGCAAGCGGTCCTGAAGGATTTTCTCGGCGCGCAATTCGTCGCGGCGATGGATCAACGTAACCTTGGAGGCGAAATTGGTCAGGAACAGCGCCTCTTCCACTGCGGTGTTGCCGCCGCCAACCACGACGATCTCCTGGCCGCGGTAAAAGAACCCGTCGCAGGTCGCACAGGCGGAAACGCCAAAACCCTTGAACTTTTCCTCGCTGGGCAGGCCAAGCCATTTCGCCCGCGCCCCTGTCGCCAGGATCACCGCGTCCGCCGTATAGGTCGCGCCGCTGTCGCCGGTCGCGGTGAACGGGCGCTTGGACAGGTCGAGATCGGTGATGATGTCCGAAACGATGTCGCAGCCCATCGCCTTGGCGTGGGCCTCCATGCGCACCATCAGATCGGGGCCCTGTACCTCGGTGTCGCCGGGCCAGTTTTCGACCTCGGTGGTGGTGGTCAGCTGGCCGCCGGGCTCAATGCCCTGCACCAGAATCGGTTCAAGCATGGCGCGGCTGGCATAGACCCCGGCGGTGTAGCCCGCAGGGCCGGACCCGATGATCAGAACCTTGGTGTGACGTGTTTCACCCATGACTTTCCCCAATGCAGCGTGATATGTGGGCGGCCTGCCCACCGGGTTGCCGATATAGCGACGGACCCCGCCGGCTTAAACCCCCCGAATTCGACCGAATGACCGGGCGTCAGAGTTGTTGCGTTGCGGCGAAATATTATTGCGTGTACCGGTGGCGCTGATATAAGAAATGAAAATTCCGAGGGAGCAGATCATGGTTGCAACACGCCTCGATCCGATTGATCGCAAGATACTGTCGGAGCTTCAGGCAGATGGGCGCATGACCAATGTCGAACTTGCCAAGCGGGTCGGTATTTCGGCGCCGCCCTGTTTGCGGCGTGTCCGCACGCTCGAGGAATCGGGCCTGATCCAAGGGTATCATGCGGATGTTAACGCCCGCGAGCTGGGCTTTGAGGTTCAGGTGTTCGCGATGGTCGGTCTGGACAGCCAGGCCGAGGCCGAGCTGAGCGCCTTTGAGGCGCTGTGCCGCGAATGGCCGTTGGTGCGCGAGTGTCACATGCTGAACGGCGAGGTGGATTTCATCCTGAAATGCGTGTCGCCGGACCTGAGCAGTTTCCAGAGTTTCCTGACCGGTGAGTTGCTGACCACGCCGAACGTGGCCAGTGTCAAGACATCGCTGGTGATCCGGGGGGCCAAGGACGAGCCGGGGGTTCCCTTTGACATCCTCGAAGAGCGCCTGAGCCGCAGCGCCTGATTTTCCGGCCCGCGGTCAGGCCATCAGCGCGTCGTGGTCGCCATCCCCGGCGCGTGCATGTGCCAGATCGCCGAAATCGCCAAGCTGCGAGACATGCGGGAACAGGTCGAGATAGACGTTGCGCATGGTGTGGCTGATGCAGCGCGCGGCATTGGTGCCGGGGTGATAGGTCTCGAATTCCAGCCCCGCGACGCGAATGACCGCATGCTGCGGCAGGCAGATATGGAACAGCTCCACAGGGGTCGGCGGCGCGGTCTCGACGACATTCATGCCGTCCTGAAAGTCCTGGACCGGGGTCAGGGTCTGAAGGCCGCCTGAAACCGCCCGCAAATGGCTCGGCGTGTGCAAGAGCCGCGCTGACGGGCCGGCGATGACGCAGGACATCGGGCGTTGCATGCCGAAACTGTCGGCCATGATCCGGGTAAGGCGCAGGTTGCGGCCCTGCGGGCCGGGGCGGCCCGGAACGAGTGTCGTGCTGCCCTTCCAGACCAGCGGCTGGCTGTTGCCGTCGCGGGTCAGGATGCGGTCGCCGGGCAGCAGGTCCTCGACCGAAATCGCGCCGTCTTCGGTTTCGACCATCGAACCACGGGTAAACGCACAGAACGCGTCTTCAAAGATCGGCAGGGCCGGGGCGATGTGACGGGATTCGGCAATATCGCCATTGGGCAACAGCGCGCTGACCTGATAGCGGCGCAGCTGCGGTTTGGGCTGGGCGCGCATCGCGGCGGGATCAATCAGGGCGGGAACATCGGTCTGGACAGCACGGCTGGCCGCGCGACTAAGCGGGGTTGGGAGCGTCATGGTTTCGTGGCCCTTCTCGAAGGTCGAACCTGTGTCGGCCCCCACCGACAACACAGACCGACACAGTTGTGAATTGGTCTGTAATGCTCTGATTTTGCCCGGATACGCCTCAAATTGTCAACGAAAGCACCGCATATTTAGTGAATTCGTTCCAATTCACCCCCTACCTAGGGTATTGTTGCCCGGTGCGCTCACATTCCCGAGGCTTCTTGTCAAATCCACGTTATCACTGTGACAGGATGCGGCCCGGAATGTGTCGGGGCCGTGGCGGTTCGCCCGGGTGTTGAGTGGCGCAGGGCGGATTTGCAGAATCGGTTAGCGCGAACATCGCGGGAAACGACCCGCTCGCGTGCCGGTTTTCGGGTCAGAGCCGGATCACCGAGATCAGCCGGCCGTAATCCGCATCCTTTCTGTGTACGCTGCGGCGGTAGGAAAAGAACCGGTCCTGATCGGAATAGGTGCAATGGCGGGTCCATTCGGCCTGCCCGATCCCAGCCTGCCGCAGCCGGTGCAGGCCAAAGCCCTGAAGATCGAAGTGATACCGATCGCCGGTGCCATTGGCAAAAAACCGGGCGTTATCGGGATCGTCGCCCATGAAGGCGTCGAGGAACTCGGGGCCGACCTCATAGGCGCCCTGGCTGATCGAGGGGCCGATCACCGCCCGCGTGTCCGCGCGGCGGGCGCCCAGGGCCTCCATCGCGTCCAGCGTGGCTTCGAGCACGCCGTCCAGCGCCCCGCGCCATCCCGCATGGGCCGCGCCGATCACCCCGGCCTGGGGATCGGCAAACAGCACCGGCTGGCAATCCGCCGTCAGGATCGACAGCGCGATGCCCGGCGTGGCCGTGACCATCGCGTCAGCACGGGGTTTGTCGGCCTGCGGCCCGTCGACGGTGACCACATCGGGGGAATGCACCTGATGAACGGCGGCCAGCGCCTCGGGTTCGACGCCTACGGCTTCGGCCACGCGCGCCCGGTTGATCGCGACCACATCCGCCTGATCGCTCGATCCGGTGCCGCAATTGAGCCCGGCAAAGACCCCCGAAGACGCGCCGCCGCGCCGGGTGAAAAAACCGTGTTGCAAGGGCGCGAGGCTGTCCGCGGTGAGGATTTCCAATGTCATGCTTCGAGTCCGGGTGGCGGGGCGGCGGTTTCGGGATAGAGGCCCAGTGTCTTGAACAGGTTTCCCATTTCGGCGGGATGCGTCAACCGGCGATGCGCGGCAATGATGTTTTCCGGCTCTTTGCCCGTTGCACCGTCGGCCAGCCGCTGTGCACGGGCCGTGATGCCAAGGCGTTCCAGGAAAACGCCCTGTGTGCTCAGGCGGCTATGGGCACATCCAGCGCTGCGCGCGGCGCTGGCGATGGCTTCGAAATCCACATGGGCGCTCAGGTCGGCGGCTCCCGGCATGCCCAGAATATCGGCGCTCTGATGGGCGCGCAGCGCCTGCAGCGTGTCGCCAAGCGACCGCCAGTCGCCATAATCGAGGATCAGGGCCGCGCCGCCATGCCGGGCGATTCGCCCCGCGATGGCGTTCGTAACCGCCGGGACCATGGGGCAGAATTCGACAATGTCGCCGTCGCTGGTATCCGCCAGCCGGTGCTCCAGCGCCGGCACCGGGGCCGGATCGGTCATGCCCAGAACCAGCCTGTCCCCCTGCGCGCCGACGCGACGTTCACGCCAATGGGGACCGGTGCGGGCAAACTGCCGGATCGGCAGGGCATCAAAGAACTCGTTGGCGATCAAAAACAACGGTTGCTCGGCCAGCGATTGGGCGCTGTCATGCCAGGTGGGTTCATGGGCGGCGAGCGTTTGGGCCTGAATGCCCCGCAGGGTCGGGGATTGTTCGATCAGGGCGATCCGGGCCGCCGCGTGAAATCCGGGAACGGCGCGGGTGGCGCGCAACAGGTCGGCCATGAGCGTGCCGCGACCGGGGCCAAGCTCGGCCAGTGTGAAAGGTGCCGGGCAACCCTGGTCCAGCCATGCCTGCGCCAGCGACAGGCCGATCAATTCGCCGAACATCTGGCTGATTTCGGGGGCGGTGGTGAAATCGCCGGCCTGCCCAAAGGGATCGCGGGTGGCGTAATAGCCCAGCGTCGGATGCATCAGGCAATCGCCCATATAGCTGGCAAGGCTGATCGGCCCGTCGGTGCGGATGCGCGAGAGGATCTGCGCCTTGAGGCTCATGTGGGAGATGTGCGCCGGGCGCGGAGGATCAGCCAGACGCCAAGCGCCATCATCGGCAGGCACAGCAATTGCCCCATGGTCAGCCCATAGCCCCCCACATGCCAGGCGAGGCCCAGCGGGTTGCCGGGCTCCACGAACTGGCTGTCGGGCTGGCGAACGAATTCCACCAGGAACCGCGCAAGACCATAGCCCGCGAAGAACACGCCCGACACGAGCCCCGGACGCCTGAGAGCGCCGCGCCGATAGACCAGCCACAACAACAGCCCGCCGAGGATCAGCCCTTCGAGCGCCGCCTCGTAGAGCTGCGACGGGTGGCGCGCGCAGAGCCCCTCGATGCCCGGGCAATCCTGCGCCGCGATGCCGGGAAAAACCACGCCCCAGGGCAGATCGGTGGGGCGACCCCACAATTCGGCATTGATGAAATTGGCCAGCCGCCCCAGCAACAGGCCGGGGGGCACCACATGCGCCACCAGGTCGGCAATGCCCAGCCGGGGCAGGTTGTGGCGCGCGGTATAGAGCCACGCGGCGGCGATCACTCCGAGCAGCCCGCCGTGAAAGGCCATGCCACCCTGCCAGACCTTGAGGATCTCGAGCGGGTTTTGCAGGTAATAGCCCGGTTGGTAAAACAGCACGAACCCCAGCCGCCCGCCGAGAATGACACCAAGGATGATCCAGGTCAGCAGGTCCTCGATCTGTGTCGGGGTTGCCGGCGGTTGCTGCGCGGGCCAGAGGGCAGGGCGGCGCACCGCCATCACCGCCAGCCGCCAGGCGATCAGGATGCCGACGATATAGGCCAGCGCATACCAGCGCAGGGCCAGTTCCATGCCGAAGATCGAGATCGAGAACAGTTCGGGAGAGAGATCGGGGAATTGCATGGCGCCTTCTGACCGTGCGGGCGCGACGAAGTCAACCTTGTCGCGGCGGCTTTGCTCGCCCATATATAGGGCAACGCGACACGGAGGCGACAGATGCAGACCCGCAACAAGATCCTTGATGACATATCGCAATTGATGACCAATGCGATGGGCGTGGCCCAGGGTGCCAAGGGCGAGGCCGAGACCGCGATGAAATCACTGCTTGACCGGTGGCTCGCAGATCGCGATTTTGTGACCCGGGAAGAGTTCGACGCGGTGCGCGCAATGGCGCAAAAGGCCCGTGAAGAGAATGACGCGCTTGCGGCACGCCTTGCCGCGCTCGAGGCCAAGGCCGACAAGTAAGGCACGGGCACAGACGCAGTCCCCGGGGCCCGTTGCAACCGGGCGGGCCCGCCGCGGGGCGGTTGTCGCCAAATCTGCCAATATTTTGGCAATACCCACACTCTGTCCACAACTTATTGCGGCCTCCCCCCAAATAGGGGGTTGCCAGCGGCGTATATGCATCGCACCATATATTGTATGAGATCGGGGGATCGCCCCGGCTTGTTGAGCAGTCAGCTAGCGCTTGGGGCGCTGCGTCGCCCCCTCTGCTAGAGATCAGTGAGGTGGCATCATGGCCCTTTCCGAACAGTATCTGGAAGAAGACATTCACCCGATCGATATCGTCGAGCATATCGCGTCCGATCACGATTGGGATTTCGACCGTATCGGCGACGATCAGATCGCCATGGCTGTCGAAGGGCAATGGCGCACCTATTCGATCACGCTGGCCTGGTCGGCCTATGACGAAACGCTGCGGATGGTGTGCACGTTCGAGCTCGAACCACCGGAAGAAAAATTGCCGGCGCTGTACGAATTGCTCAACCGGATGAACGATCAATGTTGGGCCGGTGCGTTCACCTATTGGGGCGAGCAGAAACTGATGGTTTATCGCTATGGCCTGGTGCTGAGCGGTGGCCAGATGGCCTCGCCGGACCAGATCGACACGATGATCAGCGCCGCGGTTCTTGGGGCCGAGCGGTATTATCCGGCGGTACAGCTGATGATCTGGGGCGACCGAACCCCGGCGGAAGCGATGCAAGTCGCCATTGCAGAGGCTTACGGGCGCGCGTAAACCCTTGCCCTGAACCGGTTGGGAAGGGGCAATCATGGACATGAACGATGTGGCGGACCGCGGGCTGGTCCTGTTGGGGTGCGGCAAGATGGGGTCCGCCATGCTGGCCGGATGGCTGGATGGCGGATTGCCCGCGACTTCGGTCTGGGTGCTTGACCCGTATCCGTCAGACTGGGTCAAGGCACAGGGCGTGCATATCAACACCGACCTGCCCGCCGAACCCGCGATCATCCTGATCGCGGTCAAGCCGCAGATGATGGGCGATGCGCTGCCCGCGATCGCGGCCAAGGGAGGCGGCAAGACCCTGTTTGTCTCGGTTGCGGCGGGCACTCCGATTTCCGCCTTCGAGGCCATTCTCGGGGCCGGTTCTCCGATCATTCGCGCCATGCCCAATACCCCGGCGGCGGTGGGGCGTGGTATCACCGCCCTGATCGGGAATGCCAGCAGCGCCGCCAGCGATCTTGACCTGGCCGAGGCGCTGTTGTCGGCGGTTGGACAGACGGTGCGGCTTGACAGCGAGGCCCAGATGGATGCGGTGACCGGGGTCAGCGGCTCGGGTCCGGCCTATGTGTTCCACATGATCGAGGCGATGGCCGCCGCAGGCGAGGCCCAGGGCCTGCCCGCCGATCTGGCAATGACGCTGGCCAAGGCGACGGTGGCGGGCGCGGGTGCCCTTGCCGAGGCCGCCGACGAAGACCCCGGCCAGCTGCGCGTCAATGTCACCAGCCCCAACGGCACGACCCAGGCGGCGCTCGAGGTGCTGATGGATCAGGAAAACGGCTTTCCGGCGTTGCTCAAGCGGGCGGTTGCGGCGGCGGCGGACCGATCGAGAGAGCTGGCAAATGGCTGAGATCAATTTTGACGATTTCCTCAAGGTGGATATCCGCGTCGGCGTGGTGCTGCGCGCGGAGCCCTATCCCGAGGCACGCAAGCCGGCGATCAAGCTGTGGATCGATTTCGGCGACGAGATTGGCGAACGCAAGTCGTCGGCCCAGATCACCGCGCATTACCAGCCCGAAACGCTGGTCGGGAAACAGGTCATGGCCGTGGTCAACTTTCCCCCGCGCCAGATCGGGCGGTTCATGTCCGAGGTGCTGGTGCTGGGCCTGCCGGACGAGTCGGGCGAGATCGTGCTGATCGGGCCGGATGGCAAGGTGCCGGTTGGCGGGCGGATGCACTGAGGCGTGCTCAGGTCTCGCTGTGGCTGGGGTCTCCGACCGCCTCGCGCCAATGACGGCGGCAGAGTGAGACATAGGTTTCATTGCCGCCGATCTGCACCTGTGCGCCCTCGGTGATTGCCCGGCCCTGCTCATCCTGGCGGATCACCATCGTCGCCTTGCGCCCGCAATGGCAGATCGTGCGCACTTCGCGCATTTCATCGGCGATTGCCAGTAGGGTGGCCGAGCCGGGAAACAGCTCGCCGCGAAAATCGACCCGCAGGCCATAGCAAAGCACCGGCAGGTTCAGATCATCGACCACACGGGCGAGCTGCCAGACCTGTTCGTGGCCGAGAAACTGCGCCTCGTCGACGAAGACGCAGGCGATGGCCCCCTGTTTTTGCCGGGTGTCGATCATCGCAAAGAGATCGTCCCGCGGGCCAAAGATGTCGGCCTCGGCTCCGATGCCGATCCGCGAGGCAATCCGCCCGCTGCCGGCGCGGTCATCGACGCTCGCGCTCAGCAGATAGGTGTCCATGCCATGTTCGCGGTAGTTGTGCGACGCCTGCAGCAACAGTGTCGATTTCCCGGCATTCATGGTCGAATAATTGAAAAAAAGCTTGGCCATTCCGCTGTCTACAGCGTTTCTCGCGGGTATAGAAGCACCGGAATGCCGGGCGTAATCGGCACTGTCTGGCAGATACGGCCGGCAGGGAGGGATGCCGACCGTATTGCACTGTCAAGGACCGCGGACTTGGTGCGGTCCGCGGCCAACTCTTTAAACACTGCCAACTGGGGCATTACCTGCTACCGATACCCCCCACTTCGAGAGGTATGGAAAATGTATGACATCTGGATTATGAGGGCGGTATGGGAAAACCCTGCTGACATTCCCCGTCAGGCAAGACAAGCGTACCAGTTCAGGGAACAAGTGAATGAACGAAGCCGGCAGTTACCTGAAAAAGCACACGGAATCCCTGATCAAGGATGTGGGCATCGAAGCGGCCTGCCAGATCACGGGCAAGTCCAAGGCGACGCTGGGCCGGTATTATTCGGAACATGACGAACATTCCGACCGCTTCATCCCTGTGGACGCGGTGGCCAAGCTAGAGGCCGAGTCATCCTTCCCCCATGTCACCAGCGCGCTGGCCGAGCTCAAGAAAATCACGCTGTCCTATGACGACCGCCATCCCAACATGCCGGAAAGCGGCGGCATCAACCACGATGTGATCGCCCTGAGCCAACGGTTCGCGATGTTGATGTCCGAGTATCACCAGTCGATCGAAGACGGCATCATCAGCATCAATGAAGCCAAGCGGTTGCTGCGCGAGACTTTGATGTTGCAGCAGGTTCTGATCGACATGAAACTGCATCTCGAAGAGGAGCAGCGCGGCCAGAACGACGGGGGGTGATCCGGCCCGGCGCGCCGGATCCGGCCGGTCTCAGGCGTGGCGGCGCAGCAGAACCGACCCCACCGAATAGCCCGCTCCGAACGAACAGATCAGCCCGTGATCGCCCGCTTGCAGGTCATCCGAGTGTTTCGAGAAGGCAATGATCGACCCGGCGGAAGAGGTGTTTGCATAATCTTGCAGGATGTTGGGCTGTTCCTCGGGCGCGGGGGCGCGGCCAAGCACCTTGCGGCCAATGAAATCGTTCATCGACTTGTTCGCCTGGTGCAGCCACAGGCGTTTCAGGTCGCCGGCATCGATCCCGCCTGCGGTGATGTGATCGGCGATGTGGTCGCTGACTATCGGCACGACTTCCTTGAACACCTTTCGGCCGTTCTGCATGAACTGCATGTCGCGGCGATCCTTCAGCCCGTCGGGGCGCGAGCGGCGCAGAAAGCCGTTATTGTTTCGGATGTTGTTGGAAAACGCGGTGGCACAGCGGGTTGACATGATCTCGAAATGCGCACCGCTGGCGGCATCGGCGCGTTCGACCAGCGTGGCGGTGGCGACATCCCCAAAGATGAAATGGCAATCGCGGTCGCGCCATTCGAGATGCGCCGAGCAGATCTCGGGATTGACCACCAGCGCCGCGCGTACCGACCCGGCGCGCACCATGTCGGCGGCGGCCTGGATGCCAAAGGTCGCCGAGCTGCACGCGACGTTCATGTCAAAGGCAAAGCCCGAAACGCCCAGCAGGTTCTGGATTTCGACCGCAATCGCGGGATAGGCGCGTTCCAGGTTGGATGCGGCGCAGATCACCAGGTCGATGTCATCCGCGCTGCGCCCGGCGGCGGCAAGCGCCTTGGTCGCGGCATCGACACCCATCTCGGCCATCAGCGACGGTTCTTCATCGCCGCGCTGGCGCAGCAACGGGTGCATGACCGTGGGGTCCAGAATGCCGGTCTTGTCGATTACATGGCGCTGCTCGATGCCCGACGCCTTGACGATGAACGCCTCGCTGGACGGTTCCTTGGCCTCGATCTCGCCCGCGGCAATCGCCTCGGCATGTTGCGCGTTGAACAGGTCGGCATAGGCATTGAACGCCTCGACCAACTCTGCGTTCGAGATGGTCTGTTCCGGGGTGAACAGCCCGGTGCCGGTGATGGCGGGTATATGGGTCACGTTGGCGTCCTTCTGGGTTCAGAAGAATTTAGCCACGCCAATGCGCCGGAACAAGGGCCGCTAGCCTTTCTGGCCGATCCGGCTTTCGGTGCCGGCCCGGATGCGCCGGATGTTTTCGCGGTGCCGCCAGAAAACCAGAAGCGTCACCACACCGCCAAAGATCAGCGCGGTGCCATGCCCGAGAAACACCGCACAAAGGGTTGACCCGGCGGCGGCGACAAGGGCGCTCATCGACGAGATGCGCGTGATCAGCGCGGTGACGAGCCAGAGGCCACAGATGGCAAGGCCGACCGGCCATGCCAGCGCCAGCCAGACGCCGATAAAGGTCGCCACGCCCTTGCCCCCGCGAAAGCCGAGCCAGACGGGATAGCAATGGCCGAGAAAGGCCGCGAGAGCGGCGATCTGGACGGAATCCTCGGGTGCAAATGCCCGCGCGATCAACACGGCGGCGGCCCCCTTGCCACCATCGAGCAACAGGGTCAGCGCCGCCGCTGTCTTGTTGCCGGTGCGCAGCACATTGGTCGCGCCGATATTGCCCGAGCCGATCTCGCGCAGGTTGCCGAGCCCCATGACACGTGCCAGCACCATGCCAAACGGGATCGAACCAAGGCCATAGCCCACGAGTGCCCAGAGGATCAGCTGGACCAGGGAAGAGTCAAAGGGGGGCATCAGTCTCTCCGATAGACCGGCGTGCCGGCGACATAGGTTGCGAGGACCCTACCTTGCATGCGCTGACCGTCAAACGGAGTGTTGCGCGATTTCGAGTGCAGGGTGGCGCGGTCGAGCACGAAGGGCACATCGGGGTCGAACAGGACCAGGTCCGCCGGGGCGCCGGCCGAGAGCCGGCCGCTGTCAAGGCCAAGCCGACGCGCGGGGTTCAGCGACAGGGCGGCAAACAGCGCCGGCAGGTCCAGGTGGTCGCCGTGGTAAAGCCGCATCGCCGCGGGAAGCAGGGTTTCCAGGGCCACGGCCCCGCTGGCGGCTTCTTCAAAGGGCAGGCGCTTGCTCTCTTCGTCCTGCGGCGTATGCATCGAGCAGATGATGTCGATCAACCCGCTGCGCAGGGCGTCGATCGCTGCCAGCCTGTCGTCCTCGGAACGCAGCGGCGGCTTGACCTTGAAGAAGGTGCGGTAATCGGCAACGTCCAGTTCGTTCAACGTCAGGTGGTGAATGCTGACCCCGGCGGTGATGTCCAGCCCGTTCTTCTTGGCACGTTCCAGAGCGGGAAGGGCACGGGCGGTGGTGATCTGGTCGGCGTGATAGCGCGCGCCGGTCATTTCCAGCAGGGCGATGTCGCGGTCGAGCCCCATGCGCTCGGCAATCGGTGACACGGCGGGCAGGCCGCGCAGCGACGCGAACTTGCCCGAGGTGGCACAGGACCCCGCCGACAGGCCCGGTTCCTGCGGGTGGGCAATGACCAGCGCACCGCAGGAACGGGCATAGCTCAGCGCGCGGGAAAACACCTTGGTGTTGGTGACAACATGGTCGCAATCGGTGAATGCCACCGCGCCGGCATCCATCAGAAAGCCGATCTCGGTCATCTCGCGGCCCTCGCGCCCCTTGGTCAGCGCCGCCATGGGCAGCACGTTGACAGGGGCCGCGGCATTGGCCCGGCGGGTGACAAATTCGAGCGTCTCGGGGTTGTCGATGGTGGGCGTCGTGTCGGGGCGGGTCACCATCGTCGTGACCCCGCCCGCCGCCGCCGCCAGCCCGGCAGAGCGATAGCTTTCCTTGTGCCGCTCGCCCGGCTCGCAAACCTTGACGCCGATATCGACGATGCCGGGGGCGAGGCATTTGCCACCGCAATCGACCAGATCAACGTCTTGCGGCAGCACGATCTCGGCCCCGGCGGCGGCGATACGGCCATCGCGGACGAGCAGGCTGCCGAGGGTGTCGGACCCGGCCTCCGGGTCGATCAGGCGGGCGTTGGTAAAGAGCGTGGCGGTCATCGGCGATGCCTTTCGATGGTCGCTATGATTGCGGCGGGGGCGGTCCGGCGGTGGGTCATCGGATCACCAGGTACAGAAACAGCACCACAAGGAGCATGACCCCGGCAAAGATGCCGCCGCCGATGCGCCGGGCGCGGTTGCGGGCGGCGCGTGGGGATTGGGGCGCGCCGGTATAGGGCCGTGCGCTTGCCGGCACCGGGGAGGGGTGCGCGGTCCAGTCGGTGGGCGTCACCGAATAGACCCCCAGCGGGCGCAGTGCCGCATCGGGAGTCAGCGTGATTGCCTTGCCGCCAAAGGCGCGGCTGTGCAGCAGCAGCACATGGCCGGTCACGTCCGCGAGGCTGGCGTCAAGCTGGTCTTTGGGTATGGCATGCCCCTCGGCGAGGTATCCGCGCAGCCCGAGTTCATCGAGATCGCCGACCGGGAAAATCTCGACATGGTCCGTATCAAGCCCGCTGACACCCAGCACATCGTCCAGCGCGCCGGGCTCATCCAGAAACCGGACCTGTTCGCGCGGCATGTCGAGCGCGAACAGCCGCAGCACCCCGGTTTCCTGCGCGGATACGGTGATCAGTTCGCTCATGCGGCGCTGGACCTCGTGTCGCGCAGGTTGCGGGCCAGCAGATCCATCGCGGCCATGCGGATGGCCACGCCCATTTCGACCTGGTCCTGGATGACCGAGCGGTTGATGTCATCCGCCAGCGTGCCGTCGATCTCGACACCGCGATTCATCGGGCCGGGATGCATCACGATGGCGTCCGGTTTGGCCAGCGCCAGCTTTTCTTCATCCAGCCCGTAGCGGTGATAATATTCGCGTTCCGACGGGATGAACCCGCCATCCATGCGCTCGCGTTGCAGGCGCAGCATCATCACCACGTCGACATCGGCAAGGCCCTGTTCCATGTCGTCATAGACCTCGACCCCGAACTGGTCGATCTGGGATGGCATCAGCGTCGGCGGGCCGATCAGGCGGATGCGGTTTTCCATCTTGCCCAGCAACAGGATGTTGGAGCGCGCCACGCGCGAATGGGCAATGTCGCCGCAGATCGCGATGGACAAGCGGTGCAGCCGCCCCTTGGCCCGGCGGATGGTCAGCGCATCCAGCAACGCTTGCGTCGGGTGTTCGTGGCGGCCATCCCCGGCATTGAGCACCGCGCAATTGACCTTTTGCGCCAGAAGATCCACCGCGCCGGAATGCGGGTGGCGCACCACGAGCAGATCCGGATGCATGGCATTCAGCGTCAGCGCCGTGTCGATCAGGGTTTCGCCCTTTTTGATCGAGCTGGCCTGCATCGCCATGTTCATCACGTCGGCCCCGAGCCGTTTGCCGGCGATTTCAAAGCTCGCCTGCGTGCGGGTGGAGTTTTCAAAGAACATGTTGATCTGGGTCAGACCGGCCAGCACGTCGGAATGCTTGCTGGGGCCGCGGTTCAGGGTCACGTAGTCTTCGGCAAGGTCGAGGATCGTGGTGATGTCGGCGGGGCCGAGCTGTTCGATCCCCAGCAGGTGGCGATGGTCAAAGGACATGGGCGCTCCGCATGTTGGCAGGTGCCTTATAGGTAGCTGCCGGGGTGCGGGCAAGCGGTGCGGCGGTATCGGATCAGATCTATGTCATCAGGTCGATTGGGCATTTCATTGCCGGGCGACCGGACCTAGAATTGCGCCATGATGATCCTGCGCCCGCTCTGTATTGCCCTTTGTCTTGCTCCGCTCTGCGCGCTGGCCGACGATCCCGTGGTCGAGTCGGTCAAGGTGCGCGCGGCTGCGGGCGGGCTGACCTTTGACGTGACCCTGTCGCATCCTGATACAGGATGGGATCACTATGCCGATGGCTGGCGGGTTCTGGACATGCAGGGGAACGAGCTGGGCTTGCGGGTGCTGCACCATCCACATGTCGAGGAACAGCCATTTACCCGGTCTCTTGGCGGTATCACCGTTCCCGAGGGCACCACGCAGGTTCAGATCCAGGCGCGATGCCTGGTTGATGGCTGGTCCGAACAGACCACGATCGTGACGCTGCCCTGAAGCCCGCAAGGACCGGTCGCCACTCTCGCCGGGGGAATGGACTCACGCCCGGTGATAAGGCCCGCCAGAGAGTATGTTGGCGGCGCGATAGAGCTGCTCGGTCAGCATCACCCGCACCAGCATATGTGGCCAGACCATTGCACCAAAGGACAGGCTGAAATCCGCTTGGGCGCGCAGGGACGGATCAAGCCCGTCTGCACCGCCGATCAGCAATGCCAGGTCCCGCTGGCCATCGTCCCGCCAGCCCGCGAGCCGCTTGGCAAAATCCGGTGACGTCATCGTGCGCCCGCGTTCATCCAGGGTACAGATCAGCGCACCAGCGGGCAGGGCGCGGCGCAGCAGGTCTGCTTCGCTGCTCATGCCGCCGCCCTTGCGGTCGTCAATTTCCACGATTTGCGCCGGGCCGAGGGCCAGGGCGCGTCCGGTCCGCTCGAACCGTGAAAGGTAATCGTCAATCAGCGACTTTTCCGGTCCGGCCCGCAAACGGCCGACCGCACAGATCGTTATGCGCACAGCATCTTTCCCGCCGGGTTACCGGCACACAGAAATCAGTTGGCCGTAGCCGAGCCGCCGGAGGGCAGCCACATCTTTTCCAACTGGTAGAACTCGCGTACCTCGGGGCGGAAAATATGCACGATGACATCGCCGGTATCGATCAGGACCCAGTCCCCGGTCTCCTTGCCTTCGACCTTGCAGCTGCGGCCGAATTCCTGCTTGATCCGGTCGGTCAGCTTTTCGGCCATGGCCGACACCTGCCGCGTCGAGCGCCCCGAGGCCACGACCATATAGTCGCCGATCTCGGTCTTGCCGCGCAGGTCGATCTGCACAACATCTTCCGCCTTGTCGTCGTCAAGTGAAGTGAGGATACGCGCCAACAGCGTTTCGCTTGTCGGCTGGGGCTGGGCCGTCATGAGACCGGCCCGATCGTCAGCGGGGCAACCCGCTTCAGCATGGATTGACAGGACATTGTCCTCCTTCTGGCACGCCGACAGACCCCCGGCGCTGGGGTAATTTCAAAATAACAACGTATGCGCCGTTTTTCAATTGGCTGAGGTGCCAAGATCGCCAGGTGTCACCCGGCTGCGTCATCATGCCTTGCGGCGGGGAGGGGCGGATGGTTGTCCGGGCCTGCCAGCATCCGCACTTCGCGTTGGGGGAAGGGGATTGAAATGCCGTGTTCCTTGAAGATGTCCCACAACGCCAGGTACACGTTGCCCCGCACATTGGTGAGCCCCGCCGTCGGGTCCGCAATCCAGAAACGCAGGATGTAATCAACGCTGCTGTCGCCAAAGCCGACGATGTGACAGACTGGTGCGTTTGGCTGTACCAGCACCCGCTTGACGCCGGACGCGGCCTCGATCGCCAGGGCCCGGACCTTGTGAGGGTCGTCGTCATAGGCGGTGCCAAAGTAGATATCGAGCCGCACCAGCTGGTTGGAATGGGTCCAGTTCACCACCTGGTTGGCGATCAGATCCTCGTTCGGGATCAGGTATTCCAACCCCTCGCGCGTGACCACCGACACATAGCGCGCGCTGAGCGAGTCGATCCAGCCAAACGTGTCGCCCAGTGAAATCACGTCGCCGGGCTTGATCGACTTGTCGAGCAGGATGATCAGGCCGGACACAAGGTTGGACACCACCTTTTGCAGGCCGAAACCAAGGCCGACGCCGATGATACCGTACAGGAACGCCAGCCCGGTCAGGTCAAACCCGATGGCCTGCGCCCCGATATAGATCGCCAGACCATAGAGCAGCAATTGCACGCCCTTGGTGGTCAGTTCCTGCATCGACGGGGACAGGTCCTGATTGTTGCGGACATTGGCCGTGAACATCCGCGACAGCAGCCGCGCCCCGGCAATCAACACGCCCAGGATGACCAGCGCCGAAATCACCGACAGGGCCGAAACACGGGCATCGCCGAATTCGATCGCCAGCCGGTCGAGGAATGCCGCGATTTCGTCCAGAGCGTTCAGGAAATAGAGCGTTGCATAGATCCACAGGAACCACGTCACCACGTTGCGCAGCGACCGGTTGCGCACCAGCTGGACCGCCAGCCCGATTGACAGCCAGACCGTCGAAAGCGTCACCGCCAGCCCGATCAGGTAGCTGCGCGAGGGCCAGGTGAGCTGTTGCATCACGAGATAGACCAGCCCGCCAAGCAGCGAGAACCAGATCAGCAGCATCCGGCGGCGTATCTGCACCAGCAGGCGCAGCCGCCATTTCGGCCAGCCCTCGCGCGAGCGGGCCCAGTCTTGCAGCCGGGGTTCGCTCAGCAGTTTCAACAGCCAGGCCAAAGCGACGATCGCCAGGATGATCAGGATCTGGTAGAGTCGCCAACCGGGCATGAGAAACCACACCACGGTTTCGCGTGCCTGCCCGAAATAGAGCATGATCGTCTGGATCAGGGTGCTGGTAACGTCGGTGACCGGGTCCATGGCGCTCCTTTTTCCGGATACGCTTGCATGACAAGCAGCAGGGCGCAAGGCCACGTCGAACCGGCCGCCGTACCGCCCGGCAGGGCGGCGCGCATGATGAACCTTGAATGAATCCCGCCGCGGCTGTATCTGGACCGCATGAATCCATCCGTAACGCCAAGACTCGACCTTCAGGACCGGCTCCGCCTGCGCGAGCGGTTCTTTGGTGCAACCCTTACGGTGCTGGCGCGGCTATAGGCTTGCGCATTCGTTCACACTGTTCAGATTCTAGCAAACGGGAGAGGACCCATGTCCCCCAAGACACTCTATGACAAGATCTGGGATGCCCATGTCGCCCACGCGGACGAAGACGGCACCACCCTTCTTTATATCGACCGCCACCTTGTTCACGAGGTGACCAGCCCGCAGGCGTTCGAAGGGCTGCGGATGACCAACCGCACCGTGCGCGCGCCGGACAAGACCATCGCGGTGCCGGATCACAATGTGCCCACCACGCTTGACCGGGTGGATGGCATCGACAACGAGGAAAGCCGCATCCAGGTCGAGGCGCTCGACAAGAACTCCAGGGATTTCGGCATCCATTACTACCCGGTCAGCGACGTGCGGCAGGGCATCGTGCATATTGTCGGACCGGAACAGGGCTGGACCTTGCCGGGCATGACCGTGGTTTGCGGTGACAGCCACACGGCGACCCATGGCGCGTTCGGGGCGCTGGCGCACGGGATCGGCACTTCGGAGGTCGAGCACGTTCTGGCGACGCAGACGCTGATCCAGAAGAAATCCAAGAACATGAAGGTCGAGATCACCGGCAAGCTGCGGCCCGGTGTGACCGCCAAGGACATCACCCTGTCCGTCATCGGCGAGACCGGCACTGCCGGCGGCACCGGTTATGTCATCGAGTATTGCGGCGAAGCCATCCGCGATCTGTCGATGGAAGGCCGCATGACGGTCTGCAACATGGCAATCGAAGGCGGCGCCCGTGCCGGGCTCATCGCGCCGGACGAAACCACGTTCGAATATTGCAAGGGCCGCCCGCATGCCCCGAAAGGCGCGCAATGGGAAGCGGCGATGGCCTGGTGGAAAACCCTGTATTCGGATGATGACGCCCATTGGGACAAGGTCGTCACGATCAAGGGCGAAGACATCGCGCCGGTTGTGACCTGGGGCACCAGCCCGGAAGACGTGCTGCCGATTACGGCGAATGTGCCTGATCCCTCGGATTTCACCGGCGGCAAGGTCGGCGCGGCGCAGCGTTCGCTCGACTATATGGGGCTCACGCCGGGCACCCCGCTCAGCGAAATCAAGATCGATACCGTGTTCATCGGGTCCTGCACCAACGGGCGCATCGAGGATCTGCGCGCCGCCGCGGAAATCCTGAAGGGCAAGAAGATCAAGGACGGCATGCGCGCGATGGTGGTGCCCGGTTCCGGCCTGGTCCGGGCGCAGGCCGAGGAAGAGGGCCTGGCCGACATTTTCAAGGAGGCCGGTTTCGAATGGCGCCTTGCCGGATGCTCGATGTGCCTTGCGATGAACCCGGACCAGCTTGCTCCGGGCGAACGCTGTGCCGCGACCAGCAACCGCAACTTTGAGGGCCGCCAGGGCCGTGGCGGGCGCACCCACCTGCTCAGCCCTGCAATGGCCGCCGCCGCCGCAGTCACGGGACACCTGACAGACATACGCGAGTTGATGTAGCGTCCGGGTGAACAACCTATGAAGGAATCCTGATATGAAAACTTGGGTAAAGTGGCTCATTCTCGGACTCGTTTCCGTCGTCTTTGGCGTTTTCGTGCTGTCCAATCCGGTTGCCGCATCGATCAGCGTCACGGTGTTGGCGGGGATCATGTTCATGCTGTCGGGCGGGATCCAGGTGTTTGCCGGCTTTGGCGAAGACGGAGCCTGGGGCAAGTTCCTGGGCATCGGGCTAGGTGTCCTGATGCTGTTGCTGGGCCTGTCGCTGGTCTGGCACCCGCTGGAAGGTGTGATTTCGCTGACGCTGCTGGTTGCGATCCTCTTTGCCGCCAGCGGGGTCGCGCGGGTGATCACCGCGTTCCAGATGCGCGAGACGCCGTTCTTCTGGCCCATGTTGATATCGGGTGCCGTTTCGGTGCTGTTGGCGGGGTATATTTTTGCCAATTTTGCATCGGTCGCGCCAAGCCTTCTGGGGGTGCTCCTGGGCATCGAACTGCTGTTCAACGGGGCGGGGCTGATCGCGCTCGCGTTCTTTCTGCGCACCGCCAAAGGCGTGCTGCGGGACAAGCTTCAGGCGAAATTCGACAAATAGAACCAACCGGGGTGACGCACAGGTCATCCCACGGAGACGAAGATGGACAAATTCACGACAATCACGGGGATCGCGGCACCGATGCCGATGATCAATATCGACACCGACATGATCATCCCCAAACAATTTCTCAAGACGATCAAGCGCTCCGGTCTGGGCGTCAACCTGTTTGACGAAATGCGCTATGACGATGACGGCAACGAATTGCCCGATTTCGTTCTGAACAAGCCGCAATACCGCGCCGCCGAAGTGTTGGTCGCGGGTGACAATTTCGGCTGCGGCAGCTCGCGCGAACACGCGCCCTGGGCGATCAAGGATTTCGGCATCCGCTGTGTCATCGCGCCCAGCTTTGCCGATATTTTCTTCAATAACTGCTTCAAGAACGGCATCCTGCCCATCGCCCTGCCCCAAGAGGTTGTCGATGTGTTGATGAAGGATGCGGAAAAAGGCGCGAATGCCCGCATGACCATCGATCTCGAGGCGCAGACCGTCACCACCTCGGATGGCGAGAGCTTTGCTTTTGAGGTCGATCCGTTCAAGAAACACTGTCTGCTCGAAGGCCTGGACGACATCGGGCTGACCATGGAAAAGGTCGGGGCAATCGACAGCTATGAAGGCAAGACCGCGCAGGAACGCCCCTGGGTCTGAGCCGCGCCACATGCACTGTTTCGAACGGGCCGCGCCGGGACGCGGCCCGTTTTCGTTTGACACCAGCGCCGCGCGCAATTGATGCAAACCGGCACCAGTTCAGCGGCGTCACCCGATGATTGCGGGGTTCTGCGCCCGTCAGGCTTGAGCGAACGCGATCTGTCGCGCAGTAATGTCATAACAGGACGTTGACCACCCGCGTGTTTCGCGGTTCAAGATGGTATCGCGCTACAGGCGCGGCGCGCTGACGGTCCAATTCGAGGGGAAAGAGCCAGTGTTGAGACGGATCACCGGTGCACTCATGCGCGGCATTCTGGTGGCCGTGATGATTGCCTCTCCATCGTTGCTGTTGCCGGATTATACCACGGATGCCATCGAAATCGTCGCCCTGCTGGCCATTGTCGGCGCCGGTCTGACTTTTGCCGAATATTTCGCGAACTATCCCAGTATCGTGGAATTCCGGGATGCGCCGCCGCTCAACCGGCTGCGCTTTGTCGGGCTGTTCCTGATGGTGCTGGTGCTGACGCTTGCGTCCAAGAACATCTACGAGCCCACCGCGATCACCGGGTTTTTCAGCGGTTTGGGACAGGTTGTGGGGCATTACAGCGATTTCCCCTATTCGCCGGTGCGCCTGGTGATCGGGATGCTGCCTGACGGAATCTCGAACATGGTGGTGGAACGGGTGCGCGACGCTGCCGGCGTCGCCTATGCCATTGCCCTGACCAGCGTGGTGGTGTTCATCGGCGCGGTGCGTCTCTATGGCTGGCCAACCCGCAATGGCGCGTTCAACGTCTGGGTGAACCTGCCGCGCTTTGATCCGACCGCGGGCGGGGACGTGGTGCACAGGCTCCAGCGCGACGGCCGCATCAACGCGGTGTTGGGCATTGCGCTGCCGTTTCTCATTCCGACCCTCGTGCGGATGACGTCGGACCTGATCGACCCGATCACGCTCGCGCATCCGCAGACCATGATCTGGACGATCAGCGCCTGGGCCTTTCTCCCCGCGAGCATGATCATGCGCGGCATCGCCATGATGCGCATCGCCGAACTGATCGAGGACAAGCGCCGCCGCGCCTCGCAGGAATCCGAGCCTGTCCACCTGCTATGATGCTGCTGCGGGGGCTTGTGGTCTGCGCGACGGGGCTTGGGGCGCATGTGTTGCCGGCGCAGGGCGAGACGCTGCGCGTCGCCACGTTCAACGCGGAATTGCAACGTGACGGGCCGGGCCTGCTCTATCGCGACCTGACGCGGGGTGACTCCGGGCAGATTGCCGCCGTGGTGCGGGTCATTGCCGAGACCGCGCCGGACATTCTCGCCCTGCAGGGCATCGACTGGGACCATGACGGGGCCGCGCTTGCCGCCCTGGCCGATCTTCTGGCCGCAAGCGGCGTGGCCTACCCCCACCGGTTTGCCGCGCGGCCCAATTCCGGGATGGCGACGGATCTGGATCTGGATGGCGATGGTCGGTTGGGTGGTCCGGGCGATGCGCAGGGGTTCGGAGCCTTTACCGGGCAGGGCGGGCTGGCGGTGTTGTCCCGTCATCCGATCCTGGCCGACAAGGTCCGGGATTTCAGCGATCTGATCTGGCGCGACCTTCCCGGTGCAATCCTGCCGCAACACGAGGACGGATCGCCCTATCCATCCGCCGAGGCGCAGGCGGCGCAGCGCCTGTCGAATACCGGGCACTGGATCGTGCCTGTTGCGCTGCCAGATGGCACGATCCTGTCGGTGATGACCTTTCACGCGAACCCGCCGGTTTTTGATGGCCCCGAGGATCGCAATGGCCGTCGCAATCACGATGAGATCCTGTTGTGGCGCAAGGTACTGGACGGGGCGTTCGGTGACGTGCCCAAGGCCTTTGTGCTGGTCGGTGACGCCAATCTCGATCCCGATGACAGCGCCGGCCGCACCGAGGCGATCCGCGCCCTGCTGGCGGACACCAGATTGCAGGACCCGCAACCGGTGAGCGGCGGGGCCGGGGCGATGCCCGATCAGGGGCATGGGGGTGCAAATGCGCGCGATACCGTTGATTGGGACGGGATCGGGCGGTTTCGCGTGGATTATGTCTTGCCCTCTGCGGCATTGACGGTCGGCGATGCCGGGGTGTACTGGCCCTCGCCCGGCGAGCCGGGCCATGAAGAGGCCCTAGCCGCCAGCCGTCACCGCCTTGTCTGGGTGGATCTCGTGCTCGACTGAAGGCTGTTTCACCGCCGATGCCAGCGCCTCGTGAACCGGGGTGTTCCGGAAACCGGGCAATATCCGGTCGAACTTGGCCCGGTCGAGCCAATGCGGCGTGTCCCACAGATAGCGCATCTCGTGCAGGCAGGCGGCCAGCGGCCAGAACGGTCGCAACAAATTCAGGCCAAGCCATGACATCCGCCGCAAGCGCAGGCCGGCCGGGTGGAGACGGTTCAGTATTTCGGCCATGTCCCGCCCGCTCATCGTGTAGCCGGGAAAGGGAATGTCCGTGTAGCCCGGCAGCGACGCCCGCCGTTCCGCCAGCTGTACCATGGCGCGGCAATAGTCGGGCAGATAGGCCCAGGCATGGGGAATGTCGGGATCGCCGGGATAGGTGAACCGCCCGCTGGCCAGTGACTTGGTCAGGACCTTGTCAAACCAGTTGCCCGACGGGGCGGTGTCGATGAAATCCCCGCCGCGCAGCATGATGGTACGCACCGGGGCCAGGCGATAGGCCCGCTCCATGTCGATGCGGATGCGTCCCAGCGGGTTGCGCGCGCGGTGCGGTGTGTCCGCCGTCCACGGGGCAGGAGTGTCCGCGCCGAACACATAGACATTGCCGGGCAGGATCACGGTGGCCCCGGCTTGCCTCGCTGCTGCGATAACCTGGGCGTGAAGCCCATGTACCTCTGCGGCCCAGTCGGCATAGGGCGGGTTGAAGCCATTGACGATCACATCCACACCCCGCGCCGCCTGCATCAGGTCATCATGGGTACGATCAAACCGGCGTACCCTCCATCCGGCGGCGGCAAATTGCATGGCGGCATTGCGTCCGAGACGGCCGGTCGCGCCGAGTATCAGAACAGTCTGGGGCATGTCATCTCCTGAAAAAAACTGGGTCGGGAGGAGAAATATCCGCTTCTGTGGTGTATAGGGATTGCCGAAATTTGTCTGTCAGATATTCATTGGTGAATGGATGTGCCTGCCAAACTTCGGGATTGGTCCCTTGTTCAGAGCTTCCTCGCCGTTGCGGATACTGGGTCGCTCTCGGCCGCGGCGCGGGTGCTGGGGTGCAGCCAGCCGACATTGGGGC
The DNA here is from genome assembly GCF_049800935.1 of Microbulbifer sp. S227A. Lineage (NCBI taxonomy): Bacteria > Pseudomonadati > Pseudomonadota > Gammaproteobacteria > Cellvibrionales > Microbulbiferaceae > Microbulbifer > Microbulbifer sp. S227A. The sequence continues at coordinate 911,798 of NZ_JBNAFZ010000001.1, read as the reverse complement.
GGCAGGTGCAGGCGCTGGAAAACGCTCTGGGGGTGGAGCTGTTCACCCGGCACGCGCGCGGTCTCGCGCTTAGCGATGCGGGGGCGGGGCTGATCCCCATGGCCCGCCAGATGCAAGAGGCGATGCAGGCGCTGGCCCTGACCGCCGCCGGGCAATCCACCCGGCTGGAAGGGACGGTCAGGATCACCGCGAGCGTCTTTGCCTCGCACCACCTTCTGCCCCCGATCCTCGCGGGCATTCGCGAGGCGGAACCGGCGATTCAACTGGAATTGCTGCCCTCTGACACCAGCGAGAACTTGTTGTTTCGCGAGGCCGATATTGCCCTGCGCATGTATCGCCCGACCCAGCTTGACCTGGTGGCGCGCCATATCACCGATCTTGAACTGGGCGTGTTCGCGGCGCGCCGCTATCTGGATCGCCGGGGCCGTCCGGCAACGCCCGAAGACCTGTTGGCCCACGATCTCATCGGCTATGACCGCAATGACCTGATCCTGCGGACCATGGCCACGATGGGCTGGTCCGTGCGGCGCGAGGATTTTGTCATGCGATGTGACAACCAGGCGACCTATTGGGAGTTGCTGCGGGCGGGCTGTGGCATCGGGTTTTCACAGCTTGGCGTGGCGCGGGCCGATCCCGAGGTCGAACAGCTTGATCTTGGTGTGCCCATGCCGGTGCTGCCGGTCTGGCTTACGGCGCATCAGGCGATGCGCCAGACACCCCGCCTGCGCCGGGTGTGGGACCTGTTGGCCGAAGGTCTGTCCCGCCTCTGAGGGCGCGGGCCGGGCTGCGTCTTATTGACCCTGTGCATCGCGCGCGGTAGGGGCAAACAAGGAAAATTCAGGAGAGCCCGCATGTCCAACCCCTCGCTTCTTATCCTTGCCGGTGACGGTATCGGCCCCGAGGTCATGACCCAGGTCAACCGGGTCATCGACTGGTTCGGGGCCAAGCGCGGCCTGGCGTTTGACGTGTCCGAGGATCTGGTGGGCGGGGCCGCCTATGACAAGCATGGCACGCCGCTGCATGATGACACGCTCGCCAAGGCGATGGAGGTCGACGCGGTGCTTCTGGGCGCGGTCGGGGGGCCGAAATACGATGCGCTCGACTTTAGCGTCAAGCCCGAGCGGGGCCTGTTGCGGTTGCGCAAGGAAATGGACCTCTATGCCAACCTGCGCCCGGCCCAGTGCTTTGACGCGCTGGCGGATTTCAGCTCGCTCAAGCGCGACGTGGTGGCCGGGCTTGATATCGTGATCGTGCGCGAATTGACCAGCGGCATCTATTTCGGCGAGCCGCGCGGCATCATCAAGGAAGGCAACGAGCGGATCGGCATCAACACCCAACGATATACCGAGAGCGAAATTGACCGCGTGGCGCGATCGGCCTTTGAGCTGGCCCGCCGCCGCAACAACAAGGTCTGCTCGATGGAAAAGGCCAACGTGATGGAGTCGGGCATCCTGTGGCGCGAAGTCGTGCAAAAGGTGCATGACGAAGACTACCCGGATGTGGAACTGTCGCACATGTATGCGGATGCCGGCGCCATGCAGCTCTGCCGCTGGCCCAAGCAGTTCGACGTGATCGTCACCGACAACCTGTTCGGCGACCTGCTGTCGGATGCCGCCGCGATGCTGACCGGGTCGCTGGGCATGTTGCCCTCGGCGTCGCTTGGCGCACCGATGGCCAATGGCCGTCCCAAGGCACTGTATGAACCGGTACATGGTTCGGCCCCGGACATCGCCGGCCAGGGCAAGGCCAACCCGATTGCCTGTATCCTGAGCTTTGCGATGGCGCTGCGCTATTCCTTCGATCAGGGCGACGAAGCCACCCGCATCGAAGCGGCGGTCGAAAAGGTGCTTGCCGATGGGCTGCGCACCGCCGACCTGATCGGTGAAGACGGGGTCGAGCCCGTCAGCACCGAACAGATGGGTGATGCGATCCTCGCTGCTCTGGACGCCAGCCTCTGATCCGCCGGGCGTGGGGCGGTCCCCACGCCCTATCCCCGCGACCGTGTCGCCAATGGGCGGCCCAGCCAGGACCGACGCCACCTTGCCCAGCGATCCGCCACGTTCCAGCAACCTGTCCGGCGCCCTGTTCGGTCTTCTGGGGTTCGCGATTTTCGCGTCGCACGACGTCATCATCAAATATCTCGGCGCGGCCTATTCATCGATCCAGATCGCGTTTTTCAGCGCCCTCCTGACCTTTCCGCTGATGACGGTGTTGTTGATCGGGGACACTGTTCCCGGCACGCTGCGCCCGACACATCCCTGGTGGATGCTGGTGCGCAGTATTTCCGCAGTGATCGCGGCGGTCGGGGCATTTTTTGCCTTTTCGCTGATTCCCCTGGCTCAGGTCTATGCGGTGCTGTTTGCAACGCCGCTGTTGATCACCGTTCTGGCGGTGCCGTTGCTGGGGGAAAAGGTGGGTCCGCGCCGTGCCATCGCGGTGGTTGTCGGCCTGATCGGGGTCCTGGTGGTGCTGCGCCCGGGGTCCACGGCGGTCAATATCGGCCACGCCGCGGCGCTGGCGGCGGCGGTTGCGGGTGCGCTCAATGCCCTCGTGGTCCGCAAGATCGGCAATGACGAGCGCGCGGTGCTGATGGTGCTTTATCCGATGCTCGCGAGCTTTGTGATGATGGGCGTTGCGCTGCCCTTCGTCTACCGGCCCATGCCGATAGCTGATTTCGGCGCGCTCGCGGTGGTTGCGGTGCTGGTCCTGCTGGCCATGTCCTGCATGGTGATTGCCTATCGCCGTGCCGACGCCGCCATCGTCGCGCCGATGCAATATTCGCAAATCCTGTGGGCGGCGCTCTTCGGGGCGGTGCTGTTTGGTGAGTATCCTGACGCGATGACCTATGTGGGTACGGCGATCGTCACCGCCAGCGGCCTCTACATCCTGCGCCGCGAATCCCATGGCAACCGCTCGCAAAACCGCCCGGTGCTCGAAACCAAGACGCGTATCGGGCTGATGGCGGGGCTGCGGGTGGGTGTCCTGACAAGAGTCTTGAAAAGACGCCGATGATTGGGCTTGCCAAACCCGCGCGGTGTCTGTAATCGCTCCTGCACGGTCGGAGTGTAGCTCAGCCTGGTAGAGCACTGTCTTCGGGAGGCAGGGGTCGTGAGTTCGAATCTCGCCACTCCGACCAATATCAACAAGAGCCCTGGCGGAACTGCGGGCCTCTTGGTTCAAGAGGCACAGTTTTTTCTCTGTCGGCCATTGCGTTGCTCAAGGCATTGAAAATGCACAAGTTCTTTGTGGGATGTCACTTTGAAGCATCGCGTTTTTCCTGAGGGCTGGGGCATCACCTATCGCGCTGCGAACCTGATTTCAGATGGCGTCAGGTGATGCGGATTTTGCACGAAGCATTTTAGGACGATAGGGCGTGCTTGTGTCGTCCGAGCAAACCCAGAATCCCGAGGGCGCACAAGAGTATTGGCATGGACGCCGGAAGCGGAACGGCGGATACTTGCATTGTCAGTGGACGCGCGGGGGAAAGAAAACCCCCGACACGCGAGATCACTTCTCCGGTCTGCAGGTCGTATTCAGCGAAGTCAAAGAAACTGCTCCCTCCGTAAATGACGGCGTCAAGCTGGTCGGAATAAAACTCATGCCCGAAATAGGAAGTCAGATCGCTATTGGCCGGATCGCTCATTGCACCTGAAGCATCTGGCGCCAGGTCAGGGCGTTGAAAAATCGCTCTTTGTCCCATGGACTGGACAATTCGTGAGTGTTGGGTGTTGTCGACGTGCTCATTGCTGGCATTGTATTGGCCCCAGATATTCGTTTCTCTACCGGGGAAGGGGTGATAAGTCGCGCCACCGGAACCCAGGTTGAACGTGATCCCGTTCATGGTGAGTGAGGCGGAGTGTACCGAGACGCTGGCGGCATTGCTGCCGGCGGGCATCGTTGCGAGGTCAGAGTCGTAGAAAAAAGTGGCCGTGTAGCTGAGGCCTTCGCCGTTCCCCAGCCCCCATTGCGCACCGTCGCCATGAAAATGACTGACAATGCCGGTAAATGTGGCCTGCATGGTGGCGGCGACCAAGGGCAGAGGAAAAACGCTCAGCGCCAATACCAGGAGTGAAGATTCAAGAAATTTTTTGGACTTGTCCATTTATGTGCACCTTATGCGGAAACCGCATTAATTGAATAACTTTGATTAAACTAAAGTCAGACAACCCTGCACGGGTTGCATGATTCGATCAAGATTTTCGTCTTTGGTGACAGCGTTACCGGTGCGGACAATACACGGATAGGTTGTTGTTAGTCGGGAATGCGAGAAAGGCGGGCCGACTTTCGGGGCAGGGGCGTGGGCGAAACCACGCCAAAGGGGTTTCATGATTCGCCAACGCAACAACTGAAGCCAAATCCGATCGGCATTAATTGCCGTCTGAGAGAATAACCGGTTTGCGGCGTAATCTCTGATTGCGTGCTGCCCTCATCCGGTAATCATCGAGGTCCAGATCTGAAACGCCAGTCCCGAGGTGAAAGAGCCGGTCAGCGCGATGGCGAGGTATAGCAGGAATACCGGGCGTTTGACCAATGCCCACACCGCGATTGCCGCGGGGAGCGAGGTTACACCCCCGGCCACCAGGAACGCGAGGCCCGCGCCGGGGGCCATGCCCTGGCCGATCAATCCGCCAACCAGCGGCAGCGCGGCATAACCGTTGAGATAGGCAGGCACACCGACCAGTGTCGCAATGCCGATGGGGGCGAGCCCGGTGCCGCCCAGTGTACGGGCCACGAGATCCGCCGGCAGCCAGGCCAGCATCAAGCTTTCCAGCACAAAGGCCAGCGTCAGCCATTTTGCCAGGAACAGCGTTGTCTTGATGCCTTCGCGGATGAATTTGGCGACCCTTTCGTTGTCCCGCCAAAAGGCCCAGACCACGGGTTGAGCGGTGCGAACCTTGGCGCCGCCACAGCCGCCATTGCCCACATCGTCGCGCAGCGGGTCGGACAGGCCACCGGATTTCGCCAGAACATGCACCACGGTTCCGCCGAATATCCCGAGCCCGATGGCGGCAATCGTCTTGGCGATGGCAAATTCAACGCCCAGAACGCCTGTGGTCAGCACGAACATCGACGGGTCCATCACCGGCGACGCCAGCCAGAAGGCCATCACCGCCGACAGGGGCACGCCCATGGCCAGCAGGGCGGCAATCAGCGGAATGACCCCGCAGGAACAGAAGGGCGACAGCCCGCCGGCAAGGGCCGCGACGATGATCATCATGGCGGGCGAACCGGTAAAGGCCCGCGCGATCAGCCCATCGGCACCGGTTGCCCCGGCATAGGCGGCGATGCCGATCGACAGCACCAGAAACGGTGCGACATCCGCCAGGTTCGCCACGGTGAACGACACACTTTCCACCCCCTGGGCCGGGTCGAACAGCAAGAGAAGCCCGAGAATGGCAAGCGACACCAGCCAGACCCGTTCCTTGGTCCAGAGCGTCAGCGCCAGATCAATCATGCGGGTGCGGGTGGTTTGCGCGAGGGTATTCATGTCTATTTTCCTAGGGGAGTGGTTGTTTAGGCCCAAAAAAACCGGGTCTCAGGCGGCGTCATCCCGTGTGAGCGTGACCCCGACACAGCATTCGGCGGTCAGAAAGGTAACCGTGCGCTGCATCGCGTCGTAATCAACCCGGTTGACGATCTGGCGGCCCTTTCGTTCCTGTACCACCAGCCCGGCCTCGACCAGCGACCTGAGGTGGTGCGCAAGGGTCGATGCGGGCATGTCGAGCTCTTGCCCGATCTCTCCGACATTCAACCCGTCATGGCCGGCGCGAACCAGCAGGCGAAAGATTGCAAGGCGGGCGTCATGGCCCAGGGCGGCAAGCGCGCGCACGACGGATGTATGTGTTGTCATGCGATCAATATAACTATGATTCTAGTTTTGTAAATGTGTTTGTGGCCTTCCGGCCGGCAATCAAAGGTCGAGCTCCAGCAAGCCCCCCTTTTGCGCCGCACGGGATTGGCAGGTGATGATCGATGTCTGGCGCTGCTTGCCGGAGAGGACGAGGTCGCGATGCTCGGCCTCGCCCGCCAGCAAGCCGCACTTGCAGACCCCGCAGATACCGTCGGAGCATTTGATATCGACCGCAAACCCGTTGTCCTGAAGCACCTCGGCGATGCTCTGATCCGCGGGGATGTCCAATTCGCGTTGCGATTTGGCCAGCCGCACCTGAAACGGATGGTTCTCGTAATCCGGCATGTCCGGAACCGAAAAATACTCAAGATGGCGGGCCTCTTCGGGAAAGCCCGCCTGTTCGGCGCGGGACATCACGGCCTGCATGTACCGGTCGGCACCGCAGGCATAGATGTGGGTTCCGTCACGATAGGGGCCGATCAGCCGATCAAAATCCGCGCGGGTGTTCTGGTCAGATACATGCAGATGCACCCGGTCGGACCAGGCAAAACCGGACAGGTCCGGCAGAAACCCGGCCCTGCTGCGCGAGGGGATTGAATAATGCAGCTCGAAATCGGCCGCTTGCGCATGCAACTCATGCGCCATGGCAATCATCGGCGTGACGCCGATGCCACCGCCCATCAACAGGTGACGCTGTGCCGGGGCGGCGATCGGGAAATGGTTGATCGGACACGAGACAAAGATCTTGCGCCCCTCGCGAAAAATCCGGTGCAACAGGCGGGAACCGCCGCGCCCCTCGTCCTCGCGCAGCACGGCAATCTGGTATTTCGACCGGTCCGCCGGATCACCGCATAGCGAATACTGGCGCAAGAATTCCGGGGCAACCACGATGTCGATATGTGCGCCTGCTCGCCATTCGGGCAGGTCGCCACCATCCAGCGCGCGCAGTTCGTATTTGCCAATTCCCGGTGCCATCTCTTGCGCCAGGGCGATTTCCACATGCAACACCGGGCTGGTGACATCGGCCCTGTATTCATGGGCCAGCCCCTCAGTTTCGCCCGCCGCGAGCCGTTTCTGGTATTCTTCGGCGGTGATCATCGCCTGATAGGCTTCGATCCCCTGTTCGCGGATCATCGGGAACGGATAGGCATAGGGGTGTGGCGCCAGGTTTGCCGGATAGACGGCCAGCGTCTGATCCTCGTATCTGAGGTCGAGATCGGTTTGCAATTCGCGGTGATTGACCGGTGCCGAGACCGGGTGATAGCCCCCGTCTTCGCCCAGTTCCAAATCCCACCACCATTTCTTGACCGGGTTGATCGCCCCCTTGCCAAGCGCATCGTCCAGCCAGGCCAGCAGGGGCGCGGCGGTTGGCATGTTCATCGCCGCCCAGCGGAACGGCTTTTCCACGAACAAGCCTTCAAGGTTCCACGGGCAGGTCTTCATGCAGCGCCCGCACATCGCGCCGCCCGGTTGCGTTACCCGGTAGGTGGTGCATTTCTGGCTGTCGGACTTCCAGATTTCATAGCCGTTGAACATCAGCTTGGGCCCGGCGGTGATCGCGCCCGACGGGCATTCGCGGGCGCATTTGTTGCAGGACTCACAGAATCTTTGCAGGCCGAAATCAATCGGCAGATCATGGGTCATCGGCATGTCGGTGGTCACGACACCCGATTTCAGGCGCGGGCCAAGGAACGGGTTCAGGATCACCTCGCCGATCCGGCTGACCTCGCCCATCCCCGACAGCAGCAACAGGGGTGGTTGCAGAACTTCGCCATCCATCACCGTATGGGCCTTGGCCTTGTAGCCAAGGTTGCGCAATTGCTGTGCGATGACCCCGCCGATCAACGAAAACCGCAGATAGGCGCGCATCGACTGGCTGACAGCGATCCAGTCGTCGCCGCTGGCCCCTTCCATGGTTTCAAACCCCTGGTCGATGATCATCGACACGGCCTGGTCATGCTCGGGCACAATCGGTGCGCCCAACGCGTCATGGGAATACCATGTCCAGTCCGGACAGGCCGACAGCCCGACCGCATCGGCCCCGAGGAAATAGCTTGCCGCCTTGAGGTTCTCGGCATTGCGGGCGGCATCGGGGGCCTGACGCTCCGGGGCATGGTCGCCATCCTGCAACAGCGTGAAGGCCCCCAGCAACCGGCGCTGTGCAAAGGACGGGGCCGCCTTGCGCACGTAATGGCCGCCCTTTGCGCTGTCTTGCAGGCGCTTGCCCATCTCGCCGAATTGCGCGCGGGCAAACATGTCGGCGCGTTTCGGAACCCGGGCAACGCGGGCCTCGTCGATATAGGTTGTGGGCCTGTCGACGCGGCGCAGGGTTTCGAACGGGTGGCCGCCCTGAACGAAATCGCGGGTTTCGAACGGATATTCCGCCAGCGCCGGGCGTTTGCGGATCGGATAGGGCCCGCCGGCGGGGTCAAGCGGCAGGTCGGGCTGCATCTCGAACGTGGTGGTGACGGCGGCGAGGCTGAAGCGCGGGCCGACAAATGGATTGACCAGCGCGCCGCCCTGCATGACCGCCAGCCCGGCGGCAACGGCAACCCGGTTCAGGCAGACATCCGAGGTCGCCTGTGTATGGGCCTGTGCGTCCCAGCCCAAGAGCCGGATGTAATTGGCCAGCACCACGGCGATTTCCGATGCGAGGATGCACCCGCGATGATCCTGCGCGTCGCGGATCCAGTCGGTCCCGGGTTCCCCCTTGCGCGGGTCGCGCTGGTGTTCGATCAGGATCGCCAGCACATTCGTATGCGCCTTGATTGATTTCGGCGGTGTCTCCATCGACTCGCGCAGATCGGCCATGACCATGTCGATGCCCGATGCCAGCGTCTTGGTCTGCTGCGTCCTGAGCGTGTCGGCCAGCCTGTCGATGTCGGGGTTGCGAAAGGGCTGCGCCAGGTGCGCCGCCGACGGCAGGGGCGCAATGCCAACCATCGAGGCATCGGCAAAGTGACAGAAGGCCTTGATATGATCGGCGCGTTCGGCCGGGTCCTCCGGACAACCGGACTTCGCCCTGTTTACGAACCCGCCCCGGATCGCGTCCATCACTGCCTGATGGTCCCGCATGGCGTTGACGATAGAGGCCGGATTGTGCCTGCGCGTGAACGACAATTGCCCGGTTGCGGGAACCTCCGACAGATCGGGCAGGTCGGCCACGCGTTTCAGGGTCTCAAGCGGAAACCGCCCGAGGTGAACCGGGCGTTTTGCATTGGAAAGGAAACGGGTCACGGGTGGTCTTTCTGGTTGCTGGCCGGCGGCATTTGCCCGCAGATTAGGCGGGAAGACGGGCGGTCACAATGGCCCGGGGCACTGCCGCGAACCGCTCCCTCTCTCCAAGGGGCGCGCGCCGGCCCCTTGCAAGCCGCGGTGTTTTCATCCCTTCTCAGGCGAGCACGATCACCCGCCGGGAACGGGGCCATCCCGTTACCCGCCACCACAGCCACAGGAGCCGCCACATGAGCGACAAGCTGCTTTACCAACAGGACGGACATGTCGTCACGATCACCTTCAACATGCCCGAAACCCGCAACGCGCTGACCGATGGCGACCTGTGCGCCGCGATTGTCGAGGCGATGCAGCGGATCGGCGATGACGCCTCGGTGCGCTGTGCCATCCTGACCGGTGCGGGCAAGGCGTTTTCCTCGGGTGGCAATCTCAAGCACATGCAGGAAAAGAGCTCGATCTTTGCCGGCGATGCGATTGACGCCAAGGACCGCTATCGCAACGGCATCCAACGTGTCGCACGGGCGATCTGGGAGTGCGAGGTGCCGTTGATCGCCGCCGTCAACGGCCCGGCCTACGGGGCGGGGTGCGATACCACTTGCATGTGCGACATCCGTATCGCTTCGACCCGCGCCACCTTTGCCGAGAACTTCGTCCGGGTCGGGCTGATCTCGGGCGATGGCGGGGCCTGGTTGCTGCCGCGCCAGATCGGCCTGTCGCGTGCGGCCGAGATGACCTTTACCGCCGAACCGGTCGATGCGGCGACGGCGCTGGACTGGGGGTTGGTGTCCCGGGTGGTGGCACCGGAAGAGTTGATGGATACGGCGCATGACCTCGCCGGGCGGATCGCCCGGAACCCGCCCCGCCAGTTGCGCATGGCCAAGCGCCTGATGCGCGAAGGGCTGAACACGCGGCTGGACTCGGTGCTTCAACTGGCGGCGGCCTATCAGGGGGCCAGTCACCAGACCGAAGATCATGCCGAGGCCATCGCCTCGCTGCTGGACAAACGCGAGGCGCATTTCACCGGCCGCTGATCCGAAAGGCACGGGTGAGCGCCGACAGGATTGACAGGCGCGGGGCAGGGGGCAAACTTGGGCTGCCCGACCGTGTCCGCGCAGCAACCAGGGGAGACGACCGATGAATGACACCGTCCTTTATGAAATGCGCGGGGCCATTGCGATCCTGACGCTGAACCGGCCCGAACAACGCAATGCGGTCAATATCGAGCTGACCCAGACGTTGCGGCGTGCGCTGGCGCGGTTCGAGGCGGATCCCGAGGCGCGGATCGCCATCCTGACCGGCGCGGGTAACGTGTTTTCCGCGGGAATGGACCTGCGGGCGTTCCTGGAGGGCGATGGCGAGTCCATCTTGGGGGGCGACGGTCACTTTGCCGGTTTCGTGCGCGCCAGCCGCACCAAGCCGGTGATCGCCGCGGTCAATGGCCCGGCGCTTGCGGGGGGCTGCGAGCTGGCGCTGGCCTGCGATTTGATCGTTGCCAGCGAAACGGCGTTCTTCGGCCTGCCCGAACCCGCCATCGGCATTTTCGCGGGGGCTGGCGGGCCGTTCCGTCTGGCGCGGAAAATCCCGCCGGGCAAGGCGATGGAACTGTGCCTGACCGGTGACCGGCTGTCGGCGCAAGAGGCCCATGGCTATGGCATGGTCAATTGCCTTGCTGCCCCCGATGCGGTGCTGGACGCGGCGGTTGCGCTGGCCGACCGTATCCTGAGAAATGCGCCCCTGTCGATCGCCGCCACGCTGGAACTGATGCGCGCCGCGAACGATCTGGCCGAGCGCGAGCTTTGGGCGCTGAACCAGCGGCTATGGGCGGATGTCGTCGCCTCTGACGATGCCCGCGAGGGGCCAAGCGCCTTTGTGCAAAAGCGCCCGCCTGAATGGGGGCGTGGCGGTTCGGGGTCCTAGCACCGGACCCATGACGCGCGACGCGGACAATCATAGGACGCGGCGGATATCGCGCAACGCATGGTTGCGGTTCTGATTCGAAACGTAATGTGCTATGGTGCGGCAGGTTCGCAACCAATAGCTGCATTGGTCACATAAGCGAAGACGCCATCAAATTTCTGTACCGCGCCCCGCATGACGGGTGCGGGTTCTGATGACGTGCCGCGCCGTCGCCATTCGGGATCATGGGAGCCGACGCCAATCCACGGCGATTCAGGCCACGGCGATTCAGGAAGGAAAGGAAACGTGTCCGAGACCGGCCCTGTGTCCAGCCCGATGGAGGCCGACGCCAACGGCGGTCTTCCCTCGCGGTTCGACCTGCCGGACACCACGCTGCCGCAAGGGGGCGGGGCCATTCGCGGGCTGGACGAGCGCTTCGCGGTCAACGGAGCAAACGGAACCGCGACCTTTACCGTGCCATTGCCGGTGTCACCCGCGCGCGGCGGCGAGCCCGCGCTGGCGCTGTCCTACAGTTCCGCCGGCGGGAACGGCCCCTTCGGGCAGGGCTGGAGCGTCGACATCCCGTCGATCTCGCGGCGCACCGACCGTGGCCTGCCCCGCTATCGCGATGCGGTGGACAGCGATACCTATGTTCTTGCCGGGCTGGAAGACCTGGTGCCGGCGCGGGACGGAGCAGGGGCGCTGATTGAAACCACGCGCCGGGACGAGGCCGGGCAGACCCACCGCGTCCGGCGATACCGGCCCCGGATCGAAGGGTCGTTTTCGCGGATCGAACGCTGGGACCATACCGCCAGCGGGCAGGTGCATTGGCGCGTCATCACCCGTGATAACGTCACTTCGGTCTATGGCGAACGTGCCGCGGCGCGGCTGGCCGATCCCGAGGCCCCGGCTCATGTATTCCGCTGGATGTGCGAACGGCGATTTGATGATCGCGGCAACCTGACGCTCTATGACTACAAGGCCGAGGATGGCGCGGGGCTAAACATCCCCCCTGCCGAGCGCGACAGGGCCGGAGGCGCGACGCAGATTTACCCCAAACGCATCCTGTATGGAAATCGCGCGCCCTATGCTCCCGGCGATCCGCTGCCCGGCGAGGATGCGTTTCGCTTTCAGACCGTGTTCGACTATGGCGAGCATGACGACGCACCGTTCAGTGATCTGGGCCTTGGGCAATTGGCCTATGCCGCAGACCCGCGGCCGGTGGAAAACGGAGCATGGGCAACCCGCCCTGACCGGTTTTCATCCTATCGCAGCGGTTTTGACATTCGCACCAATCGCCGGTGCCGGCGGGTCATGCTGTTCCACCTGTTCGACGCGCCCGAACTCGTGCGGTCGGTCGATCTCGACTATGACGATGCAACCGGCCTGTCGTTGCTGAGTGGGGCGACAACGCGCGGCTATATCCGCGATGGCGCGGGCTATACGGCGCGGGCGATGCCGGGGCTGCGCTTTCGCTATGCCGGACATGCCTGGCAGACCGGTCAGCGCGGGTTGAGCCCCGGTGATCTGGCCGGGTTGCGGGCGGGGTTGGCCGATGATGCGCGGCTTTTCGTCGATCTCTATGGCGAGGGCCTGCCCGGAATGCTGACCCGCGATGCGGCGGGCTGGCACTATGCGCGCAACCGGGGCAGCGGGGCGTTTGAAGCGCAGGCCGTCATCGACCCGCTGCCGGCGCTTGCAACACGGGCCGGCAACCTGGTCGATCTGGGTGCGGACGGGCGACAGCGCCTTGCCAGCCGGGACGCGAGGCCGCGCGGGCAATACACGATGCAACAGGATGAAACCTGGAGCGCCTTTGCCACCATCCCCGCCACGCTCACCACGCCGGTCGACCTGCCCGATGCCCGCCCCGTCGATCTGACCGGGGACGGGCGGCCCGACCTGCTGATCACCGGCGGCGAAAGTCTGCTCTGGTACGAGAGCAAGGGTCTCGATGGCCACGCCCCGGCCCGTGTTGTCGAATTGCTGGACGCGGAAAGCCGCAATCCGCGCGTGGTGTTTTCCGATCCGGAGCAATCCGTCGTGCTGGCCGACATGACGGGCGACGGGCTGAGCGATATCGTGCGGGTGCGCAACGGTGCGATCTGTTACTGGCCCAACCGGGGCTATGGGCGGTTCGGGCGGCGTATCGACATGGACAATGCGCCGTTGCTCGATGCGCCCGACCGCTTTGATCCCGCGCGCCTGCGCTTTGCCGACATCGATGGCAGCGGCCCGGCGGACCTGGTCTATCTGACCGACCGCGCGCGTATCTGGCGTAATCTGTGGGGCAACGGGTGGATCGAGGCACCGGTCGAGATCACCGGCCTGCCGCATCACGCAGAAGCGCGTATCGAGACGGTTGACATATATGGGCAGGGAACGACTTGCCTTGCCTGGTCGTCGGGCCTGCCCGCCGATGCCCATGCGCCGTTGCGGGTGATTGACCTGATGGCGGGGCGCAAACCCTTCCTGATGACCGGCTACAGCAACGGATCGGGGGCCGATGTCACGGTCGAATACCGGCATTCCACGGCCTTCTACCTTGCCGACCGGGCCGAGGGGCGGCCATGGCTGTCCAGGCTGCCCTTTCCGGTTCACCTCGTTTCGCGGCTGGAAACGCGGGACCTGGTGGCGGAAACCTCGCGGGTGGAGACCTTTTCCTATCACCACGGTCATTACGATACGGCGGAGCGCGAGTTTCGCGGATTTGCACGGGTTGACCGGCGCGACGCGGAAACCGCCAGCCACTTTGCCGCGCAGGAGGGGGGCGGCTCCGTTCCTGCGCCGCTGGATCAGGCCCCGGTCCTGACCCGGACCTGGTATCATACTGGCGGCGGTCCCGATGCGCGCCAGCTGCTTCAGGGGTTGCGGGGCGAATTCTACCGCGATCCCGTCAACCCGGAACCGCTGCTGCCGCCGGTCGATCTCCCCACCACCCCGGACGCGGAAGAGGCGCGCGCGGCGGCGCGGACGCTCAAGGGCAAGACCCTGCGCCAGGAAGTCTATGCCGAGGACGGCACCGCCCGCGCTGCGATTCCGCTGACCATTGCCAATACCCGCCATCGCGTGCACCGGGTCCAGCGCCGGGCGGGCAACGCGCCGCCGGTGATGTTCTCGACCGCCATCGAAACGCTGACCCTGCATGTGGAACAGGGGCTGTCCGAACCCCGGCTGTCGCATACGCTGACGCTGGCCGAGGACGCCCATGGCAACCCCCTGCGCAGTGCCAACGTGGTCTATCCGCGCGCCGGTCCCGATCCGGCAGTGCCGCCAGAGGTTCAGGCGGAACAGGCGCGGCTCTGTATCAGCAGCCAGCAGACCGTCTATTCCAACGCGTTTGACACGGAAACCGCCTATCGCCTGCCCATTGCCGTCGAGGAACACAGCTGGGAAATCGCCGGCGTCTCGCCGGCCCGCGACCTGTTCGCGGTGGGAGAGCTTGATGCGGCGATCACCGCCGCCACCGAGATCCCCTTTGAAACACCGTTTTCAGGTGCCGCGGAACGCCGGGTGATTGCGGCCATGCGCACCGGGTTCTGGGATGACTCCGGCACCGTTGCGCTGCCTCACGGGGTCATCGCCGCCAATGCGCTGCCCCGCCAGAGCCAGGCGCTGGCCTTTACCCCCGGATTGCTGGGCGCGGTTTATGGCGCGGATGTGGATGCGGCGATGATGTCCGCCGCTGGCTATGTGGCAATCGACGGAGGGTGGTGGCGGCCCACATCGACCGTGCGGTATGACCGGTTTTCACAGCCGGTGTCGGTTGAAACTCCGTTCGGCGATATGGCCAGCCTGACCCGCGACGCCGATGACCTGATGGTCGAGAGCCGCAGCGACTTTGTCGGAAACCTGTCGCGGTTCGTCAACGACACCCGCACCTTGTCGCCGGTCGAAAAGGTCTCGCCCAACCAGAACCGCACGCAGATCCGCATGGATGAGCTTGGTTTTGTGGTTGCGGTCGCGCGTCTGGGCAAGGGGGCCGAGGGGGATACGCTGGCCGATCCCACGGTACGGCACAGCTATGATCTCGGGGTTTTTGCCGCCACCGGGCGCCCGAACGTGGTGCGCACCGAGCGCAGGGAACGACATGGCCCCGGCAGCCCGGTCCGGCTGAGCGTCGAATACACCAACGGGGCCGGCGGCGTGCAGATGGCCAAGCGCGAGGCCGAGCCGGGGCTGGCCCGGATGCGCGGCGCGGGCGGGGTGGTCGAGGTGGACACAAGCCCGGCGCTGCGGTGGGTGGCGTCGGGCCGGATCGTGCAGAACAACAAGGGCAACCCGATCAAGACCTACGAGCCCTATTTCTCGACCAGCCCGGATTACGAAAGCGAGCAGGACCTGGTTCAGGTGGGGGTGTCGGCGATCCGGCACTACGATGCCCTGGGGCGGGAAATCCGCACCGATCACCCGGATGGCACGTTCGAGCGGATCGGGTTCACCCCGTGGCTGATCCTGCGCCATGATCGCAACGATACGGTACTGGACAGCGACTGGTATGCCGCGCGCGGAGCGCCCGACCCGCTGCTCGACCCCGAGCCGGAGGCCGCCGAACCCCGCGCCGCATGGCTGGCCGCTGCCCATGCCGATACGCCGACGCGCGAACATTTCGACACGCTGGGCCGGTCGGTGGTGACCGAAACCGACGCGGGCGGCGGCGTCACGCATCAGCTGCGCACCATCATCGACATTTCGGGACGCAGCCGCGCGGTCATCGATGCGCGGGGCAATTCGATCATGCGCTATGACCATGCGCTCACCGGCGAGCGCATCGCCCAGGACAGCCCCGATGCCGGGGCGCGGCGGTTGTTGCCGGATGTGCTGGGCCGGGTGATCCTTGGCTGGGACAGCCGGGGGCACCGGACCCGCACCGAATATGATGCGCTCGACCGTCCGCTGCGTGTCTGGCTGCGCGCCGGTGCCGGGCTCGAGATGCTGGTGTCGCGGCTGGATTACGGCGACGGCCCGGATGCGCCCGCCGACGCGGTGGCCCGCAATCTACGCACCCGGCTTGTCCGGCGGTTTGACCAGGCCGGGCTGTTGGCGCAAGAGGCCTTTGACCTCAATGGCAACCTGACCCGCGTGGCCCGCCGCCTCGCGACGGCCACAACGGGCACAATCGACTACGACCGGCCCGACCCCCTTGCGCTGCTCGAGGCCGAGACATTCCTGAGCGAAACCGCCTATGACGCCCTGTCGCGCCCGACACGGATCAGCACACCGGCCAGCGCCGGCATGGTCGCTTCGGTGATCACGCCGGGTTACAACGCCGGGCAGGCGGTCGAGCGTATCGCATTGGCCGTCCGGGGCGGGGCGAGCCGGGACTGCATCACCAATATCGACTATGACGCGCATGGGCGGCGGCTCGCCGTGGACTATGCCAACGGAACCCGGCGCGAGCAGAGTTTTGACGCCCTCTCCTTTCGGCTGAGACGCCAGTTGACCCGGCGCGGGGCGACGGTGTTGCAGGACCTGGGGTATACCTATGACCCGGTCGGCAATGTGACCGAGATCCGCGATGCGGCCGCCGCGGATGTCTATTTCGCCGGTGCGGTGGTCGGGGCGCGACGGCGATTTCGCTATTCGGCGCTCTACCGGTTGCTGCGGGCGTCGGGGCGCGAACATGTGGGGCAGAACCGTCCGCCGGGTGCCGGGGATCCGACCCGCAGCGGGCTGGCCCATCCGGGCGATGGTGCGGCCATGCGGTCTTATGTGCAGGATTACGATTACGATGCCGCGGGCAACCTGCTCGAGATCGTGCATCGCGCCGGGGTCGGGGCCTTTGCCGAACAATGGCGTCAGACCGCAACCTATGACGCGGGATCGAACCGCATGATCGACGTCACCGCCGCTGGTGTGACCGAGACATTTGCCCATGATGGTCACGGCAACATGGGTTTCCCCCACCTGGACCTTGCCGAATGGGATCACAATGATCGCCTGCGCCGGGTGGTACGCGCGACCGCCGAGGCACGCTATTGCTATGACGCCGACGGGGTGCGGATCCGCAAGACCGAACTGCGCGGATCGGTGCGCGAAGAGCGGCTGTACCTCGGCGGGTTCGAGCTGTTCCGGCGTCACAATGCCGGCCGGCTCGAGCTCGAACGCGAGACCGTGCACCTGATGGATGGCGAGAGCCGATTTGCCCTGGCCGAAACCGCGGCCACCGGCACCGTCGATGCCGGCGGGACGCTGATGCGGTATCAGTATCATGATCACCTGGGATCGGCGGCGCTGGAGCTTGACGCGGGCGGCGCGGTGATTTCCTACGAAGAATACCACCCGTTCGGCACAACCTCGTACCAGGCGGGGCGGGATGCGACCGAAACCCGGCGCAAGACCTATCGCTATGTGGCCACCGAACAGGATGACCTCACCGGGTTCTATCACATGGGCGCGCGCTATTACGCGCCGTGGTTGGGCCGATGGAGCGCCTGTGATCCCGCCGGGCTGGTGGATGGGCCGAACCTCTATCGCTATGCCCGCAACAATCCGCTGCGGATGAGCGACCGGCAGGGCACCGACCCGGATGACGAGGTCGAGGTCGGGCCGCTGCGGCTCAGGAATATCCGCATCGATGTATCGGGCGGGATCGGCACCCCGCCCGGCGGCGTGCCGATGTTCCTGCCGCCGCGCCCCGGCCCCCGGCTGCAGTTTTCCAGCTCGCTCAGCCTCGCGCCGATGCCGCCATCGCTGCCTCGCGATGTTCCCGCGCCGGATGCGTTGCCGCCGCCGCGTTCCGGGGATGCCGAGGATGCAGGCGATGGCGACAGCGGCACGCCGGTGCGCGCCGAGGCATCGGCGGTGATCACATCGGATGCGCAATCCGGCACCATCACCGCCAGCACCGAGGCGTTCGGCCTGGTGGGGACAATCGGCTCGGGCGTCTGGGCATCGTTGCATGCCACCGGAACCTTCACCGCGCCGACGCCGGACAGCTCTTCGCTCGATCCCTATCTTTTTGCCCGCCATGCCACCGGGCAGGGGCGGTTCTTTGGCGCGGTGCAAGTGCCGGGGCTGACGCTGGGGACATATTCCGGCGATTTCACCCTGAGACCTCATGGCCAGTTCGGTTTCAACGCCGATATCGGCACGATCGGCAATCTCGCGCGGCTCAACCTTGATGGATCGGGGCAATTGCGGGACGGCGGCGTTGACCTGCAAGCCACCGGGCAGCTTCGGCTGTTCGGCTATCCGCAACTGCGACTCGATGTGGAAGGCTCCATCGAGAGCACCGGCGAATACAGCTTTACCGGCGGGGCGCAGGGGCTGATCTTTCCGACGCCGTTGCCCATCCCCACGACCTATGCATTCGGAAGCTTCAGCGCCTCCTCTGCCGAGGGATTCTCGGGGCAGGCGCATCTGATCGGGCTGGGGCCGTTCATTCCTTTCCCGGATGTTCCCGACCCGGCGCCGCTGCCACCGGCGGCGCGGGATCTCATCAATCCACCGGCGGACCCGTCGATCCGCCCGCTGGTTCTTGGATATGGCTTTTTCGATTACCGCCAGGGCCGTTTCAGCGGCGTCACGGTGGGCGGTGTTCTGTTCGAAGACTCCCGCGAGGGAGGTAACCCGATTGGTGTTCCCGGCCTTGGCGGTTCTGCCGTGGTCGCGTTTTGAAGGCGTAGACACATGCGCCGCTAGCAACAGGAGGTCGCTCCCATGCCCTTGACACGTACGCTGACCATTGGAATGCGCGGTGAGGATGTCGCGATACTGCAAAAGGCGCTGCGGGCACTGAACCTGCGGGTCGAGGATCGCGCGGGGATATTCGGCGACAGCACCCGCCGCGCGGTGTTCGATTTCCAGCGGCGCCACCGGCTGCGCACCACCGGCAGCCTGAGCATGGCGGATCTTCCCAGCCTGGTGCGGGCGCTTGGAACCGATCCCTTTGGCGGGCGTGACGCCGGCCCGGACGATCCGCGCGATCCCGACCCGACCCCGCCGCGCACCGAGCGTTCCGAGCTGGTCGTGACGGGGCTGGTGCTGCATCCCGACGGCAAACCGGTGCGCGCGGCGGTGGTCGCCGGGGTGGCCAAGGGGCTTGTGGCCGCCGACGACAAGACCATCGGCATGGCGCGCACCGATGCCGAGGGGCGCTATACGCTGCGAACCGAGGTCGAGACCGGCGGCATCGACCTGGTGATCGAGCTGCGCCCGGCGCGCGGCTCCGGGCGGGTGACGCGCTCGCCGCTGATCGTCGGGGCAGAGGGCAGCCGCACGGTGGACCTCGTGGTGGCGGCCTCGGATGCCTACCCGGCCCAGAGCGAATTCGACGAGATCGACAGCCGCCTCGCGCCGCTGGTCGAGGGGGTGAACGACCCGGCACAGCTGGACAGTGACTCGGTTGCGATGCTGCACGCCAAGACCGGCATTTCGCCGGTGCGGGTTTCGCACTACCTCAAGGCGCTGGACTTTGCCCGCAAGGGCGGGGCAGAGGCGCAGGTTTATTACGGGTTGCTGCGCGCCAACTTGCCCGCGAATGGCCCGGCGCTGGCGGCGATCAGCGACAAGGTTCTCGCACGCGCGATCCGCACCGCCGCCGAGGCGGGGGTCATCACGCGCGACCTTGCCGCCGCCGGGGACAAGATCGATGCGTTGGTGCAATCGGTGAACAGCGCCGAAACCACCACCATCCTGGACCAGCCCGACCTGTCAAACGGCGTGCCGTCCTTTGCCACATTTGCCGGGCTGACCGGGCTGAGCCGTGAGGGTCAGCGCGGTCTGGTGGAGCTTGTGCAACGCCACGCGGGCAGGGCGGAGGACCTCTGGAAAAGGCTTGAGGATGACCGCCGCATCGGCCGTACCGGGCGGCGGCGGGTCGAAACCACCGCGCGGCTGAGCGTGCTGACGCTTGGCAATACCGGCATGATGAAGGCGCTGCTCGAACGCATCCCCGACGATGCCGAGGATCCGCTGTCATCGCTGGTCGCGTTGACGCGCAAGGATTGGGAAACGCTGGTCGACCGGCTGGGCGAGGGGGGCCTGCCGCCGGGGTTCGCGGTGAGCGGCGACAGCAAGCCGCAAGCGGTCTATGCCCAGATGATGACGCGGATGATCGAAGATGCCTATCCCACCCAGACCTTTGCCGCCCGCCTTGGCGACGCGGATTTCGACGGAGCCGGTACGGTATCGCGATTCCTGCGCGACAATCCGGGGTTTGACCTGTCGTCGAAATCCGTGCGGAGCTATGCCGCCGAGACCAATCTCGATCTGGATGACGGCGCGCGCGCGACCCTTGAGGGGGTACAGCGCATCTTTGCCCTCGCCCCCCGGTTCGAACGCCACGAGACCATGCAGCCCCTGCTGCAACGCGGGCTGACGTCGGCCTACCAGATCCGCGCGATGGGCGAGACCCGGTTCCTTGAGGGCTTTTCTCAACCGCTGGGTGTGGCCCGGGCACGGATGGTGTTCGAAAACGCCCAATCCAGGACCGCGCTCGCCACGACCCTGTTCGGACGCTACGGCGCGGGGTTCAACAACGTGGCGATGAACGTGCTGCCGGCCTGGAATATCCCCGCGATCCTCGCAGAATTGGCCAATGCCTTTCCTACCGTCGACGAAGCCACGTGGGAAGGGTTGTTCGGCAATATAGATTTCTGCGCCTGCGAGCATTGCAACTCGGTCTACAGCCCGGCGGCCTACATGGTTGCATTGCTGAAGTTCCTGCGTGATCGCGGGCTGTTGCCCGAACTGGATACGCGGCGGGCCGAGATCGGGGCGCTGCATCTGACCTGCGACAATACCAATGTGACGCTGCCCTATGTGGACCTGGTCAACGAGATCCTCGAAGGGTTTCTGACCAACACCACGGCGGCGCATAACACCACCGGCGATATGCGCGACCTGCGCGTGCATCCCGAGCATATCAATGCCGATGCCTATGCGTTGCTTGAGGGCGAGGTTTACCCTTGGTCCCTGCCATTCTCGCTCTGGACCGAAGAGGCGCGCAGCTATCTTGGCCCGCTCGGGGCCACCCGGACCGAATTGCTCGATGTGTTCAACCCGGTGGCGCACCCGGAACGCGGCCCCGCCGAGCGGCTGGCCGTGGCCATCGAACATCTGGGGCTGACCGAAACCGAACGCGACCTGGTGCTGAACGACACGTTCACCGCCGCCCATTGGGATGGCGTGGCACTGGGCAGCTTGCGCAGCGTACAGACCCTGATCGACACCGCGCGGATCGGGTTCGACGATCTGCGCCAATTGCTGGACAGCCGCTTCGTCAACCCGCTTGGCACGCTGCAAATCCAGTATGCCGTGGGCGAGGGGGTGGATGCCGAGATCATCTGTGACCTGTCGGTTGCGCGTATCGAAGCCCTGCAAACCGCCGATCTGAACCGGATCGAGCGGTTTACCCGCCTGCGCCGGAAGCTGGGCTGGTCGGTGCATGAGCTTGATATCGCCATTGCGGCGGCGGGCGGGGCGCTGGATGCGGCGGCACTCGTGACCTTGTCTGACATGAAGTGGCTGCAGGAAAGTCACGGGACAGAGCTTCCGGTGCTGGCAAGCTGGATCGCGGATCTGGACACGCGCGGCTGGCTTGATGACCAGGGGAATACCCGCGCCTCGACCTATGCCGGGCTGTTTCTCAACCGCACCATCGGATCGGCAGAGGACCTGGCGCCGTTCGAACCGGCGGCCTTGGGGGCGGCAGACCTGGGCGATCACGAGGCGGCGATATTGGCCGCCCTGCGCATCATCACCGCCGAGGAGCTGTCGCAGATCCGTGAACGGCGGCTGTCGGACAATGTCATGTCGCTGGCCAACCTGTCGGAATTGCACCGGATCGCGACGATGAAACGGGCGATGGGCATTTCGGTGGGCGCGTTGCTCGACCTGCTCGACCTCTCGGGGCTCGATCCCTTTGGCCCCGACCGCCTGGATCAGGCGCGGCGGCTGACAGAGCTGCTCGGCCTGGCCGGTGAAACCGGGTTTGACATTGCTGAACTGACCTATCTGTTCCGCGATCTTCATCAACCGGCCGCGCCCTTTGTGCCGGCCGACAGCCAGATCACCGTTTTCCTGCAATCCCTGCGCACCGGGCTGCGCCAGTTGCACGAAACTCACCGCATTCAGCCGGACCCGACCGGCGAGATCACCGGCCAGATGCTGGCCAGCGTGGTGGCGGCCGACGAACTGCCCGCGGTGCTGGCCCTGATCGAGCTGACCGCCGACCCCGCCGACCTGCCCGCCGACCCGGTGGCCAGCCTGGATCAGTCGCTTGCGGGATTTGTCGAAGATGCCCCGGCTCGCGCGGCGATGATCGCACAGTTGCTGGACGATACCGATCCGGGGTTCCTGACACCGGGAGACCAGCGGGCCGAACGCTTTGGCCTGGTTCTGGGAGCCCTCGCGCCGTTCCTCGAACGTCTTGCCAGCGTGGCGCTGGTCAAATCGGCAATTGCCGGGTTGCTGGGGCTGCCCGAGGCGGCGAGCGACAGGCTGCTGAGCCTTATGCATTCGGTTGCGAATCCCGCGCAGCCGGCCAGCGCGGTGTTTCTGGACCCGGCCTTTGCCGAGGCCGAGACCCCGATAGATCCCGCAAGCTATCCGGATCAGCATGGCATGGTGCGGCGTTTGCTCAAGGCAGCGATGATCGTGCAGAAACTCGAGATCCCGACCGGCGACCTGGAGGATCTGTTTGCCAGCGTGGCGCGGTTCGGCTGGGTTGATTTCAACGCCCTGCCGCTCTCCGTGACCCCGGGCGTTGCGGGTTTTTCCGCATGGGTCACAACCGCCGGCCTTTATGCGATGACCGGCCGGGCGCGACCGGCGGAACGCTCGCTGTTGCCGTTGGTTCTGCAGGCCGACGCGGGCAGTGGCGGCGGCGGTTTCGATACCTTTCTTGATGCGCTGCATGTCCGGCTTGGCTGGCCCCGTGCCGAGATTGACGCCTTTGTCGATGCCGCGCGGCTTGATCTGGACGATTTCGATACGGATTGGCAGGGCGCGGGTGCCGTGCGCAACCTGCTGCGGCTTGAAGCGGCCTTTCGGCTGCTTGCCAAGCTGGGGGTTGCGCCCGCCATGGGGTGGGGCTGGACCGGCACAACGGTCACCCGCGAGATCGCCGCCAGCATCAAGCAGGCGGCCCGCGCCAAGTATCAGCCGGATCAATGGTACCAGATAGCCGAGCCGGTGCGCGACCGCCTGCGCGACCGCCAGCGCGCGGCGCTTGTCGAGGCGGCAATCCGTCGGTTGAATGTGCCCGACATCCGCGACAGCGAGGATCTCTATAACCATTTCCTGATGGATGTAGAGATGAAGCCGTGTTTCCAGACCTCGCGCATCGTCTTTGCCACCGGCGCGATCCAGACCTTTGTCCAGCGGGTGCTGATGAACCTGGAAACCGGCGCGTCCCTGTCAAGTGCCGACGCGCAACAATGGAAATGGATGAAGAACTATCGCGTGTGGGAAGCCAACGTAAAGGTGTTCGTGACGCCGGAAAACTGGATCGAGCCCGAATTGCGGCTGGGGAAATCGCCGTTTTTCAAGACGCTCGAGGATACCCTGCTGCAAGGTGACGTGACGCTTGAGACGGCGGAACTGGCCTATCAGGAATACCTCGAAAAGCTGGACGAGGTGGCCAAGTTGCAGGTGGCCGGCCTGTGGCGCGAAAACGACACCAAGACCCTGCACGTGATCGGGCGCACCGCGTCCAAGCCCAACAAGTATTTCTATCGTCGCTGGGAAGAGGCGCGGCGCTGGACTCCGTGGGAAGAGATCCCGGTCGAGATCGAGGCCGAGGCGGTGCAGCCGGTGATCTATAACCGGCGGCTGTATCTCTTCTGGTTCGTGACGCTGGTCAAGGCCGACGAAGAGGTGCCGGCCCCCGATACCGGACAGAAACCCAATCGATACATGGAGATCAAGCTGGCCTGGAGCCAGTACCGGCAGCGCAAATGGTCGGGCAAGCGGCTGACCGACATCTTTGTCAAAACCACGCGGTCGCGCCATGACAACGTGATCAATGTCCGGCAGGAATACTGGCGGCCGACCCCGATCATCAAGCCCGATGGCGACCTGCTGATCGCGGTTCAGGTCACGCTGGGCGGGTTCGGTGCCTGGCTGGACAGCAATTTCCTGGATGGTCCGACGGCCTTTCGCTTTGTCAATGACGGCGACATCACGCTCGACCGCTATGACGACGCGGATACCCATCTCTTGCCCTTTGTTGCGCGGGACGAGGTGGTGCCCATCGGCTTTGCCGAGCGGGCCCCAGGGGGAAACCGGCTCAGGCTGCGCGGCTATAACGGCACCTACCAGACCGTGCTGGACGACGCGCCGCATGATTTCCGCCTGACCACGCCCTTGCAATATACCCACTGGTCGTCGGCGGCCCCGCTGTTCTTTGAGGACAAGTATCGCTCTTTCGTCATCGTGCCCCGGCATGTCTTTGGGCATCGTCCCAGTTTCGTGGGCGACCTGACGCTGGAGATCCATCCCGAACTCTACATGGAACTGGACGATCTCGTGCGGGTGAATGACCTCATCAATGGCGGGGCCATCGGCCCGTTGCCCGATCCCGACCCGGTGTTCGGCCCGGATCTGCGCGTGCGCGGCAACAGCAACCCGGCGCGTGACAGGCTGCCCGGTATCGGCGGGGCGAATCCCGATCCCACCCGGATGGATGCCGGGGTGCGCGCCATGGGGCCGGTCATCGGCACCGTGCAACCGTTGCTGGTGCATGACATGGCCAGCCCGGTTCTTGGCGGTGACGTGGATGTGGACCTGCGCACGGTCCGACCCGACTTTCAGGGCGGTGCCAATCAGCTTTTCGCGCTGCTGGCCGAGGAAGGCCCGGCAAACGTCACCCCGGCAACGCTGCTGCTGCGGGGCGATAGCGGGGCCGAGAACTATACGATCGCGGCGGGCGAGATGTCGATGGCGGCGGGGGTGATGAACATGGCGGCCTCGGCGGGCATCTGGACCTTCCTGCCGCAGAAATACCTGCACACCAGGTATCGGTTCATCAGCTTTTACCACCCCTATGTGCCGATGTTGGTGAAGCAGTTGAACCGGTACGGGGTCGAGGGCGTGCTGAACCCGCGCGAAGGCGGCCCGGCGGACAGTTTGCGCCGCCAGCAGACCCGCGAGGCGGCGAACCGGGAATTCGACGACATCTATGATCCCGGTCAGCGGCTCGATATGTCGAACCTGCCGGTTGAACAGTTCGATTTCGAATATGGCTCGCCCATGTCGGTCTATAACTGGGAGCTGTTCTTTCACATCCCCTTGATGATCGCCAACCACCTGAGCCAGAACCAGCGGTTCGAAGAAGCACAGGCGTGGTATCATTTCATCTTCGATCCCACCGATAATTCGGATGTGCCGTTGGCGATGACCCCCTACCGGTTCTGGAAGGTGAAACCGTTTTACGAGAATACCGACATCCGCACGGTGGAAGAGATGTTGCGGCTGTTGTCCTCTTCGGACCCGGAAGAGCTTGCGGCGCGGCGCGATCTCGAGGAACAGATCAGGGATTGGCGCAAGAATCCGTTCCAGCCACATCGCATCGCAGAACAGCGCCCGGTCGCCTATCAAAAGGCGGTCGTGATGAAATATCTCGACAATCTCATCGCCTGGGCGGATCACCTGTTCCGGCAGGACACCCGCGAAAGCGTGCGCGAGGCGACGCAGATCTATGTCCTGGCCTCGGGCATATTGGGCAAGGCTCCCAACCGGATTCCGGCGCCACAGGGTAGCAAGACCATCGGCGGGATCCCGGTGCAGAGCTTCAACGATCTCGCGCCGCATCTCAACGATCTGGACAATGCGCTCATCATGCTGGAAACCGTGTTGCCCCCGGCGGAACTGCCGGGTTCCGATCCTGCCGGGGGATTGGGGGTTGCGACCGAGTTTGCCGCGCCGGGAATCGACGATGGGGGCGGGGGGCCGGGTTTCGGCGGCCCGGATGGCTTTACCACCGGCGAAGACCCCGAAGACCCGCCGGCACCCGAGATTGTCGGTTCGACGCTGTTCTTCTGCGTTCCGCCCAACCCCAAGCTGCTTGGCTATTGGGACACGGTGGCCGACCGGCTCTTCAAGATCCGCCATTGTCTGAATATCGAAGGGGTCGAGCGCCAGCTTGCCCTGTTCGCGCCCCCCATCGATCCGGCGCTTCTGGTGCGGGCCACGGCGGCGGGGCTCGACCTTGGGTCCGTGCTGTCGGACCTCGGGGCGCCGCGCCCGCATTACCGGTTCCAGACCATGCTGCGTTCGGCGCTGGATCTTGCGGCGGATGTCAGGGCGTTGGGGCAGGCGTTGCTGACCGCGCTGGAAAAGCGCGACGGCGAAGACCTGGCACTG
Source organism: Microbulbifer sp. S227A (assembly GCF_049800935.1). Lineage (NCBI taxonomy): Bacteria > Pseudomonadati > Pseudomonadota > Gammaproteobacteria > Cellvibrionales > Microbulbiferaceae > Microbulbifer > Microbulbifer sp. S227A. The sequence goes on along the minus strand of NZ_JBNAFZ010000001.1, from coordinate 885,508 downwards.
TTGCGGCAGCGCCATGAAGAGGTCGTGCTGAAATCCGTGCGCGCGGTGCGCAAGCTGCGCATCGACGAGGCGAAGGAAACTCTCGCCGGGTTGCACAAGAACCTCGAGGGCATCGCCTTTCGCAAGAGCTTTCACGAGACCCGCGATCCGCGCATCCCCAATGAACGCCTGCATATGTCCCAGCTTGAGCTGGCGGACACGTTCGACGAGGTCAGCCGGGCAACCTCGCTGGTCGCCTCGGCGCTGGCGGCGGTTCCCGAGTTCGACATCGGCGCAGAGGGCGGGTTCTCTTCGCCAACCGCCAAGGCCCAGTTCGGAGGCGCGAACCTGTCCAAGGCCGCGACATTGGCGTCGCAGATCCTTGGGGCCGTGGCCTCTTCGACACGCAGCAGCGCACAGCGGGCCTCGATCCGGGCGACCTATGACCGGCGGCAGGAGGAATGGGATTTTTCCGCCGCGCAGGCGGGGTTCGATCATCAGAACATGGAAATCCAGATTGCCGGGGCCGAGGTCAGGCTTGCCCTTGCCGAGCGCGAGTTTGAGAACCACGAGCAGCAGATCGAACAGGGACAGGAAATCCACCGCTTCATGCGGGACAAGTTCAGCAATCGTGATCTCTATGGCTGGATGGTGACGCAGGTATCGGGGCTGTATTTCCAGACCTATCAACTGGCCTATGACCTTGCCAAACGGGCCGAGCGCGCCTTTCAGCACGAGTTGGCCGATGGCACGGCCAGCTTTGTCGACTTTGGTCACTGGACCGGGCTGCGCAAGGGGCTGATGGCGGGCGAGCGGCTGCAACTCGACCTGCGCCGCATGGAGACCGCCTATCGGGAACAGAACCGTCGCGAATTCGAGCTGATCCGCCATTGCGCGCTGAGCCAGATCGACCCGGCGGCGCTGATCCAGCTGCGCCAGACAGGACGGTGCGAATTCGAAGTGCCCGAGGCATTCTTCAATCTCGACCACCCGTCGCATTACCTGCGCAGGATCAAGTCGGTCGGCGTGACGGTGCCCTGTGTCACCGGCCCCTATTCCGGTGTGAACGCGACGCTGACATTGTTGCAGAACCGCATCCGGCGCAACGCGGTGAATGCCGACCAGCCCTATGCGGGGCCGGATGACGCCAATTTCATCGTCAACACCGGCGGTATCCAATCCGTCGCGATCAGCTCGGGGCGCGATGACAGCGGGCTGTTTCAACTCAGCTACCAGGACGAACGCTACCTGCCCTTCGAAGGGGCCGGGGCGGTGTCGCGCTGGCGGATCGAACTGGCTGATCCGTTCCGGGGGTTTGACTATGACAGCATCTCTGACGTTGTTCTGAAAATCGCCTATACCGCGCGCGACGGCGGGCAGGCGGTTGCCGGGCCGGTGGTCGCGGCGCTCGATGCGCGGCTGGGCGAGGTCGTGAACGCCACCGCCGCGACCGGGTTGCACCGCCTGTTCCAGCTTCGGCGCGATTTCGGCACGGTGCTGCATCATTTCCTGCACCCGGCGGGCGCGTCGGATCACGCCGCCGAATTCGACCTGTCGCCGGATCATCTGCCCTATGTGTTCCGCGGGCGGGCGATCGATATCGACAACGTGACGCTGATCCTCGAGCTGACCGACCCGGCGCTGCATGAAAACGGCGCGCCGCTCGCGCTGAGCTTGCAACGCGCCGGTGGCGCGGCACAGGCCAACGATCTACTTGGCGCGGGAACGGCCTTTGGCGGGCTGCCGCATGCGGAATTCACCAACACGCTCGGCCCGCTTACCGCGCCGGAAACCTGGCGGCTGAGCGCGGCGGCGGCCGATGTCGCGGCCTTGCCCGCCGGGCTTCGAACGACCGTGGATATCGAGGGGGCGGATGTGCCCCGGATCCGCGCCGATCTGGTCAAGGACATTGCCATCCTGATGCATTACACCGTCAGTTGACCTGCGCGGGCCCGCGGTCTGGCGTTGCTTGATCGCCCGGCCCGGCAAGCCGCGACAGCGGCAGGCTCAGGGTCAGATGCGCCCCGCGGTCCGATGGTTCAATCCGGACCGTGCCGCCATGCATCCGGGCCACTTCGCTGACGATCGACAGCCCCAGCCCGGTGCCATCGCCGGGCGTCAGCTGGCCAAATCGGCGGAAAACCGTTTCCGAGTCGCCCGGTGACAACCCCCGGCCATCGTCGCGCACCTGGATCCGGGCGTCGGTTTCGCTGCGCGCGGTGCGGACCGAAATGCCGGTGAGCATGGGGCCGCCATGCTGCATGGCGTTTTCGATCAGGTTGGTGATCGCCTCGCCCAGCAGAACCGCGTCACCCCGCACGGGCAACGCGCCCCCGGTGCGCTCAAAGCCGAAATCCAGATCGCGCGACAACACCTTGGCCCCGAGATCCGCACACAGCGTTTCGGCAATCTCGTTCAGGTCAAAGCTGTCGTTCCCCAGCTGCCTGCCATAACGTAGCCGTTCCAGCGACAATAATTGTTCGGCCAGCCGTGCCGATTTGCGCGCCGCGCCGATCAGTTCCTGTTCGCGTCGGGCCCGTTCCCCGGGGTCCCGCACATCGGGCAGGGTTTCGGCAAGCGAGAGCAGCGCGGCGGCGGGATTTCGCAACTGGTGCGCGGCATCCGAGATAAAAGCCTGGTGCGCCTTGATGCTGTGATCCACCTCGCCCAGCAGCCGGTTCAGCGTTTTCACGATGCCCGAAACCTCGGCGGGAACCGCGCGCCTGATGCGGTGCAGGTCATCGGGCGAGCGTTGCTGAATCGCGTCATGCAGGCTGTTGAGCGGGCGCAATCCCATCTGGACGCCGAACCAGACGACCACCGCCAGCGTTGCCATCAACGCAAGGATCAGCGCCGCCGCCCGCCGGGCGAGCGCATTGGCAAAGGCTTCGCGTTCGCGGATCCGCTGCCAGGCGGTGACAACCGTCTTGCCGGTCAGATTGCCGATGGTGGTGGTCTCGGACATGCGCAAGACCCGCACCGGTTCGTCGCGATACTCGGCAATCATGTAATGCGGGCCATCGCCCCCGGCCGAAACGCGGGAACTGGGCGGATAGGCATAACCGGTGACATAGATGCCGCCGGGGCCGGTCACGTGATAGAATACCTCGCCCCCCCCGGCATCCGAAATCAGGGCGCGGGTGCGTGGCGACAGGGCGTCGCCCTCGGAAATCGCAACATCCCGCGAAATCGCCAGCGCCGCCGCCAGCAGTCCGCGATCAAACAGGTCTTCGGCCGTCGATTGCGCCACCGTGAAGCGCCACCAGCCCAGCAACACCGACACCAGCAACAGCGGCGTCAGGATCAGCAACAGGAGCCGAAGCCGCAACGACATGGAACGGGCCGTCATTTGCCCCCGATTTCCAGCATATAGCCAAGCCCCCGCGCGGTCTTGATACGTATGCCGTGGGCCTCCAGACGCCGGCGCAGGCGCGAAACATGGGGCTCTATGGCGCTGTCGTCGATATCCGCGCCGGTGCCGTAGACATGGGTGACAAGCTGTGGCTTGGACACGATCCGGCCCCGGCGTTCGAGCAGGCATTCCAGCGTCGCGATTTCCTTGCGCGGTATGTCGAGCGGCGTTTCGCCATGCATGAGCTGGCGGCTGCTCCGGTCGAACACCAATTCGCCGATCAGGTCACGCTCGGAATACACGAGGCTCTTGCGCCGCGCCATCGCGCGCAGCCGGGCTTCGAGCTCGTCCATGTCAAAGGGTTTGGTCAGGTAGTCATCGGCACCTGCATCCAGCCCGGCGATCCGCTCGGCGGTTTCGCTGCGCGCGGTCAGCAGGATGACGGGCGTGCCATCCTGCCGCCGCCGCAGCGCCCGCAACAGGTCGAGCCCGTTCATTCCGGGCAGGTTGATGTCGAGCACCACCAGGTCCGCCCCGTCGTGCGCCAGGAAGGCGTCGGCCTCTTCTCCGTCATGCAGCACGTCCACGGAATGCCCGCGTTCACGCAGCCGATAGGCGATCGCGCTGGCCAGCGCGGCGTTGTCTTCGATGATTGCGATGCGCATGGATAAAACATTGTCACGCCGCGCAAGTTTCGCGCAAGGTTGATGGGTCAGGTTTTCTGGCATTGGAGGAGGGATTCGTCCCTGAAATGCAAAAACCGCTGTGCCGAACCATTGGTCCGGGACGCGAAGAACTGTCCGTGGGAGGACACCAATGACCGCAAGCAAACTGGCCGCCACCGCGGCAGCAGCAGCCCTGATCGCAGCCGGCATGACCGCGCCGGCCTCCGCAGAGGTGGATTTTTCCGGCAAGACGATCGAATGGGTGATCCCGTTCTCGGAAACCGGCGGTTCGGCCAAATGGGCCAATTTCTTTGCGCCGCTCTTGTCCGAGGAACTGCCGGGCAACCCGACCGTCGTGGTCAAGTTCATGCCGGGCGCGGGCTCGACCAAGGGGGCGAACTGGTTCCAGGAACAGGAGCACGAGGACGGCACCCTGTTGTTCGGCACTTCGGGTTCGACCCAGTTTCCCTATCTGCTGGGCGATCCGCGCGTGCGCTATGAATACAGCGACTGGGTTCCGGTCATGGCATCGGGCACGGGCGGCGTTGCCTATCTGAACCCGGATGACGGTACCAAGTTCGACGGCTCGGCCAACAATCTCAAGGATATCGACTTTATCTACGGTTCACAGGGCGCGACCCGTCTTGACCTCGTGCCGCTCTTGGCGTGGCAGATGCTGGGCATGAATGTCGAGCCGGTCTTTGGCATCAAGGGGCGCGGCGACGGTCGGCTGATGTTCGAGCGCGGCGAAGCCACCATCGATTACCAGACCTCGTCGGCCTATCTCGGGGCCTCCGCGGACCTGGTGGCCAACGGGCAGGCGGTGCCGATGATGACCTGGGGGGCGCTGGACGACGATGGCAACATCGTGCGCGACCCGACCTTCCCGGATATCGCGACCTTCAAGGAAGTCTGCGAAGCCACCGAGGGATGCGAAACCAGCGGCGAGGCATGGGACGCCTGGAAAGCGTTTTTCATCGCCGGCTTCCCGGTTCAGAAGATCGGCTTCCTGCCCGCCGGCACTCCGGATGACGTGCGTGTCACCTACGAGCAGGCCTTTGAGGCCATTCGCAAGCGTGACGACTTTGCCGAGATCGCCTCGGCCCGCGTCGGCAAATACCCGGTTTTCGTGGGCGAAGGCGCGGCCAAGGCCACCAAGGAAGGCACCACCGTCAGCCCCGAAGCCAAGGCTTTCGTGACCAACTGGCTGCAAGAGGCCTATGGCGTTTCGCTGAAATAACTCCGGCCACGCGGCCCCGGTTTGTCGCCGGGGCCGTATTTCCCTGATTTCCAACATATATCGAGGTCGGCGCGATGGATATTCTCGCAACCGCTCTGCCCGCTCTTGGCGACGCTTGGGCGCTCATCCTGCAACCTATGGTGCTGGGTTATCTGGTCCTGGGGGTGGTCATGGGGCTTGCCGTGGGGGTTTTCCCGGGCCTTGGCGGCATTGCCGGCCTGTCCCTGCTCTTGCCGTTCATGTTCGGGATGGACCCGGTTCTGGGTCTCGCGCTGATGGTGGGCATGGTGGCCGTGGTGCCGACCTCGGATACCTTTGCCTCGGTCCTGATGGGCATTCCGGGGTCGTCCGCATCGCAGGCGACGGTGCTTGACGGGTTTCCGCTGGCGAAAAAGGGCCAGGCCGCGCGGGCGTTGTCGGCGGCCTTTACGTCATCGCTGTTTGGTGGGCTGGTCGGGGCGCTGTTCCTGACCATGTTCATCCTCGTGGCGCGTCCGCTGGTGCTCGCCTTCGGGTTGCCCGAGATGCTGATGATCACGATCCTGGGCCTTTCGATGGTTGCGGTGCTGGCCGGGCGGGTGGCGCTCAAGGGGCTGGCCGCCGCCGGGCTTGGCCTGATGATCGGCACCATCGGCGAAGCGGATGCGGGCGGCAGCCTGCGCATGGCGTCTTATGACATTCCCTATCTCACCGATGGGCTCAAGCTGGTGATTGTCGGTCTCGGTATCTTTGCGGTGCCGGAAATCGTGTCGCTGCTGCGTCAGGACCGCTCGATTGCCAAGGATGCCAAGCTGGGCGCGGGCTGGGGCGAAGGGGTGCGTGACTGGGTGGCCAATAAATGGCTGTCGGTGCGCTGTTCGCTGATCGGTGTCGTGGTCGGGGTGATTCCGGGGCTTGGCGGCTCGGTTGTCGACTGGATCGCCTATGGCCACGCGGTACAGACGACCAAGGACAAGTCGAATTTCGGCAAGGGCGAGATCCGCGGCATCGTCGGCCCGGAAAGCTCGAACAACGCCAAGGAGGGCGGCGGGCTGGTGCCGACGCTGCTGTTTGGTATTCCCGGTTCCGGATCGATGGCGATCTTCATTGGCGCCATCGCCCTTCTGGGCTCGGGCGATATCGAGGTCGGCCCGTCGATGCTGCGTGACAATCTGGATATCACCTATTCCATCGTCTGGTTGCTGGCACTGGCCAACGTGGTCGGCACGATCCTGTGCATCGCGGCCTCGGGTGGCATTGCCAAGCTGACCACCATCCGCTTTACCTATCTCGCGCCGTTCCTGTTCATGCTGATCTCGTTCGCGGCCTTCCAGTCGGGGCAGAATTTCGAAGACATCCTGGCCCTGTTCGCAATCGGCCTGATCGGCATTTTCCTGCGCCGGTTCGACTGGTCCCGCCCGGCCTTTCTGATCGGCTTCGTGCTGTCCAACCCGGTCGAGAAATTCTCGAACCAGGCCTTCCAGATCGCCTCGTTCCGGTTTCGCAAATCGTTTGAAGAGGGCATGGATTACATCTTTTCGCCCATCGTCATCGTGCTGATCATCATCACCGTCGTGTCCGTCGTGCTCGGTATCCGCCAGGCCAAGAGCATCATGGCCGAGGGTGATGTGAAATCCGGATCCAAGCGGGCGCCGCTGGTGTTCCTGCTGGTGATCGTCGCCTACCTGGTGACCGCGCTGATCAATGCCAGCCTGATCCCCGACTACAACCTGACGGACAAGATCGTGCCGCTGGTCGTCGGGGGCATTGCGCTGACCTGTTGCCTGATCATGCTGGCGCAGATGATCATGCGGCCCGAAACCGACGTGATTTTCGCCGACAAGGAAATCGCGGGCGAAGACGCCGATGCACCCTATGGGTTGTGGTCGACGCTGGCCTGGTTTGCCGGCCTGATCGTGGCCACGTGGTTCGTCGGCTTCATCCTCGCGCTGGTCGGGTTCATGGTGTCGTTCCTGCGGGTGCGGGCCGGGGCCGACTGGCGCAAGACGCTCATCCTGACGGCGGCCGGTATCGCGCTGATGTGCGTGATGGCCGGTGCCCTGAACCGCGATTTCCCGCCGGGCCTGCTGCAAGGTGCGGTCGACCTGCCCTGGCCGCTGAAGTGAGGAGGGCAGCATGACCCAGACCGGTATCCCCTTTGTATTCATGCGCGGCGGCACCTCGCGGGGGCCCTATTTCAACCGCGCTGACCTGCCCGAAGACCGCGACACACTGGCCGAAATACTGCTGGCCGCGGTGGGGTCGGGCCATCCGTTGAATATCGACGGGATCGGCGGCGGCGCGGCGGTGACGACCAAGGTGGCAATGCTGTCGCCCTCCGAAGACGACTGGGCCGACATCGACTATTTCTTTGCGCAGGTATCGGTCACTGACCGGCTGGTGGATTTCAAACCGACCTGTGGCAATATCCTGTCCGGTGTCGGCCCCGCCGCCATCGAGATGGGTTTGATCACGCCGCAGGGCGACGAAACCGAAATCCGCATTCGCGCGGTCAATACCGGTGCCAAAGTGGTTGCACGGGTCCAGACACCGGGGGCCGCGCTGACCTATGAGGGGGACGCGGCGATTGCCGGGGTGCCGGGCACGGCGGCCCCGATTGCCCTGAATTTCATGGGTGTGGTGGGCTCATCGACCGGGGCATTCCTGCCCACGGGGAACCTGCGCGACGAAATCGACGGCATCGAGGTCACGTGCATGGATGTCGCCATGCCGATGGTGATCGCACGGGCCGGGGATTTCGGCCTGACGGGCCATGAAAGCGTGGCCGAACTGGACGCCGACAAGGGCTTTTTCGAACGCATGGAGGCGGTGCGGGTCAAGGCGGGCGAATTGATGGGCATGGGCGATGTTTCCAAATCCGTCACGCCCAAGTTCGGCCTGTTTGCCCCGGCGCGCGATGGTGGCACGATCGCCGCGCGGTATTTCATGCCGTGGAATACCCATCCGAGCATGGCGGTGACCGGGGCACAATGCCTGGCGTCCTGTGCGCTGACCCCCGGTACCATCGCCGACGGGATGCTCGACCGGCCCACCGAAAGCCCCGCCAACGTGGTCATCGAACATGCATCGGGCACGATCGAGGTGCTGGTTGATTTCAACAAGGATAACGGGTTCTCGCTGAACTCTGCGGGCCTGCTCAGAACCGCCCGCAAGCTGGCGGATGGCAGGGTCTATGTCCCGTCGCATATCTGGGAGGGTGCGTAACATGCCGATCATGAACCTGCTTGTGGCTTTCAACGGGTCCGACGCTTCGGTCGCGGCGCTGCGCTATGCGGCGTCGCTGGCCCGTGCGCGGGGGGCGCATGTGACGGCGATCCTCGCGCATTCCACCCATGACGTGATCAACCGGCATTCACGCTGGATCCCGCAAGAGGCTCAGGCCCTGCTGGATCAGGCGAATGGCGGCATCGTCAAGGCCATCGAGGAGGCGTTCGAAGCCCTGCGCGGCGAATTGAACCTTGGAGAGGCGCTGTCGTTTCGCGAGGTGCCGGGGCGGGTCGATACGGTGCTGTCCGAGGCGGCGCGCACCTATGATGCGATCATTGTCGGGCGGCACATGGATCAGGATGACGGTCACGTGTCGCTGCACCCGGATCGCATTGCCCTGTTGTCGGGGCGCCCGGTGATCGTGGTGCCCGAGGGATACACCGCCCAGGCCCGGCACGGCCATGCGGCGCTGGCATGGGATGGCGGGCGGGCGGCGGCACGCGCCTTGTCCGACGCGCTGCGGTTCCTCGAAGGGCAGGGCAAGGTCAGCGTGCTGACCGTCGACCGGCGCAGCGACTGGCCGGTCAGGGACCTGTTGCTTCACCTGTCGCGCCATGATGTGCAGGCCGTGCACGAGGATTTCCCCGAAAGCCACCCGGTTGCCGAAACCATCCTGTCTTATTGCGACCGGCATGATACGTCGCTGTTGGTGATGGGCGCCTATGAGCATTCCAAGTTCCGCGAGGATTTCCTGGGCGGGGTGACGGCCAAGGTGCTCTCCGGGATCCGGATCCCGGTGCTGCTGTCGCATTGAAGGGCGTGGCAGTGGCACGGGGAAACAAACGGCTGCGCGAGGAGGCATGAGGCGGCGATGAAGGTTCATATCCTGGACGATTGGTTCGACACGCTGCGCGGGTTGCCGTGTTTTCGGTTGCTGGACGGTCACGAGGTGACGGTCTGGACCGATCATGTGGCGGAGGCCGCTGTTCTGGCCGACCGGCTGGCAGAGGCCGAGGCGCTGGTGTTGTTTCGCGAACGCACACAGGTGACACGCGACCTGCTGCAGCGCCTGCCGAACCTGCGCCTGATTTCACAGCGCAGCGTCTATCCACATGTCGATGTCCCGGCCTGTAGCGAGGCGGGGGTTCTGCTCTGCTCGAACATGCACAGCGATACGCCGTCTTATGCCGCTGCCGAGTTGACCTTTGGTCTGATCCTCGCGGCGATGCGGCAGATCCCGGCACAGATGGCCTCGGCCAAGGCCGGGCATTGGCAGATGGGCGTGGGCAAGACCCTGCGGCACCGTACCCTGGGCCTGTATGGTTATGGCCGTATCGGGCGCGAAGTGGCGAATTACGCGCGGGCGTTCGGCATGAAGGTGGTCTGGTGGGGCTCTGAGAACGGGCGCGCCCGGGCGCTGGCGGATGGGCAGACGGTGGCGGCGAGCCGGGCGGCGTTCTTTGCCCAAAGCGACGTTGTGTCGGTGCATGTGCGCCTGAAACCCGAGACCCGGGGCATGATCACCGCCCAGGATCTTGCACGGATGCAGCCGGGGGCGCTTTTTGTGAACACCTCGCGTGCGGGGCTGATTGCGCCGGGGGCGTTGCTTGCGGCGCTGGATGCCGGTTGTCCGGGGATGGCGGCGGTGGATGTCTTTGACAGTGAACCCCTGAACGATCCCAACGATCCCCTGTTGTCGCATCGCAACCTGATCTGTACCCCGCATATCGGTTTTGTCACAGAGGACGAATTCGACCTGCAGTTCACCGACATTTTCGAACAGGTCAATGCCTATGCCGCGGGCCAGCCGGTGCACATGATCAACCCGGAGGCCTGGAACGGCGCTGCATGAGGCCGGCGATCATCGGTGCGCCGATGATCACCAGCACGATCCGGGTCAGGTGGTGGGTGATGACAAAGCCCAGGTCGGCACCGGTCACGATGGCGAGCACGGTCATCTCGGCCTGCCCACCGGGGGCAAAGGCAAGAAAGGCTTCGACCGGCTGTCCCAGCCCGAGATGGGTGACAAGCAGCGTGAACCCGGCGGCAAGAATTGCCAGCACGATAACATAGGCCACACCGGCGGCGACAATCCGGCGCAGCTCGCGCAGGGTCACGCCAATGAAATGGATGCCGATCCCGCAGCCGATGAAGAACTGCGCCAGCAGGATCGCCTCGCGTGGCGGGCGGGCGTGGATCAACCCGGCAAGTGACAGGATCGCGGTGACGATCATCGGTCCGAGGATGGACGCGCCAAACAGCCCGACCCGCTCGCCGCCTTTCCAGCCAACCAGCGCCGCCCCGACCATCAGCGCCAGCTCGTGCAGCGGGATCTCGGTGGCGGGTGCGCCAATCGGGTTGGTCAGCCCCGCGCCGTAGAACACCGTCAGAAAGATCGGCGCCAGCGTCACGATGATCAGCACCCGAGTCGCGTGGATCAATGACAGGGCGCGCGGATTTCCCCCCGCTTCGGTTCCGAAAATCACCATGTCCTGCAAGCCGCCGGGCATTGCCGCATAATAGGCGGTGGTGGTGTCAAACCCCCAGAGCCGGCGAAAGAACGGCACGCCGACCAGCCCGATCAGCAGGATGAAAACCGGGACCAGCGCCACCGAAGCCGCCATTTTCGGCAGTTCGGCGGCCAGGTCGGGGGTGATCGACGCGCCCACTGCGACCCCCAGGATGGTGCGCGCCGCGACCGAGACCTGACCAAATCCCCTGATGGGCGCATGGGCCAGCGCCGCGATCAGGCAGGCCGTCATCGGCCCGAAGAGAAACGGCAGGGGCAGGCCCAGCCACCAGAACAGGGCGGTTCCAAAACAGGCGAAACAAAGGGTCAGCGCGCGCTGGCCGAATGGCGGAAGGGTGGGGCGAGACCGTGGCAATCTGACATTTCCGGCGTGGTTGACTCGTTGTGAATGCGAATGTATACGGTTGGATACAAAATGACAAGAGGGCACGGAATGAGCGATCAGGACGACGCGCAACAGACCGGACCGCAGGGCAATTCCAGCTATCTGCGGCTGTTGGACGAGATCCGTGACGGCGAACTGCTGCCCGGCGATCGCCTGCGTGAAACCGAGCTGGCCGAACGGTTGGGGGTCAGCCGCACGCCGGTGCGCGAGGCGATCCGGCAGCTTGAGGCAGACGGGCTGGTGAGCCATGTACCCCGCCACGGGGCGACCCTGCGCAAGCTCGACTATGCCGAGGTGATGGAGCTGTATGAAATGCGTGCGGTGCTTGAAGGTACGGCGGCGCGGCTGGCGGCGCGGGCGGCATCCGACGTTGAACTGGACGAGCTTGAAACGCTGAACGAGCAGCTGGCCAGCATCGGTACCGGCCTTGAGGCGGCGCGGTTGAACACCATCTTTCACGCCACGCTGCTGGACGCGGCCAAGAACCGGTTCCTCGCCAAGTCGATGGTATCGCTGAAAAAGGCGATGATGATCCTGGGTCCGACCATGTTGTCGGACCACAATCGCGCCATGGCCGCCGATGCCGAGCATCGTCGCGTGATCGAGGCCTTGAAAGCCCGCGATGGCGCGGCGGCAGAAACGGCCATGCGGGCGCATATCGAGGCATCGCAACGGCTGCGGATCCGGTCTCTCAGAGATCGTGACCGCAGCGACGACGAAACCTAGAGGACAATATAGTGACCATGACACCCGAGACCTGGGACGTCGCCGTGATCGGCGGCGGCAATGCCGCGTTATGCGCGGCCATCACAGCGGCCGAGGCGGGCGCGCGGGTGGTGATACTCGAAGCCGCGCCCAAGCCCTATCGCGGCGGCAATTCCCGGCATACCCGCAATTTTCGCTGCATGCATGCGGGGCCGCTTGGTCCGCTGACCGACAGCTATTCCGAGGACGAATATTTCGCCGACCTGATGAAGGTCACCGATGGCAAGACCGACGAACACCTGGCCCGTCTGGCGATTCGCGGCTCGCAGGAATGCTTGCCATGGATGCAGGACCATGGGGTACGTTTTCAGCCGTCTCTCTCCGGGACACTGTCGCTGGCCCGTACCAACGCGTTTTTCCTTGGTGGCGGCAAGAGCCTGGTAAATGCCTATTACCGCACGGCGCAATCCCTGGGGGTCGAGGTTCGCTACGAGGCCCGGGTGAGCCATCTTGAACTGGGCGACAACCGCGTGGCGCGCGTCGATTACAGCCATGAAGGGCAGGACAAGAGCCTCGCGCCGCGCTCGGTGGTAGTCGCCTCGGGGGGCTTTCAGGCGGATACCGACTGGCTGGCCCGTGCATGGGGACCGGCGGCGCGGAATTTTCTGATCCGTGGCACCCCCTACAACCGGGGCGTGGTTCTGGCCGATCTGCTGGAGCAGGGCGTGGCACAGGTTGGCGATCCGACGCAATGCCACGCGGTTGCCATTGATGGCCGCGCGCCGAAATTCGACGGCGGTATCGTCACCCGGCTTGACTGTGTGCCGTTTTCCATCGTGGTGAACAAGCATGGCGAGCGGTTTTATGACGAGGGCGAGGATGTCTGGCCCAAGCGGTATGCGATCTGGGGCCGGCTGGTTGCCGCGCAGCCGGACCAGGTGGGCCATGTCATCATCGACTCGCGGTCACTGAACCTGTTCATGCCGTCGGTTTTCCCGCCGATCAAGGCAGAGACGCTCGACGAACTGGCCGGCAAGATGGGGCTGCCCCCTGACCGGCTGTGCGCCACGGTCGAGGCATTCAACGCCGCCTGTGGCGATACCGGCAATTTCCATCCCACCGAACTTGACGGGGTGGCCACCACCGGCATTTCGCCGCCCAAGACCAACTGGGCACGCCCAATCGTCGAGCCTCCGTTTTATGGCTACAGCCTGCGCACCGGCGTCACTTTTACCTATCTCGGTCTCAGGGTGGACGACCACGCGCAATGTTCCATTGACGGCCGGCCGGTCGACAACCTGTGGGCCGCCGGTGAAACCATGGCGGGCTCAATTCTCGGACAGGGCTATCTCGCCGGTTTCGGCATGACCATCGGCACCGTGTTCGGACGTATTGCAGGCAAGGAGGCCGCGGCCCATGCAAACTGATTTTTTATTCGAAGCCCGCCGCCAGGCGGAAATCTGCAATGCCTGCCGCTATTGCGAGGGCTATTGCTCGGTCTTTCCGGCGCTGCATGCGGAGCGGGCCTTTTCCGATGGCGATCTGACCCAGCTGGCAAATCTCTGTCACAATTGCCGGGGCTGTTATTATGCCTGCCAATACACCGCGCCGCATGAATTCGATCTGAACCTGCCACAGGCGCTGGCGAATCTGCGGCAGGACAGCTGGGAAGAGTTCGCCTATCCGCAGGCCGCCGCCCGCGCCTTTCAGAAAAGCGGGGGGCTGATCGCCATTGCCACGGTTGTGGGTTTTGCGCTGCTGTTCTGGGCGGTGCGGGCATTGGCGGCAAGCGGTGGCGAAGGTTTCTACGCGGTGCTGTCGCATGGCGCGATGGTGGCGATCTTTCTGCCCGCGTTCCTGTTCCCGTTGGCCAGCATCTCGGTCAGCCTGCGTCGCTATTGGCGGGCCACCGGTGGCACCCGCGTGACCCTGGGTGACATACGGCATGCCTTTGGCGCGGCGGCCAACATGCGCAACCTGGCGGGCGGGCATGGCGATGGCTGCAATTTCGAGGACGAGGACCGGTTCAGCCAGGCCCGTCGCATGGCGCATCAGGCGGTGATGTACGGGTTCCTGCTGTGTTTTGCGTCCACAAGCGTCGGAACTTTCATGCACTATTTCCTGTCGATGCCCGCGCCTTATGGGCTGTTCTCGCTGCCCAAGCTGCTGGGTCTGTCCGGTGGTGTGCTGCTGGTTCTGGGCTGTGCCGAGGTGATCCGGCTGAAACTGCGTTCCGACCGGCATCTGGGTGCGTCAAACGCCTGGGGTGGCGAGATCGGCTTTATCGGTCTGCTTGGGTTTGTCGCGCTGAGCGGTCTCATGCTTTATGGGCTTGGGCAGAGCAGCGTCATGCCCGCGCTTTTGGTTCTGCATCTTGGCGCGGTGCTGGCGTTCTTCCTGCTGACTCCGTTTACCAAGATGGCGCACGGATTTTTCCGGCTCGCGGCGCTCACGCGGGATGCACAGCGGATCCGAGGCGCGGCCTGACGCCAGCAAGGCACGTGTTGGCCCAAATTTTGGGCAGCTGACCGGGAAAACGTCGCGAGCGCTGAAAAATGAAGCGCTTGCGCTTGCCTCCCCCGGGCGCAGGCCACAGCATCGGGGATGTGAACACGCATCTGCCGCTACTTGTTTTTACCGATCTCGACGGGACGCTCCTGTGTCACCGGACCTATCGATGGGATGCCGCCCGCCCGGCGCTGGAGGCGTTGCGGCACATCGGGGCGGGGGTTGTCCTTGCCAGCAGCAAGACCGCCGCCGAGATCATTTCGATCCGTCAGGACCTGGGCCTGGAGGCGTGGCCGGCAATTGTCGAGAACGGCGCCGGGCTGTTGCCGGCGGGCTGCCGCGACCTGCCGCCCGGCACGGACTATGCCGCCCTGCGCCGGGTGCTGGGGGAAGTGCGGCGGGGGCTTCGGTGTCATTTCCGGGGCTTTGGCGATATGGACACCGCCGAGATCGCCGCAGTGACCGGGCTCGCCCCTTCGGCGGCGGCACAGGCGGCGCAGCGGGCGTTCTCCGAACCGGGGATGTGGAGCGGCGAGGCGGCGGCGCGGGCAGAGTTTATCGACCATCTCGCGCGACACGGCGTATCCGCGCGTGAAGGCGGGCGGTTTCTGACCCTGTCCTTTGGCGCGACCAAGGCGGACCGCATGGCCGAGATCATCGCCCGCTATCGCCCCCACAAGACGCTGGCCCTGGGCGATGCACCCAACGATGTCGAAATGCTGGAGGCGGCGGGGCATGGCGTGATCGTTGCCAACCCGCATCGCGATCCGTTGCCAAGGCTGGACGGCGAGGCCGAAGGGTATATCACGCGCACCACGCAGGCGGGACCCAAGGGCTGGAACCTCGCGGTTCTGGACCAGATCGACCGCATCATGTTGAAACAAGGAAACGGGCATGTCTGATTTTCATCAGAATGGAAACATCGCGACGCTGCACAATCTGAGGACACGCTCGCTGGCCGAGATGACCTATGAACTGGAGACCTTTGCGCAGAACCGCAAGATGTCGCTGATCCTGCCCTGTCTCTATTCCGAACTGGAAACCGACGCGATGCCCCGGATCCTTTCGGAGCTCTCCAGGGTGACCTATCTGCATCGCATCATCATCGGCCTGGATCGGGCGGACGAGGCCCAGTTTCGCCACGCCAGGGAATTCTTCAAGGGGCTGAACCAGAACCACATCGTGATCTGGAATGACAGCCCGCGGATGCTGGCCCTGGGCGAGCGGCTGGCCAAGCTGGGCCTTGCCCCCGCCGAACAGGGCAAGGGCAAGAATGTCTGGTCATCTCTGGGCTACCTGATCGCCTGCGAAGACAGCGCTGTGATGGCGATTCATGATTGCGATATCGTGACCTATTCGAATGAATTGCTGGCCCGGCTGATCTATCCGGTCGCGAATGCCAGCTTTCCCTACCAGGTGGCCAAGGGGTATTATGCCCGTGTCGGCAACGAAAAGCTGAACGGGCGTGTGACCCGGTTGCTGGTCAGCCCGCTGTTGATCGCGCTCAAGCGGGTGGTGGGCGATCGCGACTATATCGATTACCTGCGCAGCTTCCGCTATCCGCTGTCAGGTGAATTTGCCATGCGGTCCAATATCCTGCCCGATCTGCGCATCCCGTCGGACTGGGGGCTGGAAATCGGTGTACTCTCCGAAGCTTGGCGCAACCTCGCGCCCAAGGCGGTGTGCCAGGTCGAGATCGCCGACAGCTATGACCACAAGCACCAGACCCTGAGCCCGGCGGACGCCAATGCCGGTCTGAACCGGATGTCCACCGATATCTGCAAGGCAATCTTTCGCAAGCTGGCCGCCGATGGCACGGTGTTCACGCCCAACGTGTTCCGCGCGCTCAAGGCCACGTATTACCGCTGTGCGCTCGATCTGCTGGACGCCTATTACAACGATGCCAGGATGAACGGGGTCAGCATCGATCGCCACAGCGAAGAGGGCGCGATCGAGCTTTTTGCCGAGAACATCATGCGCGCGGGGCAGTTCTTTCTGGACAACCCGCACGAGACGCCGTTCATCCCCACGTGGAACCGGGTGCATTCCGCCGATCCGGGGTTTCTATCGGCGCTGCGCGAGGCTGCCGCCGCCGATGCGGCCGAATACGACTGAGCGGCGCGGGGCGGTCAGGGCCGGTTGGTGATCCACATGCATTGATAGGGGGCCAGCGTGATCTCTGCCGCGCCGGTGTCGATTTCGATCTGGCCGATCAGGTCGACCCAGATCTGATCCTCGATCAGGTTCAGCTCTGCCGCCGGAACGGTGACCGGCACGTCGCTGACATTGTGCAGGGCAAAGATCGATTGATGCCGGTCCAGGCTCTGCCGCCAGATCCCGAACACCCGTTCGTCATTCAGGTTGACGGTGAACTGTGTCGCGTTCGGGTGAAAGGCGGGCTGTTTCCTGCGCAGTCTCAGCCGCGCGGACAGATCACCAAGCACCCGTGACTGCGGGCTTTGCGGATCGGCCAGCAAGGCGCGCAGCGTCGGATAATCCCAGCGGTGACGGTTGATCGCCCGGTTCATGCCCCGATGCGCGACCTGCGCATGGTCGTTGGGCGTGGCCAGCATGGCGTGGATGTAAAACGCCGGAATACCTTCGAGCGACATGACGATGGTCTGCGAACAGACAAAGCGCGCGTGGTGATGATCATCGGCACCTTTGAAGGTGCGCGACAGGGCGTCATAGAACGTCGTGTTCAACTCGTAGGGGGATTCGCTGCCATCCGGCATCGAGCGCATCGATACCAGCCCGCCCCCCTCGCGGATCGTGTCGATCATCTGCTGCTTCTCGTCCTCGGGCAGCAGCCCCTCGGCCGGGCGCATTCCGATCCCGTCATGGCTGGCGGTAAAGTTGAGATAGGCACAGCCCATCGGCGCGGGTGGCATACCGCGTTGCCAGCGCCGCAGGTGTTCGCCATTGCCCGACATCATGGCATGCAGGATCAGCGGGGGCAGCGGGAAATTGTAGATCGCATGGGCCTCTTGGCCCTCGCCGAAATAGCTCAGGTTCTCGGCCTTTGGCACGTTGGTTTCGGTCAGCAGGATGATCTTTTCAGACGCATAATCACAGAGCACGCGCATCAGCTGGATGATGGCGTGGGTCTGGGGCAGGTGGATCGACGGGGTGCCGGCCGCTTTCCACAGGAAGGCCACGGCATCGAGGCGGATGATCTGAACGCCATTGTCCACATGCAGCCGAATGATCCGCAGGAACTCCAGCAACACTTCGGGGTTGCGGAAATCCAGGTCAATCTGGTCATGGCTGAAAGTACACCAGACATGGCGCGGCCCGTCGGTGGTTTCCACCTCTTGCAACAGCGGCGTAGTGCGCGGGCGGACCACGTCGCTCAGATCGTCATCCGGTGAAGCTTCGAAAAAGAACCTGTCATAGGGGGATTGTCCCTGGCGGTAGGCGTTGAACCAGCTGCCCTGGCTGGACACATGGTTGAGCACCAGATCCGACATCAGTTTGAAATCGCCGCCGATCCGGTTGATATCCGGCCAGTCGCCCAGTTGCGGGTTCACGGCGCGGAAATCGGAAACCGCGAAACCGTCATCCGAGGTATAGGGGAAAAACGGCAGGATATGGACGCTGTTGAGCGTTCCATCGAGATAGGAGTTCAGGAAATCATGCAACAAGTCCAGCGGCTTGTGTGCGCCGTCGATGATCGAATTCCCATATGTGATCAGCAGGGCGTCATGTTCGCTCCAGAGGGTGTTCCCGGCAATCCGCGCGCGCTTGCGGCGTTTGCTCCCTTCGGGCCAGAAGGCTTCGATGACCATGCTCGACAGGATGTCGGCGTCCAGCTCGGGGTAAATGCCGCGCAGCAGCGATGCCAGCCGGGGCCCAAGATGTCGCGAACTCTCTGTCATGATCGGCCCCGGCGTTCTGAATTGTGGTGCGGGGCATCTAAGCACGGAAGCTTTCGCATGGCGAGACCGGGCCGGGGAGACGCGATGCAGGGGCCGTGCCGTGCCGCCCGAGTGTCAACACGTGGGCAGGATGTTCAAGATTTGCGCGCCATGATAAGCTTTGCCGCCATGGCACGCAACCTTGGCTGTGTCAGGCCACCGGATAGGTGACCGAGGTTTTCGCGCCGTTGTTCACCGTCGTGACCGTGCAGGACAGGACATTGCCCGCCATGGACGGATCGACCACATAGGTCGGGTCCCGCTCCCCTGCGATCACCTTGTTGTTGCTGCGCCAGCGGATACGGTCGATCGCGTCTTCGGGGATGAACCATACGATTTCGGCGCTGACGGTGCTGCCGATAATCGCGACGCCATCCTGCAAACCTCCGATGTTGACGACAAAGGGTTCATCGCTGACGGCGAGGGCGAAACCCTGTGACACGCTGCCGCCGCTGTTGGTGACGGAGACAATGACCGGTCCCGACCGCGCGCCGGCATCGGTGTCGATTGTCGTCACACCGCTGGCCGCGTCGATGACAACGCCGCCCGGTTCCGCCGCGAGTGCAAACACAAGGGCATCGCCGGCAAAGCCCGCGTCGGTTGCGATGTCAACGGGGCCACCATCCGCCAGCAGGTTCACATCGCCAAGCGCGTCACCGATCGAGGGCGGGGCATAACGGACCGTATGCGTTCTACCGGCGCGCGGCGCATAGGTGTCAGAGGGCAGGGCAAGCGGATAGATACGCGCCAGATCATCGTGCGGGCCGGGGACATAGGTCGTGCCGGTTGCTCCGGGAATGTCTCCCTGATCATTGCGCCACTGCCAGGCAATGCTTGCCGGTGGGCCGTCGGAAAAGCCATGCGCCGAGGCGGTCAGCTCGACGCCGATCTCGGCGGTCGTACCATGCGACGGGTTGCTTGTCAGGTTCGAGATGGACACCGAGAAGGAAGGCTGCCCATCCCCGTCATTGCCGCCACAGAACCTGCCCGCGTGGAAACGGCCGGCTTCGAATCTTTCGCTCTGTCCCATGATCAAACCCCGCTTTCAAGCTGGGGGATCGGCTTGGGGGTACGAGGTCTGGCCATCACTAAATCCTTTCGGTCTGGGGTTGGGCAACGGGTCTGAAACCGCGAACCGAATAGGACAGGAATTGGTTAATTGCAGTGAATGGAGCGTACGTTGCCCCCGCGGCTCACGCGCGCATATAGTCGCGATACCATTCCACAAAGGCCCTGAGACCCTCGCGATACCCGGTGCGCGGCGCGTATCCGGTAAGCGTTTTCAGCAGGTCGGCATTGGCCCAGGTCGCCTGAACGTCGCCCTTTTGCATGCCCAAGTAGTTGCGCCGCGCCTTGACCCCAAGCGCCTCTTCCAGGGCTTCGATAAAGTCAAGCAGCCGCACTTTTTCCGAGTTGCCGATATTCACCACGCGATAGGGCGCAACCGAGGACAGGCTATCTCCCGGGGGGATGTCATCGGCGGTGTCCGGACGCGCGGGAACCGCGTCGATCAACAGGCGAATGCCCTGCACAAGGTCATCGACATAGGTGAAATCGCGGTACATGTCGCCGTGATTGTAGATGTCGATGGGCCGTCCGTTCAGGATCGCATCGGTAAACTTGAAATAGGCGAGATCGGGTCTCCCCCAGGGGCCGTAGACGGTAAAGAACCGAAACATCGTGGTGGGAATGTTCCACAGATGCGCATAGGAATGCGCCATGCTCTCGTTGGCCTTCTTGGTCGCGGCATAGATCGTCAGCTGCCGGTCGGCCTTGTCGGTCTCGCGAAAGGGCATATCCTCGTTCGCGCCATAGATCGATGATGTCGACGCCATCAGAAGGTGGCGCACCTGCAACTTTCTCGCGGCTTCCATCACGTTGAACGTGCCGATGATGTTGCTGTCGACATAGGAGCGCGGCGCTTCCAGCGAATAGCGCACACCGGCCTGCGCCGCCAGGTGAACGATGACCTCGGGCTGAAACTCGGCGGCTGTCCTTTCGAGCGCGTCCTCATCTTCGAGCAGCGCCTCGGATGCGGAAAACCCCGGAGTTTGCAGCAGGATCTGGTGCCGGCGTCGCTTGAGCGTGACATCGTAGTAATCCGTCATCCCGTCATAGCCGTGCACGCGGAACCCCTCGGCGAGCAACAGGCGGCACAGGTGGAATCCGATGAATCCGGCGCTGCCCGTCACCAGAACGCGGGGTTTGTCGATTTGCGCTGTCATCCTGGGGCCTCTGACTGATCGGGTGGGCGCGGCCGGGCGCGCGCAGGGTCAGGGCGCTTACATCACGCCACCGCCCACCTGTTCAAGCCGGTTTCGCCACCGGGCCGCGTGGCGCGGCTAGTTGATGACCGAGAACTCGATCCGCCGGTTGCGGGCCTTGTTTTCGCGCGACGTGTTGGCGACCAGCGGTTGCGCCTCGCCATAGCCGATTGCCCGCATCCGCGACGCCGAAATGCCCTTGGACTGAAGATAGCCCGCAACTGAGGCCGCGCGCCGCTCGCTCAGGCGCAGGTTGGCCACGTCGCTGCCGTCGGAATCCGTGTGCCCGGCCACCTCGATGGCAAGTTCCGGGCACCTGTTCACGATGTCATAGAGATTGTCGAGCAACGGCATGCTCTTGGCGTCAAGACGCGCGCTGCCGGTGGTAAAATAGATGCTGCCGGTGCGCGACAGGATCTCGAACCGCCCGACACAGGCTTCGCGGTCGAGATTCCCCTTGGTTTCCAGCGCGGCAGAGCCGGGCGCGACAGCGTTTGTGAGCATCGCCATATCCGGTGGCGTGCCGGGGCTGGAGCGGTCGAAAACAAAGTCAAAGCTGACGATGCCCAGGGGGGCGATGTCGACATTGGCCGCCTCCTGCAATTTCTGGCGACCGGCTTCCAGGTTGTGCTCGGCCAGCGTGACCGCAATGGGTGTCGTGGTCGAGACGGCCACGCGATCATTGTCGATCAGCGTCACCGCGATCTCGGCGGATTTGGTGACCGAAACGCCGTGCACGGCGGCGGTGTATTCGACATCGATCATCTTGCGCCGTGTGTTGTGCAGATCGGTCAACTGCGCCGGGTCAAGCGCAACGGTGATGGTGGCTTCGGGATGCAGGAAGGTTTCAAAGAACAGGAACCGCATCCGCACGTTGCGCAAGTCGACATTGGTATCCACCGAATCCATCAATATGCGGATCTGCGCCTTGCCCTCCTGGGTGATCAACCCGCTGATCGTGGCGAATTTGTTGGTCTCTGCCACGTTGCCCTTCTTGATCGACATGAACCGCAATTCCGACGCCGCTGCGTCAAGGGTCCAGCCGTTTTCGAAGGGATCGGTGCTTTGCGCGTCCGCGACCGGTGCAGAGCCCAGCGAGAGCGAAACGCCCAGCAGGCAGGTCCAGAGCGAATGGCGGACAAATCGGAGTATCATGGCAGTCCCTGTTTGCGCGAAAGTTAACAAATTCTAAACGGTTGCATGGCACCTTGGTCAGAGTAACAGGAAACTTGCACCCTTGAAGGAGAAAAGCGATAGTTACTTCGAAAATGCCTGAATTAGGCTGATGTCGCGCCGATCCTAGCGCGGCAAAGCTTAACAATCCCTTCCGGAAACCCGGTTCTGAAACAGGAAGAAATCGTTGCCCCTGCGCATTGTTCTCAGTGTCTGCTGGCTTTTGCTCCTGCTTGCGGCTGTGCCCCTGCGGGCGCAAGAGCGGTTGGCGCTGGTCATCGGCAATTCCGCCTATGGCGCGGTATCGCCGCTCGATAACCCGTCGCATGACGCAAGGCTCATCGCGGAAACGCTCGAAGGGCTCGACTTCAAGGTCACCCTGCTGCTTGACAGCGATCAGACCGCGATGAAGCGCGGCATTTCCCGTTTTGGCCGCGACTTGCGCCAGGCCGGGTCGGATGCGACCGGGCTGTTCTATTACGCCGGGCACGGGGTGCAGTCGTTTGGCACCAATTATCTCTTGCCGGTCGATGTGGCACTTGAGGACGCCGCCGATCTCGACCTGATGGCAGTCGAGGCGCAATCGGTGCTGCGCCAGATGTTTTCCGCGCGCAACAAGACCAACATCATGATCCTCGACGCGTGTCGCAACAATCCCTTTACCGACATTCCGGATTTCAACGATAACGGTCTTGCCGAGATGCAGGCCCCGACCGGCACTTTCCTTGCCTATGCAACCGCGCCGGGCGGGGTTGCGCTGGACGGGCTGGAGGGCAACAGCCCATTCACTCAGGCGCTGGCGTCGCAGATCACCAATCCGGGCATGCGGATCGAACAGATGTTCAAGAAGGTGCGGATCGACGTCATCGACAAGACCGCCGGACAGCAGACGCCGTGGGATGCCTCTTCGCTGACCAGCGATTTCGTCTTTGCCGAAGAAGAGCCGATGACACCGGCCGAGTTGCAGGAATTGCAGCTGTGGAATTCGGTTCAGGCGTCGGGTGATCCGGTCCAGATCATGTTGTTCCTGCGGGGCTATCCGGATGGCACCCATTCCGCGGATGCGCGTGCCCTGTTGTCGGTGCTGATGGAGAGGGAACTGTCGCAGCCGCAGGCGGCCAAGCCCGCGCCGGTTGCACAGGGGCCCTCTGCCGAAGAGCAGAAAATGTTCGAGACGGCGCAGTCAGAGGCCAGCATCGCGTCATATCAGGCCTATCTGGATGCCTATCCCGATGGGGTTTTCACAGAGTTCGCCAATGGCGAACTGGTCGCGCTGCGCGAAAAGGCCGGGCATGATCCCGAGGGCGAGGGGGTGACACCCGCGCCGGAAACCGTGGCCGTGCAGGTGCCGGAAACCCCCGCAAAACCGGCAGGCCCGATCACCTTTGAAACGGCGCTCGTGTCCGAATTGTCCGAAGTCTCCGGGCGATCGATCGCGGACCTCATCAAGATGTCACCGCTCTACCCACCGGTGGACGGGTTGCCCGAGGAATATTGGAAAGACCAGACCTGTTCGAATTGCCATCAATGGACGCAGGAACGGCTCTGCAACCAGGCGGGTGCCTATCTGAGTGCCAGCATGGAACGCTCGCTTGACAAGAAACACCCGTTTGGCGGCGCACTGAAGCGACATCTCAAGAGCTGGGCCGAGGCAGGCTGCAACTAGCGAGAGGCGTGCAGGGCAACGCCTATTCGGCGCGGGTTGTCACAAAGAAATAGACCCATTCTCCTTTGAAATCGGAAACCGCCGCGCGGGTGATGGCAACCCTTTCGCGCAACCACGCCAGATACCCCGGCGCGGGTTCGATCAACGGGCGCGGCGTGTCGTAAAGTGGTGCAGACGCAGCAAAGGCGGCTGCGATCTCCTGCCCATAAGGGGGGCCGATCAGGATTTGCAAACCGTCATCCCCTGCGCTGCGGGCCCCGACCTGCCACACCGATCTGGCGGGCACCACCGATTGCGGCACCATTTCGTTTGGTGCCAGGTGCAGCACGTTTCCGTCCGCGTCGAAATAGTCGACATAGAGATAGGCATCGTAATCCGGTGCCCTAAGATCGAAATACAGACGGTCATCGCGAACAAAGCTCAGCGAGCGCACATGCGTGTCCTCACCGATCAGCAGCGGATTGGTGATCTGGTCCGTGGATTGCGCGAGGCCGACGCTGGCAATGCCGGCCAGCGCCCCGCATTGCGGTCGCGGCAGGACCAGCATGTCGTCCGACACGGCAATATCCGCGCCCATCTGGGCCTGCAACGCCGTCAGAACCGGGCCGCGCAGGTCGTTTTCGGGGATATGCCCCTTGACCGTCAGCGTCGTGGAAACCGGATCGAATTCCACCTGAAGCCGCGAACACGGGACCTGGGCCAGCAGCGCGGAAACCGCGTCGCGCATGCCGCTGCCCTGGGGCGTCATGTCCCGGGGGTGAACGAAACTCTGAAACGCGGCCAGCGAGGCGGGGTCGATATCCCCCGCACCACCGCCGGAAAACGCCAGCGCGGCTTTGATCCGGTCCGGCTGTGCGCGCAGCGGCGCGGCGGACTTCCCGGTCGCCGGTAGGGAGGGGAGTGTCTGCCCTGCCTGACGCGCCGATGCAATGGCCGTGCCCGTCGCCGTGATGGGCGGAAGGGAGGGAGTTTCGGGGCGTGGGGCCTGCAATACCGCGTGTGACGGCACGTCAAGATCAGCCAGTCTTTCCCCGGTATCTCGCAAAGGAGCGATGCGGTTGGCCTCAGGTTTCGCGGGGGATTGCCGGTCGGACCCCGATTGTGCAGCGGCAAGGCGATCTTGCGCCGGCGGACGATCGACAAGCCGCGTCGCCGCAGGTTGCTGCCCCCGTGCCTGTGTCCGGGGAATTCGGCCGGGATCGACCGTTGGGCTGTCTGGGTCTGCCCGGGCTGCACGTTCGGGTTCGGGAGCGCGGGCGAGGGCCTGTTGACGCTCAAGCTGATAGGCTTGCACATCCAGTTCGCTCTGAGGCGCATGTTGCTGCTCGACCGGGGCGGGCCGCATGGCCGCGTATAGGACGGTTCCGATCACCGCGTTCGCCAGAAGGGACGCGCAGAAGCCGGCCGCCCAATGGGCCGGGGTGCCGGTCATGGCCGCGCCTCGCTGCGCTTGGGCGTGACGACCAGAACCACATCGTCCACCCCGACCGCCTCGGCCATCCCGACCAGCGGCAGAACATGGCGCAGCTCGGCATCCCGGTGGGCGTTGATCCGCAGCCGCAGATCAAGATCTTCGGCCAAGGCCGCGCGCAATGCCGGTTCCAGGGATGCGCGTGCAATCACCACGTTGTCGAGCGCCAACACCCCATCGCGCGCTACGGACAGGGTCGCGCCGCCCGCGGGCATATCACGACCGCTGCCTGCAACCGGTGGCGTTACATCGAACGGGGCGGTGGCGTCCATGCGCCCGATCAGCATGAAGAACACCAGCAGAAAGAACACCACGTCGATCAGCGCGATGATGGTTTCGGACTGCCTGTTGCGGGTCGGGCGCGTCAGCTTCATGGCCGCGCCTCAAGCCGTATCACCCGCAGGCGTTCGATGCCGGAGCGGGTGGCGATGTCCATCACCGAAATCAGCGCTTGCGTGCTGGCCGCGCCAGAGGGCAGCAACAGGACCTGAGCCGCCGGGTCAAGGCCGCTTCGCGCGCGCAGCAGACGTTCAAGCGCGCCCAGCGAATGCGGTCTGCCATTCAGCACCGGCACGCCGTCTGCCGCCAGCCGGATCAGAATGGTCTCCCCTTGCGCCTGCGGTGCTGCGTCCCCCCGATCGCGGGGCTTGACCGCCGGGATCATGTCGAGATTCAGATAGGTTGACGTCACCATGAAAAACACCAGCAGGATCAGCATGACGTCGATCATCGGCACGAGCGAGATCAACGGACCGGCCCGTTGCGCGCGTTTCAATGCCAGATCGCTTGTCATATGGCCGACCTCTCCTGGGTGTCAGATATCCGGGTTCTCCTCGGCCAGCATCAGTTGACCGACCGCGCTTTCGATGTCCTGCGCGGCCCCGTCGATCCGTGCCGATAACAGCCCCGCGCCGACCGCAGCGGGAATCGCGACCAGAAGCCCCGCCGCCGTGGTCAGCAGGGCCTGCCAGATCCCCCCGGCAAGCACCGAGGCATTGGCCGCGCCCTGGGCCAGTTCGAGCTCCTGAAAGGACTGGATCATGCCCAGCACCGTACCCAGCAACCCGAGCAGCGGCGAGATCATGGCGATCAGCTCCAGCAGGCGGATCAACCCGTTCATCCGAGACACTTCTTCATTGCCCCGCCGCGTCAGCTCTGCCATCAGCGCGGGGCCGCAAAACCCGCCCGCCAGCGCCTGCATCGCGTATCGCGTGACCCTGTCGGCAGGGGACCGGCCCCGATCCAGCGCGGTCTGCGCCTCGGCCTTCTCTCCGCTTCGCCAGCGTTCAAACGCCCCGGAGCGCGTCGTGGCGCCTGTACGGCTGTTCCACAATTGCAGCGTCTTGAGCGCGATCACCGCCCATGACAGCAGCGACAAAACCGCCAGAACCAGCATGATCGGGCCGCTTGCGCCCAGTTCCTGCAACGTGCCGGGCATGCCTATTTGACCAGCACGGCATCGGCCTTGCTGCTCAGCTCAAGGATGGGAAAGCAATCGATCTCGTCCTCGTTCTGATGCCGGCATGAGGCCATGTCGTGCAGCAGCACCTCGGAGATATCAGCACAGGTCGTTTCAGGAATTTCAAACAGCTTCAGCGTCGTGCGCGCCACCGGCAACGGGGCGGCGTCGATCGACAACAGTCTGTCGATCACGCCATTGCGGTTCATGATGGCCAGCGACATTTCGAATCCGTCAAAACTCGAGGCGGTGTCGTTGCGAAACAGAAAGAACGCCCGGCATCCGCCGCCCTCGATCTCTTCGGTCTTGTTCAGCTCGACAATCAGCCGCCCGGTTTCCGTGTGGCCCGGCACCGCGCCGGCCAGCGTCAGGGCAAGTGCTGCGAGCAGGGTGTTGCGCGGGGTCATGCGATCCTCCGTTTGTTGCCGGAACCCTCTGGCACGGCTCAGGCGGCCAGGGCGGCGCTTACCTTTTGCAGCGAGTCGAGTGCGGAATCGCGGATATTGGTTTTGACAAAGCCGTTATCGTCGACCGCCTTGAAGAATTCCGAATCCAGCACACCCTTGTAGGTCTCCACGATTTGCATCGCATTGCGCTTCAGCGCGTCGCGGCTCTCGGTGTCCGGCGCATCGGCCATGTCCTGCAAGGCCTGTTCCAGGTTGGTATCGATGCCCGAGATATAGTCAAACAGCACCGAGGATTTCGACGACACCTCTTCCATGCCCTCGATGCCCTTGGTCGCGTCGTCGATCGCCGATTTCAACCCTTCGATGTCCTTTTTCATGCCAAGCCGGGTTTCGATCCAGGCCACGCGCAGCTTGACCAGCCCCTCGGGCGTGACGTCAGCGGCCTCTTGTGCCGCCGCCGTGGTTTGCATCGTCGCCGCCTGTTTGAGCAGTTCTGCCGTCTTGGCCGCCGCTTTCAGCGCGCTGGCGTAATTGCCATCCGCGGCCTGGTCCTTGGCAAAATCAAAGCTGCGGTTGATCGCCGCCAGATCGCCGCGCTTGTCGGCCATTGCCTTGTCGACCGCCGGTTGCAGGCGTGCCAGAACCGCGTTCCATTTCTTGGCGTCGCCATCTTCGCCGGTGCTCGCCGTTCTTGTCTTGTCGACGGCGGCCTCGATCTTGCCAAGCAGGGCATCCGCCGCTTCGTGGTTGCGCTCCTTGATGTTCTGCGCGGCGTTTGACAGCGCGGTCATCAGCTTGCCCTTCGCGGGTTCCGAGATGTCGGCAATGCTCTGCTGCAACGCCTTGGCGCGGGCGGCGAGGGCTTTGAAATCCGGTTGCGGCGCGCTTTCTTCCCCGGTTTCCGGGGGGTCCTTGGGCGCAACGGTCTGGCCCAGCTTGGCAACCGCGTTTTCCAGCGCGGTGACCGTCTTGTCCGCCTGATCGAATGCCGAGGATTTTATCTGTGCCACCGCCCCGGCCATCGCTTTTTTCAGCTTGTCCGCCGTATCGCCGCTGACCCCTGCGATGGCAGGTTGCAGGGCTTTCAGCCGCGCCGCCAGCGCCGCCGCATCGGTCGGGGCCTCTTCGGTGTCCCCGGGCGTGTCTTCCTGCGGTTCTTCCGGCGCGTCCTCTTGCGGTTCCACGAGGTCGGTGGGCTCTTCGCTCGCGGTGAGATCCGTCGGCGCATCCTCCATGGTCGGATCTTCGGGCAACTCCTCGATGTCGCTTTCCAGCATGTTGCCATCGGGGTCAAGGATCACCACGTTCATCAGGGTTTTCTGGGACTTCAGGTATTTCTTGAGGGTCTTGGCCATCTGCGGCACGGTGCGTCCACAGGTCATCTCCATGACGCGACCCTTGACCTCGAACGTGCCGAACGCGACCTTCTTGCCGGTGCCTTCCTTGCGCGCCAGCTTGCCGAGCATCTCGGGCGACTTGCGGCGATCGATCATCATCGTGTGTTCGTTCTTGGCACCGGGACAGAAGGCAAAGGTCAGGGATTTCTTTTTCCCAAGCTTCACCATCTTCTTCAGCTCGGCGCCTTCGAGTTTGAGATCGGCCATGGTGTTGAACCCTCTATACGTGTGGAAATTCAATTGACTTTGAGAAGATGATAAGGCTGACTTGGGGTCAACAAAAATGTTTTTTTCTGTTGTGTGAACTGCATTACAGCAGTCGCGACCGGGAATAGGTTCAAGTGTAGTCGCGGCCAGGGTTTGCGCCGCTTCGAAGGGAGACACCATGGACCCGGTAGTCCTGATACAATCCAAGGGTGACGACGCTCCGAGCGGTGAGAATCTCGAATACGAGACGGTTTTCACCGAGATGGAACTCGCCGCGCAGCCGGTCGAAGAGCAGCAGGTCGGTGACGCGAAAACCGAGGGTCACGAACCGGATTATCGCGAGGTCGTCAAGAAGGCGCTCGAGGTGCTCGACCAGAGCCACGATCTGCGCGCCGGAGTGTTTCTCGCGGATGCGGTGCTGCATGTCGAAGGGGTGCAGGGCTATGCCGACGCCACCACGGTGCTGCGTGGCCATCTCGAAGAATTCTGGGGCACATGCCATCCCGAACTGGACGAGGATGACGACAACGACCCGACGATGCGGGTCAACGCGATCCAGGGGCTTTGTGGCCAGCCCGGCGGCATGGCGGGCCCGTCCCCGGCCTATCGCTCGCTGCGCCGCGCTGCGCTGACGCAAAGCCGGGGGTTCGGCCGCTTCTCGATGCGTGACATCGAAGTGTCCGAAGGGCAGATCGCCTTGCCCGAGGGCGAGACCGGCCCGGACACGGCGGCGATTTCGGCTGCGTTCCAGGATACGGATGACGAGACACTGGCGGGTACGCTTACCGCGCTGCAAACGGCTCTGGAAAATATCCGGGCAATTTCGGCGGTGTTTGACGAAAAGACGCCGGGTCAGGGGCCCGAGCTTGATCCGCTGGTCAAGCTGCTGGACCAGATGGCGCGGCGTGTCGGGGAATATGTCTCATCAGAGGCCCCCGAGGCGGACCCGGAGGCAGGCGCGGCGGGCGACGCGGAGGCCCCGGCGACGGCCGCGAGCCCAGGCGCGCCGGTGCAGGTGGCGGGGACGATCAATTCGCGAACCGACGTGACGAACGCGCTGGACCGGATCGTTGGCTATTACCGCCAGCACGAGCCGTCCAGCCCGGTTCCGATCCTGCTTGAGCGGGCCAAGCGGTTGGTCAACGCCGATTTCCTGACGATCATCCGCGATATTGCCCCCGGCGAGTTCGACACTGTCAGAAATCTTGGCGGAATCGACGATGATTAGCCTGCAATTAACCATTGATTAACTCATAGGCGGCCTCTCTTCGGGCTAGCTGCGACACACTGCGAAACAGGGATACCAAGGAGCACGAGATGGCGGACAGTTCACAGAAATTCATAGCGCGGAACCGCGCGCCAAGGGTTCAGATCGAATATGATGTCGAGCTTTACGGTGCCGAGAAAAAGGTCCAGCTGCCCTTTGTGATGGGGGTGATGAGCGATCTTGCCGGCAAGTCCGAGGCACCGCAACCCGCCGTGGCGGACCGCAAGTTTCTCGAGATCGATGTCGACAATTTCGATGACCGGATGAAGTCGATGCAGCCGCGCGCCGCGTTCACCGTGCCCAACACGCTGACCGGCGAGGGCAACCTGGCGGTGGACATCACGTTCGAGAGCATGGACGATTTTTCGCCCGCCGCGATTGCCGCCAAGGTCGAACCGCTGCGCGAGCTGCTCGAGGCGCGCACGCAATTGTCCAACCTGATGACCTACATGGATGGCAAAACCGGTGCCGAGGACCTGATCAGCAAGATCATCAGCGACCCCGCATTGTTGAAAACACTGGCCGCGCAGCCCGCGCCCAAGGCTGAAAGCGACGAGGAATAGGAGACTGACATGGCTGAAGAACAAGCCCAGGCAGAAGCCGGCGGTGAAGCCACCGCATTTGGTTCATCGGAATTCGAGGAGCTGCTGCAAAAGGAATTCCGCCCGAAATCCGACCAGGCCAAGACCGCGGTTGAATCCGCCGTCAAGACGCTTGCACAGCAGGCGCTGGAGAATGCCAACCTGATTTCCGACGACGCGCTGCGCTCGATCGAGGGTATTGTCGCCGAACTCGACAAGAAGCTGACCGAGCAGGTCAACCTGATCCTGCACCACGAAGAGTTCCAGCAGATGGAGAGCGCGTGGCGGGGGCTGCATTACCTGGTGAACAACACCGAAACCGACGAGATGCTCAAGATCCGGGTGATGAACATCTCGAAAAAGGACATGCACAAGACCCTGCGCAAGTTCAAGGGAACCGCGTGGGATCAGTCTCCGATCTTCAAGAAGCTCTACGAAGAGGAATTCGGACAGTTCGGCGGCGAACCCTATGGCACGCTGGTGGCGGATTATCATTTCGACCACAGCCCGCCGGATGTCGAATTGCTGGGCGAGATGTCCAAGATCGCCGCCGCCGCCCATGCGCCGCTGATCACCGGCGCGCAGCCGAGCCTGTTCCAGATGGACAGCTGGGGCGAACTGGCCAACCCGCGCGACCTGACCAAGATTTTCCAGACCCCGGAATACGCCTCGTGGCGCAGCCTGCGCGAGAGCGAGGATTCCAAGTATGTCGGCCTGGCGATGCCGCGGTTCCTGGGCCGTCTGCCATATGGCGCCAAGACCGACCCGGTCGAGGCCTTTGCCTTTGAGGAAGATACCGAGGGGGCGGACAGCAGCAAGTATGGCTGGGTCAACGCGGCCTATGGCATGGCGGTCAACATCAACCGCTCGTTCAAGACCTTTGGCTGGTGCTCGCGTATTCGCGGCGTCGAAAGCGGTGGTGCCCTGGAAAACCTGCCCAGCCACACTTTCCCGACCGATGATGGCGGGGTGGATCAGAAATGCCCCACCGAAATCGCCATCAGCGACCGGCGCGAGGCGGAACTGGCCAAGAACGGCATGATGCCGCTGATTCACCGCAAGAATTCCGACATCGCGGCCTTTATCGGGGCGCAATCGTTGCACAAGCCTGCGGAATATGACGATCCGGACGCAACCGCGAACGCCAATCTTGCGGCGCGGCTGCCTTATCTCTTCGCGACCTGCCGGTTCGCGCATTACATGAAATGCATGGTTCGCGACAAGATCGGTTCGTTCAAGAGCCGCAACGACATGGAGAGTTGGCTCCAGGACTGGGTGAACCAGTATGTAGACACCAACGCAGATGTTTCTTCGGAAGCGGTCAAGGCACGTAAACCACTCGCTGCCGCCGAGGTCGCTGTCGAAGAAGTAGAGGGCAATCCCGGCTATTATTCGTCGAAATTCTTCCTACGCCCTCACTATCAGCTGGAGGGGCTTACCGTGTCCCTGCGGCTGGTATCCAAATTGCCTTCGGAGAAAGGAGCGTAATTTCGGCTTCAGGAAGGCACACCTCCCAAGACGGCGCAGAGCGCCAAACACTGAAAGGAAAGACCTATGGAAAACGCATTTGTAGAGATTACCGGTGCCGATGGCGAAAGCATGGACAAGGGGCACCCCAACTGGATCCCCCTCAAGTCGGTATCGTTCAACGTCGAACGTACCCTGGACATGTCCGACCTGGGCACCACCCAGCGGGGCTATGCCAACGCCAATTTCGGCAAGATCAGCCTGACCTCCGAGCTGAGCCTCGCGTCGCCCAAGCTGATGCTGTCGGTTGCCAATGGCACGGTGCGTGACAAGACGGTGATCCATCTCTGCCGCTCGGGCAAGGACGGCAAGACCGGGATGGAGCCCTACCTGATCTTCACGCTGACCCATTCGGTGATCGACAAGTACGAAGTGTCGGGCGGCGAAGAGCAGATCCCGGAAGAAAACTGGGATCTGGCCTATCGCACCATCACCGTCGACTACAAGGCGGCGGATCCGGAAACCGGCGCGCTGACCAAGGACACGTCGAACTTTGCATGGAACGTCATGAAGAACGAAATGATCTGATCGTTTCCAACCCATGCCCGGCCGGATTCTGGCCGGGCATGTTCATTTGACATTTTAGACCCGGAATCCTTTGCATGACCCCCGAAGAACATCTGAAATCAGGCGATCCAAAGGCGGCGCTCGCGGCCTTGCAGGACAAGGTCAGGGCAGACCCCGCCGACCCAAAACTGCGGATCTTCCTGTTTCAGCTGTTATGTGTTCTGGGCGACTGGAAGCGGGCGATCACCCAGTTGAAGCTGAGCGCCGAGATGGACGAGGCTGCGACAATGATGGCCCAGACCTATCGCGAGGCGATCATCTGCGAGGTCTATCGCGAAAAGGTGTTCGCGGGTGAGAAAGAACCGCTGATTTTCGGTGAGCCGCAGGAATGGCTGGCCCTGCTGATCGAGGCGCAGAAACTGCTGGCTGCCGGCAAGGTTACCGAGGCCACGGCCTTGCGCGGCCGCGCCTTTGACGCGGCACCGGCCTGTTCCGGCGTGATCGACGGACAAGCGTTCCAATGGATCGCCGATGCGGATATGCGGTTGGGGCCGGTGCTCGAGGTGATCGTGAACGGGCGATATTTCTGGTTGCCCTTCAGTTCGGTGGCGTCGCTGTCGATGGAGGCCCCCAGCGACCTGCGCGATGCGGTCTGGACCGCGGCAACGCTTGGTCTGCACAATGGCGGAGAGGTCGCCGCGCTGATCCCGACGCGTTATGCCGGCACCACCGATGGCGATGACGCCGCCAACATGCTGGCGCGGGCCACCACCTGGTCCGATGCGGGGGACGAAACATTCGTCGGCGCGGGGCAGCGGCTGTTTGCGACCGATCAGGGCGATGTCGCGCTGATGGATGTGCGCAGCCTTGTCATGGAGGGCGCCCCCACCGCTGCGGACGCATCCCAAGATGGCTGACAAGACCCTTGCCGAGCGATTGCAACCGTCCCTGCTGGACCGGTTGACCGATAACGAGCCCGGCAATCTCAAGGAAACCAGGGATGCGCGGGTGATCGACATTTCGCGCCTGCGCGATATCATCCAGCGCGACCTGTCATGGCTGCTTAATACCACCAATACCGAACACTCGTTTGACGCGGCGGCGCTTCCCAATGTGGCGCGCAGCGTGGTGAATTATGGTCTGCGCGAAGTGTCGGGCGAATTCTCGACGGCGGAACGGGCCGAGCAGATACGCCGCTCGATCCAGCGGGCGATATCGATCTACGAACCCCGCATCATCGATGGCACGGTCGAGGTCACGCTCAATCCGGACGATACCGGCAACGACATGATGGTTGCGCTGGTTATTCGCGCCGACATGTGGGCGCAGCCCCTGCCGCTTGAGCTGTACCTGCGCAGCCAGGTGGACGTGACGACCGGTGAAATCTCGGTGGAAGGGAGCCGCTAGCCACCATGGATACGCGCCTGATGAAGCATTACGAGAGCGAGCTGATCTTCCTGCGCGATATGGGGGCCGAATTTGCCGCCGCCTATCCCAAGATCGCCAGCCGCCTGGGCATGGAGGGGGTCGAGGTGCTCGATCCCTATGTCGAGCGGCTCCTGGAGGGGGTGGCGTTTCTGTCGGCGCGGGTCCAGCTCGAGCTTGAATTGCAATATCCGAATTTCACCAGCAACCTGCTTGAAATCGTCTATCCGCATTATCTGGCGCCGACGCCGTCGATGATGATCGCCGCGTTTGAGCCGGACACCTCCAATTCCGCGGTCAAGAGCGGCTATGTCCTGCCGCGCCATACCTCGCTGCGCAGCCGGTTGATGGAGGGCGAAAACACCCCTTGCGAGTTCCGCACCGCCGCCGAGATGACCATGTGGCCGATCCGGATCAGCGAAGCGGAATATATCGATGGTCGCGGTGAACTCGTGGCCGCCGGAGTCGCCGGTCAGGCCAAGGCGCGTGCCGGTATCCGGCTCAGGCTCAGCCGCGCGGATGGCGGTCCGATCTCGGAAATGCCGATGGATGACCTGACGCTGTTTCTCAACAGCAGCGGTGGCAACAGCTGGGCGTTGCTGGAGCTGCTGTCGACCCAGGTCAGCGCGGTTTGCGGGCGCTCGACCGACCGGCGGGCCGATTGGGCGGAACCGTTGGCGCGGGGCGCGGTTGTGAACCGTGGCTTTGACCAGGACGAGGCCCTGCTGCCCACGCCGCGCCGGTCATTCGATGGCTATCGGCTGTTGCAGGAATATTTCGCGATGCCCGAGCGGTTCCTGTTCGTCGAGCTTCAGGGGCTGCAACCCGCGCTGGCCCGGGCGACCGGGCCGGATGTCGATATCTATATCCTGCTTCGGGAAGGGCGCAGCGAGGTGGCACCGATGGTCGTGGCCGAGGCCTTTACCCCGAACGCGGTGCCTGCCGTGAACCTGTTTCCGAAGCGCTGTGACCGGGTGCATGTGCTTGCCAGCGATACCGAGCAGCACGTCATTCCCAGCCGCACCGCCGCGCTGGATTTCGAGGTTCACTCGTTGCAGAGCGTCACCGGCATCAGCAGCGCCGGCGGCGATGACGTGGTGTTTCGCCCGTTTTATTCCTCGACTGACTTTACCGCGGCGGGGGAAACCCACCCGGCCTATTACACCATCCACCGCCGCATGCGGCAGCGCTCGGAAAAGGAACGGCTGCGCGGGGTGCGCACGTCCTATCTCGGTTCCGAGGTCTTCGTGACGCTGGTGGACCGTGCCCAGACACCCTATTCGGCCAATCTCGATCAGCTGGCGGTGCGGGCCATGTGCTCGAACCGCGATCTGCCGCTTTTGCTGGCGACCGGGGATGCCGATGTGTTCCGGATGCCCGAGGGCGGGCCGGTCAAATCCATCCGTCTGCCGGTCTCTCCGACGCGCCCGCATCCGACGCTGGCACAGGGGGACACCGCGTGGCGATTGATCAGCCACCTGAGTCTCAACTACCTGTCGATCGCCGATTCCGGCAAGGGAGACTCGGCGGCGGCATTGCGCGAACTGATCGGCCTTTATGCGCCGCTGGGCGACCGTGTCACGGAAAAACAGCTGGAAGGGATCGTATCGGTTGCAAGCCGCCCCATCGTGCGCCGGATGAGCGACGAGATCCTGTCAACGGCGGTGCGCGGCGTCGAGGTCACGATCGGTATCGACGAGAGCTTTTTCGAAGGCACGAGCGCCTATGTTCTCGGGGCGGTTCTGGAACGGTTCCTGCGCCGCTATACCACGATCAACAGCTTTACGGAAACCGTATTGAAAACGCAGAAACGCGGAGAAATTGCCAGATGGCGACCGGAAACCGGACTGGGCCGGATGATTTGAGCCATTTTGACAGGCTGACCAAGGAACCGGAAAAGCATCATGTTTTTCAGGCCCTTCGGGTTATCGAGGCGACGTTTGACGAGGCCCCGCGGCTGGGTGAAAGCCGCCGCCCGCGCGAGGACAAGGTGCGCTTGGGCCAGGAGGCGGAACTGGCGTTCGCGCCCTCCACGATTGCCGAGTTCAAACTGGGCATCGGTGGCCGCCCGGCACGGCTGACCAACCGGTTCTTTGGTCTTTTTGGTCCAAACGGGCCGCTGCCCCTGCACATGACACAATATGTGCGCGACCGTTACAGAAACCACCGCGACAGCACCATCGTGGCCTTTGCCAACATGCTGACCCATCGCATGATGAGCCTGCTGTACCGGGCCTGGACAACCGGCCAGCCGGCGCCAAGCTTTGATCGTGCCGATGATCCGATGGCCCGCAAGGTGGCGGCGCTGGCGGGGTATCACGGCGCGGCGTTGCGCGATCGCGATGCGATGCCCGACCTGGCCAAGTTGCATTTTGCCGGGCACCTGTCCCAGGCGTCGCGCAATCCCGAAGGGTTGGTTTCGATCCTGTCTGCGTTCTTTCGCGCACCGGTCCGGTTGCAGCAATTCGTGGGCAGCTGGCTTGACCTGGAACCGGATGACCAATGGCAGCTTGGCCAGCGCGCCGCTTTGGGGCGCAGCACCAGCATCGGCCAACGGGTCTGGACCCGCGGGGCCAAGTTCCGGTTGCGCATCGGGCCGCTTTCGCTGGCCGATTACGAGCGGCTGCTGCCGGGGGGCGACTCGCAGGCGCGGCTGCAATCCATCGTGCGCAATTATGTGGGCGACAGCCTGGACTGGGACGTGAACCTTGTCCTCGCGGGCGACGAGGTGCCCCGCGCCAGCCTGGGAGGCAGCACCCGGCTTGGCCACACAAGCTGGGTTCGCACGCGCCCCGATCGGGACGAGACGCGCCCGGACGCCGAAGATTTGTTTCTCTATCCGGATATTGCAACCGCACAGGCGGGGCCGTGATGCCAAAGTTGACCAGGAAGGACACCAGATGACCGAGATCAGCCGCGTAGCGCTCTTTGGGAAGCTCAACAAGCTGGGCTACCAGGCCGTCGAAGGGGCCACGGTGTTCTGCAAGATGCGGGGCAACCCCTATGTCGAAGTGGTGCACTGGATGCATCAAATCCTGAATGGGCAGGACAGCGACATTCACCGGATCATCGCGCATTACGATCTGGATTCCGGCAAGATTTCCGCCGAACTGACCCGTGCGCTTGATGCCCTGCCGCGCGGGGCAAGCGCGATTTCGGACCTGTCCGATCACCTCATGGACGCGATGGAGCGTGGCTGGCTGTGGGGGTCACTCCTGTTCAGTTCCAGCCAGGTGCGCACCGGGCATTTGTTGCTCGGTATGCTCAAGACACCGGCCTTGCGCAATATCCTGAAATCCATGTCCCCTGAGCTGGGCGGTATCGGGGCCGATGATCTGGCCGACAATTTTGCCAGGGCCACCGATGGATCACCCGAAGAGGCCCTGCACCCCAAGGATGGCAGCCAGACCGGGGGGGGGGCCGAGCCGGGCGAGGCCAGCGGCGCGCGCGCGGCACAGCTGGGAAGCACCGAGGCGCTTGACCAGTTCTGCACCGACCTGACCGAACAGGCGCGCAAGGGCGAGATCGATCCCATCGTGGGCCGCGATGAGGAAATCCGCCAGATCGTCGATGTGCTGATGCGCCGTCGCCAGAACAACCCGATCCTGACCGGTGAAGCGGGGGTCGGCAAGACCGCGGTGGTCGAAGGCTTTGCCCTGCGCATCGCGCGCGGTGACGTGCCTCCTGCATTGCAGAACGTGCGGCTTCTGGTGCTGGATGTGGGGCTGTTGCAGGCCGGGGCCAGCATGAAGGGCGAGTTCGAAAACCGTCTGCGCCAGGTGATCGACGAAGTTCAGGCCAGCCCGACTCCCATCGTGATGTTTGTCGACGAGACCCACACGCTGGTCGGGGCCGGGGGCGCGGCGGGCACGGGGGATGCCGCCAACCTGCTGAAACCGGCACTGGCGCGCGGCACGCTGCGAACCATCGGCGCGACCACCTGGGCCGAGTACAAGAAATACATCGAAAAGGATCCAGCCCTGACCCGTCGTTTTCAGGTGGTGCAGGTGGATGAACCGGGGATCGACAAGGCGATCCTGATGATGCGGGGCATCGCTTCGATGCTGGAAAAGCACCACAAGGTGCAGGTTCTGGACGAGGGAATCGAGGCTGCCGTAACCCTGTCTGCCCGCTATATCCCGGCGCGGCAATTACCTGACAAATCGGTCAGCCTGCTGGATACGGCCTGTGCCCGTGTCGCCGTCAGCCAGCACGCGGTGCCCGCCGAAGTGGATGACAGCCGCCGCCGCATCGAGGCGCTGACAACGGAGTTGGAGATCATCGAACGCGACGAAACCGCGGGCTATGACGTGGCGGATCGGCGTGACGCGGTATCGGGTGCGAGGGAAGCCGAAGAAACCCGTCTGGCCGGATTGACCGACCGGTGGGAGCGCGAAAAGGCCGTCGTCGAATCCATTCTTGAACTGCGGGCGCGGCTGCGCGAAGGGGGGATCCCGGTCGAGGCCGAACCCGGCAGCGAAGAGGCCGAGGCCAGCCCGCTGGGCGATGAGGAACGTGCAAACCTGTTGGCTGAACTGAAGGCGAAGAACGCCGAACTGACCGGGATACAGGGGGAAAACCCGTTGATCCTGCCCATTGTCGATCATCAGGCGGTGGCCAGTGTCGTTGGAGACTGGACCGGTATTCCCGTTGGCCGCATGGTCAAGGACGAAATCGAAACTATCCTGACCCTCGAAGACCACCTGGCCAAGCGCGTGATCGGGCAGGATCACGCGATGCAGATGATCGCCAAGCGTATCCAGACCAGCCGCGCGGGGCTGGACAACCCGTCCAAGCCCATCGGGGTATTCCTGCTCGCCGGAACATCGGGCGTGGGCAAGACCGAGACCGCGCTGGCGCTGGCCGAAGTGCTTTACGGTGGCGAACAGAACGTCATCACCATCAACATGAGCGAATACCAGGAGGCGCATACGGTCAGCAGCCTCAAGGGCGCGCCGCCGGGCTATGTCGGCTATGGCGAGGGTGGCGTGCTGACCGAGGCGGTGCGGCGCAAACCCTATTCCGTGGTGTTGCTGGACGAGGTCGAAAAGGCCCATCCCGACGTGCACGAGATATTCTTTCAGGTCTTTGACAAGGGCGTGATGGAGGATGGCGAGGGCCGGGTGATCGATTTCAAGAACACCCTGATCCTGCTGACCAGCAATGCGGGCAGCGACCTGATCATGGACCTGTGTTCCGATCCCGACCTGATGCCCGAGCCCGAGGGCATCGCCAAGGCCCTGCGCGAACCGTTGCTCAAGATTTTCCCGGCGGCCTTGCTTGGGCGTCTGGTGACAATCCCCTATTATCCGCTCAGCCCGGACATGATCGCCGCAATCACCCGGCTGCAACTTGGCCGGATCAAGCGCCGCGTTGAAAGCTCGCACGGGGTGCCGTTCGAATATACCGATGCGGTGGTCGATACCATTGTCGACCGGTGCCAGGAACTTGAGAGCGGCGGGCGCATGATCGACGCCATCGTGACCAACACGATGCTGCCGGAAATTTCGGCAGAATTCCTGCGTCGCATGATGGAAGGCGGTGCGGTGAGCAAGGTTGCGATAGACAGTGACGGTACAAGTTTCTCATACGCGTTCGAGTAGGACCCGGACATAGAACAAGGAGTCTCAGACGTGCAGACAAGCCCGGATACCGAGCAGACCACAACCCTGCGGGGAAAGGCGCTGGAGTTTGTCGAGCGCGAAAGCGTCAAGAATGCAATCCTGGGCGTGATCATTTTCAACGCCGTCACGCTGGGCATGTCGACTTCCGAGAGCATCAACGCGGTGATCGGCCCGACGCTCAAGGTCATCGACCAGGTGGTGTTGATGATCTTTGTCGCGGAACTGGCGCTGAAGTTCTTTGCCTACGGGCTTCGGGGCTTTTTTTCCAACCCCTGGAACATCTTTGATTTCATCGTTGTCGGGCTGGGGCTTCTGCCGGACAAGGGCGGGCTGTCGGCGCTGCGCGGGCTGCGGGTGATCCGGGCCTTGCGCCTGTTATCGGTGATCCCGCAGATGCGGGCGGTGGTTCAGGCCCTGCTCGATGCATTGCCGGGCATGGGGGCCGTGATCATCATGATCTCGATTGTCTTTTACGTATTTGGCGTCATGGCCACGCTGATGTACGGGCATGATTTCAACGAATGGTTCGGCACCCTGGGGCGCAGCCTGTATTCGCTGTTCCAGATCATGACACTCGAAAGCTGGTCGATGGGGATCGTGCGGCCGGTGATGGATGTGCATCCCTATGCCTGGGCATTTTTCGTGCCGTTCATCGTGATCACGGCGTTTTCGGTTCTGAACCTGTTCATCGGTCTTCTGGTCAACACCATGCAGGCGGCGGTGGAAGAAGAGAACGAGGCCGAATTCGAGAACCTGCGCGAACTGGTGAAGAGCGAAACCGATATCGTTGATGCCCATGTCACCGAGATGCTGGCCGAGATCCGTGCCCTGCGCGCCGAAGTCGCGGAACTCAGGGGAGAGCGGAAATGAGTGAAAGCTCGCAGAAATTCATCTCGCGCAACCGCGCCCCACGGGTGCAGATCGAATATGATATCGAGCTGTATGGTTCGCAGAAAAAGGTCCAGCTACCTTTTGTGATGGGTGTCATGTCTGATCTGACCGGCAAATCCACGGCCCCGCAACCGTCGATCGACGATCGCAAGTTCCTTGAGATCGATGTCGACAATTTTGACGAGCGCATGCGCGGGATGCAGCCGCGCGCGGCGTTCAGCGTGCCGAATACGCTGACCGGCGAGGGCAATCTCGCGGTTGATCTGACCTTTGAGCGGATGGAGGATTTTTCGCCCCAGGCGATTGCCGCCAAGATCGCCCCGCTGCGTGAATTGCTCGAGGCGCGCACGCAATTGTCGACCCTTTTGGCCTATATGGATGGCAAGACCGGGGCGGAAACCCTGATTGAAAAGATCCTTGGCAATCCCGCGCTGCTGTCGGCATTGGCCGGTGCGCAGCAGGATGAGGCGGACCAGGCCGCCGTTCTGGATGGCTTGCGCGATATGGCGACACCTGCGCCGGTGCCAGCGGACAGGGCGGACAGCGTGCTTGAGGGTTTGAAAGCCCAATCCCCCCTGCAAGATCCGCAACCGGACAGCTCTGCCGAGGTGCTCGCCGCGTTGGCGCAATCGGCACCGGACCCTTCTGCGCCTGACACCGGCGGCGCGGATGTTCTCGCCAGGTTGCGCGATCAGTCCCCCTCCGACACGGTGCAAGAGGACGGGGCACAGGCGGCGCTGGATGCGTTGCGGGCGAAGGCTCCGGCAGAGCAGGCGGCGGATAGGTCTGTTGACGATACCCTTGCTGGGCTGGCCAATGCGGAACCGGATGATGATCCAGTACCTGACACCACCGCCGCCGCACTGGACAGTCTTGCGCAGGCTGCCCCCCCGGACGACCCCGCAGGCGACGATGTCGCGGATACGCTGGCGGGCCTTGCCGCGGCATCGCCCGATGATGCCATTACACAGGATGATGTGGGTGCCGCACTGGATAGTCTGGCCAGCGCCGCGATGGCCGCCCCGGACGAGGAAGATCGCACAGAGGACACGCTGGCCGATCTGGCCGGGCTGTCGCCGGGTGACGACAGCCAACCGGATAGCGTCGGCGCAGCACTTGACAGCCTGGCGAACGCCGAAATTGCAGCGCCTGACGAAGATGGCGCAGACGATACCTTGGCCGGGCTTGCCGCCGCCGCGCCGCAGGATGTGGCCGGGGCCGATGAAACCGCTGCGGCGCTCGACAGTCTGGCCCGCAATCCGGCGGAAGCGGTGACGGAAGAGGACGTCGCGGGCGACACGCTTGCCGATCTGGCCGCCGCTGCCCCGGTGGATACGCCAGAAGAGGATCGCGTCGATGCGGTGCTTGGCGAACTGCCAGAGGTTGAAACCCCGCAGCAGGACACTTCGGATGACACGCTGGCGGCGCTTGCCGCCGCGCCGCAGGACCAGGCCCCCGCCAGTGACGAGGTTGCAGCCGCCCTCGGCAGCCTGGCGGAATTGGATAGTCAGGCCCCGCAAGACACCGCCGCCGACGCCGCGCTTGCCGGGCTTGCAGATCAGGCTCCGCCGGACCCGTCGCCGACCGATGATATCGCCTCGGCTCTGGATGGTCTTGCAGGGCATGACGCGCCGCCTGACGGGGACAGGACCGAAGATGTCTTGGCCGAACTTGGCGATGCGTTACCCCAGGACGCGGGTCAGGAGGATGTACTTGGCGATGTTCTGGACGATCTCGTGGCTGACGGGGCCGATACCGTGTCGGGCGATGGCGCGGCAGAGCAACCCGCGGATGGCGCCGGCGGGCTGGATGATCTGCTGGGGCTGAGCGATGCCAGTGACGAACCGGCGGATGACAGGCAGCCAGAGCCGGACGCTCTTGACGATTTGCTCGGCGATCTTGGCGAGGTTGACCCGGACGAGGCCGGGGACGGGGAGACAGCACCTGCCGCGCCCGACACCGCTTTGGATGCGGGACTGGATGACCTTTTGGGCGATCTTGAGGATCCCGGGCCTGCGGTTGATGAACTCCCATCGGACGAAACAGGCGATCTTGACGATTTGCTGGGGGATCTGGACGCCCCGGTAGCGGATGATACGCCCGCCGCGGCCCCGGAACAGGCGCAGCCCGTCGAAGATGCCGAGACCGGCGTCGGGGATACGGGCGATCTGGATGATCTGCTTGCTGAGGGCGACACGCCGGCGGATGATCTTGACGATCTGCTGGGAGGGTTGGATGACCCGGAACCGGCCGATGCGCCGGCGGCTGTCGAGGATCCGCTGGAGGGCATACTGGCAGAGTCTGCCGCGTCCGAGATTGATCTTGATGATCTGCTCGACGAGTCAACCGCCACGAATGCGGGTGTCGAGGCGAAGCCCGCCGGAGAGGCCGAGTTTGCCTTTGGCGTGCTGACCGGGGATCGCCCTGACGCGGAACGGCTGAACCGCAAGCGTTTTCGCATCGCGTTGATGGGGGATTTCTCCGGGCGTGCCGCGCGGGGGGTGGTAGAGACCGGCGAGGCGCTGGCGGCACGCGCGCCGGTGCCGCTGGACCCGGATACGCTCGAGGAAGTGATCAAGAGCTTTGCGACAACGCTTGTCCTGCCGATCGGCAAGGACGGGGCCGGGGTCGAGCTGCGGCTGAACGAACTGGATGATCTGCACCCGGACGAACTCTATGAAACCGTGCCGATCCTGTCGGAATTGCGGGCGCTTCGCGCGCAGCTCGCAAGCGGTTCGACGGCGACCAACGCGGCCGAGCGGTTGAAAGCGTGGGGCGAGGCGCATGGCACGCCGGTTGCGCCGCCAAGGTCGAAATCCGGCGGCACTGCGATGCCCGCCAACCTGAAACTGTCCGAGTTCCAGAAGCTGATCGGCGATACCGGCGCTACCTTGACAGCGGCGTCCCCGGTCGAAGACCTGATTGCGCAGATTGTCGGCCCGCATGTGCGCGCCGTGGCCGACGCGGATACCGTTGCGATGCAGCAGGCGGTGGATGCGGCATTGGCGGCGGCGATGCGGCTGATCCTGCACCACCCGGAATTCCAGGCGGTCGAGGCGCAATGGCGCTCGCTCGATCTGATCGCGCGCAGCATCGAGGCCGACGACACGCTTGAAGTGATCCTGTATGACATTTCCGCCGAAGAGATCGGCGCGGACCTGGCGGCGGCGGATGAGTTGGCGCAATCCGGGCTGGTGCGGCTGCTGACGGAAACGCCGTTGGATCCCGAAACCGGGCGCGGCGGGTATTCCGCCATCGTCGGGCTGTACAGTTTCGAGGAAACGCCGCCCCATGCGGAACTGCTCGGGCGGATTGCACGGGTGGCGGCGCATGTGGACGCGCCGTTTCTTGCGGCGCTGTCGCCGGGTTTCATGGAGACCGCGAAAGAGGATCGTCACCCGCTTGTGGCCACTGCGTGGGACGGCTTGCGGGCGATGCCCGAGGCGGGCCATCTGGGGCTGGCGGCGCCGCGCTTCCTGTTGCGGCGGCCCTATGGCGCGAAATCCGAACCGGTCTATGCCTTCGAATTCGAAGAATTTACAATGGCCGAGGGGCTGCGCGGGATGCTCTGGGCGAATCCGGTGGTGCTCGTCGCGATTCTGCTGGCGAAATCCTTCCGGCAGAACGGCGCGCATATGGGATTGGGATCGATCATGTCGCTGGGTGACATGCCCTATCACTTTGTCACCGATCAATATGGCGACCAGGTGGCCTTGCCCTGTACCGAACGCAACCTGACGCTGGACAAGGTGGAAAAGGTCATGGCGCGTGGTGTGATGCCGGTGGTTTCGATCAAGGGCCGCGATGAAATCCGGCTGGCCTCGTTCCAGTCGCTGGCCGGGGGTGATATTTTGGGGCCGTGGTCGGATGCGCCGCCGCCGCCACCGTCGCCGCCCAAACCCAATCCCACCCCTGTCGCCGAGACCACCGACGATGGTGCGCCCGGTGATGATGACCTGGGGCTGGACGATCTGCTCGCCGGGTTTGACGACGCCGCGACACCGGACGCCGGTGACGGGGATGTTGACGCCGATCTCGCGGCCCTGCTGGAGGATTTGTAGTGATGAGTTCCACGCCCCGACCGGTTTCCCGGTGGTATTCCGAAAGGAAAGACAATGCCTGATTACAAGCCGTTTGCCGATGCCAGAAGCTGGATCTCTGGCGAGTTTTCTTGGCCCGGAAAGGGCGAGGAAGGACCGAACCTGTACCGGGCCGTGGTCAAGGAAGGGCTGAGCAAGCTGACCGAGACCAGCGTATTGATCCGAAGCTGGTCGGAAGATGCGGA
Organism: Microbulbifer sp. S227A; assembly: GCF_049800935.1. Taxonomy (NCBI): domain Bacteria; kingdom Pseudomonadati; phylum Pseudomonadota; class Gammaproteobacteria; order Cellvibrionales; family Microbulbiferaceae; genus Microbulbifer; species Microbulbifer sp. S227A. Next base: position 840,869 of record NZ_JBNAFZ010000001.1, on the reverse strand, counting down.
CATTGCCGGCGTCGTGGGGCGCAACCTGCGTGTTCATGTCAAGACCGAGGACGAGAGCGAACGCATTTTCAGCGGGCTGTGCATGTCGATGGAAAAGCTCGGGTATTATCAGGGCAACTGGTATTACCTCGCCGAACTGCGCCCGTGGTTCTGGCTTTTGACCCGCAGCCAGAATTGCCGGATCTACCAGCAAATGAGCGTGCCTGACATCATCTCCGACCTGTTGTCGGCGCATGGGCTGACCGATTTCGAGAACAAGCTGACAGGCACTTATGACGCCCGGACCTATTGTGTGCAGTACCGGGAAACGGATTATGCATTCCTGTGCCGCCTGATGGAGGAAGAGGGGATCTATTTCTACTTTTCCAACGCGCTTGGCTCGACGGCGGTGGAAAAGCTGGTGCTCTGTGATTCAATCAGCGCCCATTCCGAAGTGCCGGGCCATGCCAGGATCGCTTATCATGCGCGCCAGACGGATCGCGGCGCCGAGCGCTCGCGCGAGGATCATATCGCGGAATGGGCCGCAACGCAGCGGGTGACAAGCGGCAAGGTCACGTTGAACGACTTCGACTTCAAGTTGCAGAATGCCGACCTCAAGTTCGATCATTCGATCGAGTCGGGAAGCCACACGCACAAGAGCCATGAAGTCTATGATTATCTCGGGCATCATCGCTATCCCGGTGTCTTTGCCGACGACAAGAAGCTGGGCGAGAAATATGCAACGGTCCGGATGGAGGCCGAAACGGTGCCCTACCAGACCTTTCGCGCCGCCGCCAATGTCCGCGCCCTTGCCGCCGGCCAGACCTTTGCGATGGAAGAGCACCCGGACAAGGCGGCCAATGCCAACTATCTGATCGTGTCCGCCGAGCATTACGTGCAGGATCAGAATTTCCTGAGCGCCGAGACAGACAAGCAGACCCAGAACGCCAGCAAGCTGCGCAATGACATGAAACGCAGCGGGGTCGAGCAGTTTCTGCTCGACTACCTGACCCGGCCCGAACGCGAGTCGCGGCGCGATCTCTCAATGCTGGACCCGGATTTTCCCAGGTCTATGGAAAAAGACGCTTTTGCTTCGACTTTCCGCTCGATCCCCAAGACAACGCAGTTCCGCGCACCGATCAAGACACCGTGGCCCAAGATTGCAGGGCCGCATACCGCAACTGTCGTCGGCAAATCCGGCGAAGAAATCTGGACCGATGAGTGGGGTCGGATCAAGGTGCAGTTCCATTGGGACCGGGTTGGCGAAAACAATGAAAAATCGTCGTGCTGGGTGCGGGTGATGACGCCATGGTCTGGCACCGGCTGGGGCATGGTTGCCCTGCCGCGCATGGGCCAGGAGGCGGTTATCGAATTCGAGGAAGGCGATCCCGACCGGCCGATCTGTACCGGCATGTTGTACAACGATTGGCAAAAGCCGGCCTATTCCTATCCCGACAACCCGACCGAGCTTGGCATTCGCACGCGTTCGTCAAAACAGGGCAGCGACAAGGAATATAACGAGCTGATGTTCGATGATCTCAAGGGCTCGGAAAAGATGCGGGTTCAGGCGCAGAAGGATCACCAGATGCTGATCAAGAACAAGTCGGTCGTGACGATCGGGCTTGATGCGCATGAACAGGTGGATGGCGAGGGCAAGATCACCAGCGATGTCGAGGATGGCAGCCTGAGCGAAGTGATCAAGAAGAATGTCACGCGGGTGGTGCAGGATGGCGATCACAGCCTGACGCTTGAGAAGGGCGACGAAGAGTACCTGATCAAGACCGGCAGCCAGAATATCGAGATCAAGACCGACAAGACCCAGAAGATCGAGGGCAAGCACACCAAGACCATCACCGGTAATGACGCGACAACCGTCAAGACCGGGAACATGACGGTCGATGTGAAATCGGGCAAGATCACCATGACCGCCGCACAGAAGATCGAACTCAAGGTCGGGAGCTCGTCGGTGGTGATCGATCCGGTCGGGGTGACGATCAAGGGCACCATGCTCAAGTTCGAGGGCAAGGCGATGGCCGAGCTCAAATCCAAGCTGACCACGGTCAAGGGTGACGGGATGCTGACCGCCAAGGGCGGCATCACCATGATCAACTAGGTGGCGGCATGAGTGACAGATTCAAGGATTTGGTCAAGATTCCGCAGGAACCGGCGGCCAAGATATTGTCGAACGCGAATATCCGGCTGGACACGCTGATCGAGGCCCCGGCGAGCGCGCTGCCTGAAACGGTGTTGACCGAGTTGCAGAGCAAGGAAGAGTGGATCGACCTGCTGCTGCTGCTCTCGACATTGTTGCCGGTGCGCGAACGGATCTGGTGGGCATGCCTGGCGGCGCGCGACTATGTGGGGCCGAAATCGCGAAACGATCCGCCATCGCTGGCCGCGTCCGAGGCCTGGGTTTTTGATCCTTCCGAAGAAAACCGCGAGGCGGCACGGGCGACGCTGGACCACGCCTATGTCGATGACGACACGGTGAATTGCGCGGTTGCGGTGCTCTATTGCGACGGCACGCTGGGCCCCGGAGACCTTGCCGAATACCCGGCCCCGGCCGGTGCGTCGGAACTGGCGGCATTCGCCATGAATGTGGTGGCCTTGGGGGAACTATCTGATAGGTTTGATGCGCATGTTCAGGTGCTTATCGACCGGGCGCTGGACATTGCGAGGGGCGGGAGCGGTCAGGTTTCGGAAACTGACCCGGAGAAGGAGGCAAGCTAATGACCAAACCGCAGGCTCGCATCGCTGACCAGGTGCTTTGCGCCTTGTTCGCGCCAACGCCCGCAGGTCCGGTGCCGGGCACATCGGCAATCATCCCGCCCTGTGCGCCAACCGTGTTGGTGGGAAAAATGCCGGCGGCACGGATCGGAGATCTGCATCCGTCGGGGCTTGGACCACATCCCAATGTCATGGGGTCGGCAACAGTGATCATCTCCAAGATGCCTGCCTCGCGGATTGGCGACAGCACCGGATGCGGTGGGGCGATTATCAAAGGTGAATTCACCGTGTTGACCGGAGGGTAGACGCAGGAATGCCGGTCACGTTGAAATTCCAGTCCTCGGGCACGATACCCGGCAATGCACAGCCGGTGCGGATGCAGGGGGGCAGCCTGACGGTCGGTCGTGGCGAAGCCAACGATCTCGTGCTGCCCGATCCCGACCGGCTGCTGTCCAAGAGCCATTGCGTGATCGAGGACCACAACGGCAACGTGGTGATCGTCGACCTGTCGACCAATGGCACCTATCTCAATTACAGCAAGATCCCGCTGGGCAAGGTTCCGACGCCGCTGAACAGCGGCGATGTGCTGGCGCTTGGTTCTTATGAACTGGTGGTCGATATCAGCGCCGACCTGGCAGAGGTCGAGCCGGGCCCCGCCGATCCGCTGGCACAGGGGCCCGCATCGCATGGGGACGCATCCAAAGCCCCGGACCCGCTTGCCTTGCTGGATGATGCGGGGCCGGGCGGCGATTTCCTGGATGACCTGCTGGGGGCGGAATCGGGGCCGACCGGTCCATCACAGCTCAACCCGGTGGACCCGATCGACGAATTGCTGCCGCCTCTAGGCGAGGACGAGGATGACCCGTTCTTTCGCAAGCCCGATGACGGGCGGCGAGGCGAGGGCGCAAGCGCGCCCAGCCACAACCCCTCGGCGCAGGACAGTTTTACGCCGCAGTCCACCGGTGGGGGAGGGCTGATCCCGGATGACTGGGATGATGAGTTCCTTGGAACCTCCGAATCCGAACCCGCCCCGTTACCAGAGCCGGATCCAGAGCCTGAGCAGCCCAGAACCATGGTGCCCGCGCCGCCATCGGCCAGACCACCGGTCCGGCCCAAGGCACCGCAACCGGCTCCGCCAGCCGCTGACCCGGATGCGCCGGTTGATACGGATGCCGCGCGTGCCTTTTTGCGGGCCGTGGGGGCGGAAGAGGTCAGGATCGATGACGCGGACATGGTGAACACCATGGCGCGCATGGGGCGGGTGATGAAAACGCTGATCACCGGATTGCGTGAAATCCTGATGACCCGAACCTCGATCAAAAGCGAATTCCGCATCGAACAGACGATGATCGGGGCGGGGGGCAACAACCCCCTGAAATTCTCGATCAGCCCGGAACAGGCTGTCGAGGCCATCGTAAAGCCGGGCACGCGTGGCTATCTGAGCGCGGAATCCGCCGCCGAAGAGGCGCTGAACGATATCAAGGCCCACGAGATCGCGATGGTGACGGGTATGGAGGCCGCTTTGAAGGGGGTTCTGGCGCGGCTCGATCCCCAGGAACTGGCCGGCAAGATCGAAACCGGCGGCGGTCTTGGCGGGCTGCTCAAGGGCAAGAAGGCGCGGTATTGGGAAGTCTACGAAAAGCTGTATGCCGATATATCCGATCAGGCGGAGAATGATTTTCACGACCTGTTCAGCCGTGAGTTCGCGCGCGCCTACAAGGAACAACTGGACAAGCTGAAATAGCGTCCGAACAGAAGGAGAAGCCAGTGTCCTGGGACAGCAAGGTGCTTTGGACCGAGGGGTTGTTCCTGCAACCCCATCACTTCCAGCAGGCGGATCGGTATACCGAGGCATTGGTGACCGGGCTGGCGCGGCGTATCCGCCCCTATGCCTGGGGGGTCAGCGCGCTGGATATTGATGACGAGGTGCTCAAGGTCGGGCAGTTTGCGCTGAAATCCTGTGCCGGGCTGACCCAGGACGGGGCCGTGTTCCGGGTGCCCATGGCCGAGGATCACCCGCCCGCGCTGGAAGTGCCGGAAACCATCAAGGATTGCGTGGTCTACCTGACGGTGCCGCAACGGCGGCAGGGGGCCGCCGAAGTTGACCTGAGCGGGGCCGAGATGTCGGCCAGCCGGCTGCGGCCGGGCGAGATTGAAGTCACCGATTCTATGGGTCAGCAGAAAAAGCCGGTGATGCTGGGCATCGGCAAGATGCGCCTGCAATTCGCGCTGGAGGTTGATGACCTGTCGGATCGGCTGGCGATACCTGTCGCGCGCATCATCGAAGTGCGGCCGGACAAGGAGATCATTCTCGATCAGGCGTTCATCCCAAGTTGCGTGGATCTGCGCGCGGCGCAGCCGCTTGATGCCTTTACCCGCGAGCTGGAGGGTTTGCTGTCACACCGGATGCAGGCGCTTGCCGGGCGGTTGTCCGAAGGCGGCGGTGCCCGGGGCGTGGCCGAGGTGTCGGATTTCCTGCTGTTGACGGTGATCAACCGGACCATTCCGCTGATGCGCCACCTGTCCCGGATCGAGAACCTGCATCCGGAAGATTTCTACCGGGTTTGTGTCGGTCTGGCCGGTGAGCTGTCGGTGTTCATGACCTCGGAAAAACAGCCGCCCGAGTTGCCGCCCTATCGCCATGACGACCTGACAGGCAGTTTCGCGCCGGTGATTCGGCTGCTGCGGCAATATCTGAGCTCGGTGCTTGAGCAGACGGCGATTCCGATCAAGCTGGAAGAGCGCAAATATGGTATAAGCGTGGGAGTGATTGCCGATCGCAAGCTCTTGGGGAATGCCGGTTTCGTTCTGGCGGTGGATGCGGATATCCCTGCCGAGGACGTGCGTCGCCATTTCGCGGGACAGGCCAAGATCGGCCCGGTCGAAGAAATCCGGCAACTGGTCAATTCCGCGCTGCCGGGGATCACCCTGCGTCCGATGCCGGTGGCGCCGCGCCAGATTCCCTATCACGCGGGGGTGGTCTATTTCGAACTCGACGCCGCCAGCCCCTATTGGGGCAAGATGACCACGTCGGGCGGGATCGCGGTGCATGTGTCCGGCCAGTATCCGGGGCTGAAGATGGAGCTTTGGGCGATCCGGAACGGCTGATGAATTGGTATGAATGATGTCTGACAACGACCCGTTTGCAGAACCCGATGACACCGACAAGACGGTGATCAAGCCCAATCCGGGCGGTCGGCGCAAGCCCGCGGTGCAACCCGCCGCCGAACCCGCGGCCGACGCGTTTGGCGTGCCGGCCACGGCGACCCCGGACCCGGCACCAAGCGCCGCGGGGCCGTCAGACCCGGGGCCGACGCTCACCGGGATGAACCAGCTTGTGGCCTGTGCAAGCACGTTGTTTTCCCTGATCAGCCGCATCCGCAACCGGGCACAGCACATGGATCCGGACAAGTTGCGCCAGAGTGTCATCGCCGAGATACGCGCCTTCGAGAACCGCGCCTTGCAGGCGGGCATCCCGGCCCAGACGGTCAAGGTCGCGCGCTACGCGCTGTGTGCGACGCTTGATGATGTGGTTCTGAATACGCCGTGGGGCGGGCAATCGAGCTGGGGGTTGCAATCCATGGTTGGCACCTTCCACCGCGAAACCGTGGGCGGTGACCGGTTCTATGACCTGCTGGCGCGGCTGGAAAAAGAGCCGGGGCAGAATATCGATCTGCTCGAGTTCATCTATATGTGCATGTCGCTGGGGTTTGAGGGACGTCTGCGTGTCGAACAGGGCGGCCCAGAGAAACATCTGCAAATTCGTGGTGCGCTGGCGCGGATCATCCGGGCGCAGAGGGGGCCGCTGGAGCGGGATTTGTCGCCCCATTGGGAAGGCGTGGAAAAGCCGTTCAAGCCGCGCTCGGTCTGGCGGCTGGTGTGGATCGCGATTGCGGTCACGGCGGGGCTTCTGGCGCTGCAATTCGCGGGGCTGTCCTATGCCTTGTCCAACTCGACCGAACGTGTGGTGGGCCAGTTGTCGGTCATTGACAGCGGCCCGGTGGCAGAGCTGCAACGCCGCGCGCCGCCACCGGCCCCCGCACCCGCCGCCCCGACCGCCGAGGAACAGCTCCGGAAGGTCGAAGGGTTCCTGCAGCCCGAGATCGACGATGGCATTGTCGAGGTGTTTCAAAAGGGCAACACCCTGATCGTTCGCATCAAGGGGTCGGGGATGTTCGGCTCGGGATCAGACCGGTTGTCACAGAATTTCCGCGCCCCGGTGGATCGCGTGGCCAGGGCGCTGAACGACGAACCGGGCCCGGTCATCATCGCTGGCCATTCCGACAACGTGCCGATCCGGTCATCGCGGTTCCCGTCGAACATGGCGCTGTCGCTGGCGCGGGCGAAATCGGTGATGGAGCGCATGTCCGGCGCGCTGGATGATCCGGGCCGGCTGTCCGCCGAGGGGCGTGCCGACAAGGAGCCGATTGCGGATAACGGCACGCGCGACGGGCGCGCCCGCAATCGTCGCATCGAGGTATTGCTGGTGCGGGAGGACGGAACATGATCCGCAAGGCCTTGAAATTCATGTTCGGCACGATCTATTCGGTGCTGGCGCTGGTGGCGATCATCCTGTCGCTGTGTACCTGGTATTTCGCGCCCTACCTTGGGTGGGGCGAGTGGTATCCGTTTGACAACATGACCACCCGGATCGCCACCATTGCCGGCATCTGGGTGTTCTTCCTGCTGCTGATGGGGATCATTTTCTGGGTGCGCTGGCGCAAGGCGCGGGCGATGGGCGAAGAGATCGCCGAAACCGTCGAGACCGATGACGACGAGGTGCTGAACGAAGAGCTCAGCGCCCTCAAGGGCAAGTTCAAGGCGGCGATCACCGAATTGCGCAAGTCCAAGAATGGCCGGCGGCACCTGAGCGAATTGCCCTGGTATGTGATGATCGGCCCGCCCGGCGCGGGCAAGACCACGGCGATCGTGAATTCGGGCTTGCAGTTTCCGCTGGCCGACAAGACCGGCAAGGCGGCGGTCGGCGGGGTGGGCGGCACCCGCAATTGCGATTGGTGGTTCACCAACCAGGCGGTGCTGATCGACACGGCGGGGCGGTACACCACGCAGGAAAGCGACAAGGACGCGGATAACGCCGGATGGCTGGGCTTTCTCGATCTGCTGCGGCGGTACCGCAAGCGCCAGCCGATCAATGGCGCGATGATCGCCATCAGCCTGAGTGATCTGTCGCTCCAGGATGAGGCGACCCAGAAAAGCCACGCCCTGGCGGTGCGCCGGCGGCTGAATGAGCTGCGCGAACGGCTGGGCGTGCGGTTCCCGGTCTATGTGTTGTTTACCAAGGCGGACCTGATCGCCGGGTTCAGTGAATTCCACGACAATCTGGGCAAGGAGGATCGCGAACAGGTCTGGGGTTTCACCCTGCCGCTGGATCAGAGCCGTGGCGAAGCCTCGCCCATGGGGGCGTTTGACGATGAATTCGCGTTGTTGCTGGGGCAACTCAATGCGCAATCGCTCGAACGGATGCAGGTGGAAACCGACCACCAGCGCCGCGCGCTGATCGCCGGTTTCCCAAGCCAGGTCGCCTCGATGCGCCGGGTCGCGCGCGAGTTCCTGAACGAAGTGTTCCAGGACAACCGGTACGAAAAGCGTCACATGCTGCGCGGGATCTATTTCACCTCGGGCACCCAGGAGGGCACGCCGATTGATCGGTTGATGCTCAACATGGCGCAGACCTTTGGCATCGGGCGGCAGGCCATCGGGTCGGGGCAGGGGACAGGCCGGTCGTATTTCCTGACGCGGATGTTCGAACAGGTGGTGTTTCCCGAGGCGGGGCTGGTGTCATCCGATGACAGGGTCGAACGGCGCTATCGCTGGGCGCGGGTCGCGGCGATTGCGGCCACCGTGGTGGTTGCCCTGACCACCGGAACCCTTTGGGTGCGCAGCTATCTGGGCAATTCCGAATTGCTGGATCAGGCCGGGGCGGATGTGCAATCCTATCAGGCCGCCGCGGCCACCCTGCCGCCAAGCCCGGTGGGCGATACCGACCTGCCACCGGTGGTCGATGCGTTGAACATCCTGCGGGACATGCCCGGGAACCCGGTGCTGAGCGACCCGCAGCCGGAGCGTCGCGTGACCTATGGCCTCTACCAGGGCGAAGTCGTCGGAACCCAGGCGGCGCAAACCTATCGCGCCGCGCTGAACCAGCGGCTGCTGCCCCGTCTGCTGTTGCGGCTCGAAGAGCAGATGGCCGCCAACATGAACAACACCGAGCTGCTGTACGAGGCGCTCAAGATCTATCTGATGCTCGGGCTTCAGGGGCCGATGAACGCCGACCTGATCCGGGAATGGATGCAGATCGACTGGTCGCTGGCCTATTCCGGCCCGGCGCGTGAACCGCTGCGGCGTGACCTGTCGGACCATCTCGACGCCCTGTTGTCGCAACCGATGCAAGAGATCGCCCTGAACGGCCCGCTGGTGGAACAGGTGCAGGGCCTGTTGCTGGAAATGCCGCTGTCGCAGCGTGTCTATAACGGGATCATCAACAGCCCGCAGGCCACCGGCCTGCCGGAATGGCGGATCACCGAGGCGGGCGGTCCGGCGGTGCAACGGGTCCTGGTCCGTTCGTCGGGCAAACCGCTCAGCGATGGGGTCGAGGGGATTTTCACCTATGACGGCTTCAACAACGTCTTTCTGAACGAGGCGGTAGATGTTGCCGCGCGCGTGGCCAGCGAAAGCTGGGTTCTGGGCCCAAGGGGCGAGGCCGAGCAGACCGACGCGGCGCTGATCGCGCTGAGCCGGGATGTTCTGAACCTGTATTACAACGACTATATCGCCCGGTATGACGCGGTGCTCGGGGATATCGACATCATCCCGATGGAGAGCCTGTCGCACGCGGTCGAGGTCACGAATGTCCTGTCCGGGCCGACTTCGCCGATCGTTAATATCCTGACCGAGATCTCGAATGAGACCCGGCTGACCGAAGATCGCGCGGTGCTGGATACCAGCGAACTCAGGACCGGGGCGAGCGCGGTGGCCGCCATCGAAACCCGTTCGACATTAAGTGCGCAGGCGCAGATCATGCTGGGGGCGCTGTCGCGGGCGGCGGCGGCCAATACCGGTGAACCGGCCCGCCCGCCGGGGGCCTATGTCGAGGATCGGTTTGCCTGGCTGCACCAGCTTGTCGACCGCCCCGAAGGGCAGCCCTCGCAGCTTGACGGGTTGATGGCCTCGCTCACCAATGTCTATCAGGAACTGAACAAGATGTCGTTCAGCGGCGTCAGCAACAGCGCCGAAGGCGGCGCGGCGATCCAGCAGTTCCAACAGGCCGCCAGCCGTATCGACGGGCCGGTCCAACGCTGGGCGTCACAGATCACCACCGGCTCCTCGGGCATCGCGGCGGATGGCACGCGGGCCTCCATCAACGCCAGCTGGCAGGCCAGCGTGTTGCCGTTCTGCGAGCAGGCCCTGAACAACCGGTACCCGTTCAACCGCCGGGCGGGTGCGGATGTGGCAATGCAGGACTTTGCCAAGCTGTTTGCGCCGCAGGGGTTGATCGACGCGTTCTTTACCGAGCATCTGATCCGCTATGTCGATACCCGGACCCGGCCCTGGTCGTGGAAACGGGTCAACGACGTGGACCTGGGCATTTCGCAATCGGTGCTCGAGCAGATGCAATATGCCGCCGAGATACGCGACGCCTTCTTTGCCGCCGGCCCGACGCCAGCGGTACAGTTCCAGATCACGCCCGAGGCGCTGGACCCCAAGGCCAAATCGGTCGCGCTCGACATCGATGGTCAGACGGTCGAGTTTGCCCATCGCGGCGGCCAGCCCAACCCGGTCGCGGTAACATGGCCCGGGTCGGTCGGGCTGGCGCGGGTGACATTCCAGCCGGACCGCAAGAACATCGAGAGCACCCTGTCGCGGGATGGTCCGTGGGGGTGGTTCCGGCTGCTCGATGCCGCCGAGGTGCGCCGCACCAACGTGTCCGACCGCAAGCGGGTGATCTTTAACGTGGGGGGGCGTATCGCGATCTTTCAGTTGCAGTCTGGATCGGTCATCAACCCGTTTGCGCTGCCGGCGCTGGCCAAGTTCAACTGTCCAAAGTCGATGTGATGGCCGGAGGGTTCGGCGCGTTTGGCAAGATACCGGCGGTCGGAGATTTCTTTCGGCTGAACCCGCCTCCGGGGTTTGTCTCGGTATGGGATGACTGGGTGCAGCACAGCATGGTGGCCTCGCAGGCGGCGCTCGCCGAGCAATGGGACGATCACTATATGTCGGCCCCGATCTGGCGGTTCAGCCTGGCCCCGGCGCTGGCGGGAGCAAGCCAGGTGATCGGCGTGTTCATGCCGTCGGTCGACCGCGTGGGGCGGCGTTTTCCGCTGACGTTGATGGCACCGCTTGCCGCGTCGGGTACGATCGCGTCAGACCACTTTCGCGCGGACGGATTATTTGAGAGACTGGAGGCGCTCGCACTGGACGCATTGGAAGACGACATGAGCCGCGACAAGCTGGAACACAGGCTCGCCGGGATCCCGCCACCCGTGCCGGGGCGCGCGCCGATGGTGCATCGCACGGGGGACGGGTTTGTGATGACGGGCGAAAATCTCGTTGCGGACCTGGCGGCAGATCGCATAGGCAATACCGGGGCACGGCCGAGCATCTGGAGTGCGATGGTCGATGATGTCCAGCGGCTGATGCTGTGCGACGGGTTGCCGGGCGACGATGCGGCGATGGCGCTCTGGCACATGGACGCGCCGGTCTGGCACTCTGGACAGGCGACATGAACGAGGTTCGCTATAACGCCCGCTCGCATGTGGGTCACAAGCGCAAGGTCAACGAGGATTCGGTTCTGGCGCTGCCGGATCGCAGCATCTGGTTGGTGTCGGACGGGATGGGCGGGCATGATGCGGGCGATTATGCCAGCCGGCTGATCGCGGATCGCGTCGCGATGATCCCGGCGGGGCTCGACCCGACCGAACGCATGCATGCGCTGCGCGAGGCGATCCGGGAATCCCATGACATCATCCTTGCACAGGCCGAGGCGCGCGGGCGGGGCGTCATCGGGGCCACCGTTGCCGCGCTGATGATCGCCAGCGGGCATTTTGTCGGGCTCTGGGCCGGGGATAGCCGGATCTACCGGCTGCGCGAGGGACAGATCGAACTCTTGACCACCGATCATTCCGCCGTGGCAGACTTTGTTCTGGCCGGACAGATGACATGGGATGAGGCCGATCAGCACCCGCAATCCAACGCGATCACGCGGGCGGTTGGCGTGGGGGAGACGCTGGAACTCGACAAGGTGCGCGGCGAGGCGTTGCGCGGTGACCGGTTCCTGATCTGCTCGGACGGGCTGACCAAATACGCGACCTTTGCCATCCTGCAATCGGTATTGGCCCGCGAGCCGCTGGAAACGGTGTCGGGCCGGCTGATTGAAATCGCGCTTGATGGCGGCGGCGCGGACAATATCACGGTTATCGTTCTGGACGTGCTGTAACCGTTCAGGGCGCTGCCGTGGTCAGGATGCGGCTGTCCAGCGACAGGATGCTGGCCCGGTTGTCCTCCACATGATCCCTGAGCGCCGTGGCATAGCCGCTCGCCGATTCCGAGGTCGGACGCATACCGTCAAACAGCGGTGTGCTGGAATGCAGCACGATCACCTTGCTCTTGCCCAGCGAACTGTCATCGACGGTAAAGCCGATGCGGTTGTTGCGCGCGGCCTCGTCGACGCTATAGGCAACCCGCACCCTGACCGGCCCGTCCTGTCCGTCGCGCAGCGCGGCCACCGCGTTTTCCTGCCGGTTCAGGTTCGGCAGCAGGTGGTACACATTGCCCGATACGTCCAGGATCGACACGGTCAGATAGCCATCGGTCACGTCCGCAGGCAGCAGGATGTCGATGATCGGGTTCTCGCCGACAAAAAAACGGCCCGACGGGTTCGGTTCATTGCGGTCGCCGACGATAAAGTCGATGCCGATGCCGCCAATCGGGGCTTTGGGCAGGTTGCTTTCGATCAGGCACAGTGTCGGGTTCAGGACCTCGACATCGACGATGACAGTCCGCTCGCCCGCAATGGCGCTCAGCGCATCATAGAGGCCGATCCGGGTTGCGGTTTCCGCCACTCTCCCGGTCACCCGGATTGCGCTCTGCGGGCCATAGCCGACCGCCGTGACGCCGGGTGTCGCAAGCGGACCGCAATCGGCGAGCCGGTCCAGCAGGGCATTCACTTCGCCGGCGGGCAGGAATACCGGCACCAGAACGATATCGGCGCTGCCGGTCAGGGCACCGGGCAGGCCATCGGCAAAGGCCCGGCTGAGATGGGCGTGCAGGTCGGCATCCGAGGTTTCGCCGCCAACCTGCGCGGCATTTCCGTCCAGCACCATGTGCCATTCATCCAGATTGCGCAGCTCCGACAGGGTGGCCATCACGTCGGTGCCCCAGCTGTCGGCAATGTCGCCGCTGGCGAGGCTGAGCTCGGCGGTTCCCGACAGGTCGGCCATGAGATCGCGCAACGCGGCAAGCGTCTGTTCGGATGGAACATGGCCAATGGCCCGGGGCGGGGCGTCGGCGGGCTTGTCCACGGCGAGCGCATAGGGGTCGGCAAGCGGATATTTCGGACCTAGAAACCCGTCAAACAGGCCCCCGAGATACCCGCCGACACCGCCGAGAACCAGGGCGACAACGACAAGCAGGCCGACAAGCCCGCCGCGCGATTTGCGTGGCTCGGGCGGCGGGGGCGCGGGCTTGGGTGCGGGGGCAGGGTCGGGGGCGCGGGGCGGCGGAGAGATCACGGTTGCGTCCGGATCCGTCGCGGCCTCTGGCGGGTGGTCACGCAGATAGCCCAGAACCTCGGCCGCCGTCTGGAACCGCGCGCCGGGATCCGGCGCGGCCATGCGGTCAATCAGGGTCTTGAGAGGTTCGGGAACACCCGATGTGTCGAGCGGTTCGCCCTTTTTCCTGACAACCTCCATGGGGTTCTTGCCCACGTCGGGCGATGTGCCGCGAAAATTCGCCAACAGCATCGCGCCAAGCGAATAGATATCCGAGCGCGCGTCGGTCTGCCCGTTCAGCTGCTCGGGCGCGGCATAGGCATATTTGCCGGCAAATTCGTTGCCGACGATGGTTTCGGCCCCTGGGTTGGTATCTTTTGCGATGCCGAAATCGATGATCACCGCTTCGGCGGGGTCGCCGTTGCGCAGGATGATATTGTCGGGGCTGAGGTCGCGATGCACGATGTTGCGCTTGTGCGCGGCCTCGAGACCCTCGGAAACACGGCGGCAAATGGTCAGCAGGTCCTCTGCTGTCATCGGGCCTTCGCGCAGTTTGCGGTCCAGGCCGGGGCCGTCGACATAATCCATCACGAGGTAAACCAGCCCGTCCTGCGTGCGGTGGTTCTCGGAATAGCGCACCACCGCATCGTGGCGGATCTCGCGAATTTCCTCTTCTCGGGTCAGCAGGACGAGATAGTCGTCATTGGCCGAAAATTCGGCCTTCAGCACTTTGAGCGCAGCAAGACGCCCGGAAATCTCGCTGCGCGCCTTGTAGACCTCGGACGTGCCGCCGCGCCCCAGCACGGCTTCGATCCGGTAGGTGTTGTTCAGGACATCACCGGGCTGGAACGTGTCCATGGGGCGTGAGTCGATCATGTCTCAGCCCCCTGCTGCTTCTGGTCCTGTTGCAATGGTCAGCGATCTTAGCCCAGGGCCTGGAACTCGACCCGGCGATTGACATCGGCCCTCGGGTTGGCGGCGTCATATGGCGCGCTTTCGCCCATGCCGATGGCCTCGATCCGGTTTGCGGCAAGCCCGCAATCATTGACCAGATGGCGCTTGACCTCTTCTGCGCGCAGCAGCGACAGGCGTTCGTTATAGGATGCGGTTCCCGAACTGTCCGTATGGCCGACCACCTGATAGACCGAAACGTCCACCGATTTCATCACCTCGCACAGGGTCACGAGCTTGGGCTTCTGGTCGTCGCGCAGCGCGGCGCTGTCAAAGTCAAAGGCGATCTGGATATTGACCTGGTCATCGCGCGCGACGGCCGAATATTCCTTGGCGGCGGCGGGGGCCACGGTGGTGGCTTCGGCGGTGTCGTTCTGCTGTGCCGTGGGCACGATCACGAGGCCGCGGGTCTTCTGTTTCTTGAAGGCATCCGCGATTTCCTCGGCGGTCATCGTGTCCGCGGTCTGGGCGACGGCTGCGTTGGGAATGGCATAGCCAAGGCCAAGGGCAAGCGTAACTGCAAAAACTCTGGAAAAACAAACCATCTTGCGTCCTTTGCTGGGTGTCAAAAGTTACCGCGGGAATTGTACACGACGCATCGTCCTGTCACAACGGTTTTGCAACCATTCGATGCGGTGAGATCGCGCCTTTTCGCTTCGGGTTTGAGAAAAAAAGCGCTTTACTCGCCCCCGTCAAGCGGGCTGAATTGCCCGAAACGATGAGGACATGATGCGATTTCTCCCGGCGATCATCATTGCCGTGGCGCTGGTTGTGGCGCCTGCCATCTTCGTAGGGCTGACTTACCTGTTGTCCGAAGAGGATTTTCAGGGCTCGGCGGTGGATTCCGGCGCGCGGATCGAAATCGAGATGCTGCGTCAGCAGGTCGAGGATTTGCAGAACCGCATGAAGGCGCAAGAGAGCCAGATCGCCGGGCTGGCGGCGGGCGTGGGGCGGCAAAGCACGCTGGCGCCCAACCCCGATGACGAGGACGCGATCCTGCGCGGCACCGGGCCCAATGATATCATCGATGCCTATGCCCAGGTTGTGCTGATTGCCGACCGGTTGAACGTGAACCGTGGGCTGCAGGTTGCCGGTCCGCGCTATCTCGAGGAAAAGCTGGGCCGTCCCCGCGATACGCTGAGCGACAACTGCCAGCCGATGACCAACCAGGCGCTGGCGAGCAAGCTGGTGCTGGAAAATGTCGGGCCTATCCGGGTGCAGATGCTCAAACCGGCGGCGGATTCCCTGCGCCGGGTGTTCGAAAACGTACGCCGCGCCGACCCGGATCTCTATGCGCGGATCAACACCTCGGGGTCGCTCTGCGTGCGCCGCATTCGCGGCACCCAGAACAGTCTTTCGACCCATAGCTATGGCTTGGCGCTTGACCTGAATATCGACGGGCATCTGGACAATTTCACCGACGGAAAGACCCAGTTGGGCCTGACGATTCTGGCCGATTTCTTTCATGCCGAAGGGTGGGTCTGGGGGGCCGGATTCCGGCGCGAGGACAGCATGCATTTTGAGATCAGCCGCCGCCAGCTGGATGAGTGGTTGGCGCAAGGAATGCTTTGAGTTCAATGCGATAGATGCTGTTTGGGTGGGTGTGCGTTTGCCCACTTCCCTATTCCGCGAGTTGCTGCAATAGTGTTCAGATTATACGGAATGCGGGCCGGAATGACAGCGGACCGCAGTCGATCAACAGCGTCCGCCGGCATGGTCTTGCCGGTCGTTTACCAATCCATCTGAATTGAGGTTGTTATGTCTGACCACTCGCCGTTATCCCTGAATGTTCCCAAGCCTGAATGCCGACCGGGAGATTTGCCGGATTTCTCCGGAGTGGAGATTCCGGCGGCGGGAAGCGTGCGCCGCCCGGAGGTGGATGCGCAGCCCGAGGACATTCGCGACTTGGCCTTTACCATCATTCGGGTGCTGGACGACAATGGTGACGCGGTGGGCGACTGGGCCGGCGGGCTGAGCGACGAAGACCTGGCGCAGGGGCTGCGCGACATGATGACCCTGCGCACCTATGATGCGCGGATGATGCTGGCGCAGCGGCAGGGCAAGACCTCGTTCTACATGCAGCACCTTGGCGAAGAGGCGATCAGCTGCGCGTTCCAGAAGGCGCTGCAAAAGGGCGACATGAACTTTCCCACCTATCGGCAGGCGGGCCTGTTGATTGCCTCGGGCTATCCGATGGAAACCATGATGTGCCAGATCTTCTCGAACGAGGCGGATCCGCTGCACGGGCGTCAGCTTCCGGTGATGTATTCCTCCAAGGAACACGGGTTCTTCTCGATTTCGGGCAATCTCGCGACGCAATACATCCAGGCGGTTGGCTGGAGCATGGCTTCGGCGATCAAGGGGGATACCAAGATCGCGGCCTCGTGGATCGGGGACGGTTCCACATCCGAGAGCGATTTTCACGCGGCGCTGGTGTTTGCCTCGACCTACAAGGCACCGGTGGTTCTGAACATCGTGAACAACCAGTGGGCGATTTCCACCTTTCAGGGCATCGCGCGCGGCGGGGCCCATACCTTTGCGTCGCGCGGGCACGGGTTCGGGATCCCGGCGCTGCGGGTCGATGGCAACGATTACCTCGCGGTTCATGCCGCGGGCAAATGGGCGGCGGAACGGGCGCGCCGGAATCTCGGCCCGACGGTTATCGAACATGTGACCTATCGCGCTGGCGGTCATTCCACCTCGGACGATCCGAGCGCCTACCGCCCCAAGACCGAGAACGAGGCCTGGCCGCTGGGCGATCCGATCGAACGGCTCAAGGCGCATCTGATCCGGCGCGGCGTCTGGTCGGAAGACCGGCACAAACAGGCCGAGGCCGAGATCGCAGACAGCGTGATCGATTGCCAGAAACGCGCCGAGGCGATCGGCACCCTGAATTCCGGTCATGCCCCGTCGCCACGGGACATGTTCGAGGATGTCTATGCCGAGATGCCGCAGCATCTGGTGAAACAGCGTCACGAAGTGGGGTTCTGAGATGGCACAGATGACGATGATCGCGGCGATCCAGAACGCCCATGACCTGGCCATGGGGCGGGACGAAGACGTTGTCGTGTTCGGCGAGGACGTGGGGTATTTCGGCGGCGTGTTCCGCTGTACCGCCGGGTTGCAGGAAAAATACGGGGCCGAACGCTGTTTCGATGCGCCGATCAGCGAACTGGGCATTGTCGGGGCCGGGGTCGGGATGGCGGCCTATGGGCTGAAACCCGTGGTCGAGGTGCAGTTCGCCGACTACATGTACCCGGCCTATGACCAGATCGTGTCGGAGGCGGCGCGGCTGCGGTACCGGTCGGCGGGCGAATTCACCTGTCCGATGGTGGTACGGATGCCGGCGGGTGGCGGTATCTGGGGCGGTCAGACCCACAGCCAGAGCCCGGAGGCGCTGTTTACCCATGTGTCGGGGTTGAAAACCGTGATTCCGTCGAACCCGCAGGATGCCAAGGGGCTGTTGCTGGCGGCGATCGCCGATCCGGACCCGGTGATATTTCTCGAACCCAAGCGCCTGTATAACGGGCCGTTTGATGGCCACCATGACCGGCCCGTGCAACCGTGGAAAACACACCCCCTGGGCGAGGTTGACCCGGATTATTACGAAACCCCGCTGGGCAGGGCGGCGATTGCGCGGCCGGGCGAGGAACTGACCGTGGTGACCTATGGCACGATGGTGCATGTGGCCATCGCTTCGGCCGATGAGGCGGGTATCGATGCCGAGGTGATCGATCTGCGCACGCTGATGCCGCTGGACACGGAAACGGTGATGGCATCGGTGCAGCGGACCGGGCGCTGTATCGTCCTGCACGAGGCGACCCTGACCTCGGGTTTCGGGGCCGAGCTGGCGGCGCAGATCCAGGCCGAGTGTTTCTATCATCTCGAAGCGCCGGTCGAGCGTATTGCCGGGTGGGACACACCCTATCCGCACGCGCAGGAATGGGCCTATTTCCCGGGGCCGGAACGGGTCGGGCGCAAGATGCAGCAGTTGATGGAGGCGTAGGAATGGGACTCTTTACAATGAAATTGCCCGATGTGGGCGAGGGCATTGCCGAGGCCGAACTGAGCGCCTGGCATGTGAAAATCGGTGATGTCGTCAAGGAAGACGAGTTGCTGGCCGAGGTGATGACCGACAAGGCATCGGTCGAAATCCCTTCTGCGGTCTCGGGCAAGGTGGTCTGGCTGGGCGGCGAGGCGGGCGACAAGATGTCGATCGGGGCCGATCTGATCCGGCTGGAGGTCGAGGGCGCGGGCAACACCACCGCCGAGCAGGCCGCCGCCGCCGACAATGTGCCCGAGGATGCGCCCGCTGCCGAACCCGAGCTGGCGGCAGGCGCGGCACCGGTGGCGTCAACGGTCGATATCCGGGCCGCCGAGGGCAAGGGATTGTATGAAATCAAGGTCCCGGATGTGGGCGAGGGCATTGCCGAGGCCGAATTGACCGGGTGGATGACTAGCATCGGAGCGGAACTGCGCGAAGATGACGTCATTGCCGAGGTGATGACCGAAAAGGCGTCGGTCGAGATCCCGACCAACGTGTCGGGTAAGGTACTGTACCTGGGCGGCGCGGTCGGGGATACGCTGGCCATAGGCGGCACCCTGATCGTGGTCGAGGTCGAAGGGGCCGGCAACACCACCGCCGAGGCGCTGGCCGGCAAGCTGGCGGCCCCCGCCGCTCCGCCGCCGGCCCCAGAAAAGCCGGTGGCACCAGCGGCCAAGCCGGCACCCAGACCCGCCGCGTCGAAAGCCCCCGCGCCGATGGCCGGACACCGGCGCGCCGAGGGGGAAAGGCCGCTGACCACGCCATCGGTGCGCAAGCGCGCGCGTGATCTGGGACTCGATCTGCGCCGCGTACCGGGGAGCGGCCCGGCCGGGCGGATCACCCACGAGGACCTGACCCATTTCCACGAGACCGGCGGGCAGTTCGCCGGTGGTGGCGGTGCCGCCAAGCGCCCCATGCGCACCGGCGAGACCGAGGAAAAGGTCATTGGCCTGCGGCGCAAGATCGCCGAACGCATGGCGCTGTCCAAGGCGCGTATCCCGCATATCACCATCGTCGAAGAGGTCGATGTCACCGATCTCGAGGATTTGCGCGCGCAATTGAACAAGGCGCGGGCCGAGACCAGGGGCAAGCTCACGGTGCTGCCCTTCGTGATCCGCGCGATTTCCGATGCGGTCGCGGACCAGCCCAACATGAACGCACATTTCGAGGATGACGACAGCGTCTTTCGCAAGTTCGACGGGGTTCATATCGGCATCGCGACGCAAACACCGGGCGGGCTGATCGTGCCGGTGGTGCGCCATGCCGAGGCGATGGACCTTTGGGAAAGCGCGGCGGAACTGGCGCGCCTCGCATCGGCGGCGCGCGATGGCAGCGCCAAGCGCGACGAGTTGAGCGGTTCGACCATCACCATCACCTCGCTGGGTCCGCTTGGGGCGCTCGCGACCACGCCGATCATCAACTATCCCGAAGTGGCCATTGTCGGCATCAACAAGATGGAGGTGCGTCCGCATTGGGACGGGGCGGGGTTCGTTCCGCGCAAGAAAATGAACATTTCATGCAGCTTTGATCACCGGGTCATCGACGGCTGGGACGCGGCGGTGTTCGTGCAAAAGCTGAAGATGCTGCTTGAAACCCCTGCGCTGCTGTTGCTGGAGGACTGATCATGGAAGAACTCAATTGCGATCTGCTGGTGATCGGGTCCGGGCCGGGCGGCTATGTCTGTGGCATTCGTGCCGGGCAGCTTGGGGTGGACACCATCGTTGTCGAGGCCAGGGCGCATGGCGGCACCTGCCTGAATGTAGGCTGCATTCCCTCCAAGGCGCTGATCCATGCCGCCGAGGAGTTTCACAAGGCGACAGGTTTCACCGCGCCCAACAGTCTTGGCATCTCGGTTCAGGCACCTGAAATCGACCTGGGGCAAACTGTGGCATGGAAAGATGGCATCGTCGCCCGGTTGAATGGCGGGGTGGGGGCCCTGCTCAGACGGGCGGGGGCGCGCGCGATCATCGGCCAGGCGCGGTTCCGTGACGGCAAATCGGTCATCGTCAAGACCGATATGGGCGAGCAATTGATCCACGCCCGGCGGATCGTCATCGCCACCGGGTCGGTGCCGTTTGAAATCCCCTCGCTGCCCTTTGGCGGTGACGTGATCTCGTCAACCGGGGCGCTGGCCCTGACCAGCGTGCCAAACAGGCTGATCGTGGTCGGCGGCGGTTACATCGGACTCGAGATCGGCACTGCCATGGCCAAGCTCGGGTCCGAGGTGACGGTGGTGGAGTTCGCCTCGAAAATCCTGCCGCAATATGACAATGAGTTGACCAGGCCGGTGGCGGACCGGCTTGAGGCGCTCGGGATCAACGTGATGCTGAATGCCAAGGCCGAGGGGTTGAACGCCGACAAGGACAGGCTGCGGGTCACGCTGGGCGATGGCGAAACAACCGAATTGCCCTTTGACAAGGTGCTGGTCGCGGTGGGCCGCAAGCCCTGCACACAGGATGTCGGGCTTGAGGAGCTGTCGCTCAGGATGAATGGTGCGTTCATTCAGGTCGATGATCGTTGCCAGACCTCGATGCGCGATGTCTATGCGATCGGCGATGTCACCGGCGAACCGATGCTGGCCCATCGCGCCATCGCGCAGGGCGAGATGACCGCCGAGATCGTGGCCGGCGGCCCGCATGCCTGGGACAAGCAGTGCATCCCGGCGGTGTGTTTCACCGATCCCGAGATCGTGACCGCGGGCCTGTCTCCGGAAGAGGCCAAGGCGCAGTTTGGCGAAACGGTAACGGGCAAGTTCCCCTTTACCGCCAATGGCCGGGCCATGACGATGGAGAACGAGGCCGGGTTCATCCGCGTGGTGGCGCGGGCGGATAACCATGTGGTGCTCGGGATACAGGCAACCGGCGGCGGCATCTCGGAACTGGCGGCGGTGTTCGCACATGCCATCGAAATGGGCGCGCGGCTCGAGGATATCGCCGGGACGATCCATGCCCATCCGACCCAGAGCGAAGGGTTGCAGGAGGCCGCGCTCAAGGCATTGGGCCACGCGATACATTTCTAGCCGCACAGGCCCGGGCCAGCGGTGGACGCGGGCGCGTCCATCGGGCAAAAGGTGCCCGGGCTTTGCCTGTATGTCGAGGCCGGGAAACCGACCTTGCCGGACCCGCGCGGCGGATTTTTGACAGAGTGCGGGCCAGGCCGCAGACACGACACCCATGGAGGACCCGATGGACCAGGATTTCACCAAGACCTTGTCAGACATGATGCAAACCGCCGCCAGGACCCATCCCGTTTTCAAGGGCATGGACACGGACGGTCATCAGCAATTTGTCGACTCGTGGAACCAGGCGGCACAATCCATGCTTGGGTCCAGTTCCTGGGGCGATTGGCTCAAGACCTGGTCGTCCTACCAGGCCGACATGGCGCAGCTCTGGATGTCGGGGATGGCGGGCGGCGCACAGCCGACCAAGGACCGCCGCTTTGGTGACGAGGCCTGGAACGAAGGCATCTATCCTTTCCTGCGCCAGTCCTATGAGATGACCGCCAGGGCGATGGTCGATCTGGCCGACAAGGCGGGGCTGGCCGAGCATGAGCAGCGCAAGCTGAGCTTTTATGCCCGGGTCGCCGCAGACAGCCTGTCACCGTCGAATTTCGCCCTGATGAACCCGGAAGTGCTCAAGCTGGCACAGGAAACCGGGGGCAAGAGCCTTGTCGACGGGTTCCAGAACATGCTGGCGGACCTGGAAAAGGGATATATCACCACAACCGACGAGTCGGCCTTCAAGGTGGGGGAAAACCTGGCGACGACGCCGGGCGCCGTGATCTATCGCAACGCGCTGATCGAAGTGATCCAATACGAGCCGGTGACGCCAAAGGTGCGTGCAAACCCGATCCTGGTCGTGCCGCCCTGCGTCAACAAATTCTATATCTTCGACATCAACGAAAAGAAGTCGATGGTGCGTTACCTGCTGGATGAGGGCAACTCGGTCTTCATGATCTCGTGGCGCAACGCCGGCGAGGAAACCCGGGATTACGGCTGGGACGAATATATCACCGAGGGCGTTCTGGCCGCGATCGACGCGACGGCGGATGTGGCCAAGGCGGAAAAGCTCGACCTGCTGTCCTGGTGCAATGGCGGCACCTTGCTGCTGGCGGCGCTGGCGGTGATGCCGCAGGCCCAGAAATCGCTTGTCGGGTCGGCCACGTTCCTGTCGGCCATGCTCGATTTCAGCGATCCGGGCGAGGTCGAGGTCTTCATCGATGACGCCCAGATTGCCGCTTATAAACAACGGCTTGATACGGCCAAGGTGGCTCCGGGGCGCGACATTGCCCGGGCGATGGCGATGCTGCATGTGAACGAGTCGATCTGGGGGTTCGTGGTCAATAATTATCTCAAGGGCAAGACGCCGCCGCCCTTTGACGTGCTGTACTGGAACGCCGATACATCGAACCTGCCGGCCAAGTGGTATTCCTATTTCGTCGAAGAGATGTACCATGGCAACCGGTTGAAAGAACCCGGCGCGCTGACCCTGCTTAATACGCCGGTCGAATGCCGCAACATCGATGTGCCCTGTTACTTCCTGGCCGCGACCGGGGATCATATCGTCCCGTGGAAGACCTCGTATTCCTCGACCACCCTGCTGCCGCAGCAAGCCGAGTTTGTCCTGACCTCGGGCGGACATGTCTCGGGCACCGTGATCAACCATCCGGTTAAGAACCGCCGTCATTTCATGGCGGGCGGGGATCGTAGCGGATCGGCCGAGGATTGGCTGGCATCGGCCACGAAATCCGAAGGCAGCTGGTGGCCGCACTGGCTGCAATGGCTGGACGAGACCAGCGGCGATACCCTGCGGACCGCGCCGCGAACCCTTGGCAACCGCAAGCATCCGGTCCTCGCCCCGGCGCCGGGCACCTATGTTCTGGAACAGGTGCCGCAGGACGGCTAGTCTCGCCAGGTGAGGGGTAAGAGGGGGAGTACCGTATCGTGTCAGACAGTCATGCCGCACCAGAGAGCGGCGCGTTCCGGGATATCCGCGCCCATGGCGTGAACCTGCGGGTGTTCACGGTGACCGAGGGCCGATCCGGTGTTCCCATGGTGATCTGCAACGGGCTGGGCCAGGCGGTCGAGATCCTTTATCCGCTGATGCACGAGTTTCCCGAACGCCCGATCATCGCCTTTGACGCTGCCGGGGTGGGGCGCTCGGACGTTCCCGCGACCGACACGACCATCGCGCAACATGCGGTGCTGCTGCGCCAGGTGCTGACCGAGTTGGCGATCGACCAATGCGATGTCATGGGGATTTCCTGGGGCGGGGCGCTGGCACAGCAGCTGGCGCATGACCATCCGCAGCTGGTGCGCAAACTGGTGCTGGCGATCACGTCGGCGGGCGGGATCGGCAGTTGGTGGGGTACGCCGCTTGCGCTGGCCGAGATCATGTTTCCTCTGCGCTATGTCAACAAGACCTATGGTGATTTCATCGGTCCCTTCATGTATGGCGGCGAGGCGATGATGCAGCCGGCGCTGTTCAAGGAATATGCAAAGCATGCGATCAAGCCGAGCTATGAGGGCTATTCCGCGCAGGTCAGGGCATTGTGCAGCTGGACAAGCCTGCCGTGGCTGTCCCGGCTGTCACAGCCCACCCTGGTCATCGGCGGCGCGTACGACACGCTGATCCCGGTGGCGAACCAGATGCTCCTGGCCTCGCTCGTGCCCAAGTCCCGGATCAAGATCTACCAGGCCGGGCATCTGTTGATGTATTCGCGCCGTGCCGAGGTTGGCGCGCTGGTCACCGGCTTTCTCGACGAGCCGCCGGGCTGAGACCGCCCGCCGCCCCGGACGGCATCGTTGTGCGCAAACCGTTACATTCATGTCATGAAACGGTGGTTAACGGTGGCGGGAAATGCAAGGAAGGGACGTTGGCATGAACAGCGAAAAGACCGAGGACGGCGCCGTCGACTGGCTCCAGGCCGAACTGGCCGATACGCTCGACGAGGATTACGAGCTTGAGCTGGAAGATGCCGCGCTGTCGATGGAGATTCGCAAGATCTATCGTGCGGCTCATCCCGAGACGTTGCCCCGTCCCGAGTATTTTTCCGAGTTGATCAAGTTGCAGGCCGAGCTGATCCGGCTTCAGGACTGGGTGGTGCATAGCGGCGAAAAGGTCGTGGTCCTGTTCGAGGGGCGCGACAGTGCCGGCAAGGGCGGCGTGATCAAGCGCATCACCCAACGCCTGAACCCGCGTGTCGTCCGCACCGTCGCGCTGCCCGCGCCCTCGGACCGGGAAAAGACCCAGTGGTATTTCCAGCGCTACGTGCCGCATCTGCCCGCCGCGGGCGAGATCGTGTTGTTTGACCGGTCATGGTACAATCGCGCCGGGGTCGAACGGGTGATGGGCTTTGCCACCGACGAACAGGTCGAGGATTTCTTTCATGACGTGCCCGAGTTCGAACGGATGCTGGTGCGGTCGGGAATTCGCGTGATCAAATACTGGTTCTCGATTACCGATGAAGAGCAGCAGATGCGGTTCCTCATCCGGATTCACGATCCGCTGAAACAGTGGAAACTGTCGCCTATGGACCTTGAGAGCCGGGTGCGGTGGGAGAAATACACCAAGGCCAAGGAAGAGATGCTGCTGCGCACCAATATCGAGGAAGCGCCATGGTACATCGTGCAGGGCAATGACAAGAAACGCGCGCGGCTGAACTGCATGAGCCACCTGCTGAGCGTGTTTCCCTATGAGGACGTGCCGAGCGAAGAGATCCACCTGCCCGAGCGCGAGTTCAATCCGGATTACGAGCGCGCAGTTCTGCCCGAAGAACTCTACGTGCCGCAGAAATACTGAACCAACGGACCCCGTGCGCGGATCGCGGGCGGGCGGTCCGTGTCAACCCATCCAGTGCAGACTGGCCTCGGTGCGCGGGGTGCTGGGCGTGTATTCGGCGCTGACCCAACCGGCATAGCCGCTGGCGTCGATGGCGTCGAACAGCGCCCTGAAATCGGTGGGGCCGCTGCCCGGTTCGCTGCGGTCCGGGGCGGCGCCGATCTGCACATGGGTGATCCGCTCCTTGTAGCTGTCCCAGACCGCGCGCGCATCGCCGTGAATGACCTCTGCATGATAGCTGTCATATTGCAGCCCGACATTGGGTCGGTCGACCGCATCGAGAACGCGCGCCGCAAGCGCGTAATCGTCCAGGAAATACCCCGGTTGGTCGCCGGAGTTCAGCGGCTCGATGGTGAAACCCTGTTGCGGGGCCTGATCGGCCGCCCATTGCAGGTTGCGCACCAGGGTGGCTTCGGCGGCGTCATCCCTGGTGTAGCCGGCCATGATATGCACAAGGCCGGGCCGCAATTCGCCCGCATAACGCAGGGTGCGCCGGATGTCGTGCTGAAACCGGCCTTCGCCACCGGGGATTGCCGCGTAACCGGGTTGACCGCCGGTATAGTTCGGCGGCGGGGCATTGATCAGCACCAGCTCCAGCCCGTTGCGCAACAGGGCGCGGCGCGTGTCCTTGGCGGGCTGGTCATAGGGAAACAGGATTTCGACCGCCGTGAACCCGGCCGCGGCGGCGGCATCGAACCTGTCGAGAATGGGCAATTCGGTGAACAGCAATGTCAGGTTCGCGGCAAATCGGGGCATGTCATCTCGTCACTTGGGGGCGGATCGGCGGGCTTTGGATCTTGGGCAGGGGTGTTGGCAAACTGCCTTAACGCCCCGGCGCGGGTGTCGCCAAGGCCGCGAAAGCCGCAATTTTCCTAAACTCGGGCCGGGTTCGCGGCATTCAGACCTGTTCCAGTTCCTCGGACGGGATGACCGCAAAGAACTCGCCCGACGACCACAGCCCGAACCAGCCGTCATGATGCGCGCCCAGTTCTACCAGCCGGTAAAAGCTCTTGCGGTCGATCAGCGCCTCAAGACCCGCGCGGATCATCACATAGGGGGATGGTTCTCCGGTTTCGGCGTCCCGTACCACGCGGATCGGGTGATCGGCCCCGGCGGTGACGGAATCGCCCACATGGGTGGTAAAGGTCAGAACCTGATCCCGTCCCGCCCCGCCCGCCTCGAAATCCACGGCGACAAAGGGCGCGTCATCGACGGTGATTCCGACCTTTTCCACCGGGGTAACGAGGAAATACTTGCCGTCTTCCAGCTTGAGAATGGACGAGAACAGCTTGACCAGCTCGAACCTGCCGATCGGAGTGCCGAGATAGAACCAGGTCCCGTCGCGGGCAATACGCATGTCCAGATCGCCGCAAAACGGCGGATTCCACAGGTGAACCGGTGGCAGGCCACGAACTTTTGCGGCGCTGGCGGCGGCGGCGATACCCTCGGCCGAGGGGGTAACAGCTTTTTGTCCATTCATTGCTTTTGCCATTTCCTCCGGGCGCGATAGACTTATGCTCTAGTGTAGGGTTCCCCGAAAGGAATGTCATGTCCGATACCGACGATCTGGTGGCCGAAGTCGAGGCGCTGGAAACCAAGCTCGCCCAGGCCAAGGCCTCGATCACCCGCCGGTTCATTGGCCAGGAGCGCGTTGTCGATCTCACGTTGACCGCGCTGCTATGCGGTGGGCACGGTTTGCTGATCGGCTTGCCGGGGCTGGGCAAAACCCGCCTGATCGAGACGCTGTCCACCGTGATGGGCCTGCATGGCAACCGGATCCAGTTCACGCCCGACCTGATGCCCGCCGATATTCTGGGCTCCGAGGTGCTCGACACCGCCGCGGATGGAACCCGGTCTTTCCGCTTCGTGCAGGGTCCGATTTTCTGCCAGCTTCTGATGGCGGACGAGATCAACCGCGCCAGCCCGCGCACGCAATCGGCGCTGTTGCAGGCGATGCAGGAGCGCACCGTAACCGTGGCGGGCGAGGATCGCCCGCTTGCGCCGCCGTTTCACGTGCTGGCCACGCAAAACCCGATTGAACAGGAGGGAACCTATCCGCTGCCCGAGGCACAGCTTGACCGGTTCCTGGTGCAGATCGACGTGAACTACCCGGATCGCGACACCGAGCGGGACATCCTGATTGCCACCACCGGCGTTGAGGATGCGCAATCGACCGAAGTCTTTTCCCGCGATGAACTTCTGGCGGCGCAGGTGTTGCTGCGGCGGATGCCGGTCGGCGATTCGGTGGTCGAGATGATCCTCGATCTGGTCCGCGCGTTCCGCCCGGACGAGCCCGGAGCGTCGGAACGGGTGCGTGACACCGTGGCCTGGGGCCCCGGCCCGCGCGCGGCGCAGGCGCTGATGTTGACCGTGCGGGCGCGGGCGTTGCTCGAGGGGCGGCTGGCGCCCAATGCCGATGATGTGATCGACATGGCGCGCCCGGTGCTCAGCCACCGGATGGCGTTGAACTTTGCCGCCCGCGCGCGGGGTGACAGCCTGTCCGAGCTGATCGAAACCACCGCCCGCGATCTGACGCGGACCGAGGCCGCCGCGTGACACCGCCCCAGACCCTGCGCGAACGGGCCGAGACCGAAGCCGGCCGGATGCCGCCGCTGCTGGCGCGGGCCGAGCATTTGGCCGGCACCGTCCTGTTGGGCGACCACGGGCGGCGGCGTGCGGGGCTGGGGGATGATTTCTGGCAATATCGCCCGGCCCAGACCGGCGACAGCAAACGGTTGATCGACCATCGGCGCTCGGCGCGGGGGGACCAGCAATTCGTGCGCGAGCGGGAATGGCAGATCGCGCAGTCGGTGATGCTGTGGGCCGATCAGGGCGCGTCGATGCGTTTTGCCTCTGGCGACACCCTGCCGACCAAGATCGAGCGCGCCCGGCTTCTGGCCCTGGCCATCGCCATTCTGCTGGTGCGCGGAGGCGAGCGTGTGGGGCTGACCGGCACCACATTGCCACCCCGGCGCGGCAATGCCCAGATCCTGCGTCTGGCCGAGAGTTTCGCGCTGGACGCGCCCCAAGAGTATGCCGCGCCAGAGCACCGCGCGATGATCCCCCATGCGCGCGCCGTGTTCCTGTCGGATTTTCTCGGCGATATGGACGAGGTCGAACTGGCGCTGACCAAGGCTGCGGATCGTGGGGTGCGGGGGGTTGTCCTGCAAATCCTCGACCCAAGCGAAGAGGCGTTTCCGTTCCGCGGGCGAACCATTTTCGAGAGCATCGGCGGCACGCTGCGCCATGAAACGCTCAAGGCAAACGAGCTGCGCGACCGCTATCTGCAACGGCTTGCCGAACGCAAGGCGCGGCTGGCGCATCTGTGCCGGAGCACCGGTTGGCACCTTGGGCTGCACCATACCAACGACAGCGCGCAGGCCGGATTGCTCTGGCTTTACCGGGCGTTGGATCGGGGCAGCCTGTGACGGTGCTGGGCGGCATCGGCTTTGCCTCGCCCTGGCTTTTGCTGGGGCTGCTGGTGCTGCCGATCCTGTGGCTGCTGTTGCGCGCCGTTCCGCCGGCCCCGGTGCGCCGCCGGTTCCCCGGCGTGGCGCTGCTGCTGGGGCTGACGGATGACGAGAGCGTATCCGACCGCACGCCCTGGTGGCTGCTGCTGCTGCGGATGCTGGCGGTGGCGGCGGTGATCATCGGCCTGGCAGGTCCGGTGTTGAACCCGCAACAGGACAAGGGCGGCACGGGGCCGTTGTTGATCCTGATGGATGCAAGCTGGGCCGGGGCGACGCTCTGGCCCGATACCGTCGATCTTGTCGAGGCACAGCTGAGCGAAGCCGGGCGGGCGGGTCGTCCGGTGTCGATCCTGCGGTTGACCGCGCCCGAACCGCCGGTGTTTCAGGCCGCCGATGCCTGGCGCAGCCGCCTGCCGGGCCTGATACCGGCCCCGTGGTCCGCGACCGAGGCGCAGATTGACGCCGCCATCGCCGCCCTGTCCGGGATTGAAGGCGGTTTCGATACCCATTGGATCAGCGACGGGCTGGACCATGCGGGGCGGGATGGTTTGCTGGACCGGCTGCGCGATCGGGGGGCGGTGCGCGCCTATCAGACCGGCGGCGCGGTGGTCGGGCTGGCCCCGGCGCGGTACGAAGACGGCGCGGTGCAATTGACGGCGCGGCGTTCGCGCCCCGGCGCAGAGCGCGAGATCACCATTCTGGCGCAGGGGCGTGACCCGGCGGGCAACATGCGAGTGCTGGCCTCGGCCTCCGCCACATTCAAAGCCGATGCGATGACCGCGACAAGCGCCCTGTCATTGCCCTCGGAGCTGCGCGCGCGCATCACGCGGTTTGACGTTCAGGGCCAGCGATCGGCGGGCGCGCTGACCCTGAGCGATGACAGCCTGCGACGCCGCGAAGTGGCGCTGATGGCCGGGCGGGACGACCGTGAAGGCCTGGAATTGCTGTCGCCGTTGCATTACCTGGAACAGGCGCTGTCACCCACGGCGGAGTTGCTGAGCGGGGCGTTGCTTGACCTGTTGCCGGCCAATCCGGATGTGGTGGTTCTGGCGGATGTCGCCACCCTCTCGGCCGCGGAACAGGACGGGTTGACCGCCTGGGTCGAGGCCGGCGGGATGCTGTTGCGTTTTGCCGGGCCGCGCCTTGCGGCAAGTGACATCAGCCGCGATACCGAAGACCCGTTGATGCCGGTGCGGCTGCGCGCGGGCGGGCGCAGTGTCGGCGGCGCGATGAGCTGGGGAGAACCCAAATCGCTTGCGCCCTTTGCCGAAGAATCGCCGTTTCACGGGCTGAACATTCCGCACGACGTCACGGTCTCGGCACAGGTGATGGCACAACCGGATCCGACACTTGCCGACCGGGTCATCGCGTCGCTCAGCGATGGCACGCCGCTGGTCACGCGCAAACCGCTGGGACAGGGGCAGGTCGTCCTGTTCCACGTCACCGCGAATGCCGAATGGTCGAGCCTGCCGCTCTCGGGCCTGTTCGTCGAAATGCTTGAGCGGCTGGCGGTCTCCTCGGCTGCGGCGACGCCCCAGCCCGCGGATCTGGCGGGCACCACATGGACGCCCATGCAAGTGATGGACGGGTTTGGCAAACTGACTGACGCGGGTACCTTGCCGGGCGTCGATGGCACGGCGCTGGTCGGTGAACCGGTCGGGCCGGATTTGCAGCCGGGGCTTTATGCCAACGAGGACCGCCGCCTGGCGCGCAACGTGCTGTCCGGGGACACCGAACTGGCGGCGGCGCGCTGGCCCGCCGATATTCCGGTCCACGGGCTGGCGGTGCAACGGGAGATGCCGATTGGCGGGGCGCTGCTGGGGTTGGCGCTTGTCATGCTTGCGCTGGATGTGGTGGCGTCGCTCGCCCTGTCCGGTCGCCTTGGGCTGTCCCGCGCGGCGGCGGTGATCGCCGGTGGGTTGCTCGTGACGCAACCGCTTCCCGGTCAGGCGCAAGAGGAGGCAGACGGCTTTGCCATCGCCGCGACAAGCGAACTGGTGCTGGCGCATGTGCTGACCGGGGATGCCGAGCTTGACCGTATTGCTCAGGCGGGGTTGCGGGGCCTGTCGGAAACCTTGTTCTACCGCACCTCGATCGAGCCCGCCAACCCGGTGGGCGTTGATCTTGAACGGGACGAGCTGGCGTTTTTCCCCATGCTGTACTGGCCGATCACCCCGGATCAGCCGACCCCATCCGCCGAAGCCTATGCGCGGATCAACGCCTATCTGCGCTCGGGCGGGATGATCCTGTTCGATACGCGCGACGCCGATATCGCCGGGTTCGGAACCGCCAGCCCGAACGGGCGCAAGCTACAGCAACTGGCGGCACCGCTGGACGTTCCGCCACTGGAACCGCTGCCGCCGGATCATGTGCTGACCCGGACGTTCTACCTGTTGCAGGATTTTCCCGGTCGCCACACCAGCCGCGAATTGTGGGTCGAAGCCGCACCGCCCGACGCGGAACAGATCGAGGGCATGCCGTTTCGCAATCTCAATGACGGGGTGACGCCGGTTGTGATCGGCGGCAATGACTGGGCCGCGGCCTGGGCTGTGGATGGCAATGGCCGCCCGCTGTTGCCAATCGGACGCGGTTTTGCCGGAGAGCGGCAGCGCGAGCTGGCAAACCGGTTCGGCGTGAACCTTGTGATGCATGTGCTGACTGGGAACTACAAATCCGACCAGGTGCATGTTCCCGCGCTACTGGACAGGTTGGGGCAATGACCGGAACCCTTGTTTTCGACCCGCTGATCCCGTGGATCGCCATCGCCGCCCTGGCCGCCCTGGCCCTTGCCGGGGTTGCGATGGCATTGTGGCGCGGTCTTGCGGGCTGGGGCTATCGGGCGCTTGGCGCGCTGGTGCTGCTTGGGGCATTGTCCGGGCCGGTCTATCAGGTCGAGGACCGCGCGCCGCTGACCGATATCGTGGTGATGCTCGAAGACCGCAGCGCCAGCCAGATGTTGTCGGACCGGCCCGCCCAGATGGACCAGGCCGCCGAGGCGCTCGCCGCCGAACTCACCGCCCGCCCGAATACCGAGCTGCGCCGGGTGACGGTGCGCGATGGCGAAGGTGACGCCGGAACCGAGCTGATGAGCGCGCTGGCATCGGTTCTTGCGCAAGAACCAAGCGCGCGGGTGGCGGGGATCATCGCGCTCAGCGACGGGCGCGTGCATGACATGGACCGGTTGCCCGAGATCCCCGCGCCCATGCATATGCTGATGACCGGGCGCGCCACCGATTGGGACCGGCGGCTGATCGTGCGTAACGCCCCGGCCTTTGCCATCATCGGCGAACCCGTCACGCTGACCCTGCGGATCGAGGATAGCGGGGCCGCGCCCGAGAATGACGGCACTGCAAGGCTGGAGATTTCGGTGGATGGCGGCGAGGCGCAGAGCTTTGGCGTGCCGGTGGGGCAGGACATCGAATTGCCGGTCACATTGCCGCATGGCGGGCGCAACGTGATCCAGTTTGCCGTGCCCGAGGCCGCGGGCGAGATAACCGAGCGCAACAATACCGCGCTGATCCAGATGAACGGTGTGCGCGACCGGTTGCGGGTGTTGCTGGTCTCAGGCGAGCCTCATCCGGGCGGGCGCACATGGCGGAACCTGCTGAAATCCGACAGTTCGGTGGATCTCGTGCATTTCACCATCCTGCGCCCGCCGGAAAAGCAGGACGGCGTTCCCGTTGGGGAGCTTTCGCTGATCGCTTTTCCGACCCGCGAACTGTTCCTGGAAAAGATCGACGATTTCGACCTGATCATCTTTGACCGCTACAAGCGGCGCGGCATCCTGCCGGCGATCTACCTGGATAACGTGGCCAATTACGTCAGCGAAGGCGGGGCGGTCCTGGTGGCGGCGGGGCCGGATTTTGCCGGTGCCGACAGCATTTATCGCTCGCCTTTGGCGCGGGTGCTGCCCGCCGAGCCGAGCGCGCGGGTGATCGAAGAGAAATACCGCCCGGCGATCACCGATATTGGCGGGCGGCATCCGGTCACCGCCGATTTGCAGGATGAAGAGAGCTGGGGGTCATGGCTGCGCCAGATCGATGTTGATCCCCAGGCGGGCCGGGTTTTGATGAGCGGTGTTGACGCGCGTCCCCTGCTGATCCTCGACCGCGTGGGCGAGGGGCGCGTGGCGATGCTGGCCTCTGATCATGCCTGGCTGTGGAGCCGTGGATACGAGGGCGGCGGCCCGCAACTTGAACTGCTGCGCCGGCTGGCCCATTGGATGATGAAGGAACCCGAGCTTGAGGAAGAGGCGCTGTGGGCCGAGGCCACGGGGCAAAGCATGCGCATCATCCGCCGCACCCTGTCCGAAGAGGTCGGAGACGTCACGGTTACCGGACCGGATGGCCACAGTGCGAATCTGCCGCTGGACGAGGTGTCGGCGGGCCGGTTCGAGGCGTTGTATGACGGGCCGCAAATCGGTCTCTATCACCTCGCCGAGGGCGAGCACGAGGCGGTGATCGGCCTTGGCCCCGCCGCCCCGCGCGAATTCGAACAGACCATTGCCACCGGCGACATCATGCAACCGGCCATTGCGCCGATGCGTGGCGGGGTGGTTCGGCTCGAGGATGGTTTGCCGGCTATTCGCAACGTGCGCGAGGGACGCCCCGCCGCCGGTCGCGGCTGGATCGGGCTGACCCCGCGCGGGGCTTATGAAACCCGCGACGTCACGCAATCGCCCTTGCTGCCCGCATGGCTGGTGCTGCTGCTGGCGTCGGGGCTGATTGTCGCTGGCTGGCTGCGGGAAGGACGGCGCTGAGGCCGTCCGGCCGCATCATTTGAAGGTGACGCTCACGGTGGGATCGCCGGGCAGCCCGGAATATTGCGCGGTCGCGCCGCCCTTGCCCTTGACCGGTGGCACCAGCGGGCCGAACGAGCCGACCGAGACCAGATCACCGGCTTTCAGCGTAACCCCCTTGGACATCAGCCAGATCGCGGAATTGACCGGGTGCCCAAGCACCGCCGCACCGGGCACCTCGGCCAGCACCTCGCCATCCGCGGCGCGCAGTGACACGGTCATTTCTTTGAGGGCCATATGCATGGCATCTGGATCGGTGACCGGAATATCGGCCCCCATCACGCCCAGTTTCGGAGCCACGGCGATCGCCGTGAGGGTGACACCGGTGATCGGCTCGCCCTCGGCCACGGTCAGGTCGGGCAGTTCGATGAACGGGCGGATGGCCGAGATATGCGCCATGGCTTGCTCGGAGGTGGTGGCGTCGTTGATTGCATCGCTGCCAACCACCAGCAGAAGGTCGGCCTCGAAGACCGGGCGTGCGCCCCATGTCTCGGGCACCTCTGCGCCGTCCTGCAGCATCATGTCGCGAAACAGCACGCCCTGCACCGGTTCGCTCACGCCGAAACGGTCCTGTGCGGGTTTGCTTGTCAGGCCCGCCTTGTAACCCACCACCGGTCCCAGATGTTCGGCCAGCGCGGTGACCAGCTTGGCCTGGGTGCACAGGGCATCCGCCATGCTGCCCCCCGCCGACAGGGCCCTGGTCGGGGTATTGCTGGTGTAATCCGCCACATAGGTCTCGATCTGGGCATCGGTGGCACAGTCTGCCGCCGCCGCACCGCCAAGGCAGATCAGGCAGAGCGCCAGGCCTGGTTTGAGTGTCATGGTCGTGTCCTCCCGGTTGTTTCTGCGTTCTGCTCCAGCCTGACCGTCACCCGGTCGGATTGACCGGCCCCGTCAACGACAACCAGTGTTGAGTACCCGGCTCCTGGGCTGGGGATGTCAAATTCGTTGCGGCGCAGCCCCTTGGCGACCGGTTGTCCGTTGGCCAGTACCAGATAGGGCGCAAGCCCGCCGCGCACCTTGAGCGTAACAGTTTCCCCGACACTGTCCAGAATGGCGCCATCCGGCGGAAACAGCAGCCTTGGCGCATCCTGCGGCGTGACAGGTCCGCCGCCGCGCGGGCGGAAACGTTGCAGCGGTTGCGGCAGGCCCGCGGCCCCGGTGATCAGCGTTGAGGGCGGCGGGGCGGGCAGGGGGGCGAAACCGGGTTTCATCCGGGCAAAGGCCTGGAACAGCACCGGCGCGGCCAGATCGCCGCCAAAGGCGCCCGGGACCGGCGTGCCATCCGCGCGGCCCAGCCAAACACCAATCACATGTTCCCCGTCATAGCCGATCGCCCAGGCATCGCGATGCCCGTAGGAGGTGCCGGTCTTGTAGGCCAGTACCCCGCGCGGAGCACCCGGCGGCGGGGCAATACCGGCCAGGACATTGCTCACCTGCCACGCGGCGACCCGCGACATGGTTCTGGCGGTCTGAGTCGCGGGGGCGTGCAGGTCGCTGTGCAGCCGCGGCCCCGTGCCGCCCCGGGCAAGTGTCGCGTAGAGTTGAACAAGGTCCCGCAAGCTGAGTCCGACCCCGCCAAGCGCAACCGCCAGCCCGGCCTTGCCCCCCGGTAATCGCGCATCGGCCCCGGCGCGCGACAGCGCATCCATTACCCGCGCGGGGCCAAGTTCATTGGTCAGCTTGACCACCGGGATATTCAGGGAGAGGTGCAATGCCTCGCGCACCCGGATATCGCCACGGAACAACCCGTCGAAATTGCGCGGCGCATAGCGGCCGAACTGCACCGGGCCATCATGGATCAGCGTTTCCGGATGCGCCAGCCCCTGGTCGAATGCCAGCCCGTAGACCAGCGGCTTGAGGGTCGAGCCCGGCGAACGCACGGCACGGGTCATGTCGACAAAGCCCTGCCGTCCGTTGTCGCCGCCATATCGTGGCGAGCCGACCGAGGCGAGGATTTCCCCGTTCCGGTGATCCGCCGCGATCAGGGCCGCCGAAATCCGGGGCCCCGCCCGTCTCGCGGCATCGGCAAGGAGTTTTTCAGACGCGGCTTGCAGGCGGGCATCTATGGTCGTTGCGTGGTGCTGCTGCTCGGGCGTACCGGCGCGCACCCGGTCGGCAAGATGCGCGGCAAGCGCGGGAAAGGGGCGCATGCGGTCGGGCACCTTGGCGCGCCGTGCCGAAGCCGCGGTATCGGTGGCGATGATCCCGGCTGCCGCCATGCGGCTCAGAACCCGGTCACGTGCCGCCGTTGCGACCAAGGGGTGCCGGTCGGGGCGCCGGGCCTCGGGCGCTTGTGGCAAGGCGACCAGCAACGCCGCTTGCGCCGGTGTCAGACGGCGCGGTTCCTTGCCGAACCACGCAAGGCTCGCGGCGCGGATGCCTTCGAGATTGCCGCCAAAGGGCGCATGGGTCAGGTATAGCGACAGGACCTGATCCTTGGTCAGGCGGCGCTCCAGCGCCAGCGCCAGCCGGATCTGGCGCAGCTTGCCCGCCCAGCGACCGGTGCTGCCATCCTCGATCAGCCGGGCAACCTGCATCGTCAGGGTCGAGCCCCCGGATACCGCCCGCCCATGCCGGGCTGCCTGGGCAATGGCCCTCAGCATCGCCAGCGGATCGACGCCGTGATGATGCCAAAAGCGCTTGTCCTCGTAGCGCAGGAGCATGTCCAGATAACTGCCATCGACCGCCGACAACCTGGGCCTCAGCCGCCAGATGCCGTCGCCGACCGTATAGGCCCGCAACAACACGCCACCGCGATCACGGATCTCGACCGAGGTTTCCGTCAATGTCTGGGGCAGGTCGGTGGCGTCGACCCAACGGTCAAACCCGTCCCGCCCGGCGGCAAGGGCGAACAGGGCCGCGACCAGAGCAAAGAGCGCCCGGTGCACGGTCATCTGACGATCACCCGGCCGGTTTCGGTGCGTGCGCGGAACCGGGGTCGGTACATGTCTTCGACCGATGCGGCCGGGTGATGAAACGCACCGGGCGTGACCGCCCGTGCCACATAGGCCAATGTCACCGGGCCGGCGCTGTGCATGTCCACGGCGGCAAGGAACTGGTCGCTGCGAAACTCGGCATGGGTGGTCTTTGACGGCGACAGCCAGTCGAGCGCAGCCACATCGCCCGCGCGCAGCAGGTTGGGGTTGTCGATCTCGACACCGGCGGGCAGGGGATCGACGATCATCAACCGCGCGGCGGAGTCCTCGAAGGGATCAACCCGCAGCACGGTCACGAAACGGTCGCCAACCGCCAGGTTTCCCGGGTCCAGCGGCGTGCCATCCATCGTGAAGTGGCTGCGGGCAATCGCATAGCCGGTGCCACCCGCCGGGGGCGGGGTCCGAGGGATGCCCAGCGTTGTCAGCGTGACCTCGGTATCGTGCCCGCTGGCGGCGGTGATGGTCATGCCGGGTTGCGCGGCCTCATTGCCCAGCACCTGCACAAAGGGCCCCGACACCGGAGCGCCATCGACGCGCAGCCCGGATTGCTCGGGCGTTGCGATCAGTGCCTGCGCCGCCAGCAGGGTCCACGCGGCCTCTTGCGTGGATAGTTGCGCATCGGCGTTGCTCACGCGCCGGGCCAGCCCGGTGAGATCGACGGCTTGGCTCCCGGCGTCCGCCGCGAGGGCCAGCACACCGGCGGCGTCGCGCAGGTCGGTGCCATAATCGGCGCGCCACAGCAGCGGATTGCCCGGGCCGGTCCCGAGCTTGCGGGCGGCCCTGGCGAACATCGCATCGGCCCGGGGCTGGTCACCGTAAAGGGCGAGGGCCGCGCCAAGCTGTGCCGCCGCCAATGGTGTCGCAAAGGCGTCACCCTTGACATCGGCATAGTATCGCAGGTCTCCCATCTCGGCCTGACCCTCGCGGGCCAGCACCATCAGCGCGTAGGCGATATCTTCGCCGCCATTGTCGAATTCCGGCGCATAGTTGATCCGGTTGCGCAGGTTGTCCAAGGCCAGCCGAAAGGCCCGGTCGGGCACCGCGTGGCCCTGAATACGGGCGCGCCCCAGAAAGTCGGACACATAGGCATCCAGCCAGAAATCCCCTGACCCGGCCTGCCATAGCCCAAAGGCGCCATTGCTGCTCTGGCGGGTAAGGATGCGCGAAATCGCCGCCGTGATCCGCGCGTCGATATCGGGGCCGCTGCCCAGTCCGGTGGCCTGTGCGACCGAGGACAGGTAGAGCAAGGGCAGCGCCTGTGACGTCACCTGTTCGGTGCAGCCATAGGGGTATCGATCCAGCGTTGCCAGCAGGCCCGGCGCGTCGAAACGGGCGAGCGGCCCGGCTGACAGGATCGCCGTACCGGTCCCCGCGCGCAGGTTGGCAAAGACGTCGCCGCCAAATTCAAAGCTCTGGCCCGAGGCCAGTGAAAACCGCCGGGTCCGTGCGATGACCGGATCGCTGGCGCGGATCGGCAGGGTCAGCTCCTGGCGCAACTCGCGCCCGTCCGGCAATGTCAGGGTCACGTTGATCGCGGCATCCCCAACGGCGCGCGCCGCGAGCGGGACCTCAAAGGCGGTCCTGTCATCGCGGGCGAGCGTGAATGTACCGGGGCCGTCGCCGATCTCCAACGCGGTATCCCCCGTGGTTACGGCAAGATGCATGTCCCCGGCGGGGCCATCGGCGTGGGTGACATCAAGGCGAATGCGGCTGGTGTCGCCGGGTGCAAGGAAATTGGGCAGCGTTGCGGTGACAACCACCGGATCGCGCACCAGCAGGTCTCTTTGCGCCTGTCCGACCGCGGTGCGCGACCAGGCAACCGCCATCAGCCGCACGGTGCCGTTGAAGGCGGGCAGGTCCAGATCGACATGGGCCTCGCCATCCGGGCCGACGCGGACCGGTCCGGAAAAGACGGCCATCAGCGCCTGTGTCGGGGGCGGCGATTGCAGGCGCAGGCCCGCGCCGCTGTCACCGCCAGAGCGCACCGTGCCCAGTGCTCCGTTCATGCCATCGATCAACCGGCCATAGATGTCGCGCAATTCCATGCCAAGCCGGCGTTGTCCGAAGAAATGCCCCGTGGGATCGGGGCTCTGAAAGCCCGTGAGGTTGAGAATCCCAAGATCGACCGCCGCGAGAGTCAGCCAGACCTCGTCCTCGGAGGCGGCCCCGTCAACGGTGATCCGCGTGCGATGGGTCTGGCGTGGGGCGAGGGTTTGCGGCGTGTCGATGGTGACGTTCAAGAGCTTGGCCGCCGGGTCGATGGCCGCATGGGCCAGCCCGATGGCGCGGGACGGGTTGCGTCCGCCGGGCACATCCATCGGGCGCAGCACCGTGGCGGTGACATAGGCACCGCTGCCCCAGTCGGCTGTGACCTTCAGGGGGATGACGGTTTCGCCCGCTCCGACCTCGACGGCCTCGCGGTGGATCACCCGGTTGGACATCACCGTGATCAGAGCCGTGCCCGCTGCCTTTGGAACGATGCGCAGCCGCGCCGTGTCGCCCGGGCGATAGCTCTCGCGATCCAGCGACAGGTCGAGCCGGTCCGGTGACGAGAGCGCATCGTCCGGCGCGTACCATCCGGCGGAGAACCCCAGCGACGCCGCCGCATAGGGGCCATCCCTGCGCTCGACAACCAGTTCATATTCGCCCCATTGCACCGGGTGGGACAGGGTGATCGGCCCGTCCAGCGTGGCCTCACCGGTGGCGATACGGGTGCGGCGGGTGGTCGGTTCCCAGTTCCAGTTGCCATAAAGCTGATACCATTGATACCGGGTTTCGATACGGTTCAGGCTCCAGCGCACCTCCATCGGGCCGGGCGTCAGGCCGGGCAACAGGCCGACGACGTCGAACGCGGCCTCGCCGCCCTCGGCAACCACATCGTCAAACAGCGGCTTGATGCCGATCACCGCGCCCGCGGGGTGCACCGGCGCGGTGATCTGGCGTTCGACCGGACGCGCGCCACCATCCGCGAGCCGGGCCGTCACAACAAGCTGCATGGGTTGGTCCGGATTTGCCGTTTCCGGGAGGTTCAGCGCGATGACCGCCGCGCCCTGAGCATCGGTGCGCTGGTCGCCGAACACGCTGCTGACCGGGTCGCCGGGGGCGTCGTGGCGGCCAAAGCGATAGCCCGGCCAGCTGCCGATTTCCGTCACCGGGCGCAGGCTGGCCTGTCCCTCGATGCTCAGGTCGGAACCCGGCGCGCCAAAGAGATAGCGCGCATCGATCGTCAGGTTGGGCGTGTCGCCGCTCTTCAGGGGGGCGGGCGAGAGGGCGAGATCGAAGTCGATGCGTTCCGGCAGGAAATCCTCGACCAGGACCGGCTGGCTGGCCAGCGCGGGTGCATCGGGATCGCCCTTGATCTCGACCCGCCAGGTGCCGCGCGGCGCGTCGGGTGCCACCGGCAGGGAAAACACGTGGCCACCCGCGACACCGCCATTTGATACGCGGCGGGCATAGTCCACCCCATCGGGCCGCGACAGGATCAGCGTGAGAGGCAGGTCATCTATCGCTGCTCCCTTGCCATCACGCGCGAGCGCGGTGACATGGATGGTTTCGCCGGCGCGATAGGCACCCCGGTCGGTGCTTAGAAAAACATCGACCGGACCGGCGGGCGCGCGGCCTTCGACACCGCGATCCGACAGGTCAAAGGCCGGATCGGTCAGCGACAGGAATCCGATATCCCCCTGGGCATCCGTGGCGAGGATCAGGGCCGGGGCCGCACCGCCCGTGCCCCGTGTCAGCCCGGCCCCGAACCGGGCATGGCCCTGGGCATCGGACGTCGTGCGCCCGAGCACCGCGTTGGCGCGGGATATCAGCGTAACCTCGACATCGGCGCGGGCGGCGGCATCGGACAAGCCCCGCAGGATCACGTGCAACCCGTCGCTGCCCGACATGCTGCTGATGCCCATATCCGAGCGCAGGAACCATTGCGTGGCCCCGGGATCGTCATGCGGATCGGCTCCGGGAATGCGCGCCGACAGGGCATAGATGCCCGGCGGCTGGTCCGCAATCGCCACATCGATGGGCAGGCGCGTGGTCATGTCACGGTTGAGCGTGTTGCCCACCTCGGCGTTGCCGGTCCAGACTTCCTGGGCGATATCGGCGGCAAAGGCGCGGTCCTGCCATTGCGACAGGGGACGCCCGAAATAACCATCCTGCACCGCGCGCAGCAGGTTCCGGTCGCTGACCCGCCGCAGGCGCAGGTCGAGCCTTGTGACATTCACGGTTTCAACCGGCAGCGCGGCCTCGGCGGTGCTGGGCAGGACATAGTTGCGCCCGGGAAAGCGAACCGAAGGCGCGCGGTCGCGCACGTAGTGGGTCAGTTCGACATCCCTGAACAGCGTTTCACCGCTGGCCGCGGGCAACCCGGCGCGCAGGGTCAGCCGATAGCGCGTGCCATGCTCTACCCCGTCGAGACAGAGTTGCGTGCCCTCTGCCTGTACCGCCAACCCGGATTGGGAGCGGCGCACATAGCGGTCGTAATCGACCCCGGCCGCCGACAGGGGTTCGGAGAATTGGGCACAGATGCGGGGATTGGCCGAATCGCTCTCGACCGTGCTGTCGATGATGCGGAACCCGTGCCTCGCAATGGCCCGTTCCAGTGCCCGCGCGATGGTGTCGTCAGGGTGCAGGCTCTGTGCCAGCCTGAGCGCCGGGATCATGTCACGGCCCCGCCCGGCGCGCTCCAGCGCCTCGGACAGGATCAGCAGCGCACGAGCCTGCCCGGCGTCGTCTGTGGCCCGCAGATAGCCGTTCAGCGCGGCGCTGAGGGCGCGGTTGGCACGGGCACGGGCCTCGCGGCTGGTCCCGGTGTCAATGGCCAGCAGGAAACGCGCATAGCCGCTCCAGTCCGCGGCCCGGTCGGCAAGCGACACGGACATCGCCGCAAGCTGGGCGGCCTGTGCCGGGTTGCCCTGGGCCATGCGTTGGGCCGCGACCCCCGGCAGAGCCTCCGCATCCTGTCCGCCCGCCGGATGGCGCAGGCCAAGCGTGCGGGCCTGCTCCACGGCCTGTGCCCAGTCATCCCCGACAAGAAAGCCTGCGGCCGCACGACGGCGTTCGGCGCGCGCAACCCGTGCCGGATCAGCATCGATTCGGATTGCCGAAAGCGCGCCCTGATAGGCGCGTTGCTCGCTGACTTGTCGCTTGGGGAAACAGGCGTTCGAGCGCGCGTTATAGGTAAAGGCGGCGCAATCCGGCCGGGCCGAACAGGCGCGGACACAGCTTTGCAGATCGCTGTCAAAAAGCGGGTCGAGATCGGCACCGTAAAAATCCATGTCCGGCGTGGCGACATAGCGGAACTCCGGGACAGGTTGTTGCGCCATCGCGCCCGTCGCAGCCGCAAGCCATAGCAGAAAAACGATTTTTCCCCAACGCCACAGGTGTCGCATAGGTCTCTCCCGCTGTTTCACACAGGGTGGCATGCCGGGGCGGAGGCTGGCAACGATTCCCCCGGGCTGCGCCGGTCTTAAACAGTTGTTTACCGCGTTGGCGGATGGTGGCCGAAACTGCCCGTTCAGGGCCCGTTGCGGAGCCTTGCAAGCATGAGCCTTGCCAACAAACTTGCCGATGAAAGGCGGTCGCGTCTTGCTGCCGAACGCCTGCTGGAACTCAAACAGGCGGAACTGACCGCCGCCAATCGCAAGCTGGGACGGCACGCCCTGGCCCTGACCCGCCAGATCGGCGAAACCCAGGCCGAGGTTGCAACGGTTCGCGACGAAAACGAAAAGGTGAAATCCGATCTCACCGTCGCCCATGAAAAGATCGAAATCGCCGAACGGCGGCTGTGGCATTCGATCCAGGCCATCCAGGACGGGTTTGCGTTCTTTGACGCGGATGACAAGCTGATCGGGGCGAATTCCGCCTATATCAACGCGTTTGACGGGCTTGAAGAGGTCGGGCCGGGCATCACGTACATGCGGATCTTGCAGATCCTGACCGACGAGGGTCTCGTCAACACCGAAGATCGACGCCCCGAGGAATGGCGCGCGATGATGGCCGAACGCTGGCTCCAACCCAGCCCGGAACCGATCATCATGCGGATGTGGAACAACCAGTATATCAAGCTGGTCGACCAGCGCGGGCATGATGGCGACATGGTCACGCTGGCGCTCAATATCACGTCGACGGTCAAGCACGAGGCACAGCTAAAAACCGCGCGCCGCCGTGCCGAGGCGGCCAACCGCGCAAAATCGGCGTTCCTGGCGAATATGAGCCACGAGATTCGCACGCCGATGAATGGTGTGGTGGGCATGGCCGACCTGCTGACCGATACGCCGCTGGATGATGAACAGCGGCTATATGTGAACACCATCAAGAGCTCGGGCGAGGCATTGCTGGTCATCATCAACGATGTGCTGGACTATTCCAAGATCGAGGCCGACAAGCTCAAGCTGCATCCCGAACCGTTTGATTTTGAACGCTGTGTGCATGACGTCTTGATGCTGTTGCAGCCGATCGCGCGGGACAAGGACCTGTCGCTGCTGGTGGATTACGACCTGTTCCTGCCAACCCAGTTTGTCGGCGATCCCGGGCGAATGCGGCAGGTGCTGACGAATCTCGTGGGGAATGCCCTGAAATTCACGTCGACGGG
Source organism: Microbulbifer sp. S227A (assembly GCF_049800935.1). Classification (NCBI taxonomy): domain Bacteria; kingdom Pseudomonadati; phylum Pseudomonadota; class Gammaproteobacteria; order Cellvibrionales; family Microbulbiferaceae; genus Microbulbifer; species Microbulbifer sp. S227A. The sequence continues at coordinate 797,802 of NZ_JBNAFZ010000001.1, read as the reverse complement.
GCATGTGCTGATCCGGGTGACGGGTGTGCCGGACGAAAGCGAAGCCAGAAGCGCGATCCATGTGACCATCGAGGATACCGGAATCGGCATTCCGGCAGGCAAGGTCAATCACATTTTCGGCGAGTTCAACCAGGTCGAGGACGAGCGGAACCGACAGTTCGAAGGCACCGGACTGGGGCTGGCGATCACGCAACGGTTGATCAAGCTGATGGATGGTGAAATCTGGGTCGAGAGCGAAGAGGGCAAGGGCTCGTGCTTTGGATTTCGGATCACCCTGGAACAGGCCCAGCCCGCTGACGCCGGTCCGCCCATATTGCCGGGCAAGCTGGGCAAGGTGCTGATCGTCGACGATCAGGATACCAACCGTGCGGTGCTGGACAAGCAGTTGAGCCAGCTTGGTTGGCAGGTCACCTGCTGCGGTTCGGGCGAAGAGGCGATGGCGCATATGTCGGATGAGGTCGATCTTGTGCTCAGCGATCACAACATGCCCGGCATGGACGGTCTGGAACTGGTCGAGGCGATCCGTGCCGCCGGCTGGAACGACGTGCCTTTCCTGCTGCTCAGCACCAATGCGAGCTTTGCGCAGAATGACCCGGCGTTCCGGCATGTACAGGGGTTGCTGCAAAAGCCCTATCCGCGACAGGATCTCTATGCGGCCCTTGCGGCGCTCAACAAGGACGAGGACAAGGCGGCGCAGATCGAACCCGATCCGGCGGAGGATCAGCTTGCCATGGTGCTGCCAAGCCCGAATGACGGTCGCCGCTTGCACATCGTTCCCCAACCGGAATCCGAGCGAGAGCCAACCGAGACACCTTCGGAGGGGGCGGAGGAAACCGCGCCGGCTTCCGAACCGCCCGCGCAAGCTTCGGAGCCGCGCCAGATGCGGGTCCTGGCAGCGGAGGACAACAAGACCAACCAGCTGGTGCTGGGCAAGATGGTCAAGGACCTGAACATCGACCTGCGGTTTGCCAACAATGGCATCGAAGCGGTCGAGGCGTTTAGCGATTTTTCGCCGGACATGATCTTCATGGACATCTCGATGCCCAAGATGGATGGCAAGGAGGCGGCACAGCAGATCCGCAAGCTGGAACAGGACAAGGGCGGGCATGTGCCGATCATCGCGCTGACCGCACATGCGATGGACGGGGATGCCGACGGGATCCTGTCGGCGGGGCTCGACCATTACATGACCAAACCCTTGCGCAAGGCGGCGATTCAGGAACAGGTCGAGAAACACTGCCCCGACGACGTGCGGCCTCCGGTCTGAGGGTCAGCCCTTGTTGTAGGGGCGGGTAAAGACCGGCCGGTCGGGCTCGGACAGCGCGGGCTGATACCGGTATCCGCCGCTATCGAAGGCGCGCAGCGCCTCGGGATCGGTCAGCCGGTTCTGCACGATATGGCGGGCCATTGCGCCGCGCGCCTTCTTGGCAAAGAAGCTGACGATCTTGGGTGTACCGGCCTTGTCTTCCATGAATACCGGCGTGATGACACGCAGGTTCAGCGCCTTGGGTGCGACGGCCCCGAAATATTCCTGGCTGGCGCAGTTCACGAGGATGTCGGTCTTGACCAGCTCGGCCTGCGCATTCAGCGCCTTTGACAGCTGGTCGCGCCAATAGTCATAGAGCGAATTGCCCCGGCGGGTCCTGAGCCTGCTGCCCATCTCGAGGCGATAGGGCTGGATGGCGTCCAGCGGGCGCAATACCCCGTAGAGTCCCGACAGGATGCGCAGATGATCCTGCGCCCAGGCCAGTTCATCGGCATCGAGCGACGCTGCCTCCAGCCCCTGATAGGTGTCCCCGGCAAAGGCCAGTGCGGCGGGCCGGGTCATGTCAGGGTCGGGGGCATCGGCGAAATCGCGGAACCGATCGCGGTTCAGGCGGGCGAGATCCGGGCTCAGGCTCATCAGCTTTTGCAGATCGCCCAGGGTCAGGTTGCGCGCGGTCCGGGCCAGCCGGATGGCGTCGTCCTGGAACGCGGGCGCGGTTGCATCGATGTTCCGCTCGGCCCAGTCCAGCCGCTTGGCCGGTGAAATCACGATCAGCATGTCATCTTCCTTTCCAGCGCCTACATCGCGGCGCGCAACACGTCGAGGAACGCCGCGCCGAACCGTTCGGCGCGCCGTTCGCCCAGCAACCGTTCCAGCCCGCTTGCGTCTTCGGGGCGCATCTGCGCCACCTTGGCAAGCTGTGATGCCGAGCAACTCAACGGCTTGTCGATGCCGTCGGCGCCCCGCGCCAGATCGGCCTGAACCGCAAGCAGCCGGTCATAGAGCGAACCGGCATCATGCCCGGCCAACCTGCGGCGGGCGGGGTGCACCGGGGTGCTGGCCCCGGTGATCACCTCAAGAAATGTCGCGCCATATCGTTCGAGTTTCTTGGCTCCGACACCCGAGATGCCCGCCATCGCGTCCAGGCTGTCGGGGCGGGTTTCCGCCATTTCGATCAGGGTGCGGTCGGTGAAAATGACATAGGCGGGCACACGCGCGGCCTCGGCCAGGGCGCGCCGCTTGGCCTTGAGCGCCGAGAGCAGCGGCGCGTCTTCGTCCGACACCAGCGTCTTGACAGCGGGCCGGCGGTCGGCCTTGCGAATGGTATCACGGCGCAGCTCGATCATGGCTTCTCCACGCAGGATCGGGCGCGCGGTTTCGGTCATGCGCAACGCGCCGTGCCGTTCGGGATCGGGCCGCACGAGGTCATGGCCCATCATCTGCCGGAACACCGCCTGCCACTGTCGCTTGTCATATTCCGTGCCGCAGCCATAGGTCGGCAGCTGGTCGTGACGGCGCGCGCGGATTTTGTCGGTGTCGGCCCCGGTCAGGATATCGATCAAATGCCCCGACCCGAACCATTCCTCGGTGCGCAGGATCGCGGACAGCGCCTTGCGAACCGCGGTGGTGCCATCGAACACGTCGGGCGGGGTGTCGCACAGATCGCAATGGCCGCAGGGGTCCGAGCTTTCGCCGAAATAGCCCAACAGCGTCTGGCGGCGGCATTTCAGCGCCTCGGCCAGCCCCAGGAGCGCGTTCAGACGGGCGTGATCGGCGCTGCGGCGTTCCGGCGGGGCAAGCCCTTCGTCGATCTGGGTGCGGCGCAGACGGATGTCATCGGGACCAAACAGCGTCATCGTCTCGGCCGGTGCGCCATCGCGGCCGGCGCGGCCGATCTCCTGATAGTAGGCCTCGATGCTCTTGGGGAGATCCGCATGGGCGACCCAGCGGATATCGGGCTTGTCGATCCCCATGCCGAACGCCACGGTGGCCACCACGATCAGCCCGTCCTCGCGGGCAAAGCGGGTTTCGACGATCCGGCGATCCTCGGCCTCCATGCCCCCGTGGTAGTGACAGGCGCTGTGGCCGTCGTCGCGCAGCGCCTTGGCCAGCCCCTCGGTCTTGGCGCGGGTTCCGCAATAGACGATCCCGGATTGCCCGCGCCGGGCGGCGGCGAAATCCAGCACCTGACGGCGCGGGCTGTTCTTGGCGGCAAAGGCAAGGTGGATGTTGGGCCGGTCGAACCCCCGCAGGAAACTGCGCGGGGGCGTGCCGTCAAACAGCTTGTGGACGATCTCTTCGCGGGTTTCGGCATCCGCCGTCGCGGTAAAGGCAGCCAGCGGCACGTTCAGGGCGCGGCGCAATTCTCCGATGCGCAGATAGTCGGGGCGGAAATCGTGACCCCATTGGCTGACGCAATGGGCCTCGTCCACGGCGATCAGGCTGACGCCAACACGCCGCAGCATCCCCAGTGCCGCGCCGCTCGCCAGCCGTTCCGGTGCCATGTAAAGCAGTTTCAGCTCGCCACGTTCAAGTGCCGCCCAGACCGCGTCGGTTTCCTCGGGCGTGTTGCCGGAGGTCAGCGCGCCGGCGCTTACCCCGGCCTCTTGCAGGGCGCGCACCTGGTCGCGCATCAGGGCAATCAGTGGCGAGATCACCACCGTCACCCCCGCGCGGCACAGGGCGGGAAGCTGAAAACAGATCGATTTTCCGCCGCCCGTGGGCATGATGGCGAGGACGTTTTCCCCTGCCGTCACGGCCTCGACGATCTCGGCCTGACCCGGGCGAAACGCGTCAAATCCGAATATCTCGCGCAACAGCCGGTCCGCGTCGGACATGCGCTCTGCCTCACTCTTGGTCTTGTGCCTGCTCGTGGCGCGCAGTTTCACATATCAGGCCCCGGGGGACAAGGCGAAGCGCCGCGCATTCCTGGCGGATCAGTAGAAAGCAGCGGCGTTGTTGACCAGCACGATACGCAGGGCGAAAATCCCGAGCAGAACCACCAGCGGCGCGAGATCAAGCCCCGACATCGGCGGCAGCAGGCGACGCACGGGGCCATAGATCGGTTCGAGGATGCGTTGCAGCATCTGCCAGATTTGCGCGACCAGCGGCTGGTGCAGGTTCAGAACCTGAAAATTGATCAGCCAGCTCATGATGACATGGGCGATGATAAAGAACTGCACCACGTCAAGGATCAGCATCAGGATTTGAAATAGCGACTGCATGGGCGATCCTCTCTGGTTGCGCGCATCACCTATGCACAAGATCGCAAAAGCGCAACCCTGCCGCAGGGTTGTGGTTGACGCGGCGCGCGCCGGGGCGAATGAGGGGCGTAGCAAAAGGAGAGTGTCATGTTCCCCATCGTCCGCCTGATCAAGGACATGCTGATCGCGCGCAAACAGCCGCCATTGCCGCTGACCGGCACCCATGTGTCGCACCATATCTGCTGGCCCTGGGACCTGGACATGTGGCTCGAACTCAACAACGGGCGGGCCATGACGCTCTATGACCTTGGGCGCAGCATGACGGCGCAGCGTGTCGGGCTGATCAAGGTCATCACCGGGCAACGCTGGGGGCTGACCATGGCGGGCAGCACGGTGCGCTTTCGCCGCCGCATCCGGGGCTTTGAGAAATTCGAGATGCGCAGCCGCGCGGTGTGCTGGGACGAGAAATTCATCTATCTCGAACAATCCATGTGGAAGCGGAACGGCGAATGCGCCAGCCATGTGCTGTACCGCGCGGCGGTCACGAACAAGGAGGGGATTGTGCCCCCCGAACAGGTGCTTGCGCATATGAAGATGCCCGACGCCCGGTCCCCTGACATGCCCGACTGGATCGCCGCGTGGTGCCGGGCCGATGCAACGCGTCCGTGGCCGCCGATGCAGGATGCGCTTGATTGACGGGGAAAACACCTGTCATATCGCAGCAACAACGGGCGGGGCAGGCATGGCGGATATCTCGACGCGCAAGCGTATCTGGGGCTGGTGGTTCTTTGACTGGGCGAGCCAGCCCTATCACACGTTGCTGGTCACTTTCATCTTTGGCCCCTATTTCGCCAGCGTCGCCGCCGAACATTACCTTGCCGCCGGGCTGGATGGTCAGGCCGCGGATGCGCGGGCCCAGACGGTCTGGGCCTGGTGCCTGACGATCACCGGGCTGATCATCGGACTTGGCGCGCCGGTGATGGGGGCGCTGGCGGATACGACGGGGCGGCGCATTCCATGGATCGCCGGGTTTTCCGTGATGTATGTCGCCGGGGCCGCCGCGCTCTGGACGACCGCGCCGGACGGGTCGAACATGTGGTGGGGACTGATTGCCTTTGGCATTGGCTTTATCGGCGCGGAATATGCGCTGATCTTTATCAACTCGCAATTGCCGGACCTCGGGACCGACGCGGAAATCGGCGAAATCTCGGGCTCGGGATTTGCATTCGGATATCTGGGCGGTTTTGTTACGCTTTTGATCCTGCTGCTGTTTTTCGCCGAGCAGGGCAATGGCAAGACGATCCTCGGGCTTGATCCGCTCTTTGGGCTGGATGCGTCGCAGCGCGAAGGCACCCGTGCGGTCGGGCCGATCACCGCGCTGTGGTACGCGGTGTTCATGGTGCCCTATTTCATGTGGATGCGCGATCCACCGGCCAGGGGGCGGCGCGGCAAGGTTTCGGATGCGTTTTCCAATCTCGGGCGGCTGGTGCGCAGCCTTGGCCAACGGCTCAGCCTGTCGGCCTATCTCGGTTCGTCGATGTTCTATCGCGACGCGCTGAACGGGCTTTACGGTTTTGGCGGTGTCTATGCCGGGCTGGTGCTCGACTGGGAAGTGACGCAAATCGGCATCTTCGGGATCATGGCGCTGATTTCCTCGGTGATCTTCAGCTATTTCGGCGGCAAGGCGGATAGCCGGCTGGGTCCCAAACCGGTCATCATCGGTTCGATCTGGGTGCTGATCGCGGTCTGCGTGGTGATCATCAGCATGTCGCGGACGCAGTTCTTTGGCATTCCACTGTCCGAAGGGTCGAGCCTGCCGGATATCGTGTTCTTTGGCTGCGGGGTGCTGATCGGGGGCATGGGCGGCGTCGTGCAATCGGCCAGCCGCAGCCTGATGGTACGCCATTCCGACCCCGCGTCGCCGACCGAGTATTTCGGCCTTTACGGCCTGTCCGGACGCGCCACCGCATTCATCGCACCCTCGATGATCGGGATCGTCACCGCCTGGACAGGCAATGCGCGCCTGGGCATTTCGCCGGTGATTGCGCTCTTTCTTGTCGGGCTTGTTCTGCTAATCTGGGTAAAACCCGAGGGAGATCAAACCGAATGACCTATGCGCGTGTCATGGCCGCTCTTCTGGGCATCGTTCTGGCCTTGCCGGTCGGGGCCGAGCAATTGGCCAAGCAACTGTTCGGAGCCAAGTCGAGTAGTTCCCGACAGGCACCCGCCTCCTATGGCAGCTATGCTAAGGGATGTGTCGCCGGGGCGGTGCAACTGCCGGAAACCGGGCCGACCTGGCAGGCGATGCGCCTGTCGCGCAATCGCAACTGGGGGCATCCGGAAACCATCGATTTCATCAAGAAACTCAGCGGATTCGCGGCGCAGCAACCGGGGTGGAACGGGCTCTATATCGGCGACATAAGCCAGCCCCGCGGCGGGCCGATGACGTCGGGGCACCGCAGCCACCAGATCGGGTTGGATATCGACATCTGGATGTTGCCGACCTCGCGGTTGAACCTGTCGCAACGCAAGCGCGAGAATATCTCGTCGATTTCCATGCAGCGGGCCAACGGGGCCTATGTCAACGGCAGCTGGAGCCGGGCGCATCACGAGATCATCCGCGCGGCGGCGCGTGATCCCCGCGTGGCGCGGATTTTCGTGTTCCCCGGTGCCAAGGTCCAGATGTGCAAGGACAACAAGGGCAGCCGCCGCTGGCTGCGCAAAGTGCGCCCGTGGTGGGGGCATCACTATCATTTCCACGTGCGGTTGTCCTGTCCCAAGGGGGCTGCGGGCTGTGTGAACCAGAACCCGCCCCCGCGCGGAGACGGATGCGCCGAGGCGCAGCAATGGGTGAACAACATCCTGAACCCGCCCCCGCCCCAGCCGCGGGATCCGAACGCGCCGAAACCACAGCCGCGGCGTGAATATTACCTCGCCGACCTGCCCCAGCAATGCACCTCGGTTCTGCGCTCCAACTGATCCTGGCCCTGACTCTCGCCGCGTTTCCCGCCCGCTCTGACGAGGCGCGGGCCGTGTTTCTTGGCACGTTCGAATGGCAGCTGCCGCAGGACTGGTTCGGCGGTCTCTCGGGGATCGAACTGTCGGCGGATGGGCGGAGCATGACGGTGATGACGGATCGTGGCCGCCTGTTATATGGCGACATCCATCGACAGGATGGGCGGATCGGGTCGATCGAGCCGCTGCGCTCGGTCCGGCTGCGGGCGCATAACGGTGCCTTCCTGATCGGGCGGATCCGCGATTCCGAAGGGTTAGCGATTGCACCAGATGGCACCATCCATGTCTCGTTCGAGGGGGTGCATCGCGTCTCGCGCTATGATCGCCCGGACGCGCCCGCCTATGGCCTGCACAGGCCACAGGTCTTTCGTCAACTGCCCCTGAACGGCGGGCTGGAAGCGTTGGCGGTGGATGCTCAGGGACGCTTGCTGGCCTTGCCCGAGCGCGGTTTCGACGCCAATGGCGACATTCCGGTCTATCGCTGGCAGGACGGGGTTTGGACACAACCGTTCTGCCTGCCGAGTGATGGCGCGTTCCTGCCGGTCGGCGCGGATGTCGGACCCGATGGCCGGCTATACGTACTTGAACGGGCGTTCAACGTATTTGGCTTTCGCGCGCGGGTGCGCAGCTGGCGGCTTGTTGCGGACGGGGCGGTTGACGAGCAACTGCTGGTGCTGACCAAGACCGGAACCCATGACAACCTCGAGGGGATCGCGGTCTGGACCGATGCGCGGGGCCGTTTGCGCCTGACGATGGTGGCGGATGACAATTTCAAGTTCTTTCAGCGCACCGAGCTGGTGGAATATGTCCTGATCAATTGACTTGCCTTGCGCGCCACAAGGCGTTAGGGGCTGCCTGTTCGCCGGTGGGCGGGCCAAGTCGCCGCAACCTTGCTAAAACGGGCATCCAAATGACACGCGCACATCTTCCCGGCATTCTTGCCATGGCCGCCATCGTGGTGGCGTCGAATATTCTCGTCCAGTTCCTGTTTGGCCAATGGCTGACATGGGGGGCGTTCACCTATCCCTTTGCCTTTCTGATCACCGACCTGATGAACCGGATTTACGGCGCACAGGCGGCGCGCAAGGTTGTTCTGGCCGGGTTTGTCGTTGGCATCATCTGTTCGCTGGTCGGCACCCGGATCGTCGGCGAATTCGGACCTCTCGTGACCCTGCGGATCGCCCTTGGGTCGGGTATGGCGTTCCTGTGCGCGCAAATGCTGGATGTGGGCATTTTCTCGGCGCTGCGCGACGGGCGCTGGTGGCGCGCGCCGCTGGTGTCGACGCTGGTTGGCTCGTCGGTGGATACGGCGCTGTTCTTTACCATCGCGTTTTCCGCCTCTCTGGTCTGGATCGATCCGGCCAACGATGTGGCCTGGGCGAATGAAATGCTGCCCTTGCTGGGGGTTGGCCCGGTTGCGCCCCTGTGGATGTCGCTGGCGGTTGCGGACTGGATGGTCAAGCTCTCGCTGGCGCTGATTGCCCTGATCCCCTTCCGCCTGATTTCTGAGCGCTTCCGCGCGGTGGCCGTATCGCAGTGACGATTTTTCTTTGTGATTTCGAGAAGCCGTGGCACTCTGGGATCAACGTCAACAAAGGAAAAGGAGGTGATCCAGTGTCAAGAAAGGTATTGGAGCGAGGTGTCGGAACAGCTTGGGAGGTTGCCCGCTAAGGCAGCCCTTGGCGGATAGGCCGCCCAAGGCGATCTGGCAAAGGTCTGACCGACCCTGCCTCCGAATGACTTTCGAAGGGGCGTCCGAACCGACGGGCGTCCCTTTTCGATTCCGGTTTTTGATTTGTCGCGGAGCCTGTATTCAGGACATATGCTAAGGATCAACGAAGACATCACCATCCAGGATTGGGAACTGACCGAGAGTTTCATGCGCGCCTCGGGGCCGGGGGGGCAGAATGTGAACAAGGTCGCCACCGCCGTCGAGTTGCGTTTCGAGGCGGCGCGGTCGCCGTCCTTGGCCCCGGCGGTCAAAACCCGGTTGAAACGGCTGGCCGGGCGACGCTGGACCAAGGAGGGTGCACTGATCATCCAATGCGACGAAACCCGCAGCCAGGCGCGCAATCGCGACATCGCGCTTGATCGCCTTGCCGATCTGATCCGTCGCGCGCTCACCGCTCCGAAACGGCGCATTGCGACCAGGCCGACCAAGGGATCGGTGCGCCGCCGGCTCAAGGCCAAACGCGTACGCGGCGAGGTCAAGGCGCTGCGTGGATCGGTTCCGGACGAGTGATTTTGAGCTTTGCCGCGAATTGCTCTAGGGTGCCGCCGAACAGCGCAGGGATACGTTAACAGGCATGCAGACTGGCGGCGAAAATCATGCCCCGGCGGTGGGGCAAGGCGCGGGCATGACCCCCGGTAAGCGCAACCTGATCACCGATGTACCGGGGCTGCTGGTGGGCAATGCCCAGAACGCCACCTTGAAATCGGGCACCACCGTCTTGCTGGGCAAAGACCGGCTGACGGCGTCCTATTCTGTCATGGGCGGTGCCCCCGGCACCCGCGAGACCGATCTGCTTGAACCGGATAAGTCGGTGGAACAGGTCGATGCCATCGTTCTGTCGGGGGGATCGACCTATGGGCTGGATGCGGCCTCGGGCGTTGTGGCGGGCCTGCGCGAACAGGGGCGCGGATTTGCCTTGCTCAACCTGCGCATTCCGCTGGTGCCGGCGGCGATCATATTCGATCTGCTGAATGGCGGCGACAAGGACTGGACCGACAATCCCTATCCGGCGCTTGGCCGCGCGGCACTTGCCGATGCGCGTTGCGATTTCGCGCTTGGCAGCGTCGGGGCCGGGACCGGTGCGCTGACCGGGATGCTCAAGGGCGGGCTGGGCTCTGCCTCGCTGGTTCTGGAGAGCGGGGTGACGGTGGGGGCGTTGATCGCCGCCAATCCGGTCGGCAATGTCACGACCCCCGGCGAGCGGCATTTCTGGGCTGCGCCGTTCGAAGTGGGGGATGAGTTCGGTGGTCTTGGCCCGGACCCGCGCGGCGGGCTGGGTCGCGGCTTTGAGAGCCGCAAGGCCGGGGCCTTTGCACAGCTCGCGCATACCGCCATCGGGATTGTCGCCACCGATGCCAGCCTGACCAAGGCACAGGCCAAGCGAATGGCCACGGTTGCCCATGACGGGCTGGCGCGGGCCATCGTGCCGTCGCATATGCCCAGCGATGGCGACCTGATCTTTGCGGTGTCCACCAATGGCCGTGCCATGCGGGATCCCGACAGCGAGCTGCGCGACATCGGTCACGCGGCGGGCCTGTGTATCGCGCGGGCGGTTGCGCGGGCGGTCTATCACGCACGCCCCGCGCCGGGCGACCTGCTTCCCTGCTGGAGCGACGGGCAGACCTGACCCATGGCGCTTGCCAGATTGGGGTCGGCCCGCTACCTACGCATTTCATGTCGCAAGGGACCAAAGGCACAGCCATGACCGATCTCATCCCCGCCTGGGTCGATGGAACGCTGACACCTGTCGAGAAACTGGCTGCCCATCGCGAGGGCATCCGGCATATGGCCGTCTCGGTGTTCGTGGTCCGGGGCGCGCAGATCCTGCTTCAGCGGCGCGCGCTTGGCAAATATCACACGCCGGGGCTTTGGGCGAATACCTGCTGCACCCATCCCCATTGGGGCGAGGACGCCCGCGATTGCGCGATCCGGCGCTTGCAGCAGGAATTGGGCATTACCGGTCTTGATCCGGAATACCGGCAGACGCTCGAATATCGCGCGGATGTTGGCGGCGGGCTGATTGAACATGAGGTGGTGGACGTGTTCCTGGCCCATGCGCCGGACAAGCTCGAGGTGCGGCCCAACCCGGACGAGGTGATGGAGACCCGCTGGCTGGCCTATGCCGATCTGCTGCAAGAGGTCGCGGCGCATCAGGATCGGTTCACGCCCTGGCTGCGCATCTATCTTGACCAGCATTCGGAAACCATTTTCGGAACCCACCTGGCATCAGAGCGGCCCGCTTCGCCCCGGGGCTGAGCCTTGACTGTCTTTGCGCCGTGACTAAAGGCTTGAATAACCTGCAATCTCGGCCAGTATGTCGCCAGAGTTGCCGCCAAGGGCATAAGGACACCGACAGGGAGTTTGCATATGAAACCCATTTCCAGCCTGGCAATTGCCAGCGCCATGGCTCTTGCTGCATCGATGGGCAGCGCGCAGGCCCAGGGCAGCGTGACCGTAGGGCTGCAACTTGAACCCCCTCATCTGGACCCGACCAGCGCGGCGGCGCAGGCCATCGATTCGGTGGTGTATTCCAACATCTTCGAGGGGCTGACCCGGTTCATGGGCGACGGGTCCATCGTTCCCGGCCTTGCCGAGAGCTGGGAAATTTCTGACGACGGGCTGGTCTATACCTTCCGGCTGCGCGAAGGGGTGAGCTTTCACGATGGCACCGCGATGGACGCCGAAGATGTCAAGTTCAGCCTGGATCGTGCCCGCGCCGAAGACAGCGTCAATGCCCAGAAGGCGCTGTTTGCGGCGATCTCGGATGTCGAGGTTGTTGATCCCCTGACCGTCAGGCTCACGCTGAGCGAGCCAAACGGGCTGCTGCTCTTCAACCTGGCCTGGGGGGATGCGGTGATCGTGGCACCCGAAAGCATCGAAGCGATCAAGACCAACCCCATCGGAACCGGGGCGTTCAAATTCGTGGATTGGGTGCAGGGCGACAAGATCGATATCGCCAGGAACCCGGATTACTGGGGTACGCCCGCGGTGCTCGACACGGCGACGTTCAAGTTCATCAGCGATCCGACCGCGGCATTTGCCGCCGTCATGGCCGAGGATCTCGACGCCTATATCAACTTTCCGGCCCCCGAGAACCTGCCGCAATTTGATGCCGACCCCCGGTTTCAGGTGCTGATGGGCACAAGCGAAGGCGAGACCATCCTTTCGACCAACAACAAGCAGCCGCCATTTGACAATATCAAGGTCCGCCAGGCGCTGGCGCATGCCATCGATAGGCAGGCGATCATCGATGGGGCGATGTTCGGCTATGGCACGCAAATCGGCAGCCATTTCGCGCCGCATCACCCGGCCTATGTCGATCTGACGGGCAATTCCTCTTATGATCCCGACAAGGCCCGTGCGCTGTTGGCCGAAGCAGGGCTTGCAGACGGGTTCGAGACCACCTTGCACCTGCCGCCGCCTTCCTATGCCCGGCGCGGCGGCGAGATCATCGCGGCGCAGCTTGCCGAGGTTGGCATCAGGGCCGAGATCATCAATGTCGAATGGGCGCAATGGCTGGAGAGCGTGTTCCGTGGCAAGGATTTCGGCCTGACCATCGTCAGCCATACGGAACCCATGGATATCGGCATCTACGCGCGCCCGGACTATTATTTCCAATATGACAGCAAGGCGTTTCAGGATGTCATGGACGAGTTGAATCGCACCACCGATCAGGCCAGGCGCACGGAATTGCTGCAACAGGCCCAGACCATGATTTCCGAAGACTATGTCAACGGGTACCTGTTCCAGCTGGCCTGGCCGACCGTTGCCAAGACCGGGGTTCAGGGGCTCTGGACCAACGCGCCCACCGCCGCCATCGACCTCACGGCTGTCGGCTGGGCACAATAGTCCTGATCAAGTTACCCGCGGCCAGCCCGGTCTGGCCGTAGGGCGACGCCTCTGCCATGCTGCGCTATTCGCTCAAACGCCTGATATCCCTTCTGCTCAGCCTGGTTGTTGCCTCGCTGGTCATCTTCCTCGTGATCGAGGTCGCGCCGGGCGATCCGGCCAGCTTCATGCTGGGCATCAATGCGCAACCGGATACCGTTGCCGCGCTGCGCAGCGAACTGGGGCTGGATGTACCCAAATGGCAGCGCTACCTCGATTGGGCCGGGGGTATGCTGGTCGGCGATTTCGGCACCTCCTATACCTATCGCACGCCGGTTTCGGGCATGATCGCGGACCGTCTGTGGGTTTCGTTGCCGCTGGCCCTGTTCGCGCTGACGCTGTCGACGCTGGTGGCCTTTCCGGCGGGGATCTATGCCGCGTCACGCCGGGGCGGTGCCGGAGACGTGGCCGTGATGGGGGCGACGCAGCTGGGCATCGCAATCCCGAATTTCTGGTTCGCGATGATGATGGTGCTGGTCTTTGCGATCAACCTGCGCTGGTTCGGCGCCGGTGGTTTTGCCGGTTGGGACAAGGGGCTCTGGGCGGGGCTGCATTCGCTGACGCTGCCGGCGATTTCACTTGCCTTGCCACAGGCGGCGATCCTGGCGCGGGTCATGCGCTCGTCGCTTCTGGATATTCTCGGCGAAGATTTCATGCGCACCGCCCGCGCCAAGGGGCTGAGCCGGCGGCAGGCGCTGTGGCGGCACGGGGTGCGCAACGCGCTGATCCCGGTCCTGACGATCATCGGCTTGCAATTCTCGTTCCTGCTGGCGGGGGCGATCATCATTGAACAGGTGTTCTATCTGCCCGGCCTTGGCAGGCTGGTGTTTCAGGCGATCAGTTCCCGTGACCTGATCGTGGTTGAAAGCGTGGTGATGCTGCTGGTCTTTTCGGTCATCACGGTCAATTTCCTTGTCGACCTGGCCTATGCGCTGGTCGATCCCCGGCTGAGGATGCGCACATGACACGCAACCTGTTGCTCGGGGCGCTCCTGTCGGCGCTGGTTCTGGTGATGGCCCTGGTTTCCTTTGTCTGGACGCCCTTTGATCACGCGGCGATGAACATTCCGGCCAAGTTGCAGACCCCCAATGCCGAACACTGGCTGGGCACCGATCATTTCGGGCGGGACATCCTGAGCATGATCATGGTCGGCGCGCGCACCTCGATCGCGGTGGCGCTTGTGGCGGTGGGGATCGGCATGCTGCTGGGGGTACCGTTGGGATTGGCCGCCGCCGCCCGCAATGGCAGCTGGCTGGACGAGGTCATCATGCGCGGCAATGATCTGGTCTTTGCTTTTCCCAGCCTTGTGATCGCCATCCTGATCACCGCGGTTCTGGGGGCCGGGGCGGTGAATGCGATCATTGCCATCGGCATTTTCAATATTCCGGTTTTCGCCCGGATCACGCGCGGCGCGGCGCTGTCCCTGTGGGAGCGCGATTTTATCCTCGCGGCCCGTGTCGCCGGAAAATCGGGGGCGCGGATTTCCTTTGAGCATATCCTGCCCAATGTCACCAACCTGTTGATCGTGCAGGGAACGATCCAGTTCAGCCTGGGCATTCTGGCCGAGGCCGGGCTGTCCTATGTCGGGCTGGGCGCACAGCCACCGACACCCAGCTGGGGGCGGATGCTGGCGGATGCGCAAACCATGGTCAGCATCGCACCGCATCTCGCCCTTGTGCCAGGGGTTGCGATCGTGCTGACGGTTCTGGGCCTGAACCTGATGGGGGACGGGCTGCGCGATTATCTTGATCCCCGTCTCAGGATCAGCCGCACATGAGTTTGCTCAGGGTCGATAACCTGTCGCTGTCCATTTTCGGCACCGACATCCTGAACGCGGTGTCGCTGACCGTCGAGCCGGGCGAAATCGTCGCTGTCACCGGCGAGAGCGGATCGGGGAAATCGATGACCGCGCTGGCGGTCATGGGGCTGCTGCCCCCGGACACGCGCGCCACGGGGGTGGTGGCGCTGGCAGGTACCGACATTCTGAGCAGCACCGAAGCCGAGATCTGCGCCCTGCGCGGCAGCACCGTCGGCATGGTGTTCCAGGAGCCGATGACCGCGCTGAACCCGGTCAAGACCATCGGGGACCAGGTGGCGGAAACCATCCTTGTTCACAAGGCCATGCCACCGCACGCGGCCCGCGCACGGGCGCGCGAGATGCTGGACCGGGTCGGATTGCCCGCAGATCGTTTCCCGATGAGCCGCTATCCACATGAATTGTCAGGTGGCCAGCGCCAGCGTGTCGTGATCGCCATGGCCATCGCCCTGCGCCCCAGGTTGCTGATCGCGGACGAGCCGACCACGGCGCTTGACGTAACGACACAGGCGCAGATCCTCGGGCTGTTGAAATCGCTGGTTGCGGATTTCGGGATGGGGCTTTTGATGATCACCCACGATCTCGCGGTGGTCGCCGATATGGCCGACCGGATCGTGGTGATGCGGCGCGGCGATGTGGTGGAAACCGGCGCCACGGACGAATTGCTCGCCAATATGCAGCATCCCTATACCAGGATGCTGTTTCACGCTTCGTCGCACCAGGTTTCCTTGCCCGCGCCACCCGCGCCCGAACCCCTGCTGCAGGTGCGCAACGTGGTGCGCGACTATCGTTTGCCCCGCACGCGGCTGTTTGCGCCGGTCGAACATTACCGTGCGGTCAACGATGCCAGCTTTGTCCTGAACCGGGGTGAACGCCTGGGGCTTGTCGGGGAAAGCGGATGCGGCAAATCCACCCTGACCCGCGCCATTCTGGGGCTGGAGCCGGTGCAATCGGGCGAAATCCTGCTGGACGGTTTGCCGGTCCATTCCGGCGGTGCCCCTGACATGGCGGTCCGGCGCAAGATGCAGGTGGTTTTCCAGGACCCGTTCGGATCGTTCAATCCGCGCCACAGGGTGGATCGCCTGATCACCGAGCCGTTTCACCTGCTGGATGCGCCGCCGCGTGGTGCCGCGCGCAGGGATGCAATTGCCGAGGCGCTGACGGCGGTCGGGCTGCACCCGGATGACGCGGGCAAATACATCCACGAGTTTTCCGGCGGCCAGCGCCAGCGGATCGCCATCGCCCGCGCCCTGATCATCCGCCCCGAGCTGATCCTGTTTGACGAAGCGGTCAGCGCGCTGGACGTGTCGGTGCGCGCCCAGATTCTCGACCTGCTCGCCGAACTGTGCACGGCCTATGATCTGACCTACCTGTTCATCAGCCATGACCTGAACGTCGTGCGCACCGTGACCGATCGCGTGATGGTGATGCAGGCGGGGCAAATCGTTGAGCAAGGTGATACCGAAGCGGTGTTCCGGTCTCCGCAGCATCCCTATACCCGGTCGCTGATTGCCGCCGCGCCACGGCTGCCCGAATTGGCGGCCGCACCATGAGCCGGTCGACCGCCGCGGTTCCGCCTCAGACCACGACCTCGAGCCGTTCCTGTTCGCCCACACCAAAGACCCGTTTGTAACGTTCGATCTCATCCGGCGGGCCCATCGCCTTTTCCGGGTTGTCCGACAGCTTGACCGTCGGGCGGCCATTGGCGGCAACCGCCTTGCAGACCAGCGAGAACGGGGCCAGCGCATCATCCGGCACGAGACCGCGGAAATCATTGGTCAACAACGTACCCCAACCAAAAGAGGCATTGGTTTCACCGGCAAATTCGCGGGACAGTTCGATGATCTTGGCCACGTCCAGCCCGTCGGAGAAAATCACGCGCTTTTTCCTGGGGTCTTCGCCGCGTTTGCGCCACCAGTCGATGGCAATCCGGGCGGCGGCGGCCGGGTCGCCGCTGTCGATGCGAATGCCGGTCCACCCGGCCAGCCAGTCGGGCGCACGGTCCAGGAACCCACGGGTGCCATAGGTGTCGGGCAGGATGATGCGCAGGTTGCCGTCATGCTCTTCATGCCAGTCGGAAAGCACGTCATAGGGCGCGCGGGCGAGGGCGGCGTCATCTTTGGCCAGTGCGGCATAGACCATCGGCAGCTCGTGGGCGTTGGTCCCGATCGCCTCGACCTCGCGGCGCATGGCGATCAAGCAGTTCGACGTACCGGTGAATTTCTTGCCCAGCCCTTCCATCATGGCCTGAACGCACCAATCCTGCCAGAGAAAGGAATGCCGGCGGCGCGTGCCGAAATCGGCAATGCCCAGCGGTTCCACATTGCGCAGCCGTTCGATCTTTTCCCAGACGCGGGTCATGGCGCGGGCATAGAGCACCTGAAGTTCGAACCGGCCCATCCCGTCCAGAACCGCACGGCTGCGCAATTCCATCAGCACCGCCAATGCGGGAATTTCCCACAGCATGACCTCGGGCCAGCTTCCTTCGAAGGTCAGCTCGTACTGGTCCCCACGGCGTTCGAGGTGATAGGCGGGCAGGCGCAGGTTTTCGAACCATTCCATGAAGTCCGGGCGGAACATCTGGCGTTTGCCATAAAAGGTGTTGCCGCGCAGCCAGGTGCTTTCACCACGGCTCAGCCTGAGCGACCGGATATGATCGAGCTGCTCGCGCAGTTCGCCTTCGTCGATCAGGTTGGCAAGCGGGATACGGGTGGTGCGGTTTATCAGAGAAAACGCGACCTCGGTATCCGGCTTGTTGCGGAATACCGACTGGCACATCAACAGCTTGTAGAAATCGGTATCGATCAGCGACCGAACGATCGGGTCGATCTTCCACTTGTGGTTATAGACGCGTGTGGCGATGTCGACCATATGCGGTTCTCCTGCTGTCTGCCATTTCTGCCAACCCTCGCCTTGCGGGGCAAGCCCCTGACGCCGGGAAGGTCTCTGCCGGACATGGAGCACAAGTTCCGTGCGGACGTGCATTGGCTCCGGAGTTCGGGATTATTCGAAAACAGGAATGTGACATTTGTTAACCATTTCTCTTGCGAAACACATAGCCCGGTTGGCAAGGTGAATGAACATGCCGGTTTGACAGAGCCGATTTTGCAAACACGGGTTCTGTTTTTATTGCTGACAAGGGTAACGCGGTTTCGGCGTAGATTGTTCTTATTGAGGAAACGACGATGAATATTGAATTGCTTTGGAATGTATTTGGCAAAGCTGCTCCCGCCGAGATTTTCGACGAGATCCCGGCCACGCAGGCCCGCCTGATTTCGGGTGGCATGCCAACCGGTGATCCCCATGACGATGATGAGGGCGACGAAGGCAACGAGGGCAATGAAGGGGACGAGGGCAATGAAGCCGGTGCCGACGAAGGCAATGAGGGCAATGAGGGCAATGAGGGCGACGAAGGCAACGAGGCCGGTGCCGATGAAGGCAATGAGGGCAACGAAGGCAATGAAGGGGACGAGGGCGACGAACCCGGTGCCGACGAGGGCGATGAGGGTAACGAAGGGCTGCTAGACCCGACCCGGGACGAGGGCAACGAGGGTGACGAAGGCAACGAGGGCGATGAAGGGGACGAACCTGGTGCCGACGAGGGCAACGAAGGCAACGAAGATAATGAGGGCGACGAGGGTGATGAGCCGGGCGTTGACGAGGGGGACGAGGATGACGAAGGCGATGAAAACAACGAAGGCAACGAAGACGGCTATGACGAAGGCGATGAGGGCAATGAACCCGAAGCGGAAGATGAGGGTGACGAGGATAATGAAGGTAACGAGGGCGACGAAGGCAATGAACCCGGCCTAGACGAGGGCAACGAAGGCAACGAGGGGGACGAAGGCGACGAGGGCGACGAGCCGGGGGCCGATGAGGGCAACGAAGGCAATGAGGGCAATGAAGGCGACGAGGGCAACGAAGCCGGCAAGGATGAAGGCAATGAGGGCGACGAGGGGACTGCCGATCCTACCCAGGACGAAGGCAACGAGGGCAATGAGGGCAACGAAGGGGATGAGGGCGACGAAGCGGGTCTGGACGAAGGCAATGAAGGCAACGAGGGCAATGAAGGGGACGAGGGCAACGAACCGAACCAGGACGAGGGCAACGAGGGTAACGAGGGTGATGAAGGGAATGAAGGCGACGAAGGTGATGCCGACGAAGGCAACGAGGGCAACGAAGGCAACGAGCACGTAGGCCACAACGAGGACAACGAGTACAACGAAGGGTCCGAACACGACGAGGATAACGAAGGCAACGAGTTCGACGAAGGGGACGAGGGCGACGAAAGCTGGGCCGATTCCGGCCCCGGCGACAACGAGAACAATGGCGACGAAGGCAACGAGGACAACGAGTACAACGAAGGGTCCGAACACGACGAGGATAACGAAGGCAACGAGTTCGACGAAGGGGACGAGGGCGACGAAAGCTGGGCCGAGTCCGGCCCCGGCGACAACGAGAACAATGGCGACGAAGGCAACGAGGATAACGAATACAACGAAGGGTCCGAACACGACGAGGATAACGAAGGCAACGAGTTCGACGAAGGGGACGAGGGCGACGAAAGCTGGGCAGACTCAGGCCCGGGTGACAACGAGAACAACGGCGACGAAGGCAATGAGGATAACGAATACAACGAAGGCAACGAGCATGACGAGGATAATGAGGGCGACGAAACCGGCACCAATGACGAAGGCAACGAGGGCAATGAGGACGACGAAGGGGACGAGCTCGACGAGGGCGACGAAGGCGACGAGGACAACGAGAATGACGAGGGCGACGAGAATGACGAAGGGGACGAGGACAACGAGAATGACGAACTAGACGAAGGCGACGAGGGCGACGAGGACAACGAAAAAGATGAGCTCGATGAAGGAGATGAAGGCGACGAGGATAACGAGGGTGACGAAAAGGATGAGGGCGACGAAGGCGACGAGGACAACGAAAAGGACGAGCTTGACGAAGGTGACGAGGGCGATGAGGACAATGAGAATGACGAAAATGACGAGGCTGACGAAGGCGATGAGGACAATGAAGGCGACGAAGGCGTAGGCGAAGGAAACGAATACAACGAAGGCGACGAGCACGACGAGGACAACGAGGCCAATGAATTCGATGAGGGTGACGAGGCCGACGAAAGCTGGTCCGATTCCGGCCCCGGCGACAATGAGAACAACGGCAACGAAGGCAACGAGGACAACGAGTATAACGAAGGGTCCGAACACGACGAAGACAACGAAGCCAACGAGTTCGACGAAGGGGACGAAGGCGACGAAAGCTGGGCCGATTCCGGCCCCGGTGACAATGAGAACAACGGTGACGAGCACAACGAGGACAACGAGTATAACGAAGGTTACGAACACGACGAGGACAATGAAGGCGACGAATTTGACGAGGGCAACGAAGGCGACGAAGGCTGGGCCGATTCCGGCCCCGGCGACAATGAAAACAATGGCGACGAAGGCAACGAGGATAACGAGTACAACGAAGGCTCGGAACACGACGAGGACAATGAAGGCAACGAAGGGGATGAGGGCGACGAGGGCTGGAATTTCCCGGCGGCGGCGGCCAGCGCGGAATGCGGCGGCTATGCCTGTGGTGTCGATGGGCCGGCAGAAGCGGATATGTCCTGCAGCACGGATTCCTGCGCGCTTGATGCCGGTGGCGGTGACGCCGATCTAGACGATGATATCATCGGGGCCGATCTGCTTGGTGGGCTGGATATCGATCCGGGGGTCTGACGCCCGCAGGATCATCCGGGCGCCCAATGCGGCGCCCGGAAAAGCGAACCGCCCCGGAAATGGGGCGGTTTCTTGCATTCAGCGGATTGTATTGGTGACAGCGGCGCGTGTTGGCTATTCGCTGGCGGGAAGTTGGCGTAACCGTTCGATCTCGCGATCAACCTCTGCCGCAAAGTCGGGCGGGTTCTCGGCGTCGATCATCGATTTGACCTTCTGGAACTGTGCCAGGGCCTCTTCGGTCAGCTCAAGCGCCGCCAGGTTGGCCGCGAGATGGAATTGAACCGCGATGTCCTGGGGCAGGCCCTCGGATGCAGATTTGAGATAGCCCTGAGCATCGTCATAGCTGCCGCGGCGATGGGTGATCCAACCATAAGTGTCCTGAAACGCGGGTACGTCGCTGTCGCGCAGGCGGCGTGCAACCGTATAGGCGCGTTGCAGGCTCTCATCATCATCCCGGTGGGTCGCAAGCAGGCTTGCCAGGTTGTTCGCGACAATCTGCGAGTCCGAATTTTCGGCATACATGGCCTCGTAGATCCCGATGGCCCCGTCGAGATCGCCCGCGCGCTCGAGTTCGCCGGCCTTGGCCCAGAGCAGGGTGCCGTTGGTCGGAACCTTGGTCAACGCTTCGTCCAGCACCGCATTGGCACCGGCAAGATCGCCGACTTCCTGTTTCATCCGGTAAAGCGCGACCCAGACATTGGCGTATTCCGGGTTCTCGGTGACCAATTCCCGGAACTGTGCCTCGGCGGCTTCCGCCTGTCCGGCCTCGGCGAGGAAACCGCCGCGCATGAAGCGCAGGGTGGGATCATCTGGGTTCTGTGCAAGCAGGTCATCGAGATAGGCCTGCGCGGCTTCCGGTCCATCGGTTTGCAGCCGGTTGCGCAGCAGGGCGAATTGCGCGCTCTGGCCCAGGGCCGGGTCGCTTTCGAGATCTTCGAGCAGCGCGGTCAGCTCTTCTGTGCGGTCCTGACCCGAAAGCTTGCGCGCGGTCAGTTCGTTGGCCTGTCGGCGGGCGCTCGCATCGTCCATCGCGTTGAGGGCGGCGATGACATCGTCGGTCCGCGACCAGTCCTCCATCCGCGTATAGACCTCTCCAAGCGCCCCCAATAGGGCCGCGTTCTGCGGTGCAAGCCGCAGCGCGTCGATCAACACGCCTTCCGCCGCAAGCAGGTTGTCGTTATCGGCAAGATTGCTGGCATAGCGCAGGGATTCCGTCGCTGCCTTGCCCGAGGCCTGCACGGCGAGAGCGAGCATTTCCGAGCGCAGGTCCTGGTTGCCTTCACGCTCGTAAGCGCGGGCCATAAGTGACATGATGTCCGCATCGTTGGGAGAATCGTTCAGTGCGTCGCGCAGCATGACGATCGCATCGGCGGTTTCGTCATCGTCGATCAGCCAATTCGCCTTGAGCTTGACCGCATCCGGTTGCGCCGAATCCTCAGCGAGGATTTTCTCGACCAGCGCGCGGGCCCCGACGGCATTGTCCTGCTGGAACAACATACGCGCCAGATCGACTTCGATGGCGCGGGTCAGATCGGTGCGCTCGGCATTTGCGCTCAGCTCTTCCATCTCGGCGATGGCCGTGTCGACGTCACCCATCTGGAATTTCAGCTTGGCACGCATCGAGCGGAAGTTGTCCCGATCCTCGATGCCGCTATCCAGTTGTGCCTCGACCTCGGCCAGTGCTGCTTCCTGCCCGCGCATCTGCTCAAGGAAGCTGATGAGGAACACCGAATCTTCCGGGCTGGCTCCCTCGCGTGCGGCTTCTTCGCGGATGAAGGCTTCTGCGTCATCGAGCCGGTCCTGTTCGACCAGGAAACGCACCAGGGTCTGTTTGAACACCGCGCGTTCCTGCGGGAACCGGTCCATGAGATCGCGCAGCTGGGCATCGATGCCATCGAGATCCCCGATCTGTTGCAGAACCCCCAGGCGCAGGCGGTACAGATCCCGTTGTTCCGGGTCCGAGGCAATGCCGGCGTCGATGGCATCAAGCGCGGCATACCAGTCCTGTTTGCGCAGAAGGTTGTCGATCAGCACGTTGCGCGCATTCCGGAGCGTGTCATCCTCGGCAATGAGCGCCTGTGCCTTGACGATTGCCGCCTTCTGCGCGTCGTCCTCGCGTGCCTGGATTGCGTTGAAATACGCCACCGCATTGTCGATCGAGATCATGACGATGTCGTCGGGGGCAAGTTCGAGCGCCTTGGCCACGTGCTGTTCCGCGTCCGGCCAGTTCTTGGTCGCCGCGGCAATATCCGCCAGCGCGCGCCGGCCTTCGAGGTTCTCGGGGTGCTGTTCGACAAGGCGAAGGTACTCGCCATAGGCGTCGTTAATCAGACCGGCCTCACGCAGGGTCCGGGCATAGGCCGCCCGCGCCCCTTCATGGGTCACGTTCAGCTCAAAGACGTTGCGGAATTCGATCAGGGCGCGATCGACATCACCTTCCGCGAGCAGGGACAGGCCGGATTGGTAATGCGACTCGGCGCGTTCTTCGGATGAATCACAGGCTGCGACAAGGCCAAGCCCCGCCGTAAGAACTATGGCGAGGCCTACACGTCCTGCGCGCGCCCGCAGACGATTGATCCGAACATACTGCACTCTACTAAACCTCGGGTTGTTGTGGTCACGGCGGAATCAGTACCCGGTTCCGCGCACCACGACAACAAAGGTTTTGGCAATGATTTTGCAATCATTGGCGAAGGTCATGTTGTAGAAATACTTGTCATCATACCGCGCCCGGTCGGAAAATCCGGTCTCGTTGCGCTCGGTCACCTGCCACAGGCCGGAGATGCCAGGGCGCATCCAGTAATAGGCGCGTCCGGGATACATGGTTTCCTGGTCGACCATCATCGGGCGCGGACCGACAATTGACATGTCGCCCAGCAGGACGTTGATCAGCTGCGGCAGCTCGTCCACCGAACTCTTGCGCAGAAACGCTCCGATACGGGTGACGCGCGGGTCGTGGCGCAGCTTCTGGCAATGGGTCCACTCGGCATGCGCTTCGGGATTGTCGGACAGGTACTCTGCCAAGCGCTTGTCGGCATTCGGCACCATGGTGCGGAACTTGAACATGCTGAACACGCGGCCATTCTTGCCGATGCGTTTCTGGACATATACCGGAGACCCGCCATCAAGCGCCACAAACAGCGCGATCAGCAGCATCACCGGCGCCAGAACAGGCAGCGCCATCAGCAGGATCACGAGGTCGAGAATGCGCTTGCCGAACCCGGTGTACAGATCCAGCTTGCTGCCGGTTGACGTTGGAACGATGTCGGAGAGAGACACCCCTTCAAGGCGTGTCGGGTCATTGAATTGAATTGTCATCTCTTACTCACTCAAATTTTAACAAGTTCATTAGTTACAAGACGCGGCCCAAATCGGCCGTTACAGCTTCACAAGCAATGACATAGTATTTAGCGAAAATTTTCGCATAAACAACCGCCTTCTGATCGGCTATAAGTTGCAAATTTTTGTTAAACTATTGAAAAATTGTGACTATTGCCTGTTCGCGGCCGTGTAAAATTTTGAAACTTTTTTGCTGCCTTGCAAAGTATCTCGCCAATGGAGCCGGGTGCGCAAGGGCAGGTGGACGTAAGGTAACCTGATCCCGCCACAATTTTGGCACATCCCTTTCATTGTTTCGATTTAGTTGACCGTCAGACCGGTTGTACCCGGTTTCGAAACAGGCCGAGTCGCGCGTTGCGTTGCGCTGTGACCTGCCTGTTTGTGCCTTGGCGATGGACCTGGCGCGCAGGCGATGACGGAAACGGGCGGCGAAACGCAGTGAAAGTGGCGGAACCCGTGATGATTGAAGCTTTGACCGACTCTCTTGTATTCGTGTCGAAATGCCCCAAGTGAGTCGGGTGTTAACCGATCACAAGCAAATCTGCCTGTAGTTTATGAGTAGCAACCCGTTTTCAGGGACCTGATCCAAGATGACACAATCTTCATTCTACCTGGGGTATTTCGGTCTGAGCGAGCGTCCTTTCACGCTTGTTCCCGATCCCGAGTTCATCTTCTGGTCGCCACAGCACCGGCGCGCCTATTCGGTGTTGGAGTTTGGTGTCCTGTCGCATGCGCCGATCACCATGCTGACCGGCGAGGTTGGGGCGGGCAAGACCACCCTGTTGCAGAACCTGCTGGGCCAGTTGGAAGACGACGTGACGGTTGGGCTGGTCTCCAACGCGCAGGGGAGTCGGGGTGAATTGTTGCAATGGGTGCTGAACGCACTGGACATCGCCTTTGATGCCGAAGGCAGCTATGTGCAGCATTTTCAGGCCTTGCAGGATTTTCTGATTGCCGAATACGCACGGGGCAGGCGGGTCGTTCTGGTCTTTGACGAGGCACAGAACGTGTCGCGCGAAGGGCTTGAAGAGCTGCGGATGCTGATCAACATCAACTCGAACAAGGATGAACTGGTACAGTTGATCCTGGTCGGGCAGCCCGAGCTTCGCGACATGGTGCGCCATCCGCGCATGAGCCAGTTGGCGCAGCGTATTTCGTCAAGCTTTCATCTCAATCGGATGAATGCGGATGCAACCCGGGCCTATATCCAGCACCGCATGACCATTGCGGGGGCCAGGGACGAGATCTTTACCGCCGGTGCCTGTACGTTGATCCATGGGGTGACTGGCGGCGTGCCGCGGCTGGTCAACCAATTGTGTGATTTCGCCTTGCTCTATTGCTGGACGGATGAGGCCAGCAAGCTTGTCACCGCCCCGGTGGTGCAATCTGTCATCGATGACGGTGTATTTTTCTGCGAACGCAGCTATGGGGCCGAAGCCCACGCGTGAACGTCCACAGCCCAGGCGTGTTTTACGACTGGTTTGACAGCCCGGCAGCATCCAGCGCCTGAATTTACGCGGGCCTCGCTGCGCCGATGCAGCACGATACCCCTTGTCCGTTCCTTTGGTGGTGCGCGTTCAGCCAGGCGCCAGAATTGCGGTGCGCCATACCCGGTCATTGCAAGTTTGCGGGACGCAGCCGCTTTGCAGTCGCTGAACAGCGAAACGGGGCCGGAACGGCCCCGTGTGATCCATTGGCCTGGTGGTGGCCGTCTCAGCCCGCCTTGCGCCGGCGGCGTATGAGGCCCAGCCCCCCAAGCGCGCTGAGTAGCAGCATTCCCGCTGCCGGCACCGGCACGGCGGCGACCTGCGTGGCATCAAAAGAGGTCATGTCGTTCTTGTTATTGTGGCGGATCATGAAGGCCGTGGTCATCGAGAACGGGTCGGTCAGCGGCTTGAGCAGGGTGTTCTGGCCGATCTGGTAGCCCTGTACCGAGCTGTTGAACAACACGCCCTTGCTGTCGATGGCGGTATTGCGCGAGAACAGCCGGTTATTGTCGTCCACATATCCCTTGACCCGCAGCGACCGGCCGACAACGCTGGCAGCTACGTCAAGCTGCACGGTGGAGGTCGTGGTTCCCCGAGCCCCCGCACCAAAATTGTCCTCGGACACCAGGATCATGATTGCGCCGACACCGCGTGTCGTGACGGCAATCGTGTTCAGGCGCGATTGACCGGCGATATCCTGCGGCGTGACGGTGATATCCCAGGACATGTTGGCATCGGTGCCGTCGGATTTGGCCCGCGTCATGTCGCCAGTGTCGAGAACCTGTTCCAACAGGACCTTGGGTTTGGACGATATGTCATAGACACGTATTGTGGCGGCGGAGGCCAGGGCGGGCATTGCGGCCAGAAGCGCGGCCATGCCCAGGGTTTTCAAACTGACAAACATTGTAATCCTACCATTTACGAACTTGTTCACATGTTGCGCCATCCACCCACATGGCACCGTTTCGATTTCTGACGAATACCTAATACATTTCAGGCATTTGCGGAACGACAGACTGGGGAAATGGTTAAGATGTCGTGGTGTCGTCGCAATTGTGGAAACTGTGATGCGCCCAAATGTACATTGTTTCGACCTGCATGGGGCATCAGCGCCCCGGCCCTAGCGCGCGGATTCTTCCTCGCGAGGAATCACAAGTGTTGCAGCCAGCCAACCGGTCAGGAAGCCACCCAGATGCGTTTCCCAGGCGACCTGTCCGCCCTGAACAACCCAGAGCAGAATATTGAGCAGGATCAGGCCGATGATATCCATGACCAGCGATTTGCCGCCAACACCGTTCTGCGCGTTGAAGAACCAGTCCTGCCATTTCCACGCACCGACCAGGCCAAACAGCGCACCGGATGCGCCGACCATGGGCTGTGCGCTGTCGCTCAGCAGGGCAAAGCCGATTGCGCCGCCGATGCCGGAAATCACGTAGATCGCCGCGAACCATGTCTGACCGACGCGCCGCACCACGATATGCCCCACAATCAGCAGGACGAACATGTTGCCGAGCAGGTGGGATAGCCCGGTATGCAGCACCTGGTAGCTGAGGAACATGAGCCATGGTTGCGCGGGATAGTTCGGCCGCCAATTGTCGAGCAGCCCCACCCAGAACGCGCCGTTCTCATAGGCAAACCCGCGCAGGCGGGTGTTTCCGGTCAGGCCGAGATCGCTGGCTTGCAACAGGAACTCGACACAGCAGGTGACGATGACGATCGCAACCACAGCGGGTGCGGGTCGCCACGGCCCCCTGGGCTGGCTGCGGGATCGAATCGCGGTTTCTTGCTGCCCGTTCATTGGCTTTTTGTGCCGCGCCGTTGCGGGAACGACAAGAGGGGGCCGCGCGCGCCCGTCAAAGCCGCTTCACCTTGGGGGGATTGCACGGCAAAGTGCAGCCATGAGGTGCAAGGAGAAACAGCGGCATGTGCGGATCCCGTCGGCTGTATGAGTATCTGCGACGCGGGATGGCGCTGGTGGCGGTCGGAGTCTTTGGCTGGGCGGTTGGCGCGGCGGAGTTGACCCTGACTCCAGACGCCTTGACCCGGTTTGGCAACGGCCCGATGATCGCGCGCAAGCTTCAGGGTCTGCCTGCCGATCCTGCGCTGCCTGCGGTTGAACTCAGCGATGAGAGCGATGCGGCGCGGCAATTGCGCGGTCTTGTGGCCCGCGGGGTGTCTCAGGGCTTTGACCGTATTCTGTATGACAACCGTGATCGCGACCATTCGAGCCTGCCGGCGTCGCGCTTTCCGAACCTGACCGCCCTGCGATACGCGCCCGATCTGGTCGCGGCGGGGCTTGACTATGGCCTTGCCGGGCCGATCGTGATCCCCGGGCTGGTCTTTGGCAATTCGTCAACGGCAATGACCGCGGGGGTCGATGCGCGCAGTCTGGTGCGCCACGCGATGACCGCGCCGGGCGGGGCGGCGCGGGCCTATCGCGACTACGTATCCAACAGCATCTACATGTATCCCGAGCATCAGGATCATGACGCGGTCGATCTTTACCCGGCAAACTGGCCCTATACGATTGTCAGCCAGGGGTCGTCCTATTCGGATCGTCCCTTCATGGAGGCGGTCGCGATGACGCTGGCGGCGTTTCCCGCCGATACACGCGCGGCGTTGATCGAGCATAATCTGGTGGCACCGACGATGCAGATGATCCTGCGCCGCAACCTGCGCGGGGTGAGGAGCCGTGCGGATTACCTGTCGCCGGTAGCGCATCCGACGGTGTTTTCCGGCGAAAACCTGCGGCCCGGGAGAATGATCGGGCAGGCCGCCGCGATGCGGCCCGAGAACATTCCGCCACAGGTTCGGCTCAGCATGGTGCAGGAGGATTTTTCCCAGAGCGCCGGGCTGGCGGGGCTGGACGAGCACCTCTTTACCACCCCATCGGCGGTTGCGCGCATATGGCGCGGCCCCGCATGGGAACGCCAGATGGTCGTGAGCGCCGAGCCAACGGTCGATCCGAACGGCCATGGGGTGCAATTCGACTGGGTGCTGCTGCGTGGTGATCCGGCCCGCGTGCGTATCGAACCGCAGGGGCCGGACGGCATGACGGCGCGTATCACGGTGAACTGGCACGACGCCTTTGCGCTGCCGACGAACGATTCGGGGGGCACCGATGGGCGTGAGACATCGCGGGTCGATATCGGGGTCTTTGCCTGGAACGGGCTTTCGGACAGCGCTCCGGCCATCCTCTCGATCAGCTTTCCGACCCATCAGCACCGGACTTATGAAACCGGGCCCGGCGGCGCGGTCCGGCTGGCCAGCGTGGATTATGACGCGCGGAGGCGTGGTGCCACCTATGATCCGCGTCTGCACTGGTCGGCCCCTTGGCGCGACGAATTTGCCTATGGGCCGGATGGGGCTCTGACCGGATGGACGCGCGATACCGGTCACGAGCTGGACATCTATGACGCCAGCGGGCAACCGGTGCAGGGGCCGCCGATCCGCTATGAGCTGGCCCAACCTCCGGGCGAGGCACCGGTTTTGGTCATCCTGCGCGAAGGGGCGCAGAACTAGGCCGTTGGCGTTTGGCCCCGTGGGGTATCCCGCTGGCGCGCATCGCGGGTGGCGCGGGCCAGGTCATCCGCCGTGGTGATCTTGTAGTTTTGCTCGCTGCCTTTGACAAAGGTCACGTCCAGACCGGCCTCGATCGCCACGGCAACGTCGTCGGCGGCACCGCCGTCATGCTTGCGGTGGGCATCGAGGATCCGGGCAAAGCAAAACGCCTGCGGGGTTTGCGCGCGCCACAGGCCGTCGCGCGGTACCGGGGCCAGCGCCGCGCCATCCCGCGATGTCCAGAGGGCGTCCACAAGCGGGAGCGCCACACATGCGCCTGTGCTTTGGCGCAAGGCGTCGATCACGTCGGAAATTACCGTGCGGGGCAGGAACGGGCGGGCCGCATCATGGATCAGCACATGCTCGGGCCGATACGGGGCCAGCGCTTCCAATCCGCAGCGCACCGACCTCGCACGCGTGTCCGCACCGTGAACCGGCGGCAACAGGCGCGGATCCCGCACCCCGTCCAGCGCCTCGGCGCAAAGCAGGTGATCGTCGGGATGGATCACCGGGACGATCCACCGCACCGCATCGACCGAGAGGAACAGATCGGCCACCCGGCGCAGCGAGCAGATGCCGCCAAGCGGGATATATTGCTTGGGTATCTCGGCCCCCAGCCTACGACCACGCCCCGCGGCGACGATGACGACGGCGAGGCTCATCCCCGCCACCCCTTGGGGGCATCGCCCGTCATGGCTTGCCCGCCGGTCCACCCCAGCGACCCTTGAGATGATCCACGATCTGATCGCGCGCCTGCCGATAGCTGGCCAACTTGGTATCGCGGGTCTCGCCCAGACCGGTCGGGTCCAGGATGGGCCAATATTCCACCTTCAGGTGGAAATAGCGGGTCAATTCCAATGCCCGTCTCTGGCTGGCGGGCGACAGGGCGACCACAAGGTCAAAGGATGACAGGTCATCGCCCAGCCGCTCCATCTCGTCAAAGCTGCGCGAACGATGGCGCGACAGTTCGACATCGATCTCTTCGCAGACGGAAATGGCGAACCCGTCGATTTCCATGTCATTGTTCACGCCCACGGACTGAACATAGGTGTCGGTGCCATAGAATTTCTTCATGATCCCCTCGGCCATTGGCGAGCGGACCGCGTTGTGGTCGCAGCAGAACAGGATCGACTGGGGCAGTGGCTGCACCACTAACCTCCGAAATGCAGGATAGAGATCAGGGTGAACAGGCGGCGGGCGGTGTCGGTATCGACCTCGGCCTTGCCTTCGAGCCGTTCCTGCAACACCCGGCTGCCTTCGTCATGGATGCCGCGCCGGGCCATGTCGATCGTCTCGATCTGGCTGGGCGGCATGGTCTTGACCGCATCATAATAGCTCTTGCAGATCGTATAATAATCCTTGACCACCTGGCGAAACGGGCCAAGCGACAGGTGGAATTCGGCGGCCAGCTGATCCTGCTCGGTGCGTACGTCAAACACCAGCCGCTTGTCGCGGATCGACAGGTTCAGGTGATAGGGGCCATCCGGCACCAGCCGGTCATCGCGTTTGGGGAGCGCAAAGCTGTTTCCCTCGAGCAGGTCGAACATCGCAACCTTGCGCTCTTGTTCGATCTCGGGCGTCGGCGTCGGAAGATTGGCGTCATCCAGCGCGATTTGGGCGATGTGACTCATGCGGTCATGTCCTCTTGCGATTGCGACAGGATTAGCCGGATCGGATGCCTGCCGCAATCCATGGCGCGGTTCCGGGGCAGGGCGGCGGTGACGATCCGGGTAAAATGTGCTAGAATTGCCCCATTGATTTAGGATGTCCCGCGTATTCAGCGGAAATTTCAAACCCTCGCGGCATGTGGACCGCCGAGAAACCGGGACAGTTTCAGCAAGCCGATTTTGGCAGGGAGGCTGCCGTGAACAGACGCGCGATCATCCTCGTCCCCGGTTTCGGGCGGAAACAGCAGGGGCAGGAGCGGGACAAGCTGGCCAGCGCGATCCGGAACTATGCGGATGGCTGGCGGGTGGTGCCCGCGGACGAGGCCCCCGAGGGTGCCGTGCGGCTGGTGGCGACATCGCGCCATGACGACGTTGCCCTCAGTATCGATATCCGCGAAGCCTATTGGGGGGATCTCGTTCCCGATTGGTCCGAGGAATCTCCGCTGCGCCGGTTCAAGCGCGGCAGCTACCTGATCTGGTACTGGCTCACCGGCGGATTGCGCGGATGGCTGGCCCGGGGGCAGATGCCGCCGCGTACTTCGTTCGCCATGATCGTGGCCGCGATCATGTTGTTGTGTTGGTACATGATCGTCATTCTCCTTGTGATCAAGCTGATCGCAAGCGGCGGAGTTTCCCTGCCCGAGCAACTCGCCGGGGTGGAGATGATCAAAGCCTGCTGGGACAAGCTGGAGGGCTGGGCGGTGTCGGTTGTGGGGTCGGCGGTCTTTGTTGTCGCCCTATGGTTGTGGAGCTTTGGCTTTCTTGAAAAATTCGCGAATATCTCGGCTTATACCAAGGCGTATCTGCGGGACGAAACCTTTGACGGTTCCGAAACCGGATTGCGCGCGCAGGTCAAGCAGCGGGCGCTTGCGGCTTTGGAGATCGTGCATGGCGACGATCATCCGGCCTATGACGAGATCATCGTGGTGGGGCATTCGCTGGGCGGTGCCATCGCGCTGGATGCGTTGGCGGAATACGGCTCCCGGCTGAACAGGATCGTCCTGATGACCTGGGGCTCGGCGCTTGGGTCCCTCGCACAGCAAGAGCTGCTTATCGAACGGCAGATCGCCCGGCTCTATGACTCGCAAACGCCGATCCACAACTGGTTCGATATCGTGTTTCGCAAGGATTTCATGGGCTCAAAGGCCCCGATCCCGCGCAAGTTCGTTGATGGCCGGCCCACGAAGGAACTGCACCCGAAGATCTTTCCGCCAACGGTGGAACCGGTGATGCCCAAGGGGATGAGCCTGACCGAGACGATCTATATTCACGATAGTTACTTTCGCTGCGAAGACGCGATCACGCGGCTGCTCGGGCCGCTTGACGCGCGGCCCGCCACATGACCTGCCGCAGGGTGCCGTGCCGGGCTGCTTGGCGGGGCGGAGGCTTCAGGGCTTGCCTTGCGATGTGTTCAACGCCGCCAGCCGCGCGGTGACCGACAGGCCATGCGCCTGCAAGCTTTCGGACTGCGCCAGCGTTTCGGCGGCCCCGCCGATGGCGCGCAATGCGCCGGGGGTCATCCGCGACAGGGTGGTGCGCTTGAGGAAATCGGCAACCGACAGCCCCGAGGAAAACCGGGCCGAGCGCGCGGTGGGCAGCACGTGGTTGGGGCCGCCAACATAGTCGCCGATGGCCTCGGGCGTCCAGCGGCCGAGGAAAATGGCACCGGCATGCACCGTGTGCTCCGCAAGCGCGTCCGGGTCGGCGACACAGAGTTCCAGGTGCTCGGGCGCGATGCGGTTGGACAGGTCCGCGGCCTCGCTCAGATCGCGCACGGTGATGACCGCGCCGAAATCGCGCCAGCTGGCCCCGGCGATCGTCTTGCGATCCAGCATTTGCAGACGGTCCTGCACCGCATGGGCGACGGTTTGTCCAAATTCGGCGTCGTCGGTGATCAGGATCGACTGTGCGCTTTCGTCATGCTCGGCCTGGCTCAGCAGGTCGAGCGCGATCCAATCCGGATCGTTATCCTTGTCGGCGATCACCAGGATTTCGGACGGCCCGGCGATCATGTCGATGCCGACCTTGCCAAAAACCCGGCGCTTGGCCGCCGCCACAAAGGCATTGCCCGGTCCGGTGATCTTGTCCACGGGCGGGATGGTTTCGGTGCCATAGGCAAGCGCGGCAATCGCCTGTGCGCCGCCGATGCGGTAAATCTCGTCCACCCCGGCAAGTTGCGCCGCCAGCAGGACCAGCGGGTTGACCACCCCGTCCGGGGTCGGGACCACCATCGCGAGCCTTTGCACACCGGCAACCTTGGCCGGGATCGCGTTCATCAGGACGGAGGAGGGATAAGAGGCCAGACCGCCTGGCACATATAGCCCCGCCGCCGCCACTGCCGACCAGCGCCAGCCCAGCGTTGCGCCTTCGGGATCGGTCCAGCTTTGATCCTCCGGCATCTGCCGCACGTGATAGGCTCGGATCCGTTCGGCGGCGAGGGCAAGGGCCGCGCGCTCGTCTTCGGGGACGCGCGCAACCGCCTCTTTGATCTCGTCCGCGGAAAATCTCAGCCCGTCCGGGGCGAGCTCCATCCGGTCGAACCGGGCGGTCAGTTCGATCACCGCCGCATCGCCGCGTGTGCGCACATCGGCGATGATCTCGGCGACAGCCGCATCCACATCCGGGCTGTCCTCGCGTTTGGCCGACAACAGCGCGGAGAACGCGGTTTCAAAGTCGGGCGAGCTTGTGTCCAGGAATTGCGGCATGTGGGTCTCCTTTGAGCGTCCACATACCGTCAGGGCAAGCCCGCCTCAAGTGTCAACGGGCTGCTCGGGGCAGCGTGACGAGGCCGATCCCGACACAGAGCAGTGCAACGCCCGACATCCCGGTGCGGAGCTGGTTCCAGAATTGCCAGACCGGGGAATAGTCGGACCAGACCTGCGCGGCCTTCTGCGGGTCAAGAGGCGCGCTCAGCCTGCCAAGCGCCTCGTTCATCGGGACGTTGACCTGCATCGTCAGGATGAGGCCACCGGCAAGATAGATCACGGCGGCCAGCGCAAACCAGACCGCCGCGGGCCGCGCGCCACATTTCCAGCCGATCCCGGCCGTCAGCAACAGCGCGACCGGCGTGCCAAAAAAGGCCGGGGCAAAGACACCATTGCGCACCGAGGCGTTCATCGCCTGCATGGCCTGGATCGCGATATTGGGGTCAAGCTGGTCAAGGCCCCACATGGTGGAGCAGACCCAGGCAAAGAAAAAGCCGAAAATGGCGCCTGTCAGCAACAGAGAAACCATCGACATCGGGAAGAGAAGAAACCGCATGAAACACCTTGTGATTGAATACTGTATGAACCTTCAACGCGGGGCCTCGGGTTCTCCGTCGCGCCCGGCGACCTTTTCCTTGGCCCCCGGAGTCAATTGCGGGCTGGGCGCGGCAATTCGCACAGGTAGAACCAGTCATGCTGTGGTCCATCATCGGTGATGATGGCATTGGGCCATCGCCCCTCGCGCCGAAACCCGTGCCGTTCATAGAATGCAATCGCGCGCTGGTTGCGCTCGGCAACGCCGAGTTCAAGCTGCCAGATGCCAAGACCCCTCGCATGATCGACCAGCGCGGTCATCAACGCATCCGCAGCGCCCGTGCCCTGCGCACAAGGCGCGACATAAAAGGGGCCGACCGAGGCCCGGTGACGCGCCCGTTCGAACATCTCTGGCCTGAGCGCGGCGATGCCGACCGGATCCTGATCGGCGAAAACGGCGAATCGCCCGCCCTGCGCCAGTTGGCGCACGTCCTGTTCCTCGGGGACCGACGCAACCTCTGCCCGCGAAGGCAGGAACGCATCCGGGAACAATCGGACCCCTTCGGCGCGCAGGGCCCGCCAGATCGCGACATCAGCCGGACCGAGCGGACGCGCCGCGATCATTCCCGATGGTCCGGCGCTTTTCCGGAAGGCGCGACATAAGGGCGGGTGACGTCCTTGAGCGTGACGTCCAGCGCCTCGATTCGCAAACGCAGCGCGCCATCTCCGGCGAGGGTCAGAACCAGGTCTCCCGCGCCATCATCAGCGGGTGAAAATTCAATCGCCAGCAGGGACAGGATCAGGTCCTGATCGCCGCGATCGATGCCCTGTGACGAGACCGCGACGACATTGTCGACCACCAGCAGGGATTGCACCCTTTCGGGCGCATGGCGGTCGCGCGCGTCATCTTCCCAGCGGAACCGGTTCAGCAGCATCGCAAACCGGTGCTGCCGTGCCTGCCATCGCATTTCGGTGATTGGAAACACCGCGTCCTGCGCCAGCGACGAGATCACCCGCAGGTCATCGGTATCCTGCGCCCCGAGGTTCAGCGGCCGTTCGCGGCCATCTTCGAATGTTGCGTCCTGGCTCACTGTTCCTTGATCCGTTCGATTTTTGCGCCCACGCCTTCCAGCTTGCGCACCACGTGTTCATAGCCGCGATCCAGGTGATAGACCCGGCTCACCAGGGTTTCGCCCTCGGCGGCCAGCCCGGCAAGGATCAGCGACACGGACGCGCGCAGATCGGTCGCCATCACCGGCGCCCCCTTGAGCCGGTCAACGCCGGTCACGGTGGCAGTGCCGCCATGCACATCGATCTGCGCCCCCATGCGCAGGAGTTCCGGCGCATGCATGAAGCGGTTTTCAAAGATTTTCTCTTCCAGAACGCTGACGCCATCGGCGGTGCAGAGCAGCGCCATCATCTGTGCCTGAAGGTCGGTGGGAAAGCCGGGGAAGGGTTCGGTTGTCACATCGACCGCCCGTACCGCTTCGCCCCGCCGCTTGACCGCAAGGCCGGCTTCGGTTTCCCGTACCTCGATCCCGGCCTCGTCCAGCTTGTCGCAGAACGCGCCAACCAGGTTCAGCCGTCCGCCCAGTAACTCGACCTCGCCGCCACAAATGGCGGGGGCAAGCATATAGGTGCCCAGTTCGATCCGGTCCGTGACCACCGGATGCGTCGCCCCGTGCAGCCGGTCGACCCCCTGGATGGTGATGGTGCCGGTGCCTTCGCCCTCGATCTGTGCGCCCATCTTTTTCAGGCATTCCGCAAGATCGACGATTTCCGGCTCGCGTGCGGCATTGGTGATGACGGTCGTGCCCTTGGCCAGCGTCGCCGCCATGAGCGCGTTTTCGGTGGCCCCGACCGAGACCAGCGGAAAGTCGATCCTGCCGCCCTTCAGGCCCCCGGGTGCGCGCGCGTGTACATAGCCGTCCTTGAGTTCCAACTCTGCCCCAAGGGCCTCCAGCGCCTTGAGATGCAGGTCGACCGGACGCGCGCCGAT
Source organism: Microbulbifer sp. S227A (assembly GCF_049800935.1). Lineage (NCBI taxonomy): Bacteria > Pseudomonadati > Pseudomonadota > Gammaproteobacteria > Cellvibrionales > Microbulbiferaceae > Microbulbifer > Microbulbifer sp. S227A. The sequence goes on along the minus strand of NZ_JBNAFZ010000001.1, from coordinate 761,848 downwards.
CGCACATCCGCCGGGCAGGGACACGATCGCATGCCCATCCCGCGCCAGCATCGGGCCAAGCACGAGAATCGAGGCGCGCATCTTGCGCACAATGTCGTAATCGGCGGTGTGGTTGTTCAGGTCATGGCTCGACATGGCCAGAACCTGCCCGTCCTGCAACTGGCTGACCTCGGCGCCAAGCGAACCAAGAAGCGCCGTCATCGTGCGAATATCGCTGAGTCGGGGCGCGTTGGTCAGCGTCAGCGGTTCATCGCTCAGCAAGGTTGCGGGCATCAACGTCAGACAGGCGTTCTTGGCGCCTGCAATCGGGATCTGCCCGGACAGGGGGCCGTTCCCCGTCACCAGAATCGAATCCATCTACTCTTTTTCCTCGTTTTTCTTGTTGCCGGCCTCGTCCGCACGGGCCCGCGCCTGCGCCTTGCGACGCGCCAAATTTGCCTTGAGCGCCGCCTTGAGGCGGTCCTCTCGGCTCTGTCCACGTGACTTGTCCGGACGGGAAGGGGTATTGCCTGTCATGCCCCTCTGTAGCCCAGAGCAAAAAAAGGGTCCAGTTTGTCCTTGCAGGCCATCTCGTTTCCGTCTAATGACCCGCGCACGGCGCTGCTGTAGCTCAGAGGTAGAGCACTCCCTTGGTAAGGGAGAGGTCGAGAGTTCAATTCTCTCCAGCAGCACCATCTCGCTTTTTGAGCCCGAAGATCCCCCTAAGTATCTGAAAGGGAAGGAAAATTCGGGAGTTCCATACACCCCATTTGGGCTGTATCGCAGTGGCTCCGAAAACGCCAATCTGAGCACAGTTTGGCGCAGGGCGAAGTCAACATTCTTCCATATATTCCAGGGGCTTGATAGGAATTTCAGGGAGAGTTCAATACAATCCTCCAGCCGTCCCTTTGGCGGGATGGATTTGGCAATTCGCTCCTGAAGCACGATCTTGTCACGTTCCAGCTTTTCGATTCTGGTTTCATAGGCGCTGACCACGGACGCGCTGTTTGCTTCAACGATCCGATCCAGCATGTTTTCAAGCTGCCGGTTTAGGTCTTCAAGTTGCTTCCTAAGCGCCTCTTTTTCATTGTGCGCGATAACGAGGCGCATGTTCCAAGCATCGCGCAACATGGCCTTGGCCAACTCGAACAGCCCATGGGCGGGCTCCATCTTTTTGAGGATTTCTGCAAAGCCATCTTCCAACTTTGCCTTCGGAACCGACTTGCCTTTGGCCTCGCAGTTCCGTGTCTGGCAACGATAGTACGCATAATGCCGGTATTTGACTTTCGACCACGCCGCCGTCATTGCGTTGCCACAGCAGTCGCAAGCCACAAACCCGCGCAACGGAAATGTGGATCGGCATGCAAAATTGACCCCCGTTATGGGGTGATCGGCGTCCAAAAGTGACCCCCCTGACAATTGCGATCAGAAGCTTCCTCAACAGCATGAGGGAGCGGTCAGGGGATGTTGGTTGTGGAAACGATAGCGAAGATCAGGCGCGCGCATTTCATCGAAGGCAAACCGATCAAGCAAATTTGCCGCGAGCTTCGGGTATCGCGCAATACCGTTCGCAAGGTCATCCGATCGGGTGCAACCGAGTTCAGCTATGACCGCGCAACGCAGCCCCGTCCGAAGATCGACCCCTGGCGTTCGGAACTTGACGAGATGCTGGCCGATAATGCCCGGCGGCCGAAGCGGGAACAGCTGACGCTCAGGTTCGATGACAACCGGGACGCGCCCAATGCGCCCAAGACACGTGCCAAAGCTTCAGTATCCTTCACAGGGCTGTTTCCCGGCCTCTTACGCGGCGATACATCGTCGCCGAACAATTCTTCCCTGATATGCGCCGCAAGTGCCTTGCGCCCTCGCGCTGCATCCAGACTTGCCCGCTCTTCAAAGGTAAAACGGATGGAAAACGGCGGCGGATACTTTGGTGCATCGGTTTCGGACTTTGCCGAAATAGACGCTATATCATTGAAATTATGGTCTAAAGTGCTCATCGTCACACTTCAGACTCTTTGAGTCTAACTGTGCGAGATAGCGTTCCCACTCCTCAAGGGTGTCGAACAGATTACTCCATTCTTCGTCGCTGAGGGAATTGAACTGGCAGTTCAATCCATTTCCCTCTTGGCGCACCATATATCCAGTTTGACCATAAATTCCAGCCGCTCTCGCAGGTTTGGTTCGCGCCACCTGTGTGCGGGTTTTCACGCGAATGCTCTATTTTCACGGATGCCGTTCGGGTCCGCAGGTTGCGATGTCTCGCTGGTTGGCGTCCGGTGATCGGGGCATAGTCAACCGACCGGGGTTGTGACGAACAGGTCTGTCGTTTGGGTTACCCGACGAGGTCGTAGTGTTTGATGGATCGGGAAGCGACCAGCTCTGCTTCGGCGGGGTCGATGTGCGGGTTCTGGTAATCGTCGCCGACAAATGCCTTGAGTGCCGCGAGATCCTGCCAGACCATCACGAAACTGAATTCCTGCGGGCTGTCCGCCCGGGCGGCGCCGGGCAGGACCTGTATGATTCCCTCGGTCTGTTTCATCAGGGGAATCGCGGTTTCATGAAAGAACCGGGCAAAGGCTTCTTCCTTGCCGGGACGCGTCGTGACTTGAAAAATTCGCATGAGCATGGGTCCAACTCCGTGTAAGTTCGTGGCCCTGCCTGTGTGATTGCCCTGCCGCGACAGGGTATCATGTCACGTCGCAAATGTCCTGATTTATGTCCCCTGGGGGTGCGGTGTTCGGCCCGCATGACGTTTGCGGCGGTCGGGTGCCGGGCTTTGACGCAACCACCAATGGCCCTTGGGAAGCCAGCGGCGCTTGTTCCGGTTTTGGTGTTCCGCGGCGTTGGGCCGCGTGGGTTCGGTGCGCGTGGCGGTCATGAAACTGTGGGCATAGATTCCGAGCATGGCTGTCTCCTTTGCCGGTAAAGCAGTGACCCAATTCTTGACGACCGGGGTGGAATTTGCGACTCAGAAGCATATTCATCATGTAAGGTGTGTTTACATATGAACTGGCTTGATCTTCCCCCGTTGTCGATGCTGCGCGCCTTTGCAGCCTTTGCGCAGACCAGTTCGGTGAGCAAGGCGGGCAAGGTTCTCAATGTCAGCCACGCTGCCATCAGCCAGCATTTGCGAGGGCTTGAGGCGCATTTGGATGCGCGCTTGCTGGACCGCTCGGGGCGGGGGTTGGTGCTGACCGAGCAGGGACAGCGACTGGCCGAGGCTGTAATGCTGGGTTTTGGTGCGATAGGCACCGCGGTTCAGGAACTGTCGGCGGCGGATGCCGCGCGCCCGTTGCATATTTCGACCACGCCGACCTTTGCGGCGCAATGGCTCATGCCGCGATTGCCGGGTTTCCGCGCGGCGCATCCGGAGATCGACCTGATGCTTGACCCGAGCGCTGCGGTCGTTGCACTGGCACCGGGTGGCATTGACGTGGCGTTGCGTCATGGCCAGGGCGGGTGGCCCGGGCTGGTATCCCAACCATTGCTGTTGTCGCGGCTGGTGGTGGTCGCCGCGCCGGCGTTGTTGCGGGGGCGGGAGATCGCCGATCCCCGGGACCTGGCCGATTTCCCCTGGCTCGAGGAACTGGGCACCAGCGAGTCGACCCAATGGTTGCGCTCGAAAGGGATCAACCGGGGGCTTGTCGGCGGGCGGGTTCAGATGCCGGGCAACCTGTTGCTTGATGCCGCGCGGGACGGGCAGGGGGTGAGCGTTGTCGTGCGCGATTTCGTCGAGCCGGACCTGAAGGCAGGGCGTCTGGTCGAGCTGTTTCGCGAAGAACCCTCGGCCTATTACATCGTCACGCGCCCCGGGGTATTGCGCCCGCATGCAAAGGCGTTTGTGCGCTGGTTGCGGCGGCAGGTATCCGGCGGCAAGGAAGCAATTGCCACGCGCTGAGCGACCGGACCGGTCGCGCCGGGAGGGGATGGGTTCGGGCACCCAACGCCGGATAATATGAATGTCCGATACGCTTTTTGACCCATGTCAAAGTGCGCGCGCACGGCATCTGGGACAAGGCCGCAGAACAAGGCCCAGAATCGGAGTGAATCCGTGAGCAAAACCGAACCAGCACCCAGCCTGTACGCCCCGCGGGAGCCGATTTTCCCCAAGCGGGTCTCCGGGTGGTTCCGCAACCTGAAATGGATCATCCTGGCGGTGACCCTGGGCATCTATTACGTTACGCCCTGGATCCGCTGGGATCGCGGGCCAAGCCTGCCGGACCAGGCGGTGCTGCTCGACCTCGCGAACCGGCGGTTCTATTTCTTCTGGATCGAGATCTGGCCGCACGAGTTCTATTTCGTCGCGGGGCTGCTGATCATGGCGGGGTTGGGACTGTTCCTGTTCACATCGGCACTGGGGCGGGTCTGGTGTGGCTATGCCTGTCCCCAGACCGTCTGGACCGATCTCTTCATTTTGGTGGAACGCTGGATCGAAGGGGATCGCAATGCACGGCTTCGCCTGCATCGCCAGAGCAAGATGGATTTCCGTAAATTCCGTCTGCGCGTGACCAAGTGGGTTGTCTGGTTGCTGATCGGACTGGCGACCGGCGGGGCCTGGGTGTTCTATTTCGCCGATGCGCCGACCTTGCTGCGCGATCTTGTGACGCTGAACGCCCATCCCGTGGCTTATACGACCGTGGCGATCCTGACCGCGACGACATTCTTTTTCGGCGGGTTCGCGCGCGAGCAAATCTGTATCTATGCCTGTCCGTGGCCGCGTATCCAGGCGGCGATGATGGACGAGGACACGTTGGTTGTGGGGTATCGCGACTGGCGGGGCGAGCCGCGCAAGCATTCGGAGGCGGCCAGGGCGGGCGCACCGCAGGGCGATTGCATCGATTGCATGGCCTGTGTCAACGTTTGCCCGGTGGGTATCGATATCCGCGACGGTCAACAGTTGGAATGCATCACCTGTGCCCTGTGTATCGACGCCTGTGATGACATCATGGCCAAGATCGGCAAGCCGCGCGGGTTGATCGACTACATGGCCCTGTCCGATGAAACACTCGAACGCGGCGGGGCGGCCCCCAAGAGCGTCTGGAAACACATTCTGCGCCCGCGCACGATCATGTATACATCCTTGTGGTCGCTGGTGGGGCTGGGGCTGCTTTTTGCGCTGTTCATCCGACAGGATATCGAAATGACGGTTGCCCCGATCCGCAACCCGACCTTTGTCACCATGTCGGACGGCTCGATCCGCAACACTTATGACGTGCGCCTGCGCAACAAGAATGGCGATGATCGGCAGTTCCGCCTGTCGGTCGTGGGAGAGCCGACCCTGCGTATTCAACTCGAGGGCACGCCCTATGACTCGGTTCCGGTTCCGGCTGACACGGCCTTTCTGCAACGTGTATACGTGGTGTCACCGGCAGAGTCGGGCCCGTCCGGCGCGGCGCATACTGATATCCGCTTCTGGGTCGAAGACCTGAGCAACGGTGATCGCGCCTATCGCGACAGCACGTTCAACGGCAAGGGGAACTAGACCATGGCGCATCGTGAGTTTACCGGACGGCACGCCGCGATGGTTTTTGTCGGGGCGTTTGCGGTGATCATCGGGGTCAATTTCGCGCTGGCCTGGAATGCCGTGCGCACCTTTCCGGGGCTGGAAGTCAGCAATTCCTACGTGGCCAGCCAGCAATTCAACACGCGTCTTGCGGCCCAGCAGGCGCTTGGCTGGTCGGTTTATGCGGATGCGCGGGATGGCCAGGTGTTCCTGTCGATCACCGATCGCGACGGGGCGCCGGTCGAGGTTGCGAAACTGTCGGCGGTGGTCGGCCGCGCCACCCAGATCAAGGACGACATCGCGCCGGCGTTTGAATTTGACGGGACATCCTATGTGGCGCCGGTCAACCTTGCCCGGGGCAACTGGAACATCCGTATGGTGGCGCGGGCAGCGGATGGAACCGAGTTCACCCAGCGGGTGATCCTGCATGTCCGGGGATAGCGCACGATGACCGCCCGGCTTGGCCCGCCTGCCGCCGCCGCCTGTCCCGGTTGTCTCGCGGCACCGGCAGACATGGCAAGCGTCGCGCCAAAGGAGGCCCGTATCGCGCTGTCCCTGCCGGGCATTCATTGCCAGGCCTGCATCTCGGCTGTTGAACGCGGGTTGAACGACCATCCCGGCGTGCGGGACGCGCGGGTCAACCTGACCCTGAAACGCGCGATGATCGAGGCCGATGACGGCGTTGCCGCCGCCGACCTGATCCCGGTGCTGGCCAGCCTGGGCTACGAGGCGCATGAACTGGACCCGGGTGCGTTGAGTGCGACGCAGTCGGACAAGGCGGGGCGCGATCTGTTGATACGGCTGGCGGTTGCCGGATTCGCGTCGATGAACGTGATGCTCTTGTCGGTGTCGGTCTGGTCCGGGGCGACCGATGCGACACGCGACATGTTCCACTGGATCTCGGCTTTCATCACCCTGCCTGCCATCGGCTATGCGGCGCAGCCATTTTTTCGCAACGCCTGGGATGCGGTTTCCGTGGGGCGGCTGAACATGGATGTGCCGATCGTGCTGGCCATCGTGCTGGCGCTGGCGACATCGCTGTGGGAGACCTCGCTTTCGGGGGAACATGCCTATTTCGATGCCGCCCTGACCCTGACGTTTTTCCTGCTGGCGGGGCGCTATCTCGATTATCGCACGCGGGCCGTGGCGCGCTCTGCGGCGCAAGAGCTTGCGGCGCTCGAGGTGCCACGGGCAATCCGGATCGCGGGTGGCACCGAGCAGGAAGTCGCAGTGGCCGAACTGGCGGTTGGCGATCTGCTGCTGGTGCGGCCCGGTGGCCGGATGCCGGTAGACGGGGTTGTCGCCGAAGGGCACTCGGAGCTGGACCGCTCGTTGCTGACCGGCGAGACGGTTCCGGTATTTGCCGGGCCGGGGCAAGGGGTAAGCGCGGGCGAGGTGAACCTGACCGGGCCGCTGGTTGTCCGGGCCAGCGCGGTTGGCGAGGATACATCGCTGCACCGCATGGCCGATCTCGTGGCCATCGCGGAATCCGGGCGGTCGCGATACACCTCGCTGGCGGATGCGGCGGCCAAGCTCTATGCGCCCGGCGTGCATATCCTCTCGGCCCTCAGTTTCCTGGGCTGGTACCTGTGGTCAGGTGATCTTCGGGTGGCGCTGAACATCGCGGCGGCGGTGTTGATCATCACCTGCCCATGCGCCCTGGGGCTCGCGGTTCCGGCGGTCACCACGGCGGCATCGGGGCGGTTGTTCAGGCAGGGGATGCTGATCAAGCACGCCACCGCGCTGGAACGGCTGGCGCAGGTGGATACGGTCGTGTTCGACAAGACCGGTACGCTGACGATGGGCACCCCGGATGTGAGCAACATGGGGGATTTTTCGCACCGGGACCAGCAGATTGCCCTGGCCCTCGCGGCGGCCTCGGCGCACCCTCTTTCGGTTGCCCTGGGCCGCGCCGCGCAAGAGGCGGGGATCGCGCCCGCCCAGGTGCAGAACGTGATCGAGCATCCGGGATATGGGGTCGAGGCCACGTGGCAGGGCCAGCGGGTTCGGCTGGGGCGCGCGGCCTGGCTCGGGGCGCAACAGGCGGATCAGACGGCGGTCTGGCTGGCGGTGGGCGCGGCGGCACCGCAAGCGTTCCTGTTTGCCGATGCGTTGCGCCCCGGAGCCGCGGAAGCGGTTCGGGCGCTTGGCGCGGCGGGCAAGAACGTGTTGCTGATCTCGGGGGACGCGCCAGGCGCGGTCAGGCGATTGGCCGAACGGTTGAACATCGAGAACTGGGAGGCCGACGCCTTGCCAGGCGACAAGGCGGCGCGCGTCGCGGCACTGGGCACGGCGGGGCACAGGGTGCTGATGGTGGGCGATGGGCTCAATGACACGGCGGCGCTGGCGGCGGCGGATGTGTCGATTTCCCCGGCCAGCGCGCTGGACGCGGCCCGCGTGGCGTCAGATATCGTGCTGTTGGGGCAGGATCTGTCGCCGATCGCCGAGGCCTGTGACGTCGCGCAAAAGGCGACGCGGCGCATTCGCGAGAATTTCCGGATCGCCACGGTCTATAACGTGATCGCGGTGCCCCTGGCGGTGGCGGGATTGGCGACGCCGCTGATCGCGGCGCTGGCAATGTCGGCGAGTTCGATTACCGTATCGCTCAACGCGCTGCGGCTGAGGTGATGTATTGACGATCCTGACCTATCTCATTCCGATTTCCCTGACGCTGGGGGCCATTGGCCTCGTGGCGTTTGTCTATACGGTACGCTCGAACCAGTATGACGACCCCGAGGGCGACAGCCGCCGCATCCTGTCCGACGAATGGGACGATCACCCCAAGCCCTGAGCCGGGGAACGCCCGGCCGGGGCATCGAACCCCGTCCGGGCGTGTTGCCACGGACATGCGGCCAGGGAGTTCCGTTCGGTGAGGTCGGTTTTGCGCGGATTTGGGTCGGATGGATTTGGCGCAATGCGCGCCGGGCAGGCATAAACCTCTCAGAACGAGACTCGATCCGGGAGAGATCCGATGAAGACGCAAGTCAAAGCCTTGGTGGTGGGCGGCGGTGCCGTTGGAACGTCAATTGCCTATCACCTGGCGCGCGCCGGTTGGGACGATGTCATGCTGCTTGAGCGCGATGAGCTGACCTCGGGATCGACCTGGCATGCCGCCGGGTTGTTGCCATTGTTCAACATGTCCTATGCCACCACCCACATTCACAAGTATTCGGTCGATTTCTACAAGACGCTGGAAGCGGAAACCGGGTTGAACGCCGGCTTTGCCGTTGTCGGCAACCTGCGCATGGCGCAGACGCAGGAGCGCATGGATGAGTACATGCTCTATGCCAGCACTGCCGAGACCTGCGATGTGCCCTATGTGTTCCTGACCCCAGACGAGATCAAGGCGCGTTGGCCGCTGATCCGGACCGAAGACCTGAAGGGCGCGCTGTATCACCACACCGACGGCTATATCAATCCGGCGGATGTGACCATGGCGATGGCCAAGGGCGCGCGCCAGCGTGGTGTGATGATCGAGCGCAAGTGGCAGGCTGACGCGTTTCGCTGGACCGGAGAGTCGTGGGAGGTGACGGCCACCAAGATGGTCGAGAAGGGTGGCAACCTGGTGCCGTCGGATGAGCAGATCGTCATCACCGCCGAGCATGTGGTCACCGCATCCGGCAACCATGCTCAGCGCACCGCAAGGATGCTGGGCATCAAGATGCCGGCGATTCCGGTCGAGCACCAGTTCATCGTGATGGACCAGGACCCCGCGCTGGTCGAATTTCGCAAGGACCACCCGGAGCATCCGGTGATCCGTGATGCCGATGCGCAAAGCTATGTGCGCGAGGAACGGGGCGGCTGGATACTGGGGGTCTATGAAAAGAACGCCCCGGCGCGGTTCGAGTATGGCGTGCCCGACAGCTTCCGCGCCGACCTGTTCCAGCTTGATCTGGAGCGGATCGAAGACCAGTACATGGCGATGAACCACCGGATGCCGAGTGCCGAGGATTGCGGTCTCAAGGACGATTTCAACGGCCCGATCTGCTATACGCCCGACGGCAACCCGCTGGTTGGCCCGGCACCGGGACTGCGCAACATGTGGCTGGCCGAAGGGTTCAGTTTCGGCATCACGGCGGCGGGCGGCACGGGGTATTACCTGGCGCAGATGATGGTCGAAGGCGAGGCCGAGATCGACATGGCCAGCCTTGATCCCAAGCGATACGGCGACTGGATGACCACCGAGTTCGCGGCGCGCAAGAACGAGGAATGTTACGACCACGTCTATATCCTGCATCATCCGGACGAGGAACGCCCCGCGTGCCGTCCGCTGCGCACGGCACCGGCCTATGACCGGCAAAAGGCGTTGGGCGCGCAATTCGGCTTTGTCAACGGATGGGAGCGGCCGAACTATTACGGGCCGCTGGATGCGCCGGACAGTTTCGATCATGACAGCCGGTCGTTCCGGCGCGGTGGCTGGTGGCAATATGCGGTCGAGGAGGCCCGCGCCGTGCGTCAGGGGGCGGGCCTAATCGATGCCACGGCGTTCACCAAACACGTGATCAGGGGACCCGGCGCAACCGCCTTCCTGGATTGGTTCACCTGCAACAAGCTGCCCAAGGTGGGGGGGATCAACCTGACCTATGCGCTGACCACGGCCGGCACCACGCGCACCGAATATACCATCGTGCGGCTGGGCGAGGATGAGTATTACCTTGTGTCTGCCGGGGCCTGGACGGCCTATGACGCCGATTTCCTGCGCAAGGCGGCCGAGGATATGGCGGGTGAGTTCGGATATGTCGAGATCCAGGACGTCACCAGCCAATGGGGTGTCTTTGCCATTGCCGGGCCAAGATCGCGCGATGTTCTGACCGAGATCGTCAAGGATGCCGATCCGGCGACCGTGCTCGGCAACAAGCGTTTTCCGTGGCTGTCGATGCGCAACATCGAGTTGGGCATGTGCCCGGTGCGGGCGATCCGGGTGGCCTATACAGGCGAATTGGGCTGGGAATTGCACCATCCGATCGAGATGCAGAACTATCTGTGGGATCAGCTGATGGCCGCGGGTGCGAAGCATGACATGAAGCTGGTCGGCGCGCGGGCGCAGAACTGGCTGCGGCAGGAAAAATCCTACCGTGCGTTCGGGACCGAACTGGGCCGGGATGCGACGCCCCTTGAGGCGGACCTGCCCCGGTTTGTCGACCTGTCCAAAGAGTTTCACGGCAAGGCGGCAATGCAGGCCAAGGGCATCCGCAGCACATGTGTCACGCTGTTGATCGATGGCCCCGACGACGCCGATCCCTGGGGGCGCGAGGCGCTGTATCATGGTGAGACCCGGGTCGGGCGGCTGACCTCTGGGGGCTATTCGGTGGCCTTTGATAAGAGCATCGGCATGGGCTATGTCTCGCCCGAACTGGCGGTTCCTGGTACCCGGCTGAAGGTCAAGATGCTGGACCGGCTCTGGGATGCCGAGATCGTGGAGGACAGCCCCTATGACCCCGGGAACGAGACCATCCGCAAGGACGCCTGAGCCGCGCCGCTATTCGCTGCTCTGGCTGGTCCTGATCGCCGCGCTCGCCCTGGGCGCGGCGGTGTTGCATCGGCACAATCCCCTGTCGCGCGGCGCGCAGGATTATGCGGCGACCGTTTCGACGGCAAGCGCGGCCACATATGTCACCCTGCGCATGTTGAACGCGGCCCTGTCGACCGCGCAGGAGGTCGAGGTCGGGGCGTCGCTGGGCGTTTCCGGCACGATGCAGCCGGGCAAGATGCTGGAGCCGGTGGACGATACGATCGAACGGATCGCGGCGGTGGTCTTTGCCCTGATGCTGGTGAGCGGCGTGCTGGCGGTGGCAATGGGGCCGGTGGGTGCGGTCGGCGCGGTTATGATCGCAGGGGCCTCGGCCCTCTGGATCGCCGACCGGTTGCTGGGGCCGCGCGACGTGGTGTCAATGTTGTCGCGGCGGTTGGGGTGGTATGGCGGGTTTTTCCTGCTGGCGCTGCCCGGGGCCTTTGTTCTGACCGACCTGTTGGCCGCGCGGTTCACCGGCGATGTGATGGCGTGGCATCAGGCGATCATCGACGAGATCACCGACACGGTCGAGGTTGATCCGGGCCTTGCGCAGGATCAGGGGTGGTGGGACCGGCTGACCGAGGGCATGTCCGAGGTCGACCGCTATCGTGAACTGGCGGGCAATATCTGGCTGCGCGCGGATGAGTTGATCGGCAGTTATCTCACCTTGCTGTCGGTGTATATCTTCCAGATTTTCGTGCTGCCCGCCCTGCTGGTGGGTGCGTTTTTCATCGTCGCGCGGTTTTTTGCCAGCCGCGATTAGGCGGGCTTTTGCAGGATGATCGACATGTTGTTGGCGGGCATTTCGATGATCTCAAGCGGTGACAAACCGGCCTCCTGCGCCCAATCCAGAACGTCGAAATCATCCTTGTAGCCGATCTCGGGGTCCGTCGCGCGCAGGCTGGCGTGAAACCGTTTGTCGCCGTCGCTGGTCAGTTCGCCGCCGCGCATGAACGGGCCGTAGACGACAAAATGACCGCCGGGGACCAGTGCCCGCGCGGTTTCGGTGATCAGGGTGCGGGCTTCGCCGGTGCTGATCAGGTGCAGGAGATTGACCAGCACGATCAGCGATTGCGCGCCATAGCCCGCGCCCCAGCCGGGCACACCCGCATCCAGATCGCGCGCGGGCAACAGGTTGCCGAGACCGGCCTCTGCCGCATAGGCGTCGATGCTGGCGCGGCGGCTGGGATCGGGGTCGGTCGGCTGCCATGTCAGGCCGGGCAGACGCGCGGCAAAAGCGATGACATGCTGGCCGGTGCCGCTGGCGATTTCCAGCGCATCGCCGGTATCCGGTGCGACCCGTGCCAACAGATCGCAAATCGGCTGGCGGTTGCGTTCGGCGGAGGGGGCGCAAAGCTGTGCGCCCCGGGTCGGATTGGCGATGCTGGCCGAACTGGGTACCCGGCGGATCATTTGCGAAGCCTTTCCGGGGTCAATGCGGCGATATTCTCGGGATCCAATTCACTGGCCCTGCCGGTGACAAGGTCGGCGACCAACTGCGAGGCGGCGGGCGCGGTCTGGAACCCATAACCGCCCTGGCCGGCGCACCAGATGAAATCACGCCGCGCCGGGTCGGGTCCGAGCACCAGCACCCGGTCCGGCGCAAAGCTGCGCAATCCGGCCCAATTGGTTTCGACCCGTGTTACCGGTTCGGTGACCATGTTTTCGTATCGCGCCAGCCCCTCGGCCAGGACCATGTCATCGGCATAGGCGTCATGGGGGTGGGTGGCATCCTGTTCGGCCGGAGACACCAAAAGCTTGCCCGCGTCCGGTTTGGCGTACCAGCTTTCACCGACCCCCATAACCATGGGCCAGCCGGTCACGTCATGCCCGCCGGGCGCGGGCAGGCGTGCCATTGAGCGTCGGTAGGGGGTGATGCCGATGGGCGGAACACCGGCCAATGTGGCGATCTCGTCGGCCCAGGCCCCGGCGGCGTTCACCAGGTGGCGCGCGGCATGGGTGCCATCGGCGGTTTCGATCTGCCAGCCGCTGTCGCCGTACCGGATCGCGGTCACCCTCGCACGGGTCAGAACCGCCCCGCCATTGCCCCGGATGACGCGGGCGAAATCCTGCAACATGCGGTCGGTGTCGATATCCAGCGCGGCATCGTGATGCGCGGCGCGGGATACGCTGGCCGGGTTGATGATGGGTACCATGGCCCGCGCCGCGTCCACCGAAATGGGGGCGAGGCCCAGGTCCCCGACATCCCGTTCAAACGCTGCTTCTTGCGACGGCCCCGCCACCAGCAGCAGCCCCCGTGGGGTCAGATAGCCGCCATTGGCGGTACGGTGATAGGTGCCGCTGGCGCGGCTGAGGGCGACGATGGCCGGTTTGCCATAGTTCTCTTCGAACAGCGCCGCCGAGCGCCCGGAGGCGTGATAGCCCAGGGCATCCTCTGCCTCGAGAACCGTCACGGTTCCATGTGCCGACAGCCGCGCGCCCGCGCTCAGCCCGGCGATGCCTCCGCCGATGACGACAAAATCGCTCATGTTGCGCCCCCGTGTTCCTGCGTCAAACCGCACCGGTGCAGTTCGGTTGTGTCATGACATGCCCGCGCGGGATCGAAAAGGGGGGGCGAACAGGCACCGCGCGCGACCGGCCCGGCAATTCTCAGATTGCGCGGGTTCAGCCGTTGTGGCGCGAAAATTCTTGCCGCATAGTGAAGGCCAACGAAACCATAAGGCGAGCAATTCCGTTGGCAGTCCCAGAAATGAACCCCATGGCCCCTGCGTATCTGCCGTCCTATATCGCGGCAGCGGACGGGAGCGACTTTCTCTTCAACTTCATGGCCGTGTTTACCATCGGTACGATCCTGTTGATCGGGGTGGGCTATTTGACGCTGCATGCCATGCCGGAAAAGATGGCGCATGAAAGCAATCACTCGCAGATGCAGGTGGTCGGCATTCTGGCGCTGTTGGCGCTGTTCACCCATAACAACCTGTTCTGGGTCGTTGCGATCCTGGTCGCGGCCTTTCGGATGCCGGATTTCATGACGCCGCTCAACTCGATTGCCTCTTCGCTCGAAATCGCGACGCGCGGCGCGAAGGCGGCTGGCGGGTTGACGCCTGCGCCGGACCCCGCGGATGAAGACGCGCCCAAGCGCGACGGCGAGGGCTGAGACATGCTGGAAACGCTGTTTTGCGCGCTCTTCACGATTCTGCCCGATTACCTTTTCCGTCGCTATGTCCAGGGCAAGCGGATCGGTCATGAAATCACGTTTTTCTCGGTCTGGTACGAATTGCGGTGGGGGTTGACCGGCTGTTTCATCGCGGCGACCACGGTGATCACGCTGCTGTTCTATTTCCATCCCTCGACCAGCGCGGTGTCGTCCTATTTCCGTACCGTCACCATCCTGCCGGAAGTCGGCGGGCGGGTCGCCGAGGTTTATGTTGCCAGCCATGATGATGTCGAGGCGGGCGATCCCTTGTTCAAACTGGATTCCTCGAGCCAGCAAGCGGCGGTTGTCACCGCCCAGAGCCGGGTGGACGAGGTCAATGCCGCGCTTGCGGTGTCCGGTTCCGAGATCGAAGCCGCCCGGGCCGCGCTGGAACAGGCGCAGGCGGCCTATGATCTGGTCGAGGCCGATTACCTGCGCAACAAGAAGCTGCTTGACGAAGGGTCCCCGGCGGCGAACCGCGCCGAGGTGGATCGCCAGTTCAACCGGCTCAAGGAGCGGGAAGGCCAGGTTCACGCCGCAGAAGCCAATTTCGACTCGGTGCAACAGAATGTCGAGGTGCTGTTGCCGGCGCAGCGGGCCAGCGCGATTGCCAGCCTTGAGCAGGCGCAGGCCGAACTGGACAAGACGCTGGTGGTGGCCGGCATTTCGGGTCGGGTCGAACAGTTTGCCCTGCAGGTCGGCGATTACGTCAACCCGATCCTGCGCCCGGCGGGGATCCTGGTGCCGACGGATTCCGGGCATCTGATGTTCCAGGCCGGGTTCAGCCAGCTGGCGGCGCAGGTGGTGAAACCGGGCATGATCGCCGAGATCGGTTGCCTGTCCAAACCCTTTACCGTGGTGCCGATGGTGGTTGTCGGGGTGCAGGACGTGATCGCCTCGGGACAGTTCCGCCCCACCGACCAGCTGCGCGACCCGCAGGACAATGTGCGCCCCGGTTCGATAACCGCGATCCTCGAACCGCTATACGAAGGCGGCATCGACCTGTTGCCACCGGGCAGCAATTGCATGGCCATGGCCTATACCAGCAATCACGAGCGGATCGAGCATGAAGAGATGAGCACCGCCAAGAAGATCGGCCTGCATGTGATCGACACGATCGGCGTGGTACACGCGGCCGGCTTGCGGATGCGGATGCTGCTCTTGCCGGTGACGTCGCTGGTGTTCTCCGGTCACTGATCCGGCTCGGATGATAGCTCGTCGGGGTCCGGAACCGCCAGGGCGGCGGTTTCCGGCGTGCTGGTCCGGGCAAGCGGGGTCAGCGCGAAATCGACCTTGTCGGTTTCGGCGACCTGCGAACGCTGGGTCATGCGCCAGAGGGTAAAGACCACGATGATGGCATGGGCGATCATGGTGGTCAGCACAGGCGTGATACGGTCGGTGTTGACGGTGGCCCGGGCACCAAAGGCGTAGTAGGAAATGCTGATCATCATCGCCGTTCCGGCGCAACACAGCCCGGACAGCCCGCGATACTGCCCACGGCACATCCGGTGCCGCGCAGGCCAAGTGAAAACGAGTTAATGCCTTTGTCTCAGCTGCGCATCGGCAGGCAAGGGGCGGGCGGCTGCAGGCACAGGCCCCGACGAAGGCGGTCGGGCAGGTCAGAGGCACGTCGAGCGGAAAGTCAACCATCGGGTTGAATATGCCAATTGCCTGGTTGCGGGCGGCCTGGCCCCCGCGTCGGTTCACCGTGTGAACCTTGTCCATGAAATTAACTGCACAAAATCAAACATTTGAACGGTATTCGCGTGGCGCAATCTCGCAATTGACTCTGGTCGGCCCGCGCCGTAGCACCTGTGCAGACAAAACGTGAGGGACACCCCGGTGATCGACGAGGACCAAAGGCAGCGTTTGGCGCAGCTCGAGGCCCGGATCGAAGCGGCCAAGAAGGTCGAGCCGGAGAAGTCGCACAAGGAAGAGCACTATTCCCAGGCGCAACTGGCCTGGCGCATGGTGATCGAATTGGTTGCCGGTCTCGGGATCGGTTTCGGGATGGGGTACGGGCTGGATCGCCTGTTCGGTACGATACCGATTTTCCTCGTCCTGTTCACATTGCTGGGCCTTGCCGCCGGTATCAAGACGATGCTGCGCAGCGCGCAAGAAATCCAGGACAGGAAAATGGCCCAAGAGGCCGCGACGAAAGACGAAGGGAACTGAACCTTGGCAAGCGAAGCGACAGGTGCAGAACACGGTGCCGAAGGGGGCAGCCTGGTATTTCACCCGATGGACCAGTTCATCGTCAAGCCGCTGTTTGGTGGTGACACCATTGCGTGGTACACCCCGACCAACGTGACCCTTTGGATGGCGCTGGCGGTTCTGGCCGTTATTGCGCTTTTGGTTCTGGGCACCAGCAAGCGGGGCATCGTGCCCTCGCGCAGCCAGTCGGTTGCCGAGCTGGCCTATGGGTTCGTCTACAAGATGGTCGAAGATGTGACCGGCAAGGACGGGATCAAGTATTTCCCCTATATCATGACGCTGTTCATGTTCATCGTCTGCTCGAATTTCCTCGGGCTGATCCCGGCCTCGTTCACCACCACCAGCCATATCGCGGTCACCTCGATCATGGGCTTTGGGGTGTTCTTTGCCGTGACCATCCTTGGTTTCGTCAAGAACGGTTCGGCTTTCCTCGGCCTGTTCTGGGTGTCGAGCGCGCCGCTGGCGCTGCGTCCGATCCTGGCGATCATCGAGCTGATCTCGTATTTCGTTCGCCCGGTCAGCCATTCCATCCGTCTTGCCGGTAACATGATGGCCGGTCACGCGGTTCTGAAAGTGTTCGCGGGCTTTGCCCAGGTCACGGCGATCGCACCGGTTGCCATCCTGAGCGTGACGGCGATCTATGGTCTCGAACTGCTCGTGGCATTCATCCAGGCCTATGTGTTCACCATCCTGACCTGCGTGTATCTCAAGGATGCGCTGCACCCGAGCCACTAACGACATATCGCGGGGGCGACCCCGCGTTCACCCTATCCCACAATTCCATCGTAAGGAGAAAATCATGGAAGGCGATATCGCACAACTGGGTCAATTCATCGGTGCCGGCCTGGCCGCAATCGGTTCGGGCGCCGCAGCAATCGGTGTGGGCCACGTGGCCGGCAACTTCCTGGCCGGTGCCCTGCGCAACCCGTCCGCCGCCGCATCGCAGACCGCAACGCTGTTCATCGGCATCGCGTTCGCCGAAGCCCTGGGGATCTTCTCGTTCCTCGTCGCGCTGCTGCTGATGTTCGCCGTCTAAACCTTCGGAACCGAAATCCTTACGGTTGGGCGGCGCGTGATCCGCGCTGCCCAATGTAACGGCTGGTTTCCAAGGAGAACGACATGGCAACCGAAACAACATCAGGCGGGCACGTCGAACCGGTCTACCAAGAACTCGCCGGCATGTGCGTCGATTCGCACGGTGGCGCCATCGGGATGCCACAGCTGTGCTTTGACTGGTTCCCCAACCAGATTTTCTGGCTGGTGGTCACGCTGGTCGTGATCTTTCTGGTGCTGTCGCGCGTTGCGCTTCCGCGCATCGCCGCGATCCTCGCGGAACGTCAGGGCACGATCACCAACGATCTGGCCGCTGCCGAAGACCTGAAAGCCAAGGCTGTCGAAGCCGAAGAGGCCTATAACAAGGCACTGGCGGACGCCCGCTCCGAGGCACAGGCCATCGTCGCCAAGGCACGGGCCGAGATCCAGGCCGATCTGGATGTCGCCATTGAAAAAGCGGATGTCGAGATTGCGGCCAAGTCCGCGGAATCCGAAAAGGCAATTGCCGAAATCCGCGCCGGTGCGCTGGAGAACGTCAAGACCGTTGCCACGGATACCGCCGCCGAGATCGTCACCGCCCTGGGGGGGCAGGCCGATGCCAACGCCATCCAGGCCGCCGTCGCAAGCCAGATGAAAGGATAAGAGATATGCGCAACATCATCGCCCTTGTCCTGACATTCGGCGCGGCCAGCCCCGCGCTGGCGGCCAGCGGCCCGTTCTTTTCGCTCGAGAACACCAACTTTGTTGTTCTGCTGGCGTTCCTGCTCTTTATCGGTGTGCTGTTCTACATGAAAGTGCCCGGCAAGCTGGGCGGCATGCTGGACGGCCGGGCAGAAGGCATCAAGTCGGAGCTCGACGAAGCCCGCGCCCTGCGGGAAGAAGCGCAGACCATCCTGGCATCCTATGAGCGCAAGCAGAAGGAAGTTCAGGAACAGGCCGACCGCATCGTGACCACCGCGCGCGACGAAGCCGCGCAGGCGGCCGAGCAGGCCAAGGCGGACCTTCAGCTTTCGATCGAACGCCGCATCGCCGCGGCCGAGGGTCAGATCGCCTCTGCGGAGGCTTCGGCCATCAAGGAAGTGCGCGATCAGGCCGTACTCATCGCCGTCGCCACGGCGCGCGAAGTGATCGGCAAACAGATGACCGCCGCCGATGGCAACAAGCTGATCGACAACGCCATTGCCGAGGTCGATGCCAAGCTGCATTGACCCGCGCCCCATCACGGAATGCAGAAGCCCCGGCTGTCGCCTGACGCCGGGGCTTTCGCTTTGGCGGATGGAATTGCCAATGCCGGGGCGATTGTCTAGGGTCCGCAGGAGTTTGACCCGACCCATGGACGCGAACCCACCATCATGACCGTTGCACCTGTCTGCGTTTTCGCGTTTCGGCGTCCCGAACACACGCGGCAAACCCTGGCGGCCTTGTCGGCCTCGCCGCTGGCGGATCAGACGCCGCTCACCGTATTCGTGGACGGCCCAAGGGACGACCGCGATGTCGAGCCGGTGCGCCAAGTGATCGATATCGCCAAGGCGCAGAGAGGATTTGCCAGCCTGAACGTCATCGCCCGCGATGAAAATGCCGGGCTGGCCACCTCTATACAAGACGGCGTGACCCGAATGATGTCCGATCACGGGCGCGCCATCGTGGTTGAAGACGATATCGTGACCTCGCCCGCATTTCTGAGCTACATGAACGCGGCGCTGACAGCCTATTCGGATTGCGAGAATGTGGGCAGTGTCAGCGGATACATGGAAACAATTCCGGGCCTCCCCGAAAGCTTTTTTTCCCGAAAGGGAACGAGTTGGGGTTGGGCAAGTTGGCGGCGGGTCTGGCAGCGCGTCAATTGGGATGGCGAACGCTTGTTGCGGGAACTCGAGGATTTGAATCTCTCATATGAACTGGATTTCGGCTCGGCCGCCGGATTCTCAAATATGCTCAAGGACCAGGTGGCCGGGCGAAACGATTCATGGGCAATTCGATTTTACGTATGGAACTTCTTGAATGGGATGCTGCATCTGAATCCAGGCGAAAGTCTTGTGCAGAATATTGGTCATGATGGGAGTGGAACCCATTGCGCGAAGAGTGACCGCTATTCTACAGCGCTCGCCCAGCATGCCCCCAAGATTGATATGCGAATGCAGGTGATCGAAGATATGGGGGCCTACGAAACAATCTCAGAGCATCTGCGCGAGCAACACGGAAACTTCGGGGAAGCCCATCGTCGCCGGGGGCTTGTTCGCCGTCTGGCCAAGATAATAAGAGGAAAATTGGCATGATTCCCGTTGCGATCCCGGATCTTGGTGGTAACGAAGAGAAGTATGTTCTGGAGGCATTATCCAGTACATGGATATCCTCCACGGGTGCGTTTCTTGATCGTTTCGAACAGGAATTTGCCCCACTCTGTGACTCCCGTTTCGGTCTGGCGGTCTGCAATGGAACCGCCGCATTGCACCTTGCCATGCTGACATTGGATGTTGGCCCGGGGGACGAGGTTCTGGTGCCCTCGCTTACCTATGTCGCGACAGCCAATGCCGTGCGCTATGTTGGTGCGACACCGGTGTTTGTGGATGTTGAGCCAAGTACCTGGTGTATCGACCCGTCTTTGATTGAGTCGGCGATCACTCCTCGAACGAAGGGCATCATTGCGGTTCATCTCTATGGCCACCCGGCTGATGTGGATAGAATTAACCAGATAGCGGCCGCGAACGATCTGTGGGTTGTTGAAGATGCGGCAGAAGCGCCGCTGGCTGAATACAAGGGACGTCGCGTCGGATCATTGTCAAGTATCGCGACGTTTTCATTCTTTGGAAACAAGGTGCTAACTTCGGGAGAGGGCGGAGCAGTAACGCTAAGCGACGAGACGCTTCTTCAAAAGGCCAGGACCATAAGGGGGCAGGGAGTCGATCCGCACCGCAGGTATTACTTTCCGGTTATTGGCCATAATTTTCGTCTGACGAACATCGCCGCTGCCATTCTATGTGCGCAGATTGAGCGTGCCGAAACGATCCTGGCGCAGAGGCAGGCCGTTTTCGATAGATACGAAAGCCTGTTGGCGAATGCCCCGGGCATCGGATTTCAGCCAGTGGCGGCCTGGGCGAAACGATCACCATGGTTGTTCTGCCTAACCGTGGATGCCGATACCTATGGACACACGCGGGATGAGTTGGCCGCGCACCTTCTTGAGAATGGCGTCGACACTCGCCCGTTCTTTTATCCACTGCACAAGCTGCCACCTTACGAGGCCAAAGGGGCAAACAAAGTTGATCTGCCCAATACCGATCTTTTGGCCGGATCTGGAATGAATTTGCCGACTTATGCCTCACTAGAACCGGCACAGATTGAAAAGATTTGTACATTGATCCGTGATTTTTCCAGATGATCGTAAAGCTTGAACAAATCAGACCGCTACGACCGGATGATTGGATTACGCTGACGGCATTTTTTGAAGCGCTAAGCGACACGGACCGTGCCTTTTTTCATCCGCATCCCTTTGACGCCGCCACCGCGAAAATAATCTGCGGCAGCGACCGGGATGTGTTTGTAGCCGGCTTTGAGGATGGGCGAATCGAAGCCTACGGGATGTTGCGCGGCTGGGCAGACGGCTATGAAGTGCCGCGCCTAGGGCTTGCCACGCGTCCAGAAGCCCGTGGTTGCGGTTGGGCTGAAGCGATGATGACGTATCTGCATCGCGTGGCTGCCGAAAAGGGCGCAACCCGTGTGGAGCTGAAAGTTAACAGTGACAACACAGCAGCACAGCGATTGTATCGGCGGTTCGACTATCAATTTGATGAGCATTCAGGGTCAGCGGGCGAATTGATCGGACGGAGAGAGCTTGAATGCGCATAGGTATTGACGCCCGTGTTGGAGGCGGCTGGTCCGGTGGGGTCGAGATGGTTGTGCTTGGTCTCGCGCAGGGTTTCTCGAAACTTTCCGACGGCGACGAAGAGTACCATTTCTTGGTCAAACCTGGAGAAGCCGATTGGCTGGAGCCTTTTCTCGGAGACAATTGTAGACTCTTGATGTCGCGCGCCCCTAAACCAGAGCGCCATGTGGCGACGACCCGTAATTTGGGGGGGCGACTGTCCTATTGGTGGCAGAGACGCCATGAACGCAAACTCGCCAAGGACATGGCCCGGCGATTGGGTGCGCCTGAATCTGTCGAGGGCAGCAACGGCAGGATCGAGGCGGCGGGAATCGATCTCATGCACTTTACCATTCAGCATGCAATTGCCACCGACATCCCTCATATCTATCACCCGCACGATTTGCAGCATCTTCACTTTCCCGATTTTTTTGATCCCGAAGAGATTGCAAGGCGCGAGAGAGTCTATCGATATTTTTGCAAGTCGGCGCGAATGGTTGCCACGGTATCCTCTTGGGTAAAGTCAGACGTCGTTGCCCAATATGATCTGCCCGAAGAAAAGGTTTCGGTTGTTCCATTTGCCCCTCCGAACCTCGGTTATGGAACACCTGATGCGGCGGATCTCAAGCAAGCGATCGAGAAGTTCGGACTGCCAAAGCAGTTCGCCTTTTATCCTGCCCAGACGTGGAAGCACAAAAACCATATTCGATTGATCGAAGCTGCGGCACGGCTCCGGGAATCCGGGGGCGCGGATATCTCCTTTGTATTCAGCGGCCAGAAAAACGATCACCACAAAGCCATTGCCGCGCGGGCCACGGAACTTGGCTTTGAGCAGAACATTCGCTTCATTGGCTTTGTGTCGCCCATCGAATTGCAATGTCTTTATTCGCTTGCCCGCTGTGTTGTTGTGCCGTCCTTGCACGAGGCAGCAAGCTTCCCGATCTGGGAGGCTTTTCTGGCCAATACACCGGTCGCTTGCTCATCGGTGACGTCGCTGCCGGAACAAGTCGGTGAGGCGGCGTTGTTGTTTGATCCTGAGGATGTTGGGCGGATCGGAGAAGCCCTGAATCGAATTTGGTCTGATGAAAAGTTGAGGCAAGACCTCGCAAGCCGTGGGAAAAAGCGTGTGGACGATCTGAATTGGGAGCGCACTTGCCGCCATTTTCGGGCACATTATCGCAGGCTGCTGGGCAGTCCTCTTACTTCGGATGATCAGGCCTTGTTGCGTTCCTCGCCCTTCCTTTAAGGTGAGGTGGTTTCGTGCTGAAGGCGCTGTTGCGCGATGCGTGCGTTGCGGTCGGCGCGGCGTTGGTCTTGCAGGGCTTGCTCGACATAGGTCAGATGGGCCACCACGGCGGAACGGGCGGCAGCGGGGTCGCGGGCCTGGATCGCGTCGTTTATGGCGCGATGCTGATCCAGCAGGGCGTCGCGGCTGGTGCGTTGTTCAAAGATGACCTGCCGGTTGTAGAACACGCCATTGCGCAGCAGATCGAACATTGATCGCATCATGTGCAGCATGACGACATTGTGGCTCGCATCCATGATGGCGCTGTGAAACTGCGCATCCAGCTCGGCGTCGTCCTGTGCGCTGCGTCGTTTCGGGCTGGCCATCCGGTCAAAGACAGCCTGGATCACCGCAAGGTCGTTCTCGCTTCCGAGCCGCGCGGCGCGGTCCGCGGCCAGCGCCTCGATATCGCGCCGGAACGACAGATAGTCGAACACCGCCTCGTCATGCCGGGCGAACAATTCGGTGAGCGCCGGAGAAAAGGCCGAGCCCAGCACCTCGGCGACAAACACGCCGGATCCCGCGCGCGGGGTCAGCAACCCCTTGTCCTGCAACTCGGCCACCGCGTCCCGAAGGCTTGGGCGCGACACGCCAAGCCGTTCCGACAATTCCCGCTCCGAGGGCAGACGCTCGCCGGGGCGCAGAATGCCGCGCAGGATCAATTCCTCGATCTGCCGAACCACCGCGGTTGAGAGCTTTTCCGTCTGGACTTTCTGAAACGGCATCTTGGGCCTCGCTGATTGGTCAAATATTATGACCGGTTTCAGAGGGGTTTCAACCGTCATTGTGGTCAATGTGTTCGCGTGATGCGTAACCCTTCCTTTACGCGAGGCGGTGCAGTATCCGGCCATGGTTCGGCTGATCTTGGCATTGCTGCTCGGGCTTGCGGGATGTGGCACCCCGGGGCGTTATTTTCATGGCATCCCCGCTACGCGCGTCAGCGTCGCGGGCAGCGTCTTTGACATTCGCGTGCGGGGCGATCTGGCCGAGGCGATCCGGGTCAACCCGCAATATGCGCCGCGGCTTGGGCCGCTTCCCGAAAGGGCCGGTTTTGCGATGGCGCAGGTCAGCGGTTGCACGGTCGTGCGGGTGCTGGGGGACCAGGCGCAGATGACCGGCGAGCTGTCTTGCGGCGGCCGCCCGCCTGACTGGTCGACCCGTCCGTCGCCACTCTCTTACAGCTGTGTTCAACTGAGCAGCTGGCTGGATGACGTGCCGGGGGCACCCTACTACGATTATGATTGTGATCCCTATTGATCCGGGCATATGCGCTTGGTGCCGTATCAATATATTGTGGAAAACTCCGCCGATTTGCCCAGATAAAGCGCAAACGCGTTGACTCGGGAGGGGGCAAGGCGGCACATTTCGGACTCAGGCAGGAATCACGACAGGTCCGACAGTGCGCTTTACCAAACTTCGACTGACCGGCTTCAAGAGCTTTGTTGACCCGACCGATCTGATCATCGCGGATGGTCTGACCGGTGTGGTGGGGCCAAACGGCTGTGGCAAGTCGAACCTGCTGGAAGCGCTGCGTTGGGTGATGGGCGAAAACCGACCAACCGCGATGCGGGGCGGCGGCATGGAGGACGTGATCTTTGCCGGGGCCGCCACCCGCCCGGCGCGCAATTTTGCCGAGGTCTGCCTGCATATCGACAATTCTGATCGCCTTGCGCCGGCGGGGTTCAATGACGCGGACAGCGTAGATATCGTGCGGCGCATCACCCGCGACGTGGGCAGCGCCTACAAGGCCAATACCAAGGATGTGCGCGCGCGCGATGTGCAGATGCTGTTTGCCGATGCCTCGACCGGAGCGCATTCGCCGGCGCTCGTGCGGCAGGGCCAGATCGCCGAACTGATCAACGCCAAACCCAAGTCGCGGCGGCGGATCCTCGAAGAGGCGGCGGGTATCTCGGGCCTGTATCAGCGGCGGCACGAGGCGGAATTGAAACTCAGGGGCGCGGAAAGCAATCTTGTGCGGGTCGATGACGTGGTCGAGCAATTGGCGACGCAGCTTGCACAACTGGCCCGACAGGCGCGGCAGGCAGCGCGGTATCGCACCATCGGGGAGCAGCTGCGCCAGGCCGAGGGCATGTTGCTCTATAGCCGCTGGAAAGAGGCCGATGCGGCGCGGGCGGCTGCCGAGGATGTGCTGCGCGCGCGGGTCACCGAAGCATCGCAGGCCGAGGCGGCGGCGCGGCAGGCGGCCAAGCTGCGGGCCGAGCTGGACGATGCGTTGCCCCCCCTGCGCGAGGAAGAGGCCATCGCCGCCGCGATCCTGCAACGCCTGCAGGTGCAGCGCGACACGCTTTCGGACCAGGAAAGCCGGGCCCGGCAGACGATCGACACCCTGACCGGCCGGATCGAACAGTTGGGCCGCGACATCGATCGCGAGGCGGGGCTGAACCGCGATGCCGATGACACGATCGAGCGGCTGGACTGGGAGTTGCGGGAATTGCACAAGGCGGGCGAAGGTCACGCGGACCGGCTCGCAGAGGCTGCGGAACTGGCGCAGGAGGCGGCGGCGGTCCTGCAGGCGCGCGAGACCGACCTGGCCCAGCAGACCGAAGACGTGGCGCGGCTTGCGGCGCGGTATCACTCGGCACAGCGGTTGCTCGAGGACAGCCGCAAGACACAGGCCAAGTCCGAGGCCGAGGCCGAACGGGCGCGCGATGCCATGAACGAGGCGCGCACGGCGGTGGATACGGCCGGGCAGGAGCTGGAGCGCGCCACCGAGGCCGAGGAAGTTGCGGTCGAGGCTGCGGCAAATGCCGAGGAAGTGCTGAGCCAGACCGAGGCGCAGCGGGCAGAAGCACATGAGCGCGAGGCGGATGCGCGCGCCGAACGGTCCGAGGCGACCGGCGAATTGAACGCGTTGCAGGCCGAAGTCACCGCGCTGAGCAAGCTGCTTGAACGGGATACCGCCGAGGGCGGCCAGGTTCTGGACCGTTTGCAGGTCGAACAGGGGTTTGAAAAGGCGCTTGGGGCGGCGCTGGCCGACGATCTGCGCGCGCCCGAGGTCGAGGGCGACGGGCCCTCCGGCTGGACGGTGCTGCCGGGCTATGCCGCGCCGCAGGCGCTGCCGGGTGGCATCACGCCGCTTTCGAACCACGTGTCGGTGCCCGAGGTGTTGCAGCGCCGCATGGGCCAGATCGGTCTCGTTGCGGCGGATGACGGGCCACGGCTGCAAGGGGATCTGATGCCGGGCCAGCGGCTGGTGTCGCTGGAGGGCGATCTTTGGCGGTGGGACGGGTTCCGCGCATGGGCCGAGGACGCGCCCAGTGCGGCGGCGTTGCGCTTGCAGCAGTTGAACCGGCTGGAAGAGCTCAAGCAGGCATCGGCCCAGGCCACGGCCCGGGCCGAGGGGGCGGCGCAGGCACATGAGGCGCTGACCCAGACGCTGGCGGACCTGGCGGCGGCAGACCAGGCGGCCCGTGCGGCGCGGCGGGATGCCGACCGGGCGGTGACCGACGCGGGGCGCGCGCTCAGCCGGGCCGAGGCGGATCGCAACCTGGCGCAGGGCAGGCTTGAATCGCTGGGGCTGGCGGTGTCGCGCCACGAGGAAGAGGCAATGGCGGCGCGGACACAATTGCGCGAAGCCGAGCGGGCGCTGGACGACCTGGGCGATCTGGATGCGGCACGGGCGGCGGCGGACGATATCAAGATGACCGTCGAAGCGAGCCGGATCACCATGATGTCGCGTCGCTCGGCCCATGACGAGCTGCGCCGCGAAGGCGAAGCTCGCACCCGGCGCAGCCAGGAGGTCACCAAGGAGCTGAGCGGTTGGCGGCACCGGCTCGAGACGGCGGAAAAACGCATCTCGGAACTGGCCGAGCGCAAGCTTGTATCGGAACAGGAACTGGACGAGGCCAGCGCCGCACCCGAGGAGATCGCCATCAGGCGCGAGGAACTCTCGGTCGAGATCACCAAGGCCGAAATCCGGCGGACCGAGGCCGCCGACGCGCTGTCATCCGGGGAAACAGCGCAGCGCGATGCGGTTCATGCCGAGCGCGACGCCGAGCGCACGGCGTCCGAAGCCCGCGAGGCGCGCGCCCGGGCCGAGGCGCGGATGGAGGCGGCGCGCGAAAGCGTCGGCCATGCCGCCGAACGGATCGCCGATGAACAGCAGCTCACGCCGAACCAGCTGCTCA
The DNA here is from genome assembly GCF_049800935.1 of Microbulbifer sp. S227A. Lineage (NCBI taxonomy): Bacteria > Pseudomonadati > Pseudomonadota > Gammaproteobacteria > Cellvibrionales > Microbulbiferaceae > Microbulbifer > Microbulbifer sp. S227A. The sequence goes on along the minus strand of NZ_JBNAFZ010000001.1, from coordinate 735,132 downwards.
ACCAACTGGATGTGAACCCCGACGAGATGCCGGATGCAGAGGCGCTCGAGGCCGAGGTCAGCCGCCACAAACGGCAGCGAGACGCGTTGGGGGCGGTGAACCTGCGGGCCGAGGAAGATGCCAGGGAAGTGCAGGAAGAGCATGACACGTTGCAGGGGGAAAAGGCCGATCTGGAAGAGGCGATCAAGACCCTGCGCAGTGGCATTGCCAGCCTGAACCGCGAGGGGCGGGAGCGGCTGTTGACCGCATTTGAACAGGTGAACAGCAACTTTTCGCTGCTGTTCAAACATCTGTTCGGCGGCGGCGAGGCCAACCTGGTGATGGTCGAAAGCGACGATCCGCTGGAAGCGGGGCTTGAGATCATGTGCCAGCCGCCGGGCAAGAAGCTGAGCACGCTGTCGCTGTTGTCCGGTGGGGAGCAGACCCTGACGGCCATGGCGTTGATCTTTGCGGTGTTCCTTGCCAATCCGGCGCCGATCTGTGTGCTCGACGAGGTGGACGCGCCGCTGGACGATGCCAACGTGACGCGGTTTTGCGACCTGCTCGACGAGATGTGTCGCCAGACCGACACACGGTTCCTGATCATCACGCACCATGCGGTCACCATGAGCAGGATGGACAGGCTGTTTGGTGTGACCATGGCCGAGCAGGGGGTGTCGCAGCTGGTGTCGGTCGATCTGAAAAAGGCCGAGTCGATGGTGGCCTGACCGCCGCGCGGATGAACGCGGTGACGCCTAGAGGCGCGACAGCAGGAGGGCGGTGGGCCAGGCATCGGCGGGCAGGCCAAGCCGCGCCTGTTCGGCCTGGACGGCGCGGCGGGTGCGCGCGCCGAGGATGCCGTCGATTTGTCCGACATCATGACCGCGCGCCTGCAACCGGGTCTGCAGGTGTTTCATCTCTGCGCCGCTCAGCCCGGGATCGGGAGCCCCGGCATCATAGATTTGCGCGCCTTCCAGCCGGGTCGCGAAGTAGGCGGCGGTCAGGACATAGACAAAGCTCTGGTTCCATTCGAAATAGACGTTGAAATTCGGATAGGCGATAAAGGCCGGCCCCTTGTGCCCCTGGGGCAGGATGATCGACGCCGCCAGGTTGTCCGCGCCAAGGTTGCCCTGCCTTGCGCTGACGCCAAGCGCGCGCCAGTCGGCAACGGTCTTGCGGTGATCGATGCCGGTTTGCGACCAGTCGAGCGTATCGGGCAGCACAACCTCCTGCAACCACGGCTCGCCTGCGCGCCAGCCCAGATGCGCCAACATGCGCCCGCCCGACATCAGAGCATCGGGGGCAGACTTCTTGAGCGAGACCTGCCCGTCGCCATCCCCGTCGATGCCGTTTTCAAGGATGTCGCTGGGCAGCATCTGGACCATGCCGATTTCCCCGGCCCATGCGCCGGTGGTGCGGGTGGGGCTGAAATCACCGCGTTCATAGAGTTTCAGCGCGGCAAGGATCTGCGGGCGAAACAGCTCTGGCCGCCGGCAATCATGCGACAGGGTCAGCAGGGCGTTCAGCGTGTTGAAATCGCCCTGGACCGCGCCATAGTCGGTTTCAAGCGCCCAAAACGCCAGAAGCACGCCGCGGGGCACGCCGTATTCGGCTTCGATTCGGTCAAAGACGGCGTCATATGTCCGTGCATTGTTGCGGCCCCGATCGATGCGGTTTTGCGAGATCAACCGGCGGGAAAACGCGATGAAGGGTTTCTGGAACACCCCTTGCGAGCGGTCCGCGCGCAGCACCCGCTGGTCGGGTTGGGCCGAGGCGAAAAACGCATCCACGGTTGCGGGCGCGTGCCCCGCCGCGATGGCCTGGTCCCTGAGCCCGGAAACGAAAGTGGAAAATGATCCGCCGCATGTGGCGTGAACGGGGCCTGCCAGCATCATCGCCGACAGGAAAATGGTGAAGATGCGCATGGTCTGGCCCGGTTTCAACTGAACTTGGTTCAGATTAGCGACAGCAGATGCGGGGTTGCAATGACCATTGCCATCACCAGCACCCCCCACCAGACCCGCCAGAGGATCGCGACCGCCGCGTCGATCTCTGCCGCGCCGATGTCCTTGCGCGCGGAGCCGTTGACCCAGGCCAGCTGCCTGAGCTGGCCATCATAGCTGCGCGGTCCGGCCAGCGCGAGATCAAGGGCGCGGGCCATGGCGGCTTCGGGCCAGCCGGCATTGGGCGAGCGATGCTGGCGGGCATCCCGCGCAATCGCGGGCCACTGGCGCAGCTGACCGGTTAGAAGAGCAATCATCAGCCCGGTGAGCCGCGCCGGGATCAGGTTCAGCACGTCGTCAAGCCGCGCCGCCGCCCAGCCAAAGGCGAGATAGCGGTCATTGCGATAGCCGATCATGCTGTCGGCGGTGTTGACGATCTTGTAGATCAGAAGGCCGGGCAACCCGGCGACGAGGAACCAGAAGGCCGGGGCAATCACCCCGTCGCTTAGATTTTCTGCGGCGCTTTCGATGGCAGAGCGTGCGACCTGGTCCGCGCCCATGTCGCGGCAATCGCGGCTGACGATCATCGCGACGGTGCGGCGCCCGTCACCTAGCGTGCGGCGCAGCGCCTGGGCCACCGCCGCGACATGCTGGACAAGCGATCTCTGTGCCAGCAGGATCGCCGCCGCGAGGATTTCAACCACGGGGCCCACCAGGCCGAGCACATACCCGGCGGCCGCCGCGATCGCGACCAGAAGCAGCAGCGCCATTGCCCCCCTGAACCGCCGCGCCGCGCCCCGGTTCAGCCTGCGGTCCAGCCACCCCACGGTCCGCCCCGCCAGCACGGCGGGATGCGGCAAGCGCGACCATAGCCAGCCAGGTTCGCCCAGCAGCGCGTCAAGGATCAGCGCCAGAACAAGGGCCAGAGCGGTGGTCAAACCGCGTCTGCCAGGCGTTGCCACCCGTCGGCCGGCGGCAGGCCAAGGCGCAGGAAGCTCTGCGAATAGGGGAAAATGCGCGACCAGATATGGTGCCGGGCAAGCCGATCCTGCCAGGCGGCGGCATCGTCAACCGCATACAGGCGGAACAGGTCGGTGCCCCCGGCGATCCGGGCACCCCGAGATGTCATGATGTCATCAAGCCGGCAGGCGTCTTGGTGCAGGCGGGTACGCGTTTCGTCGGCCCATGCGAGATCCCGCAGGGCCGCCGCCCCGACGCGCAGGGCCGGACCCGAGACCGGCCAGGGGCCGAGCATTTCCGACAGGCGCGCGATTGTCCCCGGCGCGGCGATGGCAAAGCCCAGTCGCAGCCCTGCCAGGCCCCAGAACTTGCCAAAGCTCTTGAGCACGATCCGACCGGGTTGTGCCGCGAGGTGAACGAGGCTTGCCTCTGGGGTCACGTCGCAAAAACTCTCGTCGATCACCGCGAGATCGGCCTCGGCGTCGCTGCCCTGCCATATCCGCCCGTCCGGATTGTTCGGATTGACCAGAACGCGGGCCTGGGCTGGTCCATCGGCGGCGACCTGCCAGCCATTGGCGGAAAACGCGGCGGCGTGTTCGTTATAGGTCGGCTTGGTGATCCGCACCCGTGCCGCCGGGGCGAGGGCGGGTATCCGCGCGATCAGCGCCGAGGCGCCGGGGGCCGCGAGGATCTCGGCCCCGTCCGGAACCGCCCAGAACGCCCGCGCCGCATCGCTCAGGGCGAGTTGCGCAGCCTCGTCCGGCAGGGTGTTCCAGTCGCGCGCCGCGAACCCGGTCAGCGGGTAGGGCACCGGGTTGATCCCGGTGGACAGGTCGATCCAATCGTCCCGCTTGCCCCCGTATCTGTCGACTGCGGCATCGATTCGCCCGCCATGGTCACGGTCGCTTTGCTTGGGCTGTCGTGTTGGGAGGGACATTGGCCAATACTTCACGTTTTCGTCAATTTTAACGCTGTTCAAGCGGATTTTCGCCGGAATCACAAGGATGGTGTCGTAGGGTGAACCACCTCCGGCCTGTGTTAAGGTTTTGTTAAGGGATTGGGAACATCAGTCTACGCAGGGGTAAGAGGCACATGCGGAAGGTAAAATTGAGAACAGTGCCCGGGTGACATTATGAAAGTGCTAATTGTAGAAAGCAGACCTGAATTGGGTCTTTTGTGGCGGCGCCATCTGGAACGGCAGGGCGCGGTCGTGAGCCTTGTGCACAGTCAGGAGGCGGCGATCATGTCGCTATCCGCCGAGGATTACGAGATCATCGTGCTTGATCTGGTGCTCGATCATGGCAGCGCGCTTGCGGTTGCCGATTTCGCCAGCTACCGGCGCCCCGACGCGCGGGTGATCTTTGTCACCAATACCAGCTTCTTTTCCGACGGGTCGATCTTTGCCCATTCGTCCAATGCCTGCGCCTATGTGCAGAGCGAAACGCCGCCAGAGGACCTGGCGGCGATGGTCGAGCATTATGCCGCGCCGCGCTGATCCCGGCGGTGCGGTTCGGACCAGTCGATCACCGGATTGATCGGAATGATCCGGTTCGGATTGATGGTCTCGTGGCTGAAGTGATAGTGGCGGACGATATGCTCCATGTTGACCGTCGCCGCGACGCCCGGCCATTGGTACAGTTCGCGCGTATAGGCCCAAAGGTTCGGATAATCGATCAGCCGCGCGCGGTTGCATTTGAAATGCAGATGATAGACGGAATCGAACCGCAACAGCGTGGTAAGCAGGCGCCAGTCGGCTTCGGTCACGCGTTCGCCCAGCAGATACCGGCGTGACGACAACCGCTCTTCGAGCCAGTCGAGGCTGTCAAACAGCGGTCTGACCGCCGCGTCATAGGCGGATTGGCTGGTGGCAAAGCCGGCCTTGTAGACACCGTTATTGACCGTGTCATAGATGCGGGCGTTCACCTGTTCGATTTCGTCGCGCAGCCCGGCGGGCCAGTAATCGTCGGTATTGCCGGTCAACCCGTCAAAGGCAGAGTTGAACATGCGGATGATTTCGGCGCTCTCATTGGACACGATGGTTTGCTGTTTGCGGTCCCACAGCACCGGCACCGTCACACGGCCGGTATAGGTCGGATCGGCGCGGGTATAGATTTGGTGCATGAATTCCGAGCCGAAAAGGTCATCGCCAGTCGCACCGTGATCGTCGGTTTCAAAGGTCCAGCCGCTTGCCAGCATGTCAGGATGCACCGCCGAGACCGAGATATGTTCGCCCAGCTGCTTGAGTTGACGAAATATCAACGTGCGATGCGCCCAGGGGCAGGCATAGCTGACATAGAGATGATAGCGTCCGGATTCGGCGGCAAACCCGCCGCGTCCCGTCGGGCCGGGCTGGCCATCCGGGGTGATCCAGTTGCGCAACAACGAGCTGGCGCGGTCAAAGCTGCCATCCTTTTTGACCGTGTTGATCCGTGCGTCCTGCCAGACGCCATCCACCAATTGTCCCATGACCTGTCCTCCTTGGTTACCCGCTCCAGTTAGGGCCGCGCGGGCCTTGCGCCAACCGAAGCCGGCGCGCAGCCCCCCTGCGCGGACGCACAGGCGGCGGAGCCATTTCGCAACACATATCGTTCGTAAACGCCCTGTTAGTCAGAAAAGGGTTTGACTAATTGCGTCCGGGCGGCAGGCTTGGAACCGCAGCCTGGGGAGGTCAAGCACGTGTCGACTTATGTTTCCGATGATGTTCGTTTGCAATTGAACGCGGCGCGTCTCGCGGCGCTCAAGAAGGTGAGTCGCCTGCGGGTACATGTGGGCGAGGCTCGCTATCCGGTATTGCGGCGCTGGAGCAATGGTTTCTCTGTCGAGGAAAAGACCGCGCCCATGTTGCGCGGCCTCGTCGATCTCTACGATGGAGGGCGGCACCTGTATCAATGCCTGATCATCGCGTCGGAATCCGAGGCGGGCGAGCGGCGCTATGAATACAAGCGCAGCACCGCGGCGGCGGATCGGGCACCGCTGGATCACTATCGTGAAGCCAACGCGCCCATCGGCCTGTTGCCGCGCGATTAACTATTGCAGATCCGAAAAGGCCTCGCGCAGGCGGTTGCAGGCTTCTTCGATGCGGCCGCGTTGGGTTGCCAGGTTGAAGCGCTGGAACTGGGAACCGCCGGTGCCGAAACCTGGTCCGGGCGAGGTCGCGATCCGGGCGTCCTGGCGCAGGCGGTTCTGGATTTCCGCGTCATCCATGCCGGTGCCTGAAAAATCGACCCAGGCCAGAAAGGTCGATTGCAACGGCATTGACCAGAGCCCCGGCAGCGACGCGATGGTGTCGTCAAACATCCGGCGGTTGCCATCCAGATGGGCCATCTGCGCGTCCACCCATTCGGCGCCTTGCGGGGAATAGGCGGCTTCGACCATCCGCACCCCCAGGGCACCCGGCGCATAGTCCAGCGTGTTGAGCCGCCGGCGCATCGCCGCGCGCAGGTCGGGGTCGGGGATGATCATGTTGCCGGTGCGCTGGCCCGCGATGTTGAAGGTCTTGGACGCGGCGGTCAGGTATACGGTGTTGGCGCGGGTGCCGGGGCTGGCCACATCCATCGGCACAAACCTGTTGCCGGCATAGACCAGGTCGTGATGAACCTCGTCGCAGATCAGGATCAAGCCGTTGCGTTCGGCGAATTCGGCGACCGCGCGCAGTTCACCGGCGGTCCAGATGCGGCCCGACGGGTTCTGTGGAGAACACCAGATCAGCAGCTTTTCCTTGCCGGTCAGGCGGCTCTGTGCGTCGTCAAGGTCGAGCACATAGGTGTCGCCCTCGCGCACCAGCGGACATTCGACAACCCGCCGGCCGGTCTTTTCGATCTTGGAGGCAAATTCGTGATAGACCGGCGGAAAGATAACCGCCCCGTCGCCCGGTTCGCTCCAGACATCGAGACAGAGTGCGATGGCATTGCCAAGCCCCTGTGCGGTCAGGACCCAATCGGTTTCGATCGCCCAATCATGGCGGGTTTGCATCCACCATTGCACCGCGGCGAGGTAGTCCGGGTATTCCCAGGAATAGCCGTATATCCCGAGATCCGCCGATTTGCGCACCGCATCGATCACGCAGGGCGCGGTGGGAAAATCGGAATCGGCGGTCCACATGGCCAGGCCGTCATCGGCGGACACACCGAACAGCGTTTCCATCTTGTCCCACTTGCTGCTCCGGGTTCCGCGGCGGTCTACAGGATCGTTGAATGTCATGCGGCTCTCCTTTTTCGGGGCAAGCTATCGGGTTTGAACCGGGGCGCAAGGGGCGTTGCGATATGCCGGGGGATCGCCTAAATGAAACCGCATGAAAAGGCCCATTCTGATCCATCCCGACCCGCGCCTGAAAAAGGTCTGTACCCCGGTTGACGACATCACCGGCGAGTTGAGCACGCTGGCCGATGACATGCTGGAAACCATGTATGATGCGCCGGGCATTGGCCTCGCCGCGCCGCAGATCGGCGTGTTGCAACGCCTGATCGTGCTGGATTGCGTCAAGGAGGAGGGCGCGGCACCGCAGCCGCTTGTGATGTTCAATCCCGAGATTGTCGCATCCTCGGATGAAACCAATGTCTACGAGGAGGGTTGCCTGTCGATCCCGGATCAATATGCCGAGGTGACGCGCCCCGCCGAAGTCGAAGTCGCGTGGATCGACCAGCAGGGCAATCCGCAGAAGCAGACATTCGACAAGCTCTGGGCGACCTGTGTGCAACACGAGATCGATCACCTGAACGGCAAGCTGTTCATCGACTACCTGAAACCGCTCAAGCGGCAGATGATCACCCGCAAGATGCAAAAGCTGAAACGCGAACGGGCCCGCGCCTGACATGGCGGTGCGTCGTTGCATCCCCTGGCCGGACAAGCGGTTGCGGTCGGTTGCCGCCGAGGTTGACGAAATCACCGACGAGATCCGCGCCATCTGGGCCGACATGATCGACACGATGGAGGCGATGCCCGGTGTCGGCCTCGCCGCGCCGCAGGTGGGGGTCATGTTGCGGCTGGCCGTTGTCGATGGCTCGACCGAGCGGGGCAAGGCGGTGCGGCTGGCCAACCCCGAGATCCTGCACGCCTCGGTCGAACTGCGCGAGCATGACGAGGCCAGCCCCAACCTGCCCGGCGTTTCGGCCAGGATCAAACGCCCGCGCGCCGTGACCGTTCGCTATCTGGACGAGGGAGGGATGATCACCCGGCGCGATTTTGTCGGTATCGAGGCGACCAGCGTGCAACACCAGATCGACCATCTGAATGGCCGGTTGTATTTCGACCGGCTGTCCAAGGTGAAACGTGACATGCTGTTGCGCAAGGCAAGGAAACTGGCGGGCTGAGCGCCGCCGGACGGAGGCGAACATGCGCATCATCTTCATGGGAACGCCCGATTTCTCGGTGCCGGTGCTGGATGCGCTGGTCGCGGCCGGGCATGATATCGCGGCGGTCTATTGCCAGCCGCCCCGCCGTGCCGGACGCGGCAAGAAGGAACGACCCAGCCCGGTTCAGGTGCGGGCAGAGACCATGGGGCTCGTTGTGCGCCATCCGGTTTCGCTGCGCGATGATGCGGCGTTGGCGGAGTTCCGGGCGTTCAAGGCCGATATCGCCGTCGTGGTGGCTTATGGTCTGATTCTGCCTCAGGCGATTCTGGATGCACCGGGGCGCGGTTGCCTGAATATTCACGCCAGCCTGCTGCCGCGCTGGCGCGGGGCCGCGCCGATCCATCGCGCGATCATGGCGGGCGACAAACAGACCGGTGTGTGCATCATGCAGATGGAGGCGGGCCTGGACACCGGTCCGGTTCTGATGCGGGTTGAAACCGGAATTGGCGACGAGGAAACCACCGCGGAACTGCATGACCGGCTGTCGGCGATGGGTGCGGAGGCGATTGTTGCGGCGCTCGACAGGCTCGACGGGTTGACCCCGCTGCCACAGCCGGAAGCCGGCGTGACCTATGCGGACAAGATCGACAAGGCCGAGGCGCGGGTTGACTGGACGCGGCCGGCAGTCGAGATTGACCGGCTTGTGCGCGGGTTGTCGAACTTTCCCGGGGCCTGGACCGAGATCGCGGGTCAACGGGTCAAGCTCCTGGCGTCGCGATGCGTGGCCGGGGCGGGGACGGCCGGCACAGCGCTGGATGATCGCCTGACGATTGCCTGCGGTGACGGGGCGATTTCGCTGCTGCGCTTGCAACGGGCGGGCAAAGGCGCGCAGGATAGTGAGACATTCCTGCGGGGGTGCCCGGTGCCGAAAGGCACGCAGCTCTAGGAGAGGTGCTATGTTTCCGACCCTGATAGGAACCGTGGTGATCGCCGGGATCGTCGGCTATGCCTCGGAAAAGACCGGCTTTACCCGCAACGGTTACCTGCCGTCGATCATCATCTGTATCGGCGGGGCCTTTTTGTTCTATTTCGTGCGGCTGATGTTCGGGATCGGATTCGGCTCGCCGGGTCTGAACGCGGTTCTGTCCTCGGTCGGGGCCTTGATCATCGTGCCGACCCATTGGCGGCGCGGAGGGCGGTGACATGGGGGTGATCGCGCTGATCGTCATCGGGGCCGCCGCCGGGTTTCTTGCCACCCGGCTGATGCGGATCGAGGCGGACATACCAACCACCATGTTCATCGGGGTCGCCGGGGCGCTGATCGGCGGGCTGATCCTGCGGGTGCTCGGCACGCTGATGGGGGCGATGGCCGGGTTTGTCGGCGCGGTGCTCGGGGCGATGTTGCTGATCTGGCTGTGGCAGCGCTATCGCCGCTAGACCCTTGGCGGGCGGCTTTTATAGACGGGCAGGCTCCAGCCAAAGACCAACGACCCGGCGCGCAGGACGCCGCATGTTGCCGCCGCGATCAGCAGGGCAGGGCGCAGCGACAGCCCGAAATGCAGCGCCAGCATCGCGGCACCCGAACCGGCCAGCGCGGCGGTGGCATAGAGTTCACCCTGTTTCAGAACCAGCGGGATCTCACCAACCACCACATCGCGCATCAGGCCGCCAAGGCAACCGGTCGCAACCCCCATCAGCATCACGATCACGCCCGGCTGGTCAAACGAAAGCGCAACCCCCGTCCCGGCGGCCACCGCGATCGACAGGGCGAAACAATCGAGCCACAGCAGCCAGCGATACCGGCTCTCGACGAGATGCGCGGTAAAGAACACGAAGACCGCCGCAGCCACGCAGATCAGCACATAGACCGGTTGCCCGATCCAGAATACCGGATCGCGGCCCAGCAGCACATCGCGCACCGTGCCGCCACCCACCGCCGTCAGGCAGGCGACAAAGGCAAACCCCACGAGGTCAAGCTGAGCGCGGCTGGCCACCAGCGCGCCGGTCAGCGCAAAGACCAGAACCGAGCCAAAATCCAGCAGCGCGAGGAAGCTCACCGGCCTGCCGCCTTGGATTTGTAGGGGGCCATGCCCTTGCGCGCGAGTTCGTCGGCGCGTTCGTTCTCCGGGTGCCCCGCATGGCCCTTGACCCATTTCCAGCTCACCTGGTGCCGCGCCTGGGCCGCATCGAGCTCTTGCCAGAGATCGGCATTCTTGACCGGCTTTTTTGCCGCCGTCTTCCAGCCGTTTTTTTTCCAGCCGTGGATCCAGCCGGTGACGCCGTTCTTGACGTATTGGCTGTCGGTCACGACGGTGATGGCGGTCGTGCGCCCCAGGGCCTCAAGTGCCGAGATCGCGGCCAGCAATTCCATCCGGTTGTTGGTGGTGTTGGCCTCGCCACCCGAGAGTTCGCGCTCTTTCAGGACGGTATCGCCGTCCTTCGCCTGCAACAGCACACCCCAGCCGCCGGGGCCGGGATTGCCCGAACAGGCGCCATCGGTATAGGCCAGAAATTCAGGCATGTGCCTGCACCACGATCCAGCCCTGCGGATGTCCCGCAAGGCCCGCCGCCTTTCCGGTCCAATGGGTGTCAGGTGTCAGTCCCGCGTCGGTCAACAGCGTCTCCAGTTCTTCGTGTTCGTAATATTCATAATATCGGTCCAGGCTGTCGCGCGCACCACCCGTACCGCGTTTCATGCCGATGAACAGCACGGCACCGGGCTTCAGAGCCGCAGCGATACATTCCAGGTGATCGGGCAGGGCCGCGCGCGGGGCGTGCAGCAGGCTGAAATAGGCCCAGATGCCGTCATAGGTATCCCGCGCGCGCAGGTCGTCAAAGCGGACAAGACGGGCCGAAACACCCGGCTGGCGCGCGGCCATATCGATCATGGCAGGTGTTGCGTCGATGGCCTCGACCGTCAGCCCGGCCTCGGCCATGCGGCGGGCGTAATGGCCCGGACCGCAACCGAGATCCAGCACCCGGCCACCGGGCGGGCAGGCGGCAATGAAACGATCGATCATCGGGTCGCGATCCGCCTCGCGTTCCATCATCGCAGCATAGTCATCGCGGCAGCGTTCATAGACCGCGAGCGTTCGTTCATCGCTCATCTGAGGGTTCCAACAACAAGACAGGGGGCAACAATACCGGGCTGAGCAGGGCGCAATACCAGATATCGGTCACGCCCGGGCCATTTCGCTCAGCTCCGCAATACGCGGGGCACCTTGAATTCAACCGTTTCGACGGCGGTCTCCACCTTCTGGATGGTCACGTCGTGACGCTCTTGCACGGCGGCAATCACCTCGTCGATCAGGATCTCGGGGGCCGATGCGCCGGCGGTGATGCCGATGCTGGTGGCTCCGGAAATGGCGCGCCAGTCGATATCGGCCGCGCGCTGCACGAGCTGGGAATAGGGACAGCCGGCCTTGTTGCCGACCTCGACCAGCCGCTTGGAATTCGAAGAATTCGGTGCCCCAACCACCAGCATCGCGTCGATCATCGGCGCCATTGCCTTGACCGCGTCCTGCCGGTTGGTGGTGGCATAACAGATGTCTTCCTTGTGCGGCCCGACGATATTGGGAAAGCGCTGTTGCAGGGCGGCGACGATATCGGCGGTGTCGTCGACGCTCAGGGTGGTCTGGGTGACAAAGGCGATCCGGTCGGGATCGCGCACGTCAACCGTCGCCACATCGTCAACGGTTTCAACCAGCAACACCGCTCCGGGCGGCAGTTGCCCCATCGTGCCGATGGTTTCCGGATGGCCCTTGTGGCCGATCATGATCATTTGCAGACCGTTCTCGGCGTGGCGCTGTGCCTCGATATGCACCTTGCTGACCAGCGGACAGGTGGCATCCACATAGATCATGTTGCGCGTTTGCGCGGCGGCAGGAACCGATTTGGGCACGCCATGGGCGGAAAAGATTACCGGGCGGTCATCCGGGCATTCATCAAGCTCTTCGACAAATATCGCGCCTTTGTCCCGTAGCCCGTCGACGACGAACTTGTTATGCACGATCTCGTGGCGCACATAGACCGGCGCGCCCCATTTCTGAAGCGCCATTTCGACGATCTTGATCGCCCGGTCCACACCGGCACAGAACCCGCGCGGGGCAGCGAGATACAGGGTCATTGGGGGTTTGGGCATGGCTGGTCTCCTTGCGCAGAGACCTAGGGGTTTGCGCCGCGATGGTCCAGAGACACCGACCAAATGATCATTTGGTCGCAGCGCGCATTTGGCCGCATTGCGGGGTGGGGCGGCGCTTGCATCGCCCCATCCCCGGTTGCGACAGTCGTGTCCTAGCGCCCGCCGGCGGCCGAGGCGACCGTGCGGGGCTCGTTCGGCACTTCGCGCGGAGGGCGGCCGATTACTTCCTTGAGCTCTTCAAGCTCGATGAAGTTGTCCGCCTGCCGGCGCAGCTCGTCCGAGATCATCGGCGGCTGGCTGCGGATCGTGGAAACCACCGACACCCGCACGCCCTGGCGTTGCAGGCTGGCGACAAGGGGGCGGAAATCGCCGTCACCGGAAAACAGCACGATATGATCGACACGCGGCGCAAGCTCCATTGCGTCCACGGTCAGCTCGATATCCATGTTTCCCTTGACCTTTCGGCGCCCCATGCTGTCGGTGTATTCCTTGGCGGGCTTGGTCACCATGGTAAAGCCGTTGTAGTGGAGCCAGTCCACCAGCGGCCTGATCGGCGAATACTCGTCGTTCTCAAGCAGTGCGGTATAGTAGAATGCCCGCAGCATCTTGCCGCGACGCATGAACTCCTGTCGCAATAGCTTGTAGTCGATATCAAATCCCAGCGACTTGGCAGCCGCGTAGAGATTCGAACCGTCAATGAACAGCGCGAGCCGTTCGTCCTTATAAAACATCAAATTGTCCTTCCGGTAATACGCCCCGCTATGGTCCGTGAGTGAGTGGTGTTAAATTCAGGCGGGCCGGTAGACTTAAAATAAGAAGTTCGGCATGTATCGCAAGTCTACAGCGATTGTGAAAATGCGTCAAAAATGTTCGAAAACCGGTCAATTGCAGTCATCGGACTGGGCGGAAACCTGCCATTTCAGGGTTCCCCGACGGCAATAACCCTGCGGCAAGCGGTACAGATGCTGGCACAACCGGACATGGTGATTCGTGCCGTCAGCCGGTTTTTCGCGACACCCTGTTTTCCCGCCGGGGCCGGGCCGGACTATGTGAACGCCGCCGTCGCGCTGCAAACCGGCCTGCCGCCCGCGGCGCTTTTGGACCGGCTGCATGATATCGAGGCGGGTTTTCTGCGCGAACGGGTGCAGCGATGGGGGATGCGAACCGTCGATCTGGACTTGCTGGCCTATGACCAGGTAATCCTGCCCGATCTCGCGGGGTATTCACGCTGGCGCGCGTTGCCCTCCGAAGAGCAGATCCGGGCGACGCCGGACGAATTGATCCTGCCGCATCCCCGGATACAGGACCGCGCCTTTGTCCTGGTTCCGATGCTGGACGTGGCGCCGGATTGGGAGCATCCGGTGTTGCGCAAATCGGTCCGGTCGCTGTGCAGCGCCTTGCCGGCAGCGGAGCGCGACGCCATTCGCCCGCTATAGGGCGTTGCGCCGCAGCATTCAGCGCTTGTCAATCGGTGCGATCCCGACTAGATATCTTCTTTCTGTACGAAACTTGCTGCTGGAGAGTCGCCCATGGCCCGCGTTACGGTCGAAGATTGCGTAGACAAGGTCCCGAACCGGTTCGAGCTGGTCATGCTTGCCGCCCATCGCGCGCGCGAGATTTCCGCCGGTGGCGCGATCACCGTTGACCGCGACAATGACAAGAACCCCGTTGTTTCCCTGCGGGAAATCGCGGAAGAGACCCAGCGTGCCGACGATCTGCGCGAGCGTCTGATCGAAAGCAACCAGACCCAGATCGAAGTTGACGAGCCCGAAGATGATTCGATGGCGCTGTTGATGGGGGCCGAGGCCGACAAGCCCGCCGAAGACGACATGTCCGAAGAAATGTTGCTGCGCCAACTGATGGAGGCCCAGGGCCAGGGCTGAGCAGGGCGCGACATTCCGGGGTGCGGACCAGATGATTGCAGTTGAAGACTTGATTGCGCTGGTCCGCAATTACAATCCGAAAACCAATACCGACCGCATCGCCGCCGCCTATGACTATGGCATGCAGATGCATGAAGGGCAGTTCCGCCAATCCGGCGAACCCTATTTTTCCCATCCCGTTGCCGTTGCCGCCATCCTGACCGAGCAACGGCTGGATGACGCCACCATCATCACCGCACTGCTGCACGACACGATCGAGGACACCAAGGCGTCGTTCTCGGAGGTCGAGAACCGGTTCGGGCGCGAGGTGGCCGAGCTGGTCGATGGTGTGACCAAGCTGACCAACCTGCAACTGTCCAGCCACGAGACCAAGCAGGCCGAGAATTTCCGCAAGCTCTTCATGGCGATGTCCAAGGATCTGCGGGTCATCCTGGTCAAGCTGGCCGACCGGCTGCACAACATGCGCACGATCAAGTCCATGCGCCAGGAAAAGCAGGTGCAGAAGGCGCGCGAAACCATGGATATCTATGCGCCGCTTGCCGGGCGCATGGGGATGCAATGGATGCGCGAAGAGCTCGAGGATCTGAGCTTTCGCGTATTGAACCCGGAAGGGCGACAATCGATCATCCGCCGCTTTATTACCCTGCAACGGGAAACGGGTGATGTGATTCATCGCATCACCGGCGACATGCGCAGCGAGTTGGGCAAGGCGGGCATCGAGGCCGAGGTGTTTGGTCGCGCCAAGAAGCCCTATTCGATCTGGCGCAAGATGCAGGAAAAGGAACAGGGATTTTCGCGCCTGTCCGACATTTACGGTTTCCGCATCATCACCGGCAGCGAGGAAGATTGTTACCGCACGCTCGGCGCGATTCACCAGCGCTGGCGCGCGGTGCCGGGGCGGTTCAAGGATTACATCAGCCAGCCGAAATCCAACGGCTACCGCTCGATCCACACCACGGTTTCGGGACGTGACGGCAAGCGGGTCGAGGTGCAGATCCGCACCCGCCAGATGCATGATGTGGCCGAGACCGGCGTGGCCGCGCATTGGTCGTATCGCGATGGCGTGCGCACCGAGAACCCCTTTGCCGTGGACCCGGCCAAGTGGATTTCCAGCCTGACCGAGCAGTTCGATGCCGAAGAGGATCACGAGGATTTTCTCGAAGCGGTCAAGCTCGAGATGTATTCCGACCAGGTGTTCTGTTTCACCCCAAAGGGCGACGTGGTCAAGCTGCCGCGCGGGGCGACGCCGATCGACTATGCCTATGCCATCCACACCCGCATCGGCGGTGCCTGTGTCGGGGCCAAGGTGGACGGGCTGCGGGTGCCGCTCTGGACCCGGCTCAAGAACGGGCAATCGGTCGAGATCATCACCGCCGAGGGGCAGACCCCGCAGGCGACCTGGCTTGATATTGCCACCACTGGCAAGGCCCGCACGGCGATTCGCCGCGCCCTTCGCGAGGTGGACCGCGAACGCTTTGTCAAACTGGGCCAGGAGCTCGCCCGCTCGGCGTTCGAACATGTGGGGCGCAAGGCGACCGACAAGGCGCTGGCCACCGCCGCCAAGCATCTGCGGCTCGAAGATCGGCGGGAATTGCTCGCCCGGTTGGGCAGCGCCGAGCTGACCGCGCATGACGTGGTGCAGGCGGTCTATCCCGATCTCGCAACCGATGACGGCGACCAGATTCCGCTGCGCCGCGCGGTGATCGGCCTCAGCCCCGGACAATCCTTTGATCGCGCGCCCTGTTGCCAGCCGCTGCCGGGTGAACGCATCGTCGGCATCACCTTTCGCGGCAAGGGGGTGGTGGTGCACGCCATCGATTGCGACCGGCTGAGCGAATACGAAGATCAGCCGGAACGCTGGGTCGACCTGCATTGGCACAGCGGCACCCATCCGGCGGTCTACGGGGCGACGCTGGACCTGACCATTGGGAATGACGCCGGGGTACTTGGCCGCATTTGTACATTGATCGGCGAAAAAAAGGCCAATATCAGCGATCTGGAATTCGTTGACAGGAAACCGGATTTTTATCGTCTTACTGTCAATGTCGAACTGCGGGACGTGGAACAGCTGCTCTCGCTGATGTTGGCGCTCGAGGCGGAAAGCGATGTCGCTGCTGTCGAGCGGTTTCGAGAAAAGGCCAAGGTTCACACCGCGGTCAGCTAAGCAGGACCGGGACCGAAGGGGAATCCGCCTTGGTATTTAGACGCCGTGACCGACGCTCAGTGCTGCGCGCGATTGCGGATTTCCTGTATCCCAAGGGCGGTTGGACCCGCGCATTTCACTATGTGAAGCATCGTGTCCGGCGGCTGCCGGACTCGCCCGAACGCATCGCGCGAGGCATCTGGGCCGGGGTCTTCACCACTTTCACGCCGTTTTATACCATGCATTTCCTGGTGGCGTTTCTGATCGCGCGGGTGGTGCATGGCAATATTCTTGCGGCGCTGATGGCAACGTTTTTCGGCAATCCGCTGACCTATGTGCCCATCGGATTCGTCTCGTTGAAGACCGGGCATTTCATCCTGGGCACGAATTTCGAAGAGGGTGCCGCAAGGTCGTTTGGCGGCAAATTCATCGACGCGGCGCATGACCTGCTGCACAATTTCGGAGCCATCTTTACCGGGGGCGCGCCCGACTGGCGGGGGCTGAGCGTGTTTTACCACGAGATTTTCCTGCCCTATCTCGTCGGCGGCATCCTTCCCGGCGTGATCACCGCGACCGTCTGTTATGTGCTGAGCGTGCCGGTCATCCGCGCCTACCAGAAACGGCGCAAGAAACAGATCAAAAAGAAATTCGACGCCATCCGCAAGCGGGCCGAGGCCGATGCGCCGCCTGATTAGGGGCCTGAATGGAGGGCGGTGCAGAAGGGTGGCGCAGGGTCGCGAAAGGCGATTCATGTTTGTGTCGAAATGCACTAGGCTGGCCGAGGAATGAGAAATGAGAGCCCAAGAATGACACAGAACGAGTTGCGCCTTGGCGTGAATATCGACCATGTGGCCACCGTTCGGAATGCCCGTGGCGGAGCCTATCCCGACCCGCTGCGCGCGGCGCGGCTGGCCGAAGAGGCGGGGGCCGATGGCATCACCGCGCATCTGCGCGAAGACCGCCGCCACATCAGCGATGCGGATATCGACGGGTTGATGGATATTCTGAATATCCCGTTGAATTTCGAAATGGCGGCCACCGACGAGATGCAGGCGATCGCCCTGCGTCACAAGCCCCATGCCGTCTGCATCGTGCCGGAAAAGCGCGAGGAACGGACCACCGAGGGCGGGCTTGAGGTTGCGCGCGAAGAAAACCGGCTGGCGCATTTCATCGCCCCGCTGCGCGATGCCGGGTGCCGCGTGTCGATCTTTATTGCCGCCGACAAGCGCCAGATCGACGCCGCTCATCGCATCGGTGCCGAGGTGATCGAGCTGCATACCGGGGCCTATTGCGATGCCTTTGCCGAAGGGCGGATGGATGAGCACCAGAAAGAACTGAATGCCCTGCGCGAGATGTCGGCCTATGCCCATTCGCTGGGGCTCGAGGTGCATGCGGGTCATGGGCTGACCTATGACACGGTTGCGCCCATCGCCGCGTTCCCCGAGGTGAAAGAGCTGAATATCGGCCATTTCCTGATCGGTGAATCGATTTTCCTGGGCCTGCAACCGGCAATCGCCGAAATGCGCCGATTGATGGATGCGGCGCGCAATGGTTGACGGGGCGCATGTGCTGCTGCCGCTTGGGGTGGTCGTGCTGGGCTGGGTTCTCGCGGGGGGCAGCCCCGGCCCGGCAACGCTGACGATCTCGGGAACGGCGATGTCGCGGGGCCGGTTGGCCGGGCTGCAAGTCGCGTTGGGCGTGCTGGTTGGCTCGGCCTCCTGGGGCGTGGCGGCGGCGATGGGCTTTTCGGCGGTGATGATGGCGAATGCCTGGCTGTTTGAGATCGTGCGCTATGCGGGCGCGGGGTACTTGCTGTTTCTCGCGGTCAAGTCGCTGAAATCCGCGTGGCGGGGCGGGCAAGCAGAGCTGGTGCAGGTGTCGAGCCGGTCGCTGTTTCTCAGGGGGCTGATGCTGCATCTGACAAATCCCAAGGCGATCCTGTCCTGGGGGTCGATCTATGCGATCGTGCTGGCCCCGGACGTGCCGTGGTACGTGGTCTGGCAATTGTTCGCGATACTGTTCGCGGCCTCTGCCATGGTGTTTCTGGGTTATGCGATCCTGTTTTCCGCGGCCCCCGTCGCCCGGTTCTATGCACGCTCGCGGCGCTGGTTTGAGCTGGCCTTTGGCGTGTTGTTCGGGGCGGCCAGCCTCAAGATGCTGACGGTGCGGTTCGCATGATCCTTGGCATCGGCACCGACCTGGCCAATATCGAACGCATCGCCGCAACGCTTGAGCGGTTCGGCGACCGGTTTCGCAACCGGGTGTTTACCGAGGTCGAACAGCGCAAGGCCGAACGGCGCAAGGATGTGGCCGGCACCTATGCCAAGCGTTGGGCCGCGAAAGAGGCCTGTTCCAAGGCGCTTGGCACCGGGTTGCGCATGGGAATCGCATGGAAGGACATGGCGGTCAGCAACCTGCGCACCGGCCAGCCCGTCATGGAAGTGACCGGTTGGGCCGCCGAACGGCTGCGCGAGATGACACCGGCGGGCCACGAGGCGATCATCCACGTCACCCTGACCGATGACCATCCCTGGGCGCAGGCATTCGTGGTGATCGAGGCGCGCCCGATCGCCGGGGCCGAGACAGCGCCTTGACACTGACCATGCCGCCCCGCATGTAGCGCCCAACCCAGCAACACCGGAGATCCGCATGGCCGAGAAAGCCAAAAAGGGAAACGCGATTGTCGAGACGATCAAGACCATCGTCTATGCCCTGCTTATCGCGGGCGTGTTCCGCACTCTGTTCTTTCAGCCGTTCTGGATCCCGTCGGGATCGATGAAGGAAACGCTGCTGATCGGTGATTTCCTGTTCGTCAACAAGATGGCCTATGGTTATTCCTATGCATCCTGCCCCAGCGTGATCATGCCGGGGGTCGGTATCAATATCGACGCCGAGGATGTCTGTGGCATGTTCCCGCAGAACAATGGCCGCCTGTTCGGATCGGAACCGGAACGCGGCGATGTCGTGGTGTTCCGCCACCCGGTTTCCGGGCGCGATTTCATCAAGCGGCTGGTCGGGCTGCCCGGTGACAAGATCCAGATCACAGGCGGCGTGCTGTCGATCAACGACCAGCCGGTCCAGTTGCAGGATGACGGGATGTTCACCGAGACCTATGAGCCGCAAGGACCACAGGCCAGCCGGCCACGCTGTTCCAACGGGCCGGTCGGTCCGGGCGCGGCCTGTGAAAAGCAGCGCTTTGTCGAAACCTTTCCGGATGGCAATTCCCACGATATTCTGGAAATCGGCAATCAGGGTCTGGACAATACCGGCGTCTACATGGTGCCGGAGGGGCATTACTTTTTCATGGGTGACAACCGCGACAATTCCATGGACAGCCGTGTGCCGCAAAGCGCTGGTGGCGTCGGCTTTGTGCCCTATGAGAACCTGATCGGCCGGGCGGACCGGATCATGTTCAGCTCGGCGGGGCGCTCGATGCTGTTCTTCTGGACCTGGCGCGGCGACCGGTTCTTCAAGGCGATCCAGTGAAGCTTGGGGCCGAATTACAGGCGTTCCAGCGCCGGATCGGCCACGAGTTCGAGCGGCCAGAGCTGTTGCTGCGGGCGTTGACGCATGGCTCGATGTCCTCGCCGACGCGGGCCGACAACCAGCGGCTCGAATTCCTGGGCGACCGGGTTCTGGGGCTGGTGATGGCCTCTGCCCTGCTCGACAAGGACAAGGGCGCCAGCGAAGGCCAACTGGCTCCGCGGTTCAATGCGCTGGTGCGCAAGGAAACCTGTGCCGATGTGGCGCGCGACATCGACCTTGGCGCGGTGCTCAAGCTGGGACGCTCCGAGATGCTGTCGGGCGGGCGGCGCAAGCAGGCCCTGCTCGGGGACGCGATGGAGGCAGTGATCGCTGCGGTCTATCGCGATGGCGGGCTGGAGGTGGCGCGCGACATGATCCTGCGCCTGTGGGGGGATCGGGTCGACCGGGTGGACGCGGATGCGCGCGACGCCAAGACGGCGCTTCAGGAATGGGCGCAGGCGCGGGGCCAGAAACCCCCGGCTTATGTCGAGATCGAACGCAGCGGCCCGGATCATGCGCCGGTCTTTACCATTGCCGCGCGGCTGGAAAACGGCGCCGAGGCCCAGGCCCGCGCGGGCTCAAAACGGCAGGCGGAACAGAGCGCGGCGGGGGCCCTGTTGCAGAAACTGGAGAACAGGACATGACACGTGCCGGATTCGTCGCGCTGATCGGAGAGCCCAACGCGGGGAAGTCCACCCTGCTGAACCGGATGGTGGGGGCCAAGGTGTCGATCGTGACCCACAAGGTCCAGACCACCCGCGCGCGTATTCGCGGTGTCGCCATGGAGGGCGACAGCCAGTTGGTGTTTGTCGACACGCCGGGCCTGTTTCAACCGCGCCGCCGGCTGGACCGGGCGATGGTTGCCGCCGCCTGGGGCGGGGCGGCCGACGCGGATGTGGTGTTGCTGCTGATCGAAGCGCATCGCGGTGTGACCGAGGGCGTGGAACGCATCCTCGAAGGGCTGGGCGATATTGGCGAGGGCCGCAAGGTTGCGCTGGCGATCAACAAGATCGACCGCGTTCCGTCCGAGGCGTTGCTGGCGCTGACCAAGGACATGAACGAACGCTACGGGTTTGCCGAAACCTTCATGATCTCCGCCGAAAAGGGGCATGGGGTTCAGGCCCTGCGCGACTGGCTCGCCGCCGAACTGCCCGAGGGGCCATGGCTCTATCCCGAAGACCAGATCGCCGACCTTCCCATGCGGATGATCGCGGCGGAAATGACCCGCGAAAAGCTGACCCTGCGGCTGCATCAGGAACTGCCGTACCAGATGACGGTCGAAACCGAGAGCTGGGAGGAACGCAAGGATGGTTCGGCCCGTGTGGAACAGGTGATCTACGTGGTGCGCGACGGCCACAAGGGGATCGTGCTGGGACACAAGGGTGAAACCATCAAGGCGGTCTCCAAGGCCGCACGCGAGGAGCTGGCCGAGTTCCTGGGGCGCAAGGTGCACCTGTTCCTGCAAGTCAAGGTGCGCCCCAACTGGCTGGAAGAGGCCGAGCGCTATTCCGAGATGGGTCTCGACTTCAAAGACGGCGCGTGATGGCGCGCCTGACGGCGGAATTCTGGGTGCAGGCCTATCTGGCACGCCTGCGCTTGCAGGACATTCCCGCCTTTGTCGTGGCCCATGGCGACAACACGGCGGGCGCGATCCTGGTCAAGCTCAATACGCTGGATGGGCAGGCCACGGTGTTTCAGCGCAGTTTCGACCTGATGAGCGGCGCGCGCCATTGGATCACGCTGGTGCAGGGGGCCGAGCGCGAGGTGGATCACACGATCAGCCGCCAGCGCGCCCATGATCCCGACCTGTGGGTGATCGAAATCGAGGACCGGGCCGGGCGCAGCCTGCTTGATGAGCCGGGGCTGGCGGACTAGGGCGGCGAGGGCGCGGCGATCCCTTGCAAACCGCCGCCATGCATGGGTTATTGCGGTATGGAATGGCGCGATCACGGCATCCTTCTGACCCTGCGGCGGCACGGCGAATCCGCCGCAATCATCGATGTGTTCACGCAGGAACATGGCCGCCACGCCGGGCTTGTCCGGGGGGGCGCGGGCCGCAAGATCGCACCGGTGTTGCAACCCGGCGCGCAGCTTGACCTGCTCTGGCGGGCGCGGCTTGAGGATCATATCGGCAGTTATCAGGTGGAACCGGTGCGCAGCCGCGCCGCCGCTGCCATGTCGGGCCGGATGGCGCTGGCCGGGTTGAACGCGGTGACGGCCTTGCTCGCCTTCTGCCTGCCCGAGCGCGAACCGCACGGGCGGCTCTACCTGCGCAGCGAACAGTTGCTAGACCTGTTGGGACAGGACGAGATCTGGCCGCTGGCCTATCTGAAATGGGAACTGGCGCTGCTGGAAGAGCTTGGCTTCGCGCTTGACCTGAGCCGATGTGCCGCTACCGGCGTGACCGAGGACCTGGTCTATGTCTCGCCGAGATCTGGCCGTGCCGTGTCGCGCGCAGGGGCGGGGGAATGGGCCGACAGGATGCTGCCCCTGCCACCGGTCATGCGCGGCGCAGGGGATGCGCCGGATCATGAAATCGTTCAGGCACTTGGAACCACCGGGTATTTTTTGACCGAGCGTGTCGCCACCGCCCTCGGCAACAGGCCGTTACCCAATGCCCGGGCGCGGCTTGTCGATCTGCTCCGGACGGGGCTGGCGCAAAGGGCTTCGCGCTGAGCCGGCCCCTAGCCGCGTTGTTCAAGAACCGCGAGAACCTTGAGGTGCTCGGGCGCGATCTCCGGGTGCGATATGGTTGCGGGTAGATTGCGAACGGTTGGTGCGATGGATTCAATGGCCATGATCAGATGCTCGGAAATATCGACCAGCCCTTCACGCTCGCAATACGTGTTCAGGTCGATCAACGCGTCAACGATCCAGCCCAAATCCTGAGAGTTTTCCATTCCCCGATGCTCTCCCTACAACATACCGGAAATTGAATACTAAATTGAGAGAGCCGCCGCATCATGACCCACGTATAGGTTGCGATATCGATGGGATAGGGGCCTATCCGATAGGATAGGTTTTACTAAAAGTAATGTGATTTTCTTTGCGCGAATGCGCTCGGATCAGGCCGGGAATCTGAATTTTCGCCCAATTATTGGGCGTTTGAGGCGGGCGGGCGCGTGACCGCGCGCCGCCCGGGAATCACTGTCTGGTGCCGGGTCAGCTCAGGATGCGCCGGGCAATGACCTGTGCCTGGATCTCGGCGGCACCCTCAAAGATGTTCAGGATCCGGGCATCGCAGAGCACGCGCGAAATCTTGTATTCCAGCGCAAAGCCATTGCCGCCATGGATCTGCAACCCGTTATCCGCCGCTGCCCAGGCCACGCGGGCACCCAGCAGCTTTGCCATCCCGGCCTCGAGATCACAGCGATGCCCGTGGTCCTTTTCCCAGGCCGAGAAATAGGTCAGCTGGCGGGCGATCATGATTTCAACCGCCATCATCGCCAGTTTGCCCGACACGCGGGGGAAGCTGATCAGCGACTTGCCGAACTGCTTGCGTTCCTGGGCGTATTGCATCGCGATATCCAGCGCGCATTGCGCGACGCCAATGGCGCGGGCGGCGGTCTGGATGCGGGCGGATTCGAAAGTTTCCATCAATTGCTTGAAGCCCTTGCCCTCCTGGCCCCCCAACAGGTTCTCGCCCTTGACCTCGAACCCGTCAAAACCAAGCTCGTATTCCTTCATGCCGCGATAGCCGAGCACTTCGATCTCGCCACCGGTCATGCCCGGTGTCGGGAACGGGTCGGCATCGGTGCCCGGCGTCTTTTCCGCCAGGAACATCGACAGGCCCCGGTGGTCGGTGGTGTCCGGGTTGGTGCGCGCCAGCAGCGTCATCACATGGGTGCGCGCCGCGTGGGTGATCCATGTCTTGTTGCCGGTGACCTGGTAATTGCCGTTCTCGTCCCTGACCGCGCGGGTCCGTAGGCTGCCGAGGTCCGAACCGGTATTGGGTTCGGTGAATACGGCGGTGGGCAGGATTTCGGCGCTGGCGATCTTGGGCAGCCAATGCGCCTTTTGTTCGTCCGTACCGCCGGCGATGATCAACTCGGCGGCGATCTCGCTGCGGGTGCCAAGGCTGCCGACACCGATATAACCACGCGACAGCTCTTCGGACACGACACACATCGAGGCCTTGGACAGGCCGAACCCGCCATGTTCCTCGGGGATGGTCAGGCCGAACACACCCATCTCGGCAAGCTCTTCGATGATCTCGATCGGGATCAATTCATCGTTGAGGTGCCAGTCATGCGCATTGGGTTCCACCTTGTCCACGGCATAGCGGCGGAACTGCTCGCGGATCATTTCGAGCTCTTCGTCGAGACCGGATGCGCCGAACATGATGTTGCCCGCCTGCTCCTGCATCAGGTCCACAAGCTGCGTGCGTGCCGCCTGGGTGTTGCCGCCGCTCATCAGGGCCTGCACCTCGGCGCACTGGAACCCCGAGAGCGCGTCCCAGCCCAGGCCAAGTTCTTGCAAACGCAGGATTTCGCCCTGGTTCATCGGGATGCCGCCGGCGATCTGGTGCAGGTATTCGCCAAAGGCGATCTGGTGGATCAGGTGTTCGATTTCGCCGAACTTGCCATCCGATTGCAGCCGCTCGGCCCAGGCCTGCATCTGTTGCAGCGCCTGCGCATAGGTGGCCAGCCAGGCCAGGCCATGCGCCGCGGTCTGGTTGGCCTCGATCAGCGCCCCCGAAACGCGATCGCCATCGATGACGCGGGTCCGCACGCTGTCGCGGGCCTTGTCCAGATAACCTTGAACCGCGGGCAGCGCGGCGGCGGTGAGTTTCAGCAGATCGGGCAGAATCACCGCCCCGTTCTCATGATGTGTCATCGTCTGATCCTGTCCGTCGTGTGCCATGAGTCACTCTTCCTGTTGGTTCCGCATGGTGGTAATCATTTCGCAGGTGCAGCGCAACAAAAATGCGCGATTATGCCGCAATCCCTTCGAATGTTGCGTGTCATTTTGGCGGTGCAGCGCCGAATGAGGGTGATACAAGCAGGCATGGACTCGCTCTTTGCCCTGCTTGGCCCCGGTGCCCTTGTGCTTGCCTTTGCCATCACCGCGCTTGCGGGGATCGTCAAGGGCATGGTCGGATTCGCGCTGCCGATGATCATCGTGGCGGGGCTCGGGATGTTCCTGCCCCCGGAACTGGTTCTGGCCGGGCTGATCCTGCCGACCGTCGCCACCAACAGCATCCAGGCGCTGCGCCATGGGCCGCGCGCGGCGCTGGCCTCGGTGCGGCGGTACGCCGTGTTTCTGGGCGTCGGGTTCTTTTTCCTGGTGGGCAGCGCGCAATTGGTGCGCAGCGTTTCTGACGCGACGTTTTTCCTGATGATCGGCATCCCGGTGTCGTTTTTCTCGCTGATCCAACTCGCCGGGGTCGGCTTTTCCCTGCGCGAACCCAGCAAGTGGATCGAGGCGCTGATCGGGGCCGTGGCGGGGTTCATCGGCGGGCTGTCCGGCATCTGGGGACCGCCAACGGTGGCCTATCTGACGGCGCTGAACACGCCAAAGACGGAACAGATGCGGGTGCAGGGGGTGATCTACGGCCTCGGCGCGCTCGCGCTCCTCGGCGCACATATCAGCTCCGGCGTCCTGCGGGTCTCAACTCTGCCGCTCTCCATCGCCCTCGTTGTCCCTGCGATGCTCGGCATGTGGGTCGGTGGCCGCCTGCAAGACCGGATCGACCAGAAAACCTTCCGCAAAGTGACCCTCGCGGTGCTGCTGGTCGCAGGCCTGAACCTGGTGCGGCGCGGGGTGATGGGGTAGAGCGCGATAGATTATAAGGCCCGAACCATGCAACACAACGAACGTCCGTCGCCATTGTCGGCGGCGTCGAAACAGGAATTCAACAATGAATCGCGCTGCTCAAATCGCACAAATCCGTCAGTATTTTGAACTCTTGACCGCATCAGACATCGACGGGATCGTTGGTCTTTTTGAGAACGAGGCCTATGTGAATTCTCCATTCCTGGGAAAACTGAACGCTTCTGAATTCTTCGGACGGCTGAACGAGGCTTCGACCGCAAACAAACTTACAGTGTTTGATGTTCTTTTGGGCGAAAATGGTGACAGTGCCGCGGCCCATTTCGAATATGATTGGACGCTGAAAACTGGCGACAAGATCGTTTTTCAAGGAGTCGACTATTTTCGGTTTGGAGCAGATGGCCGCTTTGCCTCGATGTCCATTTTTTATGATACGCATCCGGTCCGGGAAGATGTTGGAGACAAATACGCCTAGGGCGATCCCTGAAACGATCGCAGCGTAGCGGCTGGGCGTTTGTCTGGCGCATCAGCGAAGTTTGAATATGTTGCTCAATCGCGCATGGCAGGTTGTTGGGATAGCAAAGCGCCAACAAAAAACCGCCCCGAATATCGGGGCGGTTTGAGACAAAACAAGATCGGGATCAGCCGATTGCGGCGGCTTTTACGTCTTCGTCGATATAGGGCAGGTATTGTTCGAAATTGTTCGAGAACATTTCGACCAGTTTGGCGGCCTGCTTGTCATAGCCGGCGGTGTCATTCCAGGTGCGGCGCGGGTCGAGCAGGACTTCGGGCACGCCCGGCACGTCAACCGGCACGTCAAAGCCGAAATTCGGGTCCTTGCGGAATTCGACCTCGCTGAGTGAGCCGTCCAGCGCCGCGGTCAGCAGGGCGCGGGTGGCCTTGATCGGCATCCGGCTGCCAACGCCATAGGCGCCGCCGGTCCAGCCGGTATTGACCAGCCAGCAGGTCGCGCCGTGCTGGGCGATCTTGTCACGCAGCAGATTGCCATAGACCTCGGGACGGCGCGGCATGAACGGTGCGCCAAAGCAGGTCGAGAAGGTCGGCTGGGCCTCGGTGATGCCGCGCTCGGTGCCGGCCATCTTGGAGGTAAAGCCCGACAGGAAGTGATACATCGCCTGCGCCGGGGTCAGCCGCGCGATCGGGGGCAGCACGCCAAAGGCATCACAGGTCAGCATGATGATGTTCTTGGGGTGCCCGGCAATCGCGGTGGGCGAGGCGTTCGAGATGTAGTTGAGCGGATAGGCGCAGCGCATGTTCGCGGTCAGGCTGTCATCCTTGAAGTCCAATTCGCGGGTGTCCGGATCATAGACCATGTTCTCGATGACGGTGCCGAACTTGGAGGTCGTGGCATAGATTTCCGGCTCGGCCTCGGCGCTCAGGTTGATGGTCTTGGCATAGCAGCCGCCTTCGAAGTTGAAGATGCCGCGATCGGACCAGCCATGTTCGTCATCGCCCAGGAGGGTGCGGTCGGGATCGGCCGACAGCGTGGTCTTGCCGGTGCCCGAGAGGCCAAAGAAGATCGCCGAGTCGACCGCGTTGCCGACCGCGTGGTTGGCCGAGCAGTGCATCGGCATCACGCCTTTCTCGGGCAGAAGGTAGTTCAGCAGCGAGAAGATCGATTTCTTGTTCTCGCCGGCATATTCGGTGCTGCCCACGAGGATCAGCTTGCGGTCGAAATTCATCGCGATCACGGTTTCGCTGCGGCAGCCGTGGCGCTCGGGGTCGGCCTTGAAGCTGGGGCAATTGATCACCGTGTAATCGGCCACGAAGCTGTCGAGATCCTCGCGGTCGGGGCGGCGGAACATGTGGCGGATGAACAGCCCGTGCCAGGCCAGTTCGGTCACCAGGCGGACATTCTCGCGATAGATCGGGTCGGCACCCGCATACATGTCCTGGACGAAATATTCGCGCCCCTTCATGTGTTCGATCATGTCGTCATAGAGGCGGTCAAAGGCGTCCGGCTCCATCGCGGCGTTGTTGTCCCACCAGATCGTGTCACGCGTGGTGTCGGACATGACCACGTGCTTGTCCTTGGGCGAGCGGCCGGTGAACTTGCCGGTTTCGACCATGAACGAACCGCCCTGACCCAACGCGCCTTCGCCGAGACGCAGCGCGTTCTCGATGAGCGCGGGTTCCAGAAGGTTGTAGTGTACGTTCTCAACCCCTTCGATGCCCTGATCTTCCAGGCGAAAATTCGGGTTTACCCGTCCAGATGTCATTAGGTCGTATCTCCTGTTTCGGCGCCCGTCTCGACAATGACCGCACAACCGACGGCGACGTTCGGGCACCATGTGGGCTGCCTTTAACATGCGGTAAGACGCGGTGAACAGGCCGCTTTCCCGAGTTAGCGCCACCAAGGCGACGTTTAGCGCAACCATACCATGGAACGCCCGGACAGTGATCTGAAAAGTGCGACAATTCAGTCATTCCCACCAGATTTCTGCACGGATCGGTTGTTTGAGGGGGTGCGATTCTCGGTTTTGGATTGATTCGGATTTCCAAAGTCGGGAAGAGTTGGCTAAACCTATGGCGCGTGGGTAAAAAAGAGGGGCAGTGCTAATGTCAAAGATCGCATTGGTGGATGACGACAGGAATATCCTGACGTCGGTTTCGATGACGCTCGAGGCAGAAGGGTTCGACGTGGAGACCTATAATGACGGTCTGGCCGCGCTTGAGGCCTTCAACAAGAAGATGCCCGATCTCGCGGTGCTGGACATCAAGATGCCGCGCATGGACGGCATGGAACTGTTGCAGCGGATTCGCCAGAAGACCCAGATGCCGGTGATCTTTCTGACTTCCAAGGATGACGAGATCGACGAGGTTCTCGGATTGCGGATGGGGGCGGATGATTACGTCAAGAAGCCGTTTTCCCAGCGGCTTCTGGTTGAACGGATCCGGTCCCTGCTGCGTCGGCAGGAGGCGGTTGACCGCGACACGGATGGCACCGGCCCCGAGACCAAGGTGATGGAGCGGGGCAACCTGAGCATGGATCCGCTGCGCCACTCGGTCAGCTGGAAGGGCAAGGACGTATCGCTGACGGTAACGGAATTCCTCTTGCTGCAGGCGCTGGCGCAGCGTCCGGGTTTCGTCAAGAGCCGGGATCAGCTCATGGACGTGGCCTATGACGACCAGGTCTATGTCGACGACCGGACCATCGACAGCCATATCAAGCGGCTGCGCAAGAAAATGCGGACAGCCGACAGCGATTTCGCCGCCATCGAGACGCTGTATGGCATCGGCTATCGCTATAACGAGGAATAGGCGTCCCGCCTGGGCCGTGCGGAAAGGACGCTCGTGCGCAAGACCGACTCTTCCAACATGAGACGACGCAGCGGCGATGTCGTGCTGGGCGATGACTGGGTCTCGCCCGACGGTGCCGTGGGCGAGGACGGCGTGCGCGCGCGGCGAACGGGACGGGGAGTTCTATCGCTGCGCAGTTCGCCGCTGACTCGCAAGATCGTGATGTTCAACCTGATCGCGCTGAACATCCTCGTGGCTGGTATTCTGTATCTCAACGGAACGCGCGACAATCTGGTGTTGCAGCGGGCCGGGGCGCTGGTTGGCGACGCAGAGTTGGTGGCCAACGTGTTCGAGGCGCAATTGCCCGAAACCGGGCCGGTCTCGCTGGCTGCCGAACGCGAGCGGGTCAAGACCATTCTGGACGACCTGAGCCTGCGCAACGGGATCGAGGTTTATGTCTTTGACGATGAGCAGGTCCTTGTCGGGCGCACCGAGGGAGTCAACCAGAGCGCCGCGCTGACCGCGTTGGCGCCCAAGGATACCGGGCCGACCTATATCAGCGACGGGCTGACCGCGCTGTGGAAGCTGGTGAACGGCCCGTTTGCCAGCGACAAGGACGAAGAGATTCGCGGCTCGGTCGAGGGTCAGCTGCGCGGCATGATCCCGAAAACCGAGGATGGGCAGACCCGTGTGGATTCCGGTCAGGACCTGTTCGGCGCGACGGTGATTTCGGCGATCACCCCGATCATGCGGGGCGAAAGCGTGGTCGGCACGGTCGGCATGGCCAGCCCCTCGGGCGAGATCGACGCGCTGGTGCGGGGCGAGCGCGAGCGGGTGTTGCAGATGTTCGTGGTTGCGACGCTGGTGTCGGTCGGGCTGAGCCTGGTGCTGGCCTCGACCATCGCCAATCCGCTGGCGGAACTGGCCGAAGCCGCCGAGCTGGGCCGGGATCGCAATGCCCGCAACAGCAAGCTGGGGCGGATCCGCATTCCCGACCTGAGCGGCCGCCCGGACGAGATCGGCCGCCTGTCGCGCGCGCTGCGGGGCATGGTGGGCGCGCTCTATAACCGGATCGAGGGCAACGAACAGTTCGCTGCCGACGTGGCGCATGAAATCAAGAACCCGCTGGCCAGCCTGCAATCCGCGGTCGGTACGCTGCGCATGGTCACGCGCGAGGATCAGCGGGAAAAGCTGTTGGGAGTTATCGAGCATGACGTGCGCCGGCTCGACCGGTTGGTGAGCGACATTTCCAATGCCTCGCGGCTGGATGCTGAACTGGTCAAGGAAGACGAAGAGACCTTTGATCTGGTCAAGCTGATGGAGAACCTGAACCAGTTCCTGGGCGAGGACGCCAAGGGCAAGAATATCGACTATATCACCGACCTGCCGGAGGAGCCGGTTCTGATCCAGGGGCTGGAAGCGCGGCTGGCGCAGGTCTTTGTCAACCTCATCACTAACGCCATTTCCTTTTGCGAGGATGGCGATGCGATCCGGGTCTGGGCACGCAAACGGGAAAACCGCGTGCTGGTGGTGGTCGAGGATACCGGGCCGGGCATTCCCGATGACTCGCTTACCAAGGTGTTCAAACGGTTCTATTCGCAACGCCCGCAAGAGCATTTCGGCAACAATTCCGGCCTTGGGCTGGCGATCTCCAAACAGATCGTCGAGGCCCATGGCGGGGTGATCTGGGCCGAGAACATCCGCCCGACCGAAGCCGACATCACCTCGGCCCCGCTGGGTGCGCGCTTTGTCGTGGGCCTGCCGGTCTGACGCGATGCCCGACCGAACCCGCATCCTGCATGCCAGCAGTGTCGCCGTGGCCGGGCGGGGATGCCTGATCACCGGGGCGTCCGGCAGCGGCAAATCGTCCCTCGCCTTGTCGATGATCGCCTTTGGGGCCATTTTGGTTGCCGATGACCGTGTCCTGATAAACAGGGCCGGCGATAGGGTCACGGCCTCGGCACCCGACACCATACGCGGGCTGATCGAGGCGCGCGGCGTTGGCATATTGACCTGCGACGCGGCCGACCCGGTGACGGTCGCGATGGTGGTGGATATGAACGAGACGGAAACCGAACGATTGCCCGTGGCCCGGACGATTGAACTTCTCGGACATTCCGTCACGCTGCTGCGCCGGGTTGATGGCCCGCATTTCGCGCCGGCCTTGATGCAATACCTGAGATCGGGACGATACGGCCCATGACTGACACCGTTAAAACCCCTCCGACATCTGTTGTCCTAGTGACTGGCCCCTCGGGGGCGGGCCGGTCCACCGCGATCCACGTGCTCGAGGACCTGGGTTTTGAATCCATCGACAACCTGCCGCTGCACCTGTTGCCCCGGCTCCTCGAAGGGCCCGCGCCGGACCGGCCGCTGGCGCTTGGGGTGGACACCCGCAATCGCGATTTTTCCACTGCGGCGCTGCTCGAACTGATCGATCAGCTGGGCGGGCAGGCGGATGCGGTTCTTACCGTACTTTACCTTGATTGCGATCGGGATGTTCTGCTGCGCCGCTTTTCCGAGACCCGGCGCCGGCATCCGCTGGCCCCGGCGGAAAGCCCGGAAATCGGCATCGAACGCGATCTCGACCTGATGGCCCCCATTCGTGAACTCGCGGATATCCTGGTCGATACGTCCGAGTTCAATGTCCACCAGCTGCGCGCCGAGATCGAACGCTGGTTTGCGGCGGCGGGCAGCCACCGGCTGGCGGTTTCGGTCCAGTCGTTTTCCTACAAGCGCGGGGTGCCGCGCGGGGTCGATATGGTGTTCGATTGCCGATTTCTGTCGAACCCCTACTGGAACAAGGCGCTGCGCGCCCTGGATGGCCGCGACCGCGAAGTCGGCGATCACATTCGCGCCGATGCCCGGTTTGCGCCGTTCTTTGAGCGGGTGCTTGACCTCACGCGCCTGCTGCTCCCGGCTTATGAGGACGAGGGCAAATCGCACCTTTCGATCGCCTTTGGATGTACCGGAGGACAACACCGGTCGGTTTTCCTTGCGGAAACCTTGGCCAAAGCCCTTGCGGATGACGGACAGCAGGTGTCAATTAGGCACCGCGAACGCTAACGTCGCAACAGGAGCGAGAGGCCGAGTTGATCGGAATTGTGATCGTGGCGCATGGGGGGCTGGCAAGCGAGTTTCTTGCCGCGACCGAACATATCATCGGCAAGCCTGCCGGTATCCGCGCCATCGGGATCGAGGCCGCTCATGACCGGGGGGCGGTCGAGCAGGAAATCTGCGACGCCGCCAATGATGTCGATACCGGCGATGGCGTCGTCGTGGTTGTCGACCTGCATGGCGGCTCGCCCTGCAATCTCGCCCTCAAGGCGGTGCGGCCCGATAACCGCCGCATCGTGTTCGGCATCAATTTGCCACTTTTGGTCCAATTGGCGAAACATCGCGATGAACCGGTTGCGGATGCCGTCCGCATCGCTATCGACGCGGGCAAGAAGTATATCTACGCCAAGAATATAAGCACCGAGTGAAAGCCCCATACCAAGATGACTGACCGAAAATTCAAGATCGTCAACGAAAAGGGGCTGCATGCCCGCGCCTCGGCCAAGCTGGTTGAGGTGGTCGAGGGCTTTGACGCACGTGCAGAGGTCTCTTGCGACGGTCTGTCGGCTTCGGGCGACAGTATCATGGGTCTTTTGATGTTGGCAGCGTCCAAGGGAAAGACTATTGACGTTCAGACCAGCGGTCCCGATGCTGAGGCACTTGCGGATGCGTTGGAAACACTGGTTGCAGACAAGTTTGGCGAGGGGTTCTGACGCCGCCCGACGGACAGGAAACGGGATAAGCGAATTGGCGGACTCCACACATGAAACGCGCAATACCGCGCTCCCCGAGGCGGAACCGTCCCAGGGCGAGGTGTATGATCGCCGCACGCTGACCTATGCCAATTCCTTTGATGATCCCTGGACGTCTTTCGCGATCAAGGCGATCGAGTGGTTCACCGGCAAGATCACCATCTTGCGCATGGTCAGCACATTCGAGAAATCCAACGAAAAGTACCGCGGTCAGAAATTCTGGCGCGGGGCGCTGAACGTCATGGGGATCGACCTTCAGACCCCGCAAGAGCAGCTGGCCAATATCCCCAAGGAAGGCCCGGTCGTCGTTGTCGCGAACCACCCGCACGGGATGGTTGACGGCATGATCTTTGCCGACCTGATCGGGCGGGTGCGGCAGGATTACCGCATTCTCACGCGGACCGTCCTGACCGGGCTGGACGAGGCCGCGACCTCGTTCATGATCCCGGTGCCGTTCCCGCATGATCCGGACGCCCAGAAAAAGATGGTCGAGATGCGCGCCGCCGCGATGGACCATCTCAAGAATGGCGGTGTCGTGGCCCTGTTCCCGTCAGGCGTGGTGATGTCCTCGGACAGTTGGTTCGGCGATGCGATCGAGCGCGAGTGGAACGTGTTCACCGCCAAGATGATCCGCCGTTCGGGGGCCAGGGTGGTGCCGTTGTTCTTTCCCGGTCGCAACTCGCGGGCGTATCAGATTGCCTGCCAGATTTCACCGGTACTGCGCCAGGGGCT
Organism: Microbulbifer sp. S227A; assembly: GCF_049800935.1. Taxonomy (NCBI): domain Bacteria; kingdom Pseudomonadati; phylum Pseudomonadota; class Gammaproteobacteria; order Cellvibrionales; family Microbulbiferaceae; genus Microbulbifer; species Microbulbifer sp. S227A. The sequence goes on along the minus strand of NZ_JBNAFZ010000001.1, from coordinate 701,693 downwards.
GCTGCTGCACGAGATCGTGCGCTCCTGCAACAAGCCACAGGCCCCGGTGGTCGGCGAACCGATCAGCGACAAGGACATGGAACTGCTGGAAAAGGACCCGCGCGGCTTCATGGCCTGGCTGCGCCAGCACACGCTCGATCTCGGCAAGCGCTGACCGCGCGTCACATGCGGTCGGCCACCTGCGCGGCATTGCCCGCTGAGGGGGGCATCATGACATTGCCCGTTGAGCGGGCATCACGACATTGCCCGCTGAGGGGGCATCATGACGCGGCCTGACGCCCGTCACCGGGTCGGCACCGGCACCTCGCCGCGATAGTCATAGAAACCACGCTGGGCCTTGCGGCCCAACCAGCCGGCTTCGACATATTTGGTCAGCAGCGGGCAGGGGCGGTACTTGGTATCGGCCAGCCCGTCATGCAGCACGTTCATGATCGCAAGACAGGTGTCCAGCCCGATGAAATCCGCCAGCTCCAGCGGCCCCATCGGGTGATTGGCGCCCAGCTTCATCGACTCGTCGATGGATTTGACGTTCCCGACGCCCTCATACAGCGTATAGACCGCCTCGTTGATCATCGGCATCAGGATGCGGTTGACGATGAAACCGGGGAAATCCTCGGCGCTGGCGGCGGTTTTGCCAAGCCGCTCGACAACACCAAGGCAGGCCTCGTAGGTGGGTTGATCGGTGGCAATACCACGGATCAGTTCCACAAGCTGCATCACCGGCACCGGGTTCATGAAATGGAACCCCATGAACCGTTCGGGCCGGTCGGTGCGGCTGGCCAGGCGGGTGATCGAGATCGACGAGGTGTTCGAGGTCAGGATGGTTTCCGGTTTCAGATGCGGTTGCAGATCCTCGAAAATCGCCTGCTTGACGCTTTCCCGCTCGGTCGCGGCCTCGATAACCAGGTCCGTCGCCCCGACATCCGGCAGCGCCAGCGTGGTTTCGATGCGTTTCATCGCCGCCTGCATGTCGGCTTCGGCAATCTTGCCGCGTCCGACCTGCCGGCCCATATTGCCGTCGATCCCGGCAATCGCGGCGTCCAGCGCGTCTTGGCTGACATCGGTCAGTACCACGTCATAGCCGGCCAATGCCATCACATGGGCAATGCCGTTGCCCATCTGCCCCGCCCCGATTACGCCGATTGACCTGATTGTCATATGCCTGCCTTCCGCCTGATATCGCCCGACCATATCGGTGCCCGATGGTCAGGGACAAGGGGCTGCGGTCAATTCAGTTTGCGTCAAATTTGCAGGTTAGCGGAATCGCAACTTATTCGCCCGAGAACGGGACTCGGGTGAATAGAAAATTGGTGGGTATTATGAGCTATGAGGTATCAGGCGCGCGTGCGCTTGCCGACATCCCGTGTCGATACGGAACGTCGCGGTTGCTGGTCCGGGGACCTCGCAGATCGCTGCGAGACCCTTACATCGCCTTTCTGGGCAGCAGCGACACATATGGCAGCTTTGTCACGCATCCTTTCGTGGCCCTGGCCGAGGCCGAGATCGGCATGACCTGCGTCAACCTGGGCTGCGCCAATGCGGGGGTTGATGCCCTGCTGAACGATCCGGACGTGATCGAGATTGCCGCCGGGGCACGGATGGCGGTGGTGCAGGTCAGCGGAGCACAGAACATGTCGAATGCGCTTTACCGGGTGCATCCGCGCCGCAATGACCGGTTCCTGTCGGCCTCTGCCACGCTGCGCGCGATCTATCCCGAAGTGGATTTTACCGAGTTCCATTTCAACAAGCACATGCTGAGCAGCCTTCACGACCGGTCCGCCAACCGGTTTCGCGCCGTGCGGCAGGAAATCCAGAGGGCATGGCTGGCGCGGATGCGGTTGCTGCTGGACCGGCTGGGATCACAGACACGGTTGCTGTGGCTGCGCCATGCGCCGCCGGACCCGGGGTCGATGCTGGGGGGGGATCCCCTGATGATCACCGGTTCGATGCTGGATGAACTGGCCGGTCATTCCGGCGGCGTGATCGAGATCGCCGTCACGCCCGCCGGTCGCGCGAGTGATCTTGACGGCATGTTCTTTGGCCCGTTGCAGGCCCCAATTGCGGAAATGTCGCTGGGGCCGCGGGCGCATGAAAAGATCGCGGGCCAGGTGGTGTCGTGCCTGAGGGCGGCGCTCTGAAAACCCGGCCCACCGGGTGCGGCGGGCCGGGTGCGTGTCATTGGAGGCCGGGCTCAGGCGATCTTGACGATCTGCTTGCCGATATTCTTGCCCTGCAAGAGGCCCATGAAAGCCTCGGGCGCGTTTTCAAGCCCCTCGGCGATGTCCTCGAGAAAGGCGATTTCACCGGCGGCAACCCTGGGGCCGACCTCGGCGAGGAAGGTGGGGTAGCGATCCCAGTGGTTGGAGATGATAAAGCCGTTGACGGACAGGAACTTGACAAGAATGTTGCGCCAGATCGCCGGGCCGGACAGCCCCTGATCCGCGGCCCCCGCGCCAAGGCCGCCGGCATTGTACCAGGCGATCATGCCGCAGATCGGAATTCGCCCGTGATTGTTCATCAGGGGCAGCACCGCCTCGAGCACCTTGCCGCCGACATTCTCGAAATAGATGTCGATCCCGTCCGGGCAGGCGTCGGTCAGCGCCGCGCGCATGTCTGCCGCGGTCTCATAGGTACGGTGGTCGAGACAGGCGTCAAAGCCGAACGTGTCGGTGGCCAGCTTGCACTTGTCGGTACCGCCGGCGATTCCAACCGTGCGCAGGCCCATGGATTTCGCGACCTGCCCGACCATCGACCCGACCGGCCCGGTGGCCGCCGCAACAACCAGCGTTTCGCCCTGCTGGGGCCGTCCGTATTCGGTCAGCCCGTGCCAGCCGGTAAAGCCCGGCATGCCCAGCACCCCGAGCGCCGCGGTGATCGGCCCCTGTGCCGGATCGAGCTTGCGCAGCATCTTGGCAGGTTGCACCGCGTGGGTGGCCCAGCCCATCATGCCAAAGGCAAAATCGCCGGGTTTGAAGGCGGGGCTGTTGGAGGCAATGACCTCGCCGACGCCACCAGCTTCCATGGTGCCGCCGATCGGCACCGGGGCCGCATAGGATTTGGCGTCATCCATGCGCCCGCGCATATAGGGATCGAGTGAAATGTAGTGAACCCTGATGAGGACCTCGTCCTCGCCGGGCACCGGCATTGGCCTGGCTTCAAAGCTGAAGTTTTCGGCTGTCGGCGCGCCGGTGGGGCGGCTGGCCAATGCGACGTGATGCATCTTGTCGGTCATGGGGGGGTCCTTTTTGCGGTTTGGCTGCACGGTGCCGCCCCGGGCCGGGTTTGACAAGGGGGCGGTCGCAGCGTCACACCCGCCAGAGATCGCTTGGCAAGTCGGCGCGCGCAGCGTATACGCGCGGCTTGACCCGGACAGGAGCGTCGTGACATGGTAGGCAGTGCAAATCTCAACGTGATGATCAAGGCCGCGCGCAAGGCGGGCCGGTCCCTGGTCAAGGATTTTCGCGAGGTCGAGAACCTTCAGGTGTCGATGAAGGGCGCGGGCGATTTTGTCTCCAAGGCCGATCTGGCGGCGGAAGCGATCATCAAGGAAGAGCTGCTGGGTGCGCGACCGACCTATGGGTGGCTGGCCGAAGAGGGCGGTGCCATCGACGGCAAGGACCCGACGCGGCGCTGGATCGTCGATCCGCTGGACGGGACCACGAATTTTCTGCATGGCCTGCCCCATTGGGCGGTGTCCATCGCGCTTGAGCACAAGGGCGATATCGTCGCCGGGGTGATTTTCGACGCCGCCAAGGACGAGATGTTCATTGCCGAAAAGGGTGCGGGTGCCTGGATGAACGACACGCGGTTGCGGGTCTCGGGACGGCACCGGATGATCGAGAGCATCTTTTCCACCGGACTGCCCTTTGGGGGCCGTTCCGATTTGCCGGAGACGCTTCAGGACCTGGCGCGGATGTTGCCTGGCTGTGCCGGGGTGCGTCGCTGGGGCGCCGCGTCGCTGGACATGGCCTATGTGGCGGCGGGCCGCTATGACGGGTTCTGGGAGCGGCGGTTGAATGCCTGGGACATGGCGGCGGGCATCGTTATCCTGCGCGAGGCCGGCGGCCTGATCCAGTCGTTGGACCCTCAGGGGCATATCCTTGACGACGGGGCGGTGATCTGCGCCAACGAGGCGATTTTCGACAGTTTCGCGAAAGTCATTCGCGGTTAGGCTCGTGGCTGGCGGCGGGAGCCTCCGGCGGGAGTATTTTTCGCAAAGATGAAAGGGGCGGGCGCAGGGCCCGGCCGTGGCGCTATTTCCGACGGATTTTCGGGATTCGGCTTTCGGCCAGGCGATACCGCGTTTCGGGGTGGGGAGGCTGGCCGTGGGTCCGCTGCCAGAAGCCGGGTCCGCCAAGGCGCAGCCAGAGAGGCACGATCAGGACCAACCCGATCACGAAGCCGCCGGCATGCGCCCAGTAGGCGACGCCGCCAGCCTGCGGGTCGGCTCCGAGCCCGCCGATGAACTGGAAGCCGAACCAGGCGGCCAGGACAATCCAGGCCGGGATCGCGAAGATGCGGAAAAAGATGATCAGGATGATCAGCACGTCGATCCGCGCACGCGGGAAGAGCAGCAGGTAGCCGCCCATGACACCGGCGATCGCGCCGGATGCGCCGACGGTCAGGACGTTGGACATGGGCGCGGCCGCCACATGCGCAAGGCCCGCGCCGAGGCCGCAGGCAAGGTAGAAGGCGAGGAATTTCAAGTGCCCCAACTCGTCCTCGAGATTGTCGCCGAAGATCCAGAGGAACAGCATGTTGCCGATCAGGTGCATCCAGCCCGCGTGCAGGAACATCGAACTGAACAGGGTGTGGTAGTTCTTGCCGCTGCTGATATCCGCGGGGATCATCGCCCAGTCGCCGAACAGCGCATAGAGCGCGGGGTCGTCGTTCAGGATGCGCGCATAGCCCAGGAAGATCAGGATGTTGGCCGCCATGAGGGCGTAGACGACATAGGGCGTTCGCCCGGACGGGTTGTGATCGCGGATCGGGAACATGCCGAGACGCTGGTCTGAAAGCGGGGCGGGGTCAAGTGGCGGATTGACCCCGCCGCCGTGCGCTATGGTGCCGGGGTCAAGAGGCGTTGGGGGACCTGCCGGTCAGCTGGGGGCCGGCAGGTCGGGGTTTCAGGCGTTGCCGCCCAGCAGGGCCGCATTGCCGCCGGCGGCGGTGGTGTCGACGCAGACATGCCGCTCGCCCATGACCCGGGCGATGTCGGGTTTGCCAGGGATCAGCGGAATGATCGCGCCGTCGCGGCGGGCCAACGCCTGTTCGATGGCGCGCGCGGTGTCGGCGTCGCCCCACCACAGCACGCCGCCGAGCCCGGTTTGGCCGGTCAGCGTGGCGGGATCGACATGGCCGTCACAGCGGATTGCCTGGCCGCCGAGTTCCTGCACCGCGCGGACCTGGGCGTCGGTTGCCTCGGCACCCGGACCCATGCAGAGCAGAGGGTCGCGCGGCATCATGCTGAGCCGGTTGGACTCGCCGGTGGGGCCGGGCAGGAGGCGTGCGGCAGGCTGTGCCAGTCCGTTGACCGGGGCGGCGAACTTGCCTGCCGGTTGCGTCCAGTCCGAGCCGGCCTGTTGCCGGTCCGGGGTGCAGAACCGGGGCATGTAGTTCGGTCCGCCTGCCTTTGGGCCGGTGCCCGACAGGCCCTCGCCGCCAAAGGGCTGGCTGCCGACAATCGCGCCGATCTGGTTGCGGTTGACATAGATGTTGCCCGCGTGGATGGCGTCGGTGACATGTTGCACGCGGTCGTCGATCCGGGTGTGCAGGCCAAAGGTCAGGCCGTAGCCGGTGGCGTTGATATCGGCGATCACCTTGTCCAGATCACCTGAGCGGAACCGCACGACATGCAGGACAGGGCCAAAGATCTCGCGTTCCAGATCGCCAATGCCGTTGATCGAGATCATGGTCGGCGCGACAAAGGTGCCACCTGCGGGCGGGCGCAGTTCCTTGATCACGCGGCCTTCGTTGCGCGCGGCGTCGATATGGGCGCTGATGCCCTTGAAGGCCAGCTCGTCGATGACCGGCCCCGAGTCGGTCGACAGCAGCCAGGGATCGCCCAGCGACAGGGCGTCCATTGCCCCCTTGAGCATGGTCAGCAGGTCATCGGCCACGTCTTCCTGCACATAGAGGCAGCGCAGGGCGGAACACCGTTGGCCGGCGGATTGAAAGGCGCTTTCGACAATCGATTGAACGGCCTGTTCGGCGAGCGCGGTGCTGTCGACGATCATGGCGTTCAGGCCGCCGGTTTCCGCGATCAGCGGCGCGCCGGGGGCGAGGTTGTCGGCCATCGCCGCACGGATTTTCAACGCGGTTGCGGTCGAGCCGGTAAAGGCCACGCCATCGACACGCGGGTCCGAGGTGAGTGCCGCGCCAACCAGGCCACCACCGGGCAGCAGTTGCAGCGCCGAGACCGGCACGCCGGCACGGTGCAGCAGCGAAACGGCGAAATGCGCGATCAGCGGTGTCTGCTCCGCCGGCTTGGCAAGCACGGCATTGCCGGTTGCCAGCGCCGCCGCGATCTGGCCGGTAAAAATCGCCAGCGGGAAATTCCACGGGCTGATGCAGGTAAAGGTGCCGGCTGGCGCGGAATCGGGGATATTGGCGGCATAGTAGCGCAGGAAATCCACCGCTTCGCGCAGTTCGGCGACGCCGTCGAGCATGGTCTTGCCTGCTTCGCGGGCGAGCAGGGCAAAGATCTCGCCGTAATTGGCCTCGTAGAGATCGGCGGCGGCATTGAGGATCGCGGCGCGGTCTGCTGCGGGGGCGCTCCAGGGATGCGCGGCGGCAAGGGCGGTCTCGATATCGGCGGTGCTGGTCGGGGCGACGGTGCCCGTTTGCGTGCCGTTGGCCGGGTTGATGACCGGCTGTACCGCATCGGGGGCGGCGACGCCGGCGATCAGGGGGCCGGATGTCCAGCTCTGGGTTCTGAAGCTGTCGCGTGCCTCGTCGATCATCGCCAGCGTTGGTGCATGGGTCAGGTCGAACCCGCGCGAGTTCGGGCGCTCGGGCTGGTAGAGATCGATGCCGGTCTGCAAGGGGGGCACATCGCTCGTGATCTGTTCGAACGGATCGGCGGCCACGGTTTCGGGGGCGACGTTTTCATCGACGATCTGGTTCACGAAGGAGCTGTTGGCACCGTTTTCCAGCAGGCGACGCACCAGATAGGCCAGCAGGTCGCGATGCGCGCCCACCGGTGCATAGATGCGGCAGCGGGTGGTGTTCTGGGATTTGACGATCTGGTGCAGGGTTTCGCCCATTCCATGCAGGCGCTGGAATTCAAAGGCGCTGTTGTCGGTTGCCATGTGCAGGATCGAGGCTACGGTATGCGCGTTATGCGTGGCGAATTGCGGATAGATCCGGTCGGTCATGTTCAGCAGTTTGCGCGCATTGGCGATATAGGACACATCGGTGATCGGCTTGCGGGTAAAGACCGGGAAGGCATCCATCCCATCCACCTGTGCGCGCTTGACCTCGGTATCCCAATAGGCCCCTTTGACAAGACGCACCATGATGCGGCGGTCATGGCGGTTGGCCATGTCATAGAGCGTGTCGAGCACCGCCCCGGCGCGCGGGCCATAGGCCTGCACAACCACGCCGAACCCGTCCCACCCGGCGAGCGCCGGTTCGCTGAGCACGAGGTCGATCACGTCGAGCGACAGGGCAAGGCGGTTGGCCTCTTCGGCATCGACATTCAGCCCCATGCCGGCGGATTTCGCCAGCAATGCCAGCGAGCGCAGGCGCGGCACGAGATCGGACATGACGCGGGCCTCTTGTGCCACCTCGTACCGCGGATGCAGGGCCGAGAGCTTGACCGAGATGCCCGGGTTTTCGCGGATGTCATCGGAATTGCAGGCCGCGGCAATCGCCGAGATCGCACGCGAATAGCTTAGGTGATAGCGGGCGGCATCGGCCTCGGTGCGGGCGGCTTCGCCCAGCATGTCATAGCTGTAGGTATAGCCCTTGGCCTCCATCCCGGCGGCGCGTTTCATCGCCGCGTCGATGGTTTCGCCCAGAACGAACTGGCGGCCCATCTCTTTCATGGCGCGGGTTGTGGCGGTGCGGATCACCGGCTCGCCCAGGCGTTTCACGGCACCGCGCAGGGCGCGTACCGGGCTTGGACGGTCATTGTCGAGCACCTTGCCGGTCAGCATCAGCGCCCAGGTCGAGGCATTGACCAGCGATGACGAGGAATGACCCAGATGCTTGCCCCAGTCGCTGGGTGCGATCTTGTCCTCGATCAGCGCGTCGATCGTGTCGGCATCGGGCACGCGCAGCAGCGCCTCGGCCAGGCACATCAGGGCAATCCCTTCGTCGGTGGACAGGCCGTACTCGGCGAGAAACACCTCCATCAGCCCCGGTGCGGTGCTGGCGCGGATGTTGCGTACGAGATCGGCACCGGCCGCGCAAATTGCGCTGCGGTCCGCATCGGTCAACCCGGCCTCCTTGATAAGACGGGCGACGACCGCGGATTCATCCGCGAATTTTTCCGCATCGATGCGGTAACGAAGAGATTGGGTTGCGTTCATGTCTGGCCTCCGGGTTGTCAGGGCAATATACTGGGTAAAATCCGGGTAGATCGCCCGAAATGGGGAAAACTCCGGGCGGATCGTCCGAAGATGAGGTATTTGGCAATGCAAAACGACTGGCCGGGCCTTGACGGGTATGACCGCAAGATTCTCGAGGTGCTGTCCGAAGAGGGCCGCCTGAGCATCGCCGACCTCGCCCGTCGAATCGGGCTCAGCAAATCACCGACCCAGACCCGCCTGCGGCGGCTTGAGAGCGACGGGGTCATCACCGGTTACCGTGCCCTGATCGATCCCATCCGGTTGGGGCTGGACCACGTGGCCTTTGTCGAAGTGCGCCTGCATGACACCCGCGAGACGGCGCTGGCGGCGTTCAACGCGGCGGTGGCCAGGATCGGCGAGATCGAACAGGCCCACCTGATCGCGGGAAAGTTCGACTACCTGATGAAAATCCGCACCCGGTCGATGACCGAGTATCGCATCGTTCTGGCGGAAAAGATCTCGACCTTGCCCCATGTCGCGGGCACTTCGACCTATGTGGCCATGCAGGCGGTCAAGGAGGACGCATCGCTGGCGCCACTCGGAAATGTGACTTGACCCGCGCGTGACAGTCGGCAGCATGGTGACATGCGTGCCCTGTTGACCATACTGGCCGTCCTCGCGACGACCGTCGCGCGCGCCGATGGATGCCCCCCGGCACCGGATCACTCGGTGGCGCTCGCGGGGCTGGTGGCGCAGATCCAGTCTGCCGGGTCAGAGACCGAAGCGCGCCAGATCTCGAACCGCATGTGGGAATACTGGGCCGATGCCCCGGACGAGCCGGCGCAGGATCTGCTGGATCGAGGGATGGAGCGCCGCGCCGCCTATGATTTCCTCGCGGCATACCAAGCCTTTGATCGGTTGGTGGCCTATTGTCCGCATTTTGCCGAGGGCTATAATCAAAGGGCGTTTGTGAGTTATCTGCGGCAGGATTTCCCTGCGGCGCTCACCGATCTGGACCGTGCGCTTGAGCTGTCCCCCGACCATATCGCCGCGCTGTCGGGGCGGGCGCTGACGCTGATGGGGCTGCGGCGGCTGGACGAGGCGCGGCGCGACATGGCGCGGGCGCTGGCACTCAATCCCTGGCTGCCCGAACGCGGGCTCGCGGGGCCGGGCGGCCCGTTGGCCCCGCCGGGCGAAGATATCTGAGCGCAACCCGCATATTCCCGCGCAAGGGTCGTTGAGGTGCCCGATCCCTTGCAGTAACAAAGGCGGCGTGCGGGCGTGATGGAATGGTAGACATATCAGACTTAAAATCTGAAGGGCCTATGCCCGTGTGGGTTCGAGTCCCACCGCCCGCACCACCCGGCCGATAACGATTTGCGGCAATGTCCGGGGGCGCGTCGCTGACCATCACGAAGCCGTGGCCGCCATTCGCGGCGGGGTTGAAAGCTGTTAGGCTTGGGGCGCGGGCGCTGATTCTGGTATCAGGCGGGTCATCTGCCCGGCGAAATGATCTGGCTTTGGACTGACGCGGAGGACGACCAGCATGACAGGGGCCTTACCGACCCGGCGCACCATTCTTGTCGCCGCCGCTTCTGTTCTGGTGGCGGGGTTTTCCGTGCCGGCGCGGGCCCGGGGGCTTGCTCCGACCCGCTCGATGCGCGGGGGGGCCAACAACTATCTGCCCGGTGCGCCGATCGTGGAGCGCATCGGCGGTGGCGGGTTCTGGATGACCGGGACGGTGCGCCGCGCGGATGATGGTGCGCCGCTGGCCGGCCAGCGGATCCAGATCTGGGCGCATACGACCGAAGGACACGAACGTGATCCGCAGAGCCATGGCGCAACTCTGACCGATGCCGATGGTGTGTTTCGGCTGGAGATGCCCCAGATCGTTCCGGCTTTTGGTCAGCCGCACGGGCATCTAGCCTATGACAGCGGCGATTTCGCGACCGTCTTTCTGCGGCCGGTGCTCAAAAGCGCCAGGGACAGAACGCTGAGCGCCGATTTCGTCCTGGGGCCCGCCTGAGCGCGATGCCGCCTGTGCGTGCGGTTGCGATCTGGTCTGCCTTTGCCGCCATTGTTGCCGTGCCGATGATCGTGGCTGCGCAGAGCCCGCTGCTCGCGTGGCGCCAGCCGGTTTACATCGCCGCCGGGTTTGCCGGGGTTCTGGCGATGGTTCTGCTGCTGGTTCAGCCGCTTCTGATCGGACGATTCCTGCCAGGGGTGGATGGCAGGCGCGCGCGGCTGTGGCACCGGTTGGCCGGGTTCGGTCTTGTTGGTGCGGTGGTGGCCCATGTCGCCATGCTCTGGATGACCAGCCCGCCCGATGTCGTCGATGCCCTGCTGCTTGTGTCGCCCACCCCGTTTTCCGACTGGGGCGTGATCGCGATGTGGGCGGTGTTTGCCGCCGCGCTGTTTGCCGTGCTGCGCCGCCGGATGCGACCGGCGTTTTGGCGGTCGGGGCATGTCAGTGCCGTTCTGATCGCCGCAGGGTGCAGCGTGGTGCATGCGATGCTGGTCGAGGGGACGATGGGCCTCGTGTCCAAGACGGCGCTGTGCCTCGCGGTGGTGGCGGCGGTGGCGCGGGTGGGGGCGGCGCGCTTGGGCCGGATCGGGCGCTAGCCGCGCGCCAGAGTGGCCGAGATTTCTGTGGATATTCCGCGCAATCTGGGAATGATGGTTCGGGAACAACAAGATAGCGGCCATTTACCCCGAGGAGCACCAATGCGCCAGCCCGCCCTGACCCGCCTGATGATGGTGTTGACCGCATTGCTGTTGTCCGGCCTGGCATCCGCTGTCGCGGCGCAGGACACCTGTGCGCCCCCGAATATCCGGACGGATGTGCGCCCGGGCCCCGCCGATGGCCCCACCGAGGTCACGGTTGGCACCTACGTGGTCGATCTCAGGGGGATCGACGATGTGGAGCAGACCATAACGCTGGATATTGCGCTGCGCATGCGCTGGACCGATCCGCGATTGGCGGATTGGGAGGGCTGTCGTCTGGCGCTCGCCGATATCTGGTATCCCATGCTGTTTCTGCGCAATTCCGGGCGGATATTCATGCGCTGGCCGCAAACCGTCAGCGTCGAAGAGGGGGGACAGGTTACCTATCTGCAACGCGGGGCCGGCACGTTTTCAAGCTATCATTCGTTGCGGACATTTCCCTTTGACGTACAGGACATCTCGCTGCGGTTCTTTCCGCTGAACTGGACCAAGCCCAAGGTCAGCCTGGTCGCGGACCCGGAATATTCCGGGATCGCGCCGGTTCTGAACATTTCCGACTGGCAGGTTCTGGACTATGCAACGGTGGTGGGCGCGCAGACGCTTGAAACGACGGGCAAGACCCATGCCACCTATGACATGGTCCTTACGCTCAAGCGGTATAGCGGGTATTACGTGCACAAGATCATGCTGCCGATTGCCCTGATCGTCATCATGTCGTGGATGGTGTTCTGGATCGACGCGCGGGAATTCGGTACCCAGCTGGGTCTGTCCGCCACCGCGGTCCTGACCATGATCGCCTTTATCTTTGCGACCACGAACCTGTTACCGCGGCTTGGCTATTTCACGCTGCTGGATCGCTATATCGCGGTGGCGACGGTGTTCGTGTTTGCGGCGTTGCTGCAATGCCTGGCCACCGGATACCTTGCCACGCAGGGGCGCAAGGGCACGGCGCATCGGATCGACGTGTTGTCGCGCATTGTCTTTCCGGTGGTGTTCACGGGCTTGTGCATCACGTTCTTTTGGCGGCTGATCTGAGCGGCGGCGCTTGACCGGACGGCAAGAGCGGTCTGCAAATTGGGCGGCTGCCCTTGCAGCCCCCGGATGGCGATACTAAGACTCTGCAAACACATTGTCGGGTATCCTCCCGATCATCCAACGCAGCAGGCAGGCACAGATGTTTGATCCCACAGAAACCTACATGAATACCCTTGTCCCGATGGTCGTGGAGCAGACGAGCCGCGGCGAGCGGGCCTATGACATCTTTTCGCGCCTGCTCAAGGAGCGGATCATCTTCATCAACGGCCCGATACACGATGGCATGAGCCATCTTGTCGTGGCCCAGCTGCTGCATCTCGAGGCGGAAAACCCGTCCAAGGAAATCAGCCTCTATATCAACTCGCCCGGCGGCGTTGTGACCTCGGGGCTGTCGATCTATGATACGATGCAATACATCAAACCCAAGGTCAGCACGCTCTGCATCGGCCAGGCGGCATCGATGGGGTCGGTCCTGCTGGCCGGGGGCGAGCCGGGCATGCGGTTCAGCCTGCCCAACAGCCGGATCATGGTGCACCAGCCCAGCGGTGGCTACCAGGGTCAGGCCAGCGACATCATGATTCACGCGGCCGAGACGCAGAAGCTCAAGGACCGGCTGTATGACATCTATGTCAAGCATACCGGCCAGACCAAGAAGGCCGTTGAAAAGGCGCTTGATCGCGACAATTTCATGTCGCCCGAAGAGGCGAAGGAATGGGGCCATATCGACGAGATCGTGGCCAGCCGCGACAAGGGCGAAGACAAGGAAGCCTGAGTTTCGGGCAACGGGACGGCGCCGCCCCCGACGGGGCGACAAGGGCACGATTTACGATTGTGATGCCCTTTGCGCTGTCCTAAGCTGCCGCGAGGTGGGTGAATATGCCCTGTCAAAGACGGGGCGACGTTGAAAATCGAAGCCGGAAAGGTTGATCATGGCAACGAACTCAAACGGCGACAGCAAGAATACGCTTTATTGCAGCTTTTGCGGCAAGAGCCAGCATGAGGTGCGTAAGCTGATCGCGGGCCCGACCGTCTTCATCTGTGATGAATGCGTCGAACTGTGCATGGACATCATCCGCGAAGAGACCAAGGCCTCCGGGCTCAAGGCCACGGATGGCGTGCCGACGCCCAAGGACATCTGCGAGGTGCTCGACGATTACGTGATCGGTCAGGCGATGGCCAAGCGCGTTTTGTCGGTGGCGGTGCACAATCACTACAAGCGCCTGAACCACGCGCAAAAGGCTGGCAGCGATATCGAACTGGCCAAGTCCAACATCCTGCTGATCGGGCCGACCGGCTGCGGCAAGACGCTGCTGGCGCAGACCCTGGCGCGGATTCTCGACGTGCCGTTCACCATGGCCGACGCCACCACCCTGACCGAGGCCGGTTACGTGGGCGAAGATGTCGAGAACATCATCCTCAAGCTGTTGCAGTCCAGCGAGTATAATGTCGAACGCGCGCAGCGTGGAATCGTCTATATCGACGAGGTCGACAAGATCACCCGCAAGTCCGAGAATCCCTCGATCACCCGCGACGTGTCGGGCGAGGGGGTGCAGCAGGCGTTGCTCAAGCTGATGGAAGGCACCGTGGCCAGCGTTCCGCCGCAGGGCGGGCGCAAGCATCCGCAGCAGGAATTCCTGCAAGTGGACACCACCAATATCCTGTTCATCTGTGGCGGTGCCTTTGCCGGCCTCGACAAGATCATCGCACAGCGCGGCAAGGGCAGCGCGATGGGCTTTGGCGCGGATGTGCGTGACGAGGACGAGCGTGGCATCGGCGAGATCTTTACCGATCTCGAGCCCGAGGACCTGTTGAAATTCGGCCTGATCCCGGAATTTGTCGGACGTTTGCCGGTTCTGGCGACGCTGGAGGACCTGGATCAGGATGCCCTGGTCACGATCCTGACCAAGCCCAAGAACGCGCTGGTGAAACAGTATCAGCGCCTGTTCGAGCTTGAGGATACCGAACTTCAGTTCACCGATGATGCCCTGATGGCGATTGCCAAGCGCGCCATCGAACGCAAGACCGGCGCGCGGGGCTTGCGCTCGATCCTCGAAGACATCCTGCTGGACACGATGTTCGAATTGCCGGGGCTGGACAGCGTGACCAAGGTTGTCGTCAACGAGGAATCCGCGCGTTCCGAAGCGGCTCCGCTGATGATCCATGCGGATGCGGAAAAGGAACCTGCCGCCACAGCGGGCTAGGCACATGACCATACGACGTATTCCCTCCGGCGGCGAGTTCGAGCGCCGGGTGGGATATTGCCGTGCCGTCGTTGCCGGCGGCTTTGTGCATGTGGCAGGCACCGTGGGGCAGGGCGACGATGTCGTCAGCCAATGCCGCTCGGCGCTTGCGATCATCGCCAACGCGCTGCACGAGGCCGGGGCGACCCTGGCCGATGTGGTGCGCGTGACCTACATGTTGCCGGACCGCGCGGAATTCGAACCCTGCTGGCCGATCCTGTCCGAGACATTTGGGGCACACCCGCCGGCCGCCACGATGATCGAATGCGGGCTGATCGATCCGAAATACCGCATCGAGATCGAAGTGACTGCCGTGCTGCCCGACATCTCCGGCTGAGGTGCAGATCCCTTGCCAGCGCGCGCCTGCCGCCGCTAACGTGAAGGCCAGACCCGGGGTGTCGGGCTCGGGCAATCTGGGAGGGGTACGCATGGCCATCATCAAGAGCCGTTTTCCGGATGTCTCGGTCCGCGATCTGAGCATCACCGAGCGGGTGTTCGAGGGGCTGGGCGATGATCCTGACCGGGTGATCCTGATCGACGGGCCGACCGGGCGCGAGGTGACGGTTGGCCGGTTTGTCGGCGGCGTCAAGTCGCTGGCGGGGGGATTGAACGCGAGGGGGCTGGGCGCGGGAGCCTGCGTTGCGCTGATGGCGCCGAACCTGCCAGAATATTGCGTGGTGTTTCATGGGGTTGCATGGGCCGGGGGCACGATCACCACGATCAACCCGACCTATACCGCGCAAGAGGTCCGCCACCAGCTGAGCAATGCCCGGGCGTTGATCCTGATCACGGTCGCGCCCTTTCTCGACACCGCCCGCGCGGCCATCCGGGATACCGAAGTCAGCGAAATCTACGTGATCGGAGAGGCCCCGGATGCCCGCCCGCTGAGCGAGTTGATGGGGCCGCCGCAGGACGTCCAGACGCCAGTTGATCTGGATGAGCATGTGCTGGCGCTGCCCTATTCCTCGGGAACAACCGGGTTGCCCAAGGGGGTGATGCTGACCCATCGTTCGATGGTGATGAATGTCGATCAGACCCTGCATGTGTCCGATATCGAGGGCGCGGAATTCTCGGTCGCGTTCCTGCCGTTCTTTCACATCTACGGGATGCAGGTGCTGATCAACATGCATCTGGCAGCGGGAGCGGGCCTGGTGACGATGCCCCGGTTCGATCTGGAGCAATTCCTCGAACTGTGCGCGAAACACCGCACGCGGCGCATGTGGATCGTGCCACCGATTGCCATTGCGCTGGCCAAACATCCGATTGTCGACAAATACGATCTGTCGGCCGTCGAATACATCAATTCCGGTGCCGCGCCGCTGGGGGGCGAGGTGACGGCATTGGTGGGCAAGCGGCTGAACTGTGTCGCGGCGCAGGGCTATGGCATGACCGAACTCAGCCCGGTCAGCCATCTCACGCCGCCCGGGCAGGCTCGCACCGGGGCGTCCGGCGTGACGGCACCCAACACGGAATGCCGGATTGTCAGTACCGAGACCGGCGCGGATCTGGAGCCGGGTCAATCGGGCGAATTGTGGGTGCGCGGGCCGCAGGTCATGAAGGGCTATCTGAACAATCCCGAGGCGACGGCCGCGGCGCTGGACCAAGACGGGTGGTTGCATACCGGCGACATCGGCCATTTCGACACGGACGGGTATCTTTATATCACCGACCGTCTGAAAGAACTGATCAAGTTCAAGGGCTTTCAGGTGGCACCGGCCGAACTTGAGGCCGAATTGCTGAGCCATCCCGAGATTGCCGACGTTGCGGTGGTTGGTGCGCCGGATGCCGAAGCGGGCGAGGTGCCGATGGCATTTGTGGTTCCCGTTGCGGATGCGACGGTGACGCTTGGCACCGTGCAGGGTTTCCTTGCGGGGCGCCTGTCGCCCTATAAACAGGTTCAACGGATGGAAATCGTCAGCGAAATCCCGAAATCCGCCGCGGGCAAGATCCTGCGCCGGGTGCTGAGAGACAGGCTCGCGGGCTGAACCGCCCCGCCCGCCATGCGCCGGGTGCATGGCAGGCACCCCGGCAATGGCATGGCTATTTGGGCAAGATGCGTGTAATAGGCATGTTTTCTGCCGTGGGGCTGTTCGCCGAAATGTCGGGCACGCCTTTGTGGCGTCACGTAACCGATCCGGATGCAAAACAAATTGAAGGCGTTTGGGCGCATCCCCGAAACGTCTTGACGACCCGATAGAGACAGGACCCCCGATGACCCGCAAAGCCCCTTTGGCGGCATTCGCCAGCCGAATTGCCATGCCCGACCTCAGATGGATGCCGGATGAACGGCTGACGCCCTCGCGCCTGCGCATCGAATTGCTGTCGGGCTTGACGGTGGCGCTGGCACTGGTGCCCGAGGCCGTGGCCTTTGCCTTTGTCGCCGGGGTTCACCCGCTGGTCGGGCTGTATGCCGCGTTCCTGGTGGGGCTGATCACGGCGCTGATCGGTGGGCGGCCGGGCATGATCTCGGGTGCGACCGGGGCGCTTGCGGTTGTCATGGTGGCGCTGGTCGCGCAGCACGGCGTGGAATACCTCTTTGCAACCGTGGTCCTGATGGGGCTGTTGCAGATATTTGCCGGGGTCATGCAATGGGGCAAGTTCATCCGTCTCGTGCCGCATCCGGTGATGCTCGGCTTTGTGAACGGGCTGGCCATCGTGATTTTTCTGGCGCAGATGGGTCAGTTCAAGGTGCCGGGCAGCATGGTAAACACCGGTCACGGAGTGTCGGGCGGCGAGTGGCTGAGCGGGATGCAGCTTTACATGATGCTGGGCCTCGTGGCGCTGACCATGGCGATCATCTGGATCGTGCCGCGCGTCACCCGTATCGTGCCTGCGCCGCTGGCCGGAATCGGCGTTGTCGCGGCGCTGGTGATCGCGATGGGGCTGGATGTGCCGCGCGTCGGCGATCTGGCATCAATCCAGGGCGGGCTGCCGCCGTTCCACATTCCGATGGTGCCGCTGAACCTTGAAACCCTTGAAATCATTCTGCCTTATGCGGTCATCCTTGCCGCGATCGGCCTTATCGAAAGTCTGCTGACCCTGAACCTCGTCGGGGAAATCACCGGCAAGCGGGGCGGCGCGTCGCAGGAATGTATCGCACAGGGCGTAGCCAACACGGTCACCGGTTTCTTCGGCGGCATGGGCGGCTGTGCGATGATCGGCCAGTCGATGATCAACGTGAAATCCGGTGGGCGTACGCGGATCGCGGGCATTTCGGCGGCGCTGTTCCTGCTGGTGTTCATCCTGTTCGCGGCGCCGGTGATCGAATTGATCCCGCTGGCCGCGCTGGTCGGGGTCATGTTCATGGTGGTGATCGGAACCTTTGCCTGGAACAGCCTGACCATCCTGCGCAAGGTGCCATTGACCGATGCGTTCGTGATCCTGCTGGTAACGGTTGTGACCGTGATGGAAGACCTCGCCGTGGCGGTTGTCGTCGGGGTGATCGTCAGCGCCCTTGCTTATGCCTGGAACAACGCCCGCCGCATTCACGCGGTGACGCGCGACTCGGTCACCGAGCAGGGTGCCAAGGTCTACGAGATCAAGGGGCCGCTGTTCTTTGGCTCGTCCGATGGGTTCATCGAGCTGTTCACCGTCGCGGAAGACCCGAAAAACGTGATCATCGACTTTGCCGAGAGCCGCGTGGTCGATCAATCGGCGCTTCAGGCCATCGAGGCGATTGCCGCGAAATACGCCGCTGCCGGCAAGGAGATCAAGCTGCGCCACCTGAGCCGCGACTGCCACAGGCTGTTGACCAAGGCGGGGCATCTGATTGTCGATAGCGACGATGATCCCGATTACGAACTGGCGGTCGATTATTCCGTACGCACCGGGATCCTGGGCGGTCACTGATCACCGCAGGGTCGCGAATGCCGGCAATTGATACGATGCTGCCCCCAGGCGGGGGCGGCATTTTTTGTTCGACCCGAGCGCCGGGCATCGCCATCGTCCGGGAATACCGGTCCGATTTGGGCTCAGTCGTCGGGGCGTTTCAGTTCGAACAGCTCGCTCACCTGGCTATAGTCACGGTATCCCAGGCGGGTCAGCGGTTTGAATGTCGTGATGTCGAAGCGGCCATCGCGGATGCAATCGTCGCGCATGTGGACGCCGACAACCTCGCCCAGAACAAGGCGGTTGGATTGCCCCGGCAGGTCGACAATCTGGGTCAGCTTGCATTCCAGCGATGCCGGCGCGCCCGCGACGCGGGCGCATGGAATAGTTTCGCACTCGATGGAGGTCAGGCCCGCGGTCTCGAATTCATCCACCTCTTTGCCAACGCTTCCCGAGGTGACGTTCATCGCATCGCGCATGGCGAATTCGACGATATTGACACAGAACACACCGGTCGCGGCGATGTTGGCGACGCTGTCCTTGGTGCCATCCTGATCCGGTTTGCTGCTGGTGGACGAGAACATCACCTGCGGCGGGACATAGGCCACAGCGTTGAAAAACGAATAGGGCGCGAGGTTGTTGGTGCCGTCCGGCGCGCGGCTGGATATCCAGCCGATTGGGCGCGGCGTAACGATGGCGTTGAACGGGTTGTGCGGCAGACCGTGGCCGTCCTGGGGGCGATAGAACATGGGGCAACTCCGAGTGTTTGCCCCAGACCTAGCGGCGTGTTAGGGCGAATGCCACCACATACCGCCGTTGGGATGATCGCGTGATTGAGCTGAAACCGGAAACCGGGCAGGATTGGTGGGAAGTCGAGGCGCTGTATGATCTCTGCTTTGCACCCGGACGCGAGGCGCTGTCGTCCTACCGATTGCGAGATGACATTCCGCCGGTTGCCGGGTTGTCGCTGGTTGCCCGCGACGAGGCGGGGATCCTCGCCGGTGCCATCCGGTACTGGCCGGTGCGGGTCGGTGGCGCGGCGGTTCTGCTGCTCGGGCCGGTGGCGGTACACCCCACCCACCAGGGCGAGGGGCTGGGCGGTGTCCTGATCCGCGACTCGCTTGCCGCCGCGTCGGCAAATGGCTGGGACCGGGTGATGCTGGTGGGCGATTACCCGTATTACTCGCGCTTTGGCTTTGAACTGCTGAGCGATGTCATCATGCCGCCGCCGACCAACCCCGACCGGGTGCTGGGGCAGGCGATCCGGGACGGGGCATGGGACGGGGTGCGAGGTGAAGTCACGCGCTGGAGCGAGGGCTGACATTGAAAACCCCAAGACGAGTGCCGATCTTGTGAACACGCCCGCAGAGGAGTGGAGATGGCAGATATTGAAATCGTCGAACCCGTGGATGTCGATGCCGAACTGGACCGTCTGGCCGAGACCTATCGCGCCGCCAGCGGCATCGGGGTGCGGATGCTCAACCTGCTGGGCGGCAAGGCCGAGTCGCTGCTTGATCGCCTGCCCGCCCCGGTGCGCAACAATCTTGGCGATGCCACGCAGCGGGCGCTGACGCTGGCGATGCAGGCGGCCCAGAGCTCGCGCATGGCGGTGCCTGACCAAAAGGCCTGGGTCAATACGGCGATGACCACGGCCATGGGGGCCGCCGGTGGATTTGGCGGCCTGCCCTCGGCGTTGGTCGAATTGCCTGCAACCACGACGGTATTGCTGCGCGCGATCCAGGGGGTTGCGGCCGAGCACGGGTTTGACCCAAGTGCCGAGAATGTGCAGTTCGACTGTATCCGGGTCTTTGCCGCCGCCGGACCGCTCGCGGCGGATGACGGGGCCGACCTTGGCTTTGTGTCGCTGCGCCTCACCCTCACGGGGGGTGCGATGCACAAGCTGATCGCGGCGGTGGCACCCAGGCTGGCCACCGTGCTTGGCCAGAAACTGGCGGCGCAGACCGTACCGGTCCTGGGCGCGGTGGCGGGGGCGACCACCAACTATGTCTATACCGAGTATTATCAACAAATTGCCCACGTGCATTTTGGCCTGCGCCGGCTGGCGATCAACAGCGATATCGCCGAGCAAGAGCTGGTTCGCAGGCTGGGTCAACGGATGCAGGGGCGATTGTCCTGAACCTCTGCTCGGGCCGGTCGCACGGCGCGGGCAACCGGCCCGGACCGCTGGCGATGCCATGTCCAGACAACGGGCAGCGCATCACGCGGGCCGTGGCATATCTGCTGCTTTGACCGAAATCAGCGCAATGTTAACCAGTTGTCTTGTTGCTCCTGTGGTTGTGAATGGGATAACGCAAGGCAACGTGTCGCACAGGGCCGGAGAGCGGGTCGCCAGAACAGGCGAACCCAAGGGCACACATATCTGACCCATAAGGGTTTATCTCCGGGAAGTCCCAAGGCGGCCCGATTGCAAGTATGGGCCGCAGATAAAAGAGCCCTAAAACCGCAAGGACTGATCCGACGAGACGAGGGGTATATGGGAGAATACGAAAAGGCAGAGTTGATCGCGATCTGCCGGGAAAAGCTGCTGCGCGATGGCTTGGTTGTGCTCGTCGAACAGGATTTCGACCGGGTGCCCAAGATTATCGAATCCATTGGAAAACCCTATCTGACGCCCAAGATGTCGCCGTTTTTCAACGATTTCACCGGCGAGAACTGTTTCTGGCTGCGGCTTGAAAAGGATGGTGAGACCGTCGCGCTCGCGGGGGCGCGGCTGGATGATCTGGGCGATGGCAGCATCACCGAATACTGGCGGCGCACCATGCGCCGGCAATATGGCAACGGTGAGGTCGAGATGGTCACACAGGTCGCCCCGCCGCTTGAGCGCGAACTCAAGGGGCGGCTGGCCTATTTCGGCGATCTGCATTTTTCGCGCGCGGCGGGGCGGTCGCTCAAGACGGTGCGCCGCTTTGTCCTGATCGGGCATATGATCACCGCGCTGAAATGGAACCCGGACTGGACCTATGCCTTTCTGCGCGAAGACGATGTGCGCCGGGGCGGGGGGTATCACTATGGGTTCAACCGCTACATCCCCGATGCCCAGTTCTGGGTCGATCCACCGTCTCCGCGCGAGAATACCGAGTATTGTGTCATGACCAGCCGGCGTGACCTGGCCTATATGGCCGAGGCGTTTATCCGGTCACCGGAGCGGCTTTGAATAGCTGATGATCACGTCTCCGTCGGTGTCCGAAGCCACCGGCAGCAACAGCCGGATATAATCGAGCCGGATTTGCTCGGCATGACCGGGGGCCAGCACGTTCAACGCTTCTTCGCTGAGAACCGGTTGGCCTTCGGCGGCTCGGCGATAGGCGCATAACAGGCGCTTTTGCAGGTCGCTGTCGCGCACTTCGTCCAGCGCGTATTGCAGCGATTTCCTGTCGGCAACACCCAGGGTGCGGGCCGACAGGCTGTTGGTTCCCATGCGCAGGACTTCGATCCGGTTCGAGCGGTCCCCCGGTGCCCGGTAAAGGTCGAACCACTCCATGATCTTGTCAAATCCGCTCAGCTGCCGGCCATATTTGAACCAGCGCTGCATCATGTCATCAACCGTCGGCTCCTGTCCGCGCATGCTGGCGGCTTCCCGCAGGCTTCCGGCGATCTGGTCAAAGAACTTCATCGCCTGTTCGGTGATCGGCCCGTCATTGCCTAGGTCGGTCACGTCAAACGGCTGCGAGGTGCTCCCGGCGAGATAGGCCAGCGAGACTTCCAGCTCGCGCGCCAGCTTGACGGAGATGTCGAAACTTGGCGAGGCCTTGGTGCTGAGCATGGTCGACACATAGTTCGGACTCATGTCCAGGGCGCGGGACAATTGCGCGCGATTGCCACCGTATTTCTTGGAGGCGTCGATGGCGCTGGCAATGCGGTCATGAAAAAGGCTCATGGGAAAGAACGTCCGATCGTACTTAATTGTGTTCGAGGGTATAATATTTTGGTTTGGCCGCAACCGCAAAATCCATCACGCGGATCCGTGTTGATCCATCGCATGAACGATCCGGTGTATTTGCGGCTTCTGGATCGGAGTCAACATACACTGTCCACGATCTGGCAAACCGGCACCGGATTGCCTGCGCGGCGCTCTGCACTGGCGCGCAGGGCATTGTGCATTCCGGCTCTGGCACCGGTTTGACCCTGCGGTTAGTCTGCGCGCTTTCAGGGCACATGAAAGCAGAGAGACCATGTCGACAATCCTGTCCATTCGCGACCTGCAAAAGACCTATGACGGCGGGTTCCAGGCGCTCAAGGGGGTCAGCCTTGACATCGAACAGGGCGAGATCCTCGCGCTGCTCGGTCCCAATGGGGCGGGCAAGACAACCTTGATCTCGACGGTCTGCGGCATCACCACGCCAAGCGCCGGGTCGGTGACCGTGGGCGGCTATGACATCGTCACCGAATTCCGCGGCGCACGGTCGTTGATCGGGCTGGTGCCGCAAGAGGTCAACCTGCAACCGTTTGAAACGGTGATGAACTCGGTGCGGTTCTCCCGTGGGCTGTTCGGCAAGCCGCGCGACGATGCGCATCTTGAAAAAGTGCTGCGCACGCTGAGCCTGTGGGACAAGAAGGACAACCAGATCACCACCCTGTCGGGCGGGATGAAACGCCGGGTCCTGATCGCCAAGGCGCTGAGCCACGAGCCGCGCGTGCTGTTCCTGGATGAACCCACCGCCGGGGTCGACGTGGAACTGCGCAAGGACATGTGGGACACGGTTGCTGACCTCAAGGCGGACGGGGTCACGATCATCCTGACGACGCATTACATCGAAGAGGCCGAGGCGATCGCCGACCGGATCGGGGTGATCACGCGCGGCGAATTGCTGTTGGTCGAGGAAAAAGGCGCGCTGATGGCGCGGATGGGCCGCAAACAGCTCGAGGTTCAGTTGAACGAGCGGATCGACAGCATCCCGGTTCCGCTTGCGGATTTCGACCTGGAACTGGGCGAGACCGGCGACGCGCTGATCTACAGCTATGACATCAACGGGCCGCGTACCGGCATCACCGGGTTGCTGAACGGGATCGCCGAAGCGGGGCTGTCGCTGCGCGATGTGCAGACCCGGCAGAGCAGCCTCGAAGAGATCTTTGTCGATTTGGTCAAGGGAGACGCCTCATGAACCTGTCAGCCGTCGGAGCCATATACCGCTTTGAAATGATGCGTTTCTTTCGCACGTTGATGCAGAGCTTCCTGTCGCCGGTATTGTCCACGTCACTGTATTTCGTGGTCTTTGGTGCCGCCATCGGCAGCCGGATCCAGGAGGTCGAAGGGGTCAGCTATGGCGCGTTCATCGTGCCGGGGCTGGTCATGTTGTCGGTCATCACCCAAGGTATCTCGAACGCGGCGTTTGGCATCTTTTTTCCCAAGTTCACCGGCACGATCTATGAGCTGCTCTCCGCACCGGTCAATTTTATTGAAATCGTGCTGGGCTTTGTCGGGGCGGCGGCGACCAAGGCGTTGTTCATCGGGGTGGTGATCCTGTTGACCGCGTCGTTTTTCGTGGACCTGTCGATCCAGCATCCGCTGGCGATGGTGCTGTTCCTGCTCCTGACTTGCGTCAGCTTTGCGCTGATGGGGTTCATCATCGGCATCTGGGCGGGAAATTTCGAGCAATTGCAACTGGTGCCGCTGCTGATCGTGACGCCGCTGATTTTTCTGGGCGGGTCGTTCTATTCGATCTCGATGCTGCCGCCGGTGTGGCAGACGATCACCCTGTTCAACCCGGTGGTCTACCTGATTTCAGGGTTCCGCTGGTCGTTCTTTGGCACCGCGGATGTGCCCGTGGCGCTGAGCCTGCTGGCGATTTCGGGCTTTACCCTGCTGTGTCTCGGGCTGATCTGGTGGATCTTCAAAACCGGCTGGCGCATTCGCAGTTGACCGCTCAACCCAGGCGATTATGACGGCGGGATGACGTGGCAAATTTGCCCGACGTCGCGTGAATTGGCGGTGCGGTGCGGTTCTGTTCGGACAGGCATCTTGTTTGTCGGCGGGTGGCGCTCTACATCGGCTGCATGAACCTTCGCATTCCTTTTCTGAAAAAGCCGCCCCTCGTTTCGGTGGTCCGCTTGCACGGTGCCATCGGCATGGCTGGTCGCCGGTCGCTCAACGATCACGCGCTGGCTCCGATCCTGGAAAGGGCGTTCCGTCGTGGCAAGCCCGACATGGTGGCGCTCGAGATCAATTCGCCCGGTGGTTCGCCGGTGCAATCTTCGTTGATCGGGGCGCGCATCCGGCGGCTGTCCGAGGAAACCAAGGTGCCGGTCGTTGCCTTTGTCGAGGATGTCGCCGCATCCGGCGGCTATTGGCTGGCGGCGGCGGCGGATGAAATCTGGGCCGATGAAAGCTCGGTCCTGGGGTCGATCGGCGTGATCTCGGCTGGCTTTGGTGCGCAGGTCTTTCTCGCGCGGCAGGGGATCGAGCGGCGGGTCTATACCGCTGGCAAGTCCAAATCCATGCTGGATCCGTTCCGTCCGGAAAACGAGGAAGACGTGGCGCGGCTGCGGGTGATCCTCGGGGATATCCACGACAATTTCATCGCCCATGTCAAAGCCCGGCGGGGGCAGAAGCTCGACACCACCAAGGATCTGTTCACCGGTGAAATCTGGCTGGCGCGTCGCGCCACGGACCTTGGGCTGATTGACGGCATCGGGCATCTGAAACCCAAGATGAAGGCCCGTTTCGGTGACAAGGTGAAATTCCGCCGCCACGAGATGCGTCGCCCCTTCCTGTCCCGTTTCGGGGCACAGGTGGTGGATGACGCGGTGGCCGGTATCGAGGAGCGCGCGGCTTTTGCGCGTTTTGGTCTCTGATTTGATCATCAAGATCGTTCTCCTGTTCCTGATCGGCATGGGCGTGCTCGCCATGTTCGGTAAGCTGCGGCTGCCGGGTGCCGATCGGATCGCATCGGCAAAATGCCCCTCCTGTGGCCGCTTTCGGATCGGCAAGGGGCCCTGTACCTGTGGACATGGAGGACGCGGATGACGCCCTGGCTCTTGTCGCTTCTGGGGCTGGTCATTCTCCTGCTGGCAGGGGATGCGCTGGTGCGCGGCGCGGTCAATCTCAGCCTGCGGCTCGGGGTGCCCGCCCTGATCGTCAGCCTGACCATCGTGGCCTTTGGCACGTCGGCGCCTGAGCTGCTGATCGCGATCAGCGCGGTCAAGGACAACGCGCCCGGCATCGCGCTTGGCAACGTGGTCGGATCGAACACCGCCAATATCCTGCTGGTGCTGGGTATTCCGGCGTTGTTGACCACGCTGCACACCAGCGAATGCGACAGCCGCAAGAACTATGTCCTGATGATCCTGGCGTCGCTGGTGTTTATCGGGCTTGCCTTTCTTGGCATCTTTACCCTTGCCACCGGCCTGATCCTGTTGGCGATGCTGGCCGTGGTGCTGTTTGACATGATGCGTGACGCCCGCGCCCATCGCGCCTGCGGTGTGCCGGACCAGCTGGAAGAGATCGAAGAGGCCGATCCCGACATGCCCTATTGGCGCGTCGGCCTGTATCTCGTGCTGGGCCTTGTCGGCCTGCCGCTGGGGGCGCATCTGCTGGTCGAGAACGCATCGCTGATCGCACAGGCCTATGGGGTCAGCGATACGGTGATCGGCCTGACCCTGGTTGCGGTCGGCACGTCGCTGCCGGAACTGGCCACCACGGTGATGGCGGCGCTGCGGCGACAGGCGGATGTCGCGCTTGGCAACGTCATCGGGTCGAACATGTTCAACCTGCTGGCCATCGTCGGCATTGCCACCTTCTTTGGCGATATCCCGGTTGATCCCGAATTCCTGAATTTCGACCTCTGGGTCATGCTG
The DNA here is from genome assembly GCF_049800935.1 of Microbulbifer sp. S227A. NCBI lineage: Bacteria > Pseudomonadati > Pseudomonadota > Gammaproteobacteria > Cellvibrionales > Microbulbiferaceae > Microbulbifer > Microbulbifer sp. S227A. Next base: position 675,538 of record NZ_JBNAFZ010000001.1, on the reverse strand, counting down.
GGCGCGTCGTTGCTGTTGTTTCCCTTCGTGTTTTTCAACGTCAACATCACCCGCCTCTGGGGGATCGCGCTGACCGCGCTCTATGCGATCTATGTCATCGCGATCCTGACCTGACGGGCCGCTTTCGCGAAAGGACATCCATGCCACGCAGTCTAGTCACCGGCGCCGGAAAGCGGCTTGGGCGGGCGATGGCCCTGTACCTTGCCGATCGGGGTCACGATGTCGCCGTGCATTATGCCCGGTCGGCGGATGCGGCCGAGGCCGTGGTCGCCGAGATACGGGCCAAGGGGCGCAGGGCCGTGGCGCTTGGGGCCGACCTGCTGGACGAGGAGCAGACCCATGCGTTGCTGCCGGCGGCTGCCGAGGCGTTGGGCGGGGCGGTGACCTGCCTTGTCAACAACGCGTCAATCTTTGAGTATGACAATATCCACACCGCGACGCGCGTCGGGTGGGATCGGCATATGGACAGCAACCTGCGGGCCCCCTTTGTTCTGATTCAGGCGATGGCCGCACAAGGTATGACGCCGGCCACCGATGATGCGGGCGAGCCCGTGGCCTCGGGGCTGGTCGTCAACATGATCGACGAACGGGTGCGCAAGCTGACGCCCGAATTCATGACCTATACGCTGGCCAAGATGGGGCTGTGGGCCTTGACCCAGACGGCTTCGCGGGCACTGGCCCCGACGATCCGCGTGAACGCCATCGGCCCCGGCCCGACCTTGCAGGGCGAACGCCAGTCCGAGGTCCATTTCGCGGCGCAGCGGGCGGCAACGATCCTCGAACGCGGGGCCAATCCGGGCGACATCACGGCGGCGCTCGGCTACTTTCTGGATGCGCCTGCGGTGACCGGACAACTGCTTTGCGTCGATGGCGGACAGCACCTTGGATGGCGCACGCCGGACGTACTGGGCGTCGAGTAACCGTCATTGGCGATGCAAGTTTTGCACTGGTCATGCTGGCGTTACCTGGCTGTCACAAATTTGTGTTAAATATCATTAACTTGCGTAGTTTGGCAAAAAGTTTCATTTGATTACAGTGGCTTGAATATCTGCTCAAATATTAGTCATTTCAGCGAAAGCAGCCGAAACTAAGGGAAATTTCCCTGTACCCCAAAGATATCTCCAGACTTATCCACACAATCCGTGGATTTGTTCAGGGTTGATCTAGCCCGGTCAAGATTGCAGCCGGATGCAGAGAATCATAGGTATAGCTCATGACTGACGACACCGTACAACCAGAGACACCGGCGCTGACCGGGTATGCGCGTATTCAGGGGTATCTGAGAACGCTGGACACCTCGCCCGGTGTCTATCGGATGCTGGATTCCGAGAGCCGGGTGCTCTATGTCGGCAAGGCGCGCAATCTCAGGGCGCGGGTGTCGAACTATTCCCGGCCCAGTGCCGCGCATAGCGGGCGGATCGACCGGATGATCCGCGAAACCGCCAGCATGATGTTCCTGACGACCCGCACGGAAACCGAGGCGCTGTTGCTCGAGCAGAACCTGATCAAGCAACTCAAGCCGAAATACAATGTGCTGCTGCGCGACGACAAGAGCTTTCCCAACATCCTCGTGGCGCGCGACCATGCCTTTGCACAGATCAAGAAACACCGTGGCGCAAAAAAGGAAAAAGGTGCCTATTTCGGCCCCTTTGCCAATGCGGGCGCGGTCAATCGCACGCTGAACCAGCTGCAAAAGGCGTTCCTGTTGCGCAACTGTTCGGATGCGACCTTTGAAGGGCGCACGCGGCCCTGCCTGCTCTACCAGATCAAGCGGTGCTCGGGGCCCTGTGTCGGGCTGATCTCGGAGGCCGATTATGGCGAGAGCGTGCGCGATGCCGAACTGTTCCTGTCAGGGCGCTCGACGCGGGTGCAGGAGGAGCTGGCTGAGCAGATGACCGCGGCGTCGGATGCGATGGAATTCGAACGCGCGGCGGCGCTGCGTGACCGTATCCGCGCACTGACTCAGGTACAGTCGACCCAGGGGATCAACCCCCGCGGCGTCGCCGAGGCGGATGTCATTGCATTGCACATGGATGGCGGGCAGGCCTGTGTGCAGGTGTTTTTCATCCGCGCCAACCAGAACTGGGGCAACAAGGATTTCTATCCGCGCATTGGTGCGGATGTGTCGGCGGCCGAGGTCATGGAGGCCTTTGTCGGCCAGTTCTATGACAACAAGGAGCCGCCCCGGCAGCTGATCCTGTCGGACGGGATCGAAAACGCCGATCTCATGTGCGAGGCGCTGTCGGAAAAGGCCGGGCGCAAGGTCGACATCCTGGTGCCGCAGCGCGGGGAAAAGGCCGAGCTGATTTCCGGGGCGCTGCGCAATGCCCGCGAGTCGCTGGCCCGTCGCATGTCCGAGAGCGCGACACAGGCCAAGCTGTTGCGCGGGCTGGCCGAGGCGTTTGACCTTGATGGACCGCCTCAGCGGATCGAGGTCTATGACAACAGCCATATCCAGGGGACCAACGCGGTCGGCGGGATGATCGTGGCGGGGCCGGACGGGTTCATGAAGAACAGCTATCGCAAGTTCAACATCCGGGGCGATGACCTGACGCCGGGCGATGATTTCGGCATGATGAAAGAAGTGTTGCATCGCCGGTTCTCGCGGTTGTTGAAAGAAGACCCGGATCGCCAGAAGGGGCAGTGGCCCGACCTGTTGCTGATCGACGGTGGTGCCGGGCAGGTGAGCGCGGTGGCCGAAATCATGCGCAGCCACGGGGTCGAGGACATACCCATGGTGGGGGTCGCCAAGGGGGTTGACCGCGATCACGGCAAGGAAGAGTTCCACCGTGTCGGCGCGCGCCCCTTTGCGCTGCGCCACAACGATCCGGTTCTGTATTTCGTGCAGCGGCTGCGCGACGAGGCGCACCGCTTTGCCATCGGCACCCACAGGGCCAAGCGCGCCAAGGCGGTGGGGGCCACGCCGCTGGACGAGGTGCCGGGCGTGGGCGCGACCCGCAAACGGGCATTGCTGGCGCATTTCGGCAGCGCCAAGGCCGTCAGCCGCGCCAATCTGAACGATCTCAAGGCGGTTGACGGGATTTCCGGCGCCCTGGCGGAAACGATCTATTATTTCTTTCATGACAAGGGCTAGGCCGGGCGCGGTGCGCGGGCGGGCGATTTCCGCCGGCCCGGTCAAATCGAACGAACATGCGCTTTTATGTTCCATACCCGCGATGTAGGGTTCGCTCATGACGTGGAACCTGCCAAATATCCTGACCATCCTGCGGTTGCTTGCGGCACCGGGGCTTGCGGTCATGTTCCTGTATTTCCAACGGCCCTATGCGGACTGGTTCGCGCTGTTGCTGTTTGTCAGCGCCTCGCTCACCGACTGGGTGGATGGGTATCTGGCGCGGGCGTGGAAACAGGAAACCAAGATCGGCGCGATGCTGGACCCGATTGCCGACAAGGCGATGGTGATCATTGCCCTGATGGTCATTGTCGGGTTTTCCTCGATGTCGCCATGGCTGGTGCTGCCGGCGACCGTGATCCTGTTTCGCGAGGTGTTCGTTTCGGGACTGCGCGAATATCTGGGTGATACGGCGGGCACGCTCAAGGTGACCAATCTCGCCAAGTGGAAAACCACGACGCAAATGGTCGCCATCGCGGTGCTGTTCCTGCAAGGCATATTCGAGCATTATCTCGGGCTGTCCCTGGCGGGGCTGGATCCGCAGGTGGTTGCCGAGACCCTAGCCGGCGGTGGCGCGGACCCCAACGGGCTGCGCTGGAAGGCGACGGCGATGGAATGGGCCGAACGCGCCGGGCTGTGGCTGTTGTGGCTGGCGGCGGCGCTGACATTGGTGACGGGGATGGATTACCTGCGCAAGGCGCTGCCCTTTCTCAAGGAGGTACGTTGATGGATGTGCTCTATTTTGCATGGGTGCGCGAACGCATCGGCCTGCCGCGTGAACAGGTCGAGACCGACGCGACCACCGTGGCCGAACTTGTGGCCGAGCTGAGCCGCCGCGAGGAACGCTATGAGGCGGCATTCGCGGATCTCTCGGCCCTGCGCGTGGCTATCGATCAGGAACTGTCCGATTTCGATGCGCCGATCTCCGGTGCGCGCGAGGTGGCGTTCTTTCCACCGATGACCGGGGGCTAGGGGATGCGCGTGCGCGTGCAGGACGCCCCGTTCGATCTCGCCACCGAGATGCAGGGGTTTGGCGGTGACGGTATGGGGGCCATCGTGACCTTTACCGGTGTGGTGCGCGACAATGACCGGGGCGACCTGGTGGCGATGGATATCGAACATTACCCGGGCATGACGCAATCGGCGCTGACCGGGATCGCAACTCAGGCGTGCGACCGCTGGTCGCTGGGCGATGTGCTGGTGATCCACCGGCACGGGCGCCTGTTGCCGGGCGAACAGATCATGATGGTCGCCACCGCGTCGCGCCACCGCAAGGATGCGTTCGAAGCGGCGGAATTCCTGATGGATTACCTGAAATCCCGCGCGCCGTTCTGGAAAAAGGAAATCACCCGCGGCGGTGCCGATTGGGTGGCTGCCCGCGACGAGGACGAAGACGCGTTGGGGCGCTGGTAGCGGCGCGGCTCAGCCGATCCGCGCCCGCAGTTCCTCGGCTTCGCGGCGGGCATCGCGCAAGCCTTCCATCGCGGCGCTCAGTTCGGCTTCGGTCTGGGACAATTGGTTGGTCAGCTCCGATTCCCGCTGTTGCAGGTAGGTGATCGCCTGATCGCGGGTTTCCTCGGCCTCGTGCAACTCCTGGCTCATCCGGTCGAGATCGGCGACATCGCTCTGTTTCACGCGGGTAAAGCGATGCACCAGCCAATTCGCGAACCAGCCCGCCGCGAAGGCGACAAAAAGGATGATGGCCGTGGCTATGATGAACTCAGTTCTGTTCATTTTCTGATCCTTGTTCGTCTGCGCTGTCGGGTTCGGCCGTGTCCTCGCTGGCGGCGTTCTCTGCCGCAGCCTGTTCGGCCACCGCTTCGAGCGTGGTCTGGCGTTCCTTGATCGGCTCGGGGCGGATCAGGTGGAATTCGATGCGCCGATTGGCTTCGCGGCCGGCCTCGGTGCCATTATCGGCTATCGGCTGGGCCTCGCCATAGCCGACGGCGGCATAGGTCGAAGTCAGAACCCGCCGTGCCCGCAATTCATTCAGAACCGATTGGGCGCGCGCCTGGCTGAGCTGCTGGTTCATGCTTTCGCGGCCCTGGCTGTCGGTGTGCCCCTGGATTTCCAGGCGAATCTCGCCGCAGGCTTTCAACACGTCGGCAATATCGTTCATCGTGTCCAGCGACTCGGCGGCGATGGTGGCGGAGCCGGGCTCGAACTGGATCTTGTTCACGGCCTGAATCTCGACCAATTCGGCCTCGCAGATTTCCGGATCAGGCGGCAGGTCGACCGGCGGCGGGGGGGGGCGATAGGTGACTTCGATGTCATAGCTCTCGGCCTCGCCCAGCTTGTCCGACAACAGGCCCGAGATGGTGGCGCTGGCGTCCTCCCGTGTGCTGACACCGCGCAGTTCCAGGTTGTCGGGCGTGACGATGACCGCGCCGTTGCTGAGCAGCGAGAGCGCCTCAAGCCCCGAAAGCACGCGGATCGGCCAGTCTTGCGGCAAATCGGGCACCAGCCGCGTGGCGGTATAGACCCCGTCCGAACCGAACCGCGCCCGCGCATAGCTGTCGACCGCATGGCGCAGGGTTTCGTCGCTCAGCCGCCCGCGCAGTTGAACCAGCCCCTCGGGGCTGAGCGTGGCGACAAATTCGGGCGGGCCCGAGGGCTGGCTGCCCGGCGGGTCAGGCAGCACGGCATGCAGTGCAAACAGATCGGGCAGATCGGCTTCGAGTTCACCGACGATGCGATCGAATATGGCAGGGTTGGTGCCCTGGGCTGCAACCAGCGTGATGTCCGCATCGGCTATCGTCACCGACCCCATGCCCAGCTCTGCCAATGCCGCGATGACCAGCTCACCGGCACGTGCCCATTGCGGCGTGGGAACCCCCATGCCGATGATACAGCGGTCGTCGCCCGACAGCCCCGCCTTGAAGGCGGCGTTCACGATGCGGCTGCGTGATTTTTCGCTCTCGGCGGAACAGGCGTCAAACCGCGCGCCGTCTTCGTCGATCAGGAAGCGCAGGGTAAAGGGGGTGATGACGGGGCGCGGGGCGGCAATGTCCATCGACATGCGCAAACCGGCAGGTGCGGCGCGGGTGAGTTGGTTTTCCAGCCGCTCGCGGGCCTCGGCGCTGTCGGAAATGGCGGTGATCCGCACCAGGCCCGGCTCGACCGACAGCTTGGAACGGGGCAGCCGTTCGAGCGCCTCTGAGGCATACTCAAGCGCATCATCCCAGCCGCGCGGCACCGGATAGGCGGCGGTTTCCAGAAGATCGGTCACCGGAACATCGCCGGCGATCTTGCGCAGCCGTTCGATCAGGTCGGCGCGGTCCGTTTCGGCGGGGATCAGCCCGATGATGGAAATACCGCTGTCGTTGCGCAGGATCTCGGCCGAGAATTGCGGCGCTTCCAGCGCGGCGGTGGGGCGCACATCCATCCGGTTGATGATCCGTGCCGCGTCGACCACGGTGCCAACCCGGCTGATCGCGTCAAAGCGTTTCGCCTCGGTCGGGGAGGTGCCGCTGAGGATGACCTGCAACCCGTCCGCCTGCACCTCGGCCCAGTCATATTCCGCCTGGTCCAGCACCCGCCGCACGCCGATTTCCGAACTGTCCTCGACCGTGGACACCGCGAATCCGGCCGCCACCAGGCACAGGGCGCCGCCGACGGCAAAGGACAGCAGGGCAACAAGGAGCGGAGATTGGCGCATGGGGGGTGTCGCTTTCTCTTGGTGTCCGGTTGTCATAGCCCCCCGAAGGCCAAGGTTCAATCAAGCGAACAGCGCGGCGCAAAAGAAGATGAGCGGAATCAGGCCGGTGTCGCGGTTGAGCCGGAACAGGTGCAGCATCCGTTTGTCATCATCGGAGTCAAAGCCGCGCAATTGCCACGCCATGTGCCATCCCATCGCCCATGGGCCGGTCAGGGCGAGGATCAGCGCTATCAACGAGCCGTTGGGCACCGCCGCATCGACCACGGCAACCCCCATCAGCGCCACCGTGCCCACAAGGAAGTATTTCAGCCAATGGGCGGTCTTGTCTCCCAACAGACGCGCGGTGGACTTGACCCCGATCAGCGCGTCATCCTCGGTATCCTGATGCGCATAGATGGTGTCGTAGAACAGGGTCCAGCAGATGCCCGCGACATAAAGCAGGATCGCGGGCAGCTCGACCTTGCCCGTATGCGCCGCCCAGGCAAGCAGCGCGCCCCAGTTGAACGCAAGCCCCAGAAAGACCTGCGGCCACCAGGTAAAACGCTTGGCAAAGGGATATATCGCCACCGGCAACAGCGACAATATTCCCAGCGAGATCGCCATCCGGTTGAAAGTCAGCAGGATGCAAAAGGCGATCAGCGCCTGTAGCCCCATCCAGATCGCCGCCCCGCGCACCGAGACCTGCCCGGACGGGATCGGTCGCGACCGGGTGCGGGCAACCTGCGCGTCGAACTTGCGGTCGGTGATGTCATTCCACGTACACCCGGCCCCGCGCATCAGCCACGCCCCCAGACCACAACCAAGCGCGATCCAGGCGTCTTCCCACCGTGGCGACTGGTCGGACAGCATCGCAAGCACGAGCCCCCACCAACAGGGGATCAGCAGCAGCCAGGTGCCGATCGGGCGATCGGCGCGGCTCAGCCGCAGATAGGGGCGCGTGGCGGCGGGGGCATACCGGTCCACCCAGTTGTCGGCGGGCGCATCCGCGACCTGACCATCTGGCACTGGCGCTTTGGTTTGCATATGTAGTCTTTCATGAACGCGAAAATCAGACTGTTTGTAGAGCACCCCTTGGGGCCGGGGCAATCGGTTCCTTTGACGCGCGAGCAGGCGCATTACCTGTTTGGCGTGATGCGCCAGGGCGTCGGCGATGCCGTGTTGCTGTTCAATGGCCGAGATGGCGAATGGCGCGCGGTGGTCCGCGAGGCTGGCAAGCGCGGCGGTGTGCTGGGCTGCGGGGAACGGACCCGCGAATTGATGATGCCGCCCGATCTGTGGCTGCTGTTTGCGCCGATCAAGAAGGCCCGCACCGATTTTATCGTGGAAAAGGCCGCCGAGATGGGGGCCGCGCGGATCGTGCCGGTTCAGACCGAGTTCACCAATGCCGAGCGCATTCGCCAGGACCGGTTGCAGGCCCATGCGGTCGAGGCGGCAGAGCAATGTGGTGGCACCTTTGTGCCCGAGGTCGGCTCGCTGCAAAAGCTTGACCGGGTGCTGGCCGATTGGCCTGCCGGGCGGCGGCTGATGTTCTGTGACGAGGTCGAGGCCGGGGCCAACCGGAACCTGCCGGCGAATGTGGATGCCGGCCCCTGGGCGATTCTCATCGGTCCCGAAGGCGGGTTTTCCGAGGGCGAGCGCAAGCGCCTCGCCGCGCTGCCGATGGCCCATGTGGTCAGCCTCGGGCCGCGTATCCTGCGGGCCGATACCGCCGCCGTGGCGGCGATGACCCTGTGGCAGCAGGCGCTTGGAGACTGGCGGTGAGCTTTATCCGCCCGGAATTGCGCGCGGCGCTCTGGCAATACCGCGAGACGGCGGCCGGGGCCGCCATGATGCTGTTGGGTCTCTGGTGGGTGCTCGGGCCGGGCGGTTTGCTGGGCTGGGTCGGGGGTGCGCTGGCGCTGGCCGGTGGGACGCTGAGCTTTGTTGGTCTGCAAAAGGCACGGTTTCGCCTCGGAGGCGGCGGGCAGGGGGTCGTGCAGGTGGATGAAGGCCAGATCACCTATTTCGGCCCTCTGGGCGGTGGTGCGGTTGCGGTGGCCGACCTCAAGAGCATCGCGTTGATCCCGGGCGGCAGGCCGGCGCATTGGGTGCTGTCTCAGCCGGGCCAGCCGGACTTGCAGATCCCGGTGGATGCCGAGGGGACCGAGGCGCTGTTCGATGTGTTTGCGGCCTTGCCCGGCATCCGGACCGAACGGATGCTGGCAGAGTTGCAAAATGGACCCGCACACCCGGTTGTGATCTGGTCACGCGGATCATTGCGCCCGGAACACCAAAGGCTGCATTGACAGCCCGGCGAATTCGCCGCACTCCTGACCGCCAAATCCTCGACACAGGCTCGGAGCGTACTCATGTCAATTCCACAGTCCGGCGGCGGACAGATCGAACGTCACGAACAGCTTGCGGAATATCTGGCAGCCGGGTGCAAACCCAGGGATGAATGGCGCATCGGGACCGAGCATGAAAAATTCGGCTATTGCAAGGATACCTTGAAACCGATCCCCTACGAGGGCGATCGCTCGGTGCGGGCGGTGCTCGAAGGGCTGCGCGATGTGCATGGCTGGTCGCCGGTCGAGGAGGGTGGCAACCTGATCGGGCTGGAAAAGGACGGGGCCAATGTGTCGCTGGAGCCCGGCGGGCAGCTGGAACTCTCTGGCGCGCCGCTGGAAACCATCCATGAAACCTGTGACGAGGTGAACGAGCACCTGCGCGAGGTCAAGGATGTGGCCGACAAGGTCGGCGTCGGGTTCATCGGGTTGGGCGCCGCGCCGGTCTGGACGCATGAACAGATGCCGCTAATGCCCAAGGGGCGTTACAAGCTGATGGACGCCTATATGCAAAAGGTGGGCACGATGGGGCGCACGATGATGCGGCGCACCTGTACCGTGCAGGTGAATCTCGATTTCGCCAGCGAGGCGGACATGGTGCAAAAGCTGAGGGTGGCGATTGCCCTGCAACCGGTTGCCACCGCGCTGTTTGCCAATTCGCCATTCCTGGATGGCAAGCCGAACGGCCACAAATCCTGGCGATCGCGGGTGTGGCGCGATCTTGACGCGGATCGTACCGGCATGGTGCCCTTCGTGTTCGAAGAGGGGTTCGGTTTTGAACGCTGGGTTGAATACGCGCTCGATGTGCCGATGTATTTTGTCTATCGCGATGGAGAATATATTGACGCGCTTGGCCAGTCCTTCCGCGACTTTTTGCTCGGTGAATTGCCGGCCTTGCCGGGGGAAAAGCCCCAACTGTCCGATTGGGCCGACCATTTGACCACCCTGTTCCCCGAGGCGCGGATCAAGAAATTCATCGAGATGCGTGGTGCGGATGGCGGGCCGTGGCGGCGGCTCTGCGCCTTGCCGGCATTCTGGGTCGGGCTGATGTATGATCAGGGCGCGCTGGACGCGGCGTGGGACCTGGCCAAGGGCTGGGATGAAGAGACCCGCCAGGCGCTGCGCGTCGCGGCAAGCGAGCAGGGGCTACAGGCGCGGGTGGGCGACATCCACATGCATGATCTGGCGCGCGAGGTGGTCGCGATCGCCGATGCCGGATTGCAGGCACGGGCGCGTCCCGGTGCTGGGGGGATGGTGCCCGACGAGACCCATTTCCTGAACGCGCTCAAGGAAAGCCTGGACAGTGGCCAGGTTCCGGCGGACGAACTTCTGGGGCGCTACGAGGGCGACTGGAACGGAGAGCTCGACCGGATTTACGCGGATTACAGCTACTGAAGCTGCTGCCCGGCGCTGGGCCTGACCGGCGCCGGATGAGGTCGCTCGCGTCCCGAGGCGGGGGATAACGCCGCCTCGGAAGGGGGGGATGGTCTCAGGCGCTGGCGTTACGGCGGCGACGTGCCGCGACCGCGCCAAGGCTGCCGATTCCGGCGAGGAGCATCAACGCCGTGGCGGGCAGCGGCACCGGTGCCGGGGTCGCGATTTCACCGTTCAGCACAAAATCCACATTGCCCGAGTTGACCGCATAGGCGTTGCCGGTGCTCGCGCCAAAGCCGAGGGCCGATATCGCCGGAGCCTGGCTGCCGAACAGGGTGATTGCCGACGCGTCGGCCCGTTCCCCCATCACAAAGTAATAGGTGTGGTCCGCCAGCAGGGTCACGCGTTTTTCAAACGCCCAGAACCCATCTTCAAAGCCATTGCTGACAGCCAGGAAACCTTCGGTCGACGCGCTGAGGTCTTCGGGACGGCCAAGGTAATCCTGGGTCAGGATATAGAGCTCACCTGTGGAAAAGGCCTCGAACCCGGCACCGCCCTGCACGTCAAAGGCAAAGGTGATGGTATCCCAGTCCGCACGCGAGCCGATGGTGACGCCCTGGCTGAAATAAGGCCGTTCGATTGCGCCGGTGTCGTGGGTGACGCTCTGGATCGTTGCTGCCTGTCCGGTTGTCGCGCCGATCACCAAGACCGCTGCCGACGACAGGGCCGCCAGAATGCTGCTCTTAACTATATTCATGACAACTTCTTTCTTTCCCGCGCACATTTACGCAAACAAGCCTGAGCGCCGCCAATCATGCGGGAGCAAACGGTCTCGGCCATCCTCCAAACCCACCGGAGTAGAATCGATTTATTGCAGTCTTTCGGTAAATTCAACCGTATGGTCCGATTGGTTAACAGAAAGTTGCACGCCTGTGTCCGGGCCCTGAAATCTTCATGTGAGTGCCTGATTTTCTTCACATTTCGGGCCGTGTCGCCGGGCGGGTGAGAGACCCCATGCGCCCGGCTTCAAGGGGATCGTTCAACCTTGCAGGCTCTTTACCCCGACGCCCCCTTCGGCCTGTGCCTTGATGGCCAGCGCGGCGGCGTGGCTGCCGGCCGCGGTGGTGAAATAGGGGATCTTGTCATAGAGCGCGATGGTGCGGATTGACTTGGAATCCTCGACCGCCTGCGCGCCTTCGGTGGAGTTCATGACAAGCTGCACCGCGCCGTCCTTCATCATGTCGGTGATGTCGGGGCGGCCTTCGTAGACCTTGTTCACCAGATCGCAAGCGATGCCCTGTTCGGCAAGCCAGCTTTGGGTGCCGCGCGTCGCAACCAGGGTAAAGCCCAGATCGGTGAGAATCCGCGCGGCCTCGATAATCTGGGGGGTCTTGTCATCATCCTTGATCGACAGGAACGCGCATCCGGAGTCGGGCAGCACCATCCCGGCCCCCATCTGCGCCTTGAGGAAGGCGCGCGGAAAGTCGCGGTCCCAGCCCATGACTTCGCCGGTCGAGCGCATTTCCGGACCCAGGATCGTATCGACGCCGGGGAAACGGGCAAAGGGCAACACCGCTTCCTTGACCGAGAACCACGGCATGTCGGGATCGGCCAGCGTCATCGGATCGGCCAGCGGCAGGATCGTGTCGTAATCCGCGTCGACGTCATAGGGCGCGCGCATCGGGAAATTCGCCAGCGGCTCGCCCGCCATGACGCGGGCGGCAATCGAGGCAATCGCGGAATCCGTGGCCTTGGCGACAAAGGGTACCGTCCGGCTGGCGCGCGGATTGACCTCGATCAGGTAGATGTCGCCGTCCTTGATCGCGAACTGGATATTCATCAGCCCGACCACGTTCAGCGCACGCGCCAGCGCGGCGGTCTGGGCTTTGACCTCGGTGATGATCGCGGGATCAAGCGAATAGGGCGGTAGCGAGCAGGCGCTGTCACCCGAGTGTACGCCGGCCTCTTCGATATGCTGCATGATGCCCGCGACATGCACATCGGTGCCGTCACAGATCGCATCGACATCCAGTTCCACCGCGCCCGAGAGATAGCTGTCGAGCAAGACCGGGCTGTCGCCCGACACCACCACGGCATCCGAGATATACCGCTCAAGCTGGGCCTGGTCGCGCACGATCTCCATGGCGCGGCCTCCCAGAACATAGGACGGGCGAATGACCAGCGGGAAACCGATCTGCTCCGCGATTTCAAGCGCCTGCGCGTCGGTGCTGGCGATGCCGTTATTCGGCTGCTTGAGACCAAGACCCTGCACAAGCTGCTGAAAGCGCTCGCGGTCTTCGGCCAGGTCGATGGCGTCAGGGGTGGTACCGAGGATCGGAATCCCCTCGTCATGCAGCGCATTGGCGAGCTTGAGCGGGGTCTGGCCGCCGAACTGGACGATGACGCCGTGCAGGGTTCCGTTCTGCTGCTCGACCCGCAGGATTTCGAGCACATGCTCCAGCGTCAGTGGCTCGAAATACAGCCGGTCCGACGTGTCGTAATCGGTCGACACCGTTTCCGGGTTGCAGTTGATCATGATGGTTTCATAGCCGACATCGGTCAGCGCGAAACAGGCATGGCAACAGCAATAGTCGAATTCGATCCCCTGTCCGATCCGGTTCGGGCCACCGCCAAGGATCACCACTTTCTTGCGGTCGGTGGGGCGGGCCTCGCATTCGACTTCGCCCATCATCGGCATTTCATAGGTCGAGTACATGTAAGGCGTCTGCGCCTCGAACTCGGCAGCGCAGGTATCGATGCGTTTGAACACCGCGGTTACATCAAGATTGTGGCGCGCGCGGCGTACATTCGCCTCGTCCCGCCCGGTCAGGAAACCCAGGCGCGCATCGGTAAAGCCCATCATCTTGAGCGCGCGCAGTTCTTCGGTGTTGGTGGGCAGGCCCGATTTGCGCAGCCTGGCCTCGGTCTCGATGATCTCGCGGATGCGGGCGAGGAACCACGGGTCGAACATCGTGACCGCGTGGATTTCCTCATCGCTCATCCCGTGGCGCATCGCCTGCGCGATGGTGCGCATCCGATCGGGGGTTTGCTGGCTGATCGCCTTGATGATGACGGCCTTGTCCTCGACGATATCCCAGGTGCCGACGGTGACGCCGGGAATCTCGATCTCGTCAAAGCCGGTGAGGCCGGACTCCATGCTCGCCAGCGCCTTTTGCAGCGATTCGTGGATGCTGCGGCCGATGGCCATCGCCTCGCCCACGGATTTCATCGCCGTGGTCAGGTCAGGCTTGGAGCCGGGGAATTTTTCAAAGGCGAATTTCGGGATCTTCGTCACGACATAGTCGATGGTCGGCTCGAAACTGGCCGGAGTCACCTTGGTGATGTCGTTGTCGAGCTCGTCCAGCGTATAGCCCACGGCCAGCTTCGCGGCGATCTTGGCAATCGGAAAGCCGGTCGCCTTGGACGCCAGCGCCGAAGACCGCGACACGCGCGGGTTCATCTCGATCACCACCATGCGCCCGTCCGCCGGGTTCACCGCCCATTGCACGTTCGAGCCGCCGGTTTCCACGCCGATCTCGCGCAGGACGGCGATGCTGCCATTGCGCATGATCTGGTATTCCTTGTCGGTCAGCGTCAGCGCCGGGGCCACGGTGATCGAATCGCCCGTGTGCACGCCCATCGGGTCGACGTTTTCGATGGAGCAGACGATGATGGCATTGTCGGCAGTGTCGCGCACCACCTCCATCTCGTATTCCTTCCAGCCGAGCAGGGATTCGTCGACCAGGATCTGGCCCATCGGGCTGGCATCCATGCCGGTGCGGCAGATATGTTCATAGTCGTCGCGGTTATAGGCCACGCCGCCACCGGTGCCGCCCATGGTAAAGGCCGGGCGGATGATGGCCGGCAGGCCGACGCCCTCCAGTGCCTCGAGCGCAAGCCGCACGCCTTCGTTCAGGTCTTTCTTGCCATTCGCGCCCATCGGCGCGGTCACGATGGTGGCGCGGGGGTTCTCGATGCCCAGCCGGTCCATCGCCTCGCGGAACAGCTTGCGGTCCTCGGCCATTTCGATGGCTTTGCGCTTGGCACCGATCATCTCGACCCCGAACTTGTCCAGCACGCCCATCTCTTCGAGCGCCAGGCTGGTGTTCAGGCCGGTCTGGCCACCCATGGTGGGCAACAGCGCGTCGGGCCGTTCCTTTTCGATGATCTTGGCGACGATTTCGGGGGTGATCGGCTCGATATAGGTCGCATCGGCCAGTTCCGGGTCGGTCATGATCGTCGCCGGGTTCGAGTTGACCAGGATGACCCGGTATCCCTCTTCGCGCAGCGCCTTGCAGGCCTGGGCGCCGGAATAGTCGAACTCGCAGGCCTGCCCGATGACGATGGGTCCTGCTCCGATGATCATGATCGACTGGATGTCGGTTCTCTTGGGCATGGTGCGGTCCCTCTGGCTGGTGAATCCCGGGCACCCCCAATGTGCCCAAATTGTCCTGCGTTATAGGGATGGGCCGCGCATGTGCAAGGGCCGAAAGTGCAAGAAATTCGAACCGGCTGCCCGCATCGGTTGCCGGGTATCGGTGTTGCCGCTATGAGGGCGCGATTGTCGGGGGCATGTGACACAGTTGGATATTCGTTTTGATCAAGGTCCACGGGGGCCGGGTGACTGGTTCCGCGATCCACTGCGCCTGATCCGCGCGGATTCCGCGGACGACGTTGACGCGGCGCTGGCCGAACTGGATGCCGCGCAGGCGGCGGGGCATTGGCTGGCCGGGTATTGCAGCTATGAACTGGGATATGCGCTTGAGCCAAGACTGGCCGCGCTGATGCCCGAGGGGCGGCAGCTACCGCTGCTTTGCATCGGGGTCTATGGCGCGCCGGGGCAGGGCGAGCTCGGTTCCGGTGCCGCCGGGTTCGGAGCGTTTCGGCCGGATTGGGATCGCGCGCAGTATCGTCAGGCCTTTGACCGGGTTCACACGTTGATTCGCGCCGGGGACATTTACCAGGCGAACCTGACCTTTCCGTTGCGGGCCACGGCACGGGGCGGCGCTCAGGCGCTCTATGCGGCGTTGATGGAACGGCAACCGGTGGGCCATGGCGCGCTGGTCGAGCAGCGGGGATTGCCCGACCTGCTGTGCCGTTCGCCCGAGCTGTTCTTTCGCATCGACGCGGCGGGCTTGATCGAGACGCTGCCGATGAAGGGCACCCAGCCGCGCGGGCGCGACGCCGCGGATGATGCGCGCCGGCGGGCGTTTTTGGCGGGCGACGTCAAGAACCGCGCGGAAAACCTGATGATCGTCGATCTGCTGCGCAATGACCTGTCCCGTGTCACCCTGCCGGGCAGCGTGCGGGTCCCCAGGCTCTATCACGTGGAAACCTATCAGACCGTTCACCAGATGGTGTCACAGGTGACGGCGCAGATGCAGCCGGGGCTGGGGCCGGGGGCGGTATTGCGGGCGCTGTTTCCCTGCGGCTCGATCACCGGTGCGCCCAAGATCCGCGCGATGGAGGTGATCCGCGAACTCGAAATCGCCCCGCGCGACATCTATTGTGGCGGCATCGGCTGGATCGCGCCGGACGGGCGCAGCAGCTTCAACGTCGCGATCCGCACCATTCTGCTCGAGGATGATCAGGCGCGGCTGAATGTGGGCGGCGGGGTGGTCTATGACAGCGACGCCGACAGCGAATACGAAGAGGCGCTATGGAAAACCCGGTTTTCGGCCATATCCCAACCGACACGCGCCTGATCGAAACCCTTGCATGGCGACCGGGCGCGGGGCCTGTCGATGCGGGCGCGCATCTGGACCGGATGGCGGAATCGGCGCGCGCCCTGGGGATCGCGTTTGACCGCGGCGCGGCGCTGGCCTTGCTGCAAACGGTCTCGGCGCAAGGGCCGCAACGCTGCCGCCTGACGCTGGGGCGGGATGGCGCGTTTGAACTGAGCCATGCCGACCTGGCCCCCGATGCGGCCATCTGGACGCTGGCGGTGTCGCCCGAGCGGATTCGTTCGGATGATCCGTGGCTGGCCCACAAGACCACCAACCGCCAGCTGTATGACCGGGCCCGCGCGGCGTTGCCCCGGGGCGTGGATGAACTGATCTTTCTGAATCAGCGGGACGAGGTCTGCGAAGGCACGATCACCAACCTCTTCCTGCGATTTGCCGATGGGCGGCAGGTCACGCCGCCCCTGTCCAGCGGGCTGCTGCCGGGGGTGTTGCGCGCCCGGCTGCTGGCCAGTGGTGCCTGGCGGGAACAGGTGCTGGGCCTGCCCGATCTGGCGCGGGCGGATGCAATCTGGGTGGGAAATGCGCTGCGCGGTCTGATCAGGGTGCGGTTTCCGGCTGTTGACGGGGTCAACACGGCTTGACTTTTGCGGCGCAGCCTTGTGTACCGGCGCGACGCCAGAAACCAGCCAAAACGAGGCATATCCCATGCACGCCTATCGCAGCCATACCTGCGCCGATCTGACTGCCGCCAATGTCGGCGATTCCGTCCGCCTGTCCGGCTGGGTCCATCGGGTCCGGGATCATGGCGGGGTCCTGTTCATCGACCTGCGCGACCATTACGGCGTGACGCAGATCCTGTGCGATGGCGACAGCCCGGCCTTTGCCGAGCTGGAAAAGGTGCGCAGCGAATGGTGCATCCGCATTGACGGGGCGGTCAAGGCGCGGGCCGCCGATCTGGTCAATCCCAAGCTGCCGACCGGCGAGATCGAAGTCTATGTGCGCGAGCTCGAAGTGCTGGGCGCGGCGGCGGAACTGCCCCTGATGGTGTTTGGCGATCAGGAATATCCCGAGGAAACCCGCCTGCGGTATCGCTATCTCGACCTGCGCCGCGAAGCGATGCAGTCGAGCATGACGCTGCGCTCGGACGTGGTGGCCAGCATGCGCCGCCGCATGTGGGACAAGGGCTTCCGCGAATACCAGACCCCGATCATCACCGCATCCAGCCCCGAAGGCGCGCGTGACTTTCTGGTGCCCAGCCGGCTGCATCCCGGCAAGTTCTATGCGCTGCCGCAGGCACCGCAGCAATTCAAGCAGCTGATCATGGTCAGCGGGTTCGACAAGTATTTCCAGATCGCGCCCTGTTTCCGCGACGAAGACCCGCGCGCCGACCGTTCGCCAACCGATTTCTACCAACTCGATCTGGAAATGTCCTTTGTCACCCAACAGGACGTGTTCGACACGATCCAGCCGGTGTTGCAGGGCGTGTTCGAGGAATTTGGCAAGGGGGCCAGGGTCGATACCGAATGGCCGCAGATTTCCTATCGCGACGCGGCGCTGTGGTATGGCACCGACAAGCCCGACCTGCGCAACCCGATCAAGATGCAGGTGGTTTCCGAACATTTCGCCGGGTCCGGTTTCGCGATCTTTGCCAAGCTGCTCGAACAGGACGGCACCGAGATCCGCGCCATTCCCGCACCCACGGGCGGGTCGCGCAAATTCTGCGACCGCATGAACGCCTTTGCCCAGAAAGAGGGTCTGCCGGGGATGGGCTATATCTTCTGGCGCGATCAGGGCAACGGCATGGAAGCCGCCGGACCGCTCGCCAAGAACATTGGCCCCGAGCGTACCGAGGCGATCCGTCAGCAACTGGGGCTGGGTGTCGGGGATGCGGCGTTCTTCCTGGGCGGCAAACCCAAGGCGTTTGAAAAGGTCGCGGGCAAGGCGCGCGACGTGATCGGCGAAGAGCTTGGCCTGACCGAGAAAAACCGTTTTGCCTTTGCCTGGATCGTCGATTTCCCGATCTACGAACAGGACGAGGAAACCGGCAAGATCGATTTCGAACACAACCCGTTCTCGATGCCGCAAGGGGGCATGGGCGCGCTTGAGGGCGATCCGCTCAAGGTGTTGGGTTATCAGTACGACCTGTCTTGCAACGGCTATGAACTGGTCAGCGGTGCAATCCGGAACCACAAGCCCGAGATCATGTTCAAGGCGTTTGAAATTGCCGGTTATGGCAAGGACGAGGTCGAAAAGCGCTTTGGCGGCATGGTCAACGCGTTCCAATACGGTGCCCCGCCGCATGGGGGCTGCGCCGCCGGCATCGACCGGATCGTGATGCTGCTCGCCGATACGGCGAACATCCGCGAGGTCATCATGTTCCCGATGAACCAGCGTGCCGAAGACCTGATGATGAACGCGCCCAGCGATCCGACCAGCGATCAGTTGATGGAACTGGGCCTTCGGGTGATCCCGCAGGACGATTGATGCTGGACCGGTTGCGCGATCTGGGATTTGACATCGCAACGCGCAACCACGCGGACGCCATCCTGTCCTTTGACTTTGCCGATGACCTGGCAGGGCTGGTTGCCCGGCTGGCCGAGTTCCGCATTCATATCAAAGAGTTGATTGGCGGGGGCGGCGGTGAGAGCGGCCAGACCCAGAGGCTGCGGCGCGCTCTGGATGCCGGGGGGTGGCGCAAGCATCACTTTTCTGTGGAAACCATCGTCGACGGCCACACCCGCGCTGGTGTCAGCCACGAGGTGGATCATGTGCGTTTCGCCGGAAATGGCACGCTGGCGCTCGAGATCGAGTGGAACAACAAGGACCCGTTCTTTGACCGCGACCTTGAAAATTTCCAGCGGTTGCACGGGTTGTCAGCAATTTCGGTTGGAATCATCGTCACGCGCGGCGCATCGATGCAGGACGCGTTCCTGCGCCGAATTACCGGCTGGCTCAAGGCGCAGGGGCTGGACAGCGAAGAACACCTGGAGCGGCTGGGCATCACCGAACGCACCCGCGCACAGCGCGATGCGGTCGCCCGACAGGTTGATCGCGGTGCGCCCTTTGCCGAAGCCTTTGCCAAGACTTTTGTGGCCAGCAAGTTCGGGCAGGCGTCAACCCACTGGTCCAAGCTTGAAGAACGGGTGACACGCGGCGTTGGCAATCCGTGCCCGCTGCTTCTGGTTGGTTTGCCCGAGCGCGTTCTGGTGGATACGGCAGAGGATGTTGCGGATGACGCCGCTGCGCTGCCCGACCTGTTTGGCCGGGATCAATGACCCGCTGGTGCGTTTCGTGCCGAACGCCCATAGGCGTCATTCGGCGGCAACACCGGAATTATAGGCATAGGTCTTCCAGCCCGGCTTGTAGTCCGCATCGGCCTGGTTGCCCCAGACGGTCCAGCCCTTGCGCACGCCGCGCCCGAACAGTTCGAGATACGGACCCCAGGAACAGCTTTCGATCAGGTCATACTGTTCGTCCGGTTTGCGCGAATGCTCGCGTTTGCGGGTCTGCATCATGTTGACCTGCCGCCGTCCGGGGGGCAGCGTGCGCGCGTTCTTGCCGCGCGTGCCGAATAACAGGATCTCGGTTACGTTGCGGAAATAGAACCCGACGCCGCGCCCGTCGCTGCCGCCATCCTTGCGGATCTTGTGCCAGATGATGTTCGATTTGTAGTCGAACCCCCACGCGCTGAGCACCTGCAACCCCTCGGGCAAGAGCGCATTGGGCACCCAGAGATAGCAATGCGCCCGCTCTTCCAGGTGATCGGCCACCGGCAGGGCGCAAATGTCGTCCAGCGTCATGGTCGGATAGCGCGCGAGGCGCTTGTGTTCGGGCGCGACCTTGCCGGTGCGGTTGGTGAAACGCCACGGCGGATCGGCCATCACCGTCGCGAAACGATCGGAGCCGAGGAAATTTGACAGATCTTGTGAGGGGCTTTCAGTCATATCCCACATATTGCTGGATCTCCGCGCGCTTGTCACTAGAACAATATGGAAACACTCGGGGTTTCACAAAAGTTGAACCGCCGACGCTTTCTATTGCCAGAAGCGCTTTTTTGCGCAAATCGCGACGGAAACCGGGCTTTGTCGCGTGTTACGGGAAAGGGGGATGAAAAATGTCATGTCCCCGGTGTAACCTGCGACGCAACAGATCCAACACAGGTGCCGCTTTGTGACTGTATCCACTGAACAGGCTTCGATGCGTTTCGGATGCGGGCTGTCGCCGGATCTGCCGGCACAGGGTCCGCAAGCATTGCTGGCAGGGCTGCGCGCGCCCGATCAAATCGCCGCGCGGTTCCCGATCGAGAGCTTTTCCGACTATGGGCCCAACCTTGCGACGGCGGCACGCCTGCGGCGCGAGATCAAGGCGGCAAGAGCCCAGGGCAAGAGCAAACGCGCCATTGCCGCCCGTGACGAGATCGCGGCCATGCGCAAATCGCTCGCCGCCAGGAATCTCGACTGGTATGTCAACACCCTGTTGCGGTGGAGCCGGACCGAGAACCCGTTACGCGAGCGGCTGGCCTTGTTCTGGGCCGACCATTTTACCGCCAAGGGCAAGAATCCGATCATGGTTCCGGCGGCCTTTCCCTATATCGAAGAGGCGATCCGGCCAAATGTGGGCGGGCGGTTTGGCGACTTGCTGATTGCGGCGGTGACGCATCCGCTGATGCTGCATTTTCTGGATCAGTCCTATTCCGTCGGGCCAAACAGCGCCGCGGCCAAGCGGGCCGAGCGGTTGGGCGGGCTCAACGAAAACCTGGCGCGCGAGGTGCTGGAGCTGCACACGCTGGGGGTGGACGGCCCCTATGGTCAGGATGACGTGCGCCAGTTGGCCGAGCTGTTCACCGGGCTGAGCTACAAGACCAACGGGAGTTTCACCTTTCGCAACGGCTTTGCCGAGCCCGGGGCCGAGACCGTCCTGGGTGTGGCCTATGGCGCTGGCAAACGTGGCATCGGGCCGGTGCTGGATGCATTGAACGACATCGCCGTGCATCCGGCGACCGCGCGGCACATCGCGTGGAAACTCGCGGTGCATTTCGTGTCGGACAGGCCCGATCCGGCGCTTGTGGATCACGTTGCCGCGCATTTCGAACGCAGCGGCGGCGATCTTGAACAGGTCTATGCCGCGCTGCTTGAGCATCCGGCGAGCTGGGGGGCACAGCCCGGCAATGTGAAACCGCCCTTCGATCTCGTTGCTTCAAGCTGTCGGGCTCTGGCGGTGGACCCGCAGGCCATGCAGGAACTGAAGCCCCGCCACCTGCGCCGCGCCCTGTTGCGGCCGCTGGCGGAGATGGGGCAGCCCCTGTTGAACCCCGGCGGGCCGGATGGCTGGCCCGAAGAAGATGCCGCCTGGATCACGCCGCAGGGGCTGTCGGCGCGTTTGCGTTGGGCGGTGTCGGCCCCTTCGGTCTTGCGACCGGCGCTGCCCGAACCGGGGGCTTTTGTCGACACGGCACTTGGTCCCTTGGCTACCGAACCCGTCCGTTTCGCCGCGCGTGCCGCCGAGAGCCGGTCGGATGCGATCGGCTTGATCCTGAGTTCCCCCGCGTTTCAGCGTCGATAGGAGAGCGCCGATGTCATCCCGATCAAAAATGAGCCGCCGCGCATTCCTGGGCCAATCAGCGCTGATTGGCTGTTCCCTTGCGGCCAGCCCGCTGCTCACCCCGGTCAGCTTTGCCGCCGCCCCGTGGGATACGCGGCTGGTGGTGATCGTGCTGCGCGGGGGCATGGATGGGCTCGACGTGGTCCGGCCCCATGGAGCACCCGAGTTTGCGGCGTTGCGGGGCGGGCTGACCGATGCGGACAAGGCCAGACGGCTGGATCTCGACGGCTTTTTTGCGCTCAATCCGGCGCTGGCCCCGTTGATGCCGCTTTGGCAGCAGGAAGACCTTGGCTTTGTTCACGCGGTATCCACCCCGTATCGCGACAAGCGCAGCCATTTTGACGGGCAGGACCTGCTCGAGGCGGGCACGCCTACCCTGTCGGGCGCGCGTGATGGCTGGCTCAACCGGATGCTCGGGCAATTGCCGGGGGTCGAGCCGCGCACCGCCTTTGCGATCGGACATGGCGAGATGAAACTGCTGGACGGGCCGGTCGCGGTGGCGGATTGGGCCCCGGATGCGGATCTCGCGATCAGCCCGCAGGCGATGCAGCTTGCGGAACTGGTGATGCAGCAGGACCCGGCCTTTCACGCCGCGCTTGCCGAGGCGATGATGCTGTCGGGTTCGGGGGGCGCGGCAGAGCGCGGCAAACCGCATGTCAAGGTGGCCGAGTTCGCGGCAGAGCAGCTGAGCGGCGACACGCGGGTCGCTTCGTTCTCGATCAACGGCTGGGACACGCATCGCCAACAAGGCCGCAATCTCAGGCGGGCGCTGGAACGGTTGTCTGACACGATTTTGGCGCTGCGCTCCGGATTGGGGCCGGAGATCTGGGGCAAGACCGCAATTGTCGCGATGACCGAATTCGGCAGGACCGTACGGATCAACGGAACCGGCGGCACCGATCACGGGACCGGGGGGGCGATGGTGCTGGCCGGGGGCGCAATCCGGGGTGGTCGGGTCTTGGGAGACTGGCCGGGCCTCGACGAGGCGGATCTCTATGACCGGCGCGATCTCATGCCGACGGGCGACGTGCGGGCTCCGGCGGCGTGGCTGATGCGCGGGCTGGCGGGGCTGGATCGCAGCGCGCTGGAGCGCGTGGTGTTTCCCGGTCTGGACATGGCCACCGATCCGGGGCTCTTGCGCTGACGCCTGCGCGATCGCCCCTAGATCGCGCGCTTTTGTTCCAGGCGCTCCTGGACCAGCCCGGCGATACGGGCCATGTCGGTTGCGACCGGAGCACCGCGTTTGCGCGAGGCAGCGAGCGAGGCCGCGGCCTTGGCAAGGGTTGCATCCTGCGCGCTGCGGGCGACTCCGCCGACAAATTGCGCGAGATAATCCAGCACCTTGTCACCGGCCATCGCATTGAGGACATCGGCAACATGCGCCATGTCGTCGTGAAACGCCATCGGATCCGGTTCGATCACCTCGTCGCGCAGGGCGCGGGGGCCGCTTGGCTGTTGCTCGGCGGGCAGGCGGGACAGGACCGCCTGCTGAAACGTGGCGAGGGATGTGACCGGCTTGGCCAGGAAGCCGTCGGCCCCGGCGGCAATGGCCGCATCCTCGACATGATCGTCGCCGGAGGTGCCCAGGATGACCGGAACCCGCGGGGATGACTGCGCCAGTTCCTCGATCAGGTCCACGCCCGATCCGTCGGGCAGCCCCAGATCGGCAACCACCACCGAGGGTCGATAGACCTGCAAATGTCGCCGCGCCGAGCGTAGGCAATCGGCCCGGCGAATGCGGGCGCCGCTGCGCAGACACAAGAGGCGCATGGCCTCGCAGGCGAAACGGCTGTCTTCGACAACAAGAATGGTCAGGCCCAACAGCGGCCGGTTGGCGGTCGGCACACGCGGCGGTGCGGCGAACGGATCAAAATCGTCCATGGTGGTTTCCTCTCAGCAGACCCGACTCACGCTAGGCCGCGATGGCTAACGCATCGTTAAAATCGCTGAGTTTGTTTCCACCTGTTGGCGCTGCACCGGTTGACTGGTCGACCGGTGCAGGGGGCGCGCGCGGCGGTCAGGCCCAGTTTCCGGCAAAGTCCCGCGGGATCAGCAGGTGATCGCGGCTGAGACTGGCGACATCGGTTACACCGCACAGCCCCATCGAGATGTCGAGCTCGTTGCGGATGACCTCGAGCGCCTTGCTGACGCCTTCCTGCCCCATCGCGCCCAGACCATAGATATAGGCGCGGCCGATATAGGTGCCCTTTGCCCCCATCGCGAGCGCCTTGAGCACGTCCTGGCCAGAGCGGATGCCGCTGTCCAGATGCACCTCGATCTTGTCGCCAACCGCCTCGACGATCTCTTCCAGCACCCGGATCGAGCTGAGTGCGCCGTCCAGTTGCCGACCGCCGTGGTTGGAAACGATGATGGCGTCGGCCCCCACGTTCAGCGCCTCGCGCGCGTCGCGCGCATCCAGGATGCCCTTGATGATAAGCGGCCCGTCCCACATCTTGCGGAATTCGCGAATGCGATCCCAGTCAAGCGCCTGATCGAATGCCTCGTTGGTCCATGTGCCGAGCGAGGACGGGTCTTTCACACCCTTGGCATGGCCCACGATATTGCCAAAAAAGCGGCGCTTGGTGCCCAGCATGCCAAGGCCCCATTGAACCTTGGTCATCATGTTGGTGACGGATTTCATGGTCAGCTTGGGCGGCGCGGACAACCCGTTCTTGAGATCCTTGTGCCGTTGGCCGAGCAATTGCAGGTCAACCGTGATGACCGCCGCGGAACATTTGGCCGCCTTGGCGCGATCAAACAGGCGCTGCATGAAATCATCGTCCTTGAGCGTATAGACTTGCAGCCAGAACGGCTTGGTCGTGTGCTCGGCGACATCCTCGATGGAACAGATCGACATGGTGGACAGGGTATAGGGCACTCCGAAAAGCTCGGCGGCGCGCGCTGCCTTGATCTCGCCATCGGCGCATTGCATCCCGGTCAGCCCCACCGGGGCAAGCGCCACGGGCATCGTGACATCCTGGCCGATCATCTGGCTGGCGGTCTTGCGGCCGGTCATGTCGATCGCGACCCGCTGGCGCAGGCGGATATCGACAAAATCGCTGGTGTTCTCGCGAAAGGTCTGTTCTGTCCAGCTGCCGCTCTCTGCATAGTCAAAGAACATGCGCGGCACGCGCCGTTCATAGATGCGTTTGAGGTCGTCGATATTGGTGATCACCGGCATTGCACAGCCATCCTTCTCCCGTGTCCAGGATATCGATAGCGGCGGGCCGGGGGAAACTCAATGCAGCAAGGCGCATTCAGGCGCTGTGTGCCCCGTCGGCCAGCGTCTTGACAAAGGCGAGCACGTCGGCGACCGGTTCGCCTTCGCCGATCTTGGCGACGATCGCGGACCCGACCACCGCACCATCGGCAACACCGGCAATGGCGCGCGAGGCTTCGGGCGTCTTGATGCCAAAGCCGACGATCACCGGCAGGTCGGTTTGCGATTTGATCCGGGCGACTTCGGGGCCGACATCGACGGCCTCGGCCTCTGCTGCTCCGGTGATCCCGGTGATCGATACGTAATAGACAAAGCCTGACGTGTTTTGCAGCACCTTTGGCAAACGCTTGTCATCGGTTGTCGGGGTGGCCAGGCGGATGAAGTTCATGCCGGCCTTTTGCGCCGGGATACAGAGTTCCTCATCCTCTTCGGGGGGCAGGTCGACCACGATCAGCCCGTCGATCCCGGCGGCCTTGGCGTCTTCGAGAAAGGTTTCGACCCCACGGCTGTAGATCGGGTTGTAATAGCCCATCAACACGATCGGCGTGGTATCGTCGTGCTTGCGGAACTCGGTGGCCATTTGCAGCGTCCGTTCCAGCGTCATGCCACCTTCCAGCGCGCGCTGCCCGGCAAGCTGGATCGTCGGCCCGTCTGCCATCGGGTCGGTAAAGGGCAGGCCCAGTTCGATGATGTCCACGCCGGCACCGGGCAGACCTTTGACCACCTCCAGCGACGTGTCGTAATCCGGGTCGCCCGCCATGACATAGGCGACAAACGCCTTTTTGTTCTTTTCGGACAGCTCTGCGAATTTGGCGTCGATACGGGTCATGGGGCGTCTTCCTTGTGGCTTGATCAGCCCATGCCAAATGCCGGGGCGAAAATCAATGCGCAACCTTCCGGGGCGGGGGGGAGCGGGGCCCGGCGGGCGGCATGTTCCGGTCTTGTGCCCCGCAGACGAACGCATGTGACCCTGCGTCGCCTTGGCCCGATGCGTGTTGACCTGATTTGTGTCAGCCGTCATTGTATCGGCATTTGGTTTGCCGGTTTGTCGAGTGTGTAGTGAGTAACGAGTATTCAGAGGGCGCGGCGCGCGCGATCGCGCAGGATTTTCTTGACCGGCACGGGGCGGCCGCGATTTCAGGAGATTTGGACGAGATCGTGCGCTGGTGCGATTTGCCCTGCACGCTCGAAAGCAGGGGCCAGCGAGTGGTCCTGACCGATGTGGCGATGGTGCGGTCGGTCTCCGAGAGCTTTATCGTCCAAGTCAGGAACAAGCGGCTGACCCATGTTATCCGGCGCTGCCTTGAGGCGGGCTTTCGCGACAAGGACACCGTGATGGCCACCTACGAGACCCGCTATGTCCGGGACGATCAGCTGCTGAGCGAAGAACCCTATGTCAGCTTTGTCATTCTGCGGCGCAGGGGCGAGCGCTGGAAGTTCAGCAACATGCAGTTTGACGTCGGCGTCGACAGCCCGGCGGGTGCCGCGCTGAGCGATTGGAACCGGAGTTGACCGCACTTGACGGGGTGGCCTCGCTATTGTGCCGGGTCGTTGCGGTCGCGGGCCGCGCCAGACGGGTGCTTGCGCCGCACGGCTTCGACCTCTAGAAGCGGGCCGAATTCAGACCGGAGGCCAGCATGGGCTTTAAGATGGGAATCGTGGGGCTGCCCAATGTCGGCAAATCCACCTTGTTCAACGCGTTGACCCGCACCGCTGCCGCGCAGGCGGCGAATTTTCCCTTCTGCACGATTGAACCCAATGTGGGCGATGTCGCGGTGCCCGATCCACGGCTCGACAAGCTGGCGGCAATTGCCAGCTCCAAACAGATCATTCCGACCCGGATGACCTTTGTCGACATCGCCGGCCTGGTCAAAGGGGCCAGCAAGGGCGAGGGGCTGGGCAACCAGTTCCTGGCCAATATCCGCGAGGTTGACGCGATTGCCCATGTGCTGCGCTGTTTCGAAGACGGCGACGTGACCCATGTCGAAGGCCGGGTCGATCCGGTGGCGGATGCCGATACCATCGAAACCGAGCTGATGCTGGCGGATCTTGAATCGATTGAAAAGCGCCGCGCCAATCTCGTGCGCAAGCTCAAGGGGTCGGACAAGGAAGCGCAACAGCAGGACCGCCTTCTGGCCGCCGCACAGGCCATGCTGGAAGATGGCAAACCCGCGCGGCTGGTCGAGGTCGATGACGAAGACCTGCGCGCGTGGAAACTGCTGCAATTGCTGACCACCAAACCGGTTCTCTACGTGTGCAACGTGGGCGAGGCCGACGCCGCCGAGGGCAATGAACACGCTGCCCGGGTGGCCGAAATGGCGGCGGCAGAGGGCAATGCCCATGTGATCATCAGCGCCCAGATCGAGGAAGAGATCAGCCAGCTTGAGAATGACGAGGCGCAGATGTTCCTCGAAGAGATGGGCCTGCAAGAGGCCGGGCTGGATCGCCTGATTCGCGCGGGCTATGAGCTGCTGCATCTTGAAACCTATTTTACCGTCGGCCCGAAAGAAGCGCGAGCCTGGACCATTCGCACCGGCACCTCGGCCCCGCGTGCCGCCGGGGTGATCCATGGCGATTTCGAAAAGGGCTTCATCCGCGCGGAAACCATCGCCTATGACGATTTCGTCACCCTTGGTGGCGAGCAGGCGGCAAAAGAGGCCGGCAAGATGCGCGCGGAAGGCAAGGCATATATCGTCAAGGATGGCGATGTGCTGCACTTCCTGTTCAATACCTGACCGGATTTCATGCGCAACGGCACCGTGCTCGTGACCAATTGGGCGCGTTGCTTGAAAAACCACCACGAAACGGCACAATGGAGACCTAATTCATGTTAGGATCCATCGGGCACCTTTGCTGGCGATCTTTTGCCCCGGTCAAACCGGACAACTCGCCTCTTGCGTGTCTGAAACGAAGTGTATTGCTCTGGTTGGCCTGGTTGCGCGATGTATGAAACCTTTTTTGATCTGAAAACATTACCGTTCAAGATCACGCCCGACCCGTCCTTCATATATTGGGACGCTGCCCACAGGCGTGCCGCCAGTGTACTCGCCTTTGGGATCGAGCAGCTGGTTCCCATCACCGTGGTCACGGGCGACGTGGGAACCGGCAAGACCACCCTGCTTCAGCATTTCCTGGAAGAGGCCCCGCGCGAGACCACCGTTGGCATGATCTCGAACTTCTGGAGTGGCATGGGCGGGCTGTACCAGTGGATCCTGAACGCGTTCGACATCAAGGCCGAGGGCAGCACCGTTCAGCAATACCGCGCCTTCGAGGATTTCGCGATCGCGGAATATGCCGCCGGTCGGCGCTGTGTTCTGATCGTGGACGAGGCGCAGAACATTTCCGACGAGGATCTGGAACAATTGCGGATGTTGACCAATATCAACGCCCGCAAGGATTGCCTTGTCATGCTGTTTCTTGTCGGCCAGCCCGAGCTGCGGGACAGGTTGAAACAGTCCAACAACCGCCAGATCGCGCAGCGGGTCGGCGCGGCCTTTCACCTGGGTCCGCTGTCAAGAGAGGATACCGGGCACTATATCCGTCACCGGATTTCGGTCGCCGGGGGCAGCCGCGAGCTGTTTGACGAAGGGGCGATCGACCGCATCTTTGGGGTGACGGGCGGAGTTCCGCGCCTGATCAACGTGGTGTGCGAACTGGCGCTGGTGACGGCGTTCGGGGATGGGGTGGAACATGTCGACGCGGATTTCATGGACGAGTTCCTGGCCGAGGCCGCAGAGACCGGGCTGATTGCGCATCTGCCCGGCACGCCGCCAGTACCCGCCGGCACCGGCGGGCCGCCCCAGAGCGTCAAGGGCCCCGGCGGAGCCACGGCGGCGCCGGGTTACCGCAAATCGGCCACTCTGGGCGCTGGCAAGCCAAGCATCCGTCTGGTTTCCGATCCCTGGGATACCAAAGAGACCGTGGCGGCAGAGGCCGATGCCCAAGACCCCGCCGCGCGCCAGCTCGAGCCGCCGTCACCCGACCCGGTTGAAGAGGAGGGCGACCCGCTGGCCCCAGAGGCCGACTCAGAGCCCGCGGCCCGGACACAGACAGACGAGGCCGCCGATCTGGCGTCGGCGGCACCTCTGGAAGTGGCCGAGCCGCAGGAGGCCCCAGCCCCCGAACCCGAACCCGATGCGGCGCGCAGAGAACCGGAACCCACCCCGGATGCGCTGGCCGGGGCCAATGTCGCCGCGGCCCTGCGTGAAGATCCGGCACCGCCCGAATATCAACCGTTTCGCTTGCTGCATTTGGGCGTGCGCATTCTGGATGACGGTTTCAACGTCGCCCTTGTGGCGCTGGTCATCGCCGCGGTGTTCGGGGCGGGGGCGTGGTACATACGTGACGCGAGGACGGATGCGCCCGCCGATCAACCGGCTGAGACTGCCGCCGCCAGTGTTGAGACCACCGAGGGCACTTCCGTTGCGCCAGCCGCGCCCGAACCGGTCGAGGCCACCGCGACCCCGCCCCAAGAAACCCCGGCCCCTGACGAGGCACCGGTCGGGGTGGCCTTGGGCGATGGGGCGACGCTTGACGACCCCACGGGCGAGGCGCTGTTGGAAACCGCGATCTCGGCGAGCTATACCGACCCGTTCGCGGCGGTGATCGACTATTCCCGGGCCGCGCTGCGCGGTGAGGCGCAGGCGGCCTATTACCTTGGCCAGATGTTCGAAACCGGACTGGACGTTCCCCGCGATGCCGCCGCCGCGAGGGCGTGGTACGAACGCGCCGAACCCGATGTGCGCAGCGCCAAGCGGCGGCTGGCCAATCTGGAAGTGCCCGCGAGTGTTGGCGTCCTTGCTGC
Organism: Microbulbifer sp. S227A; assembly: GCF_049800935.1. NCBI lineage: Bacteria > Pseudomonadati > Pseudomonadota > Gammaproteobacteria > Cellvibrionales > Microbulbiferaceae > Microbulbifer > Microbulbifer sp. S227A. The sequence continues at coordinate 645,743 of NZ_JBNAFZ010000001.1, read as the reverse complement.
GCCGATGCCACTGCTGGGCGGTCCGCTGCCCGATGGCTCTGCGGAGTTTGTCTGGTCCGGGGGGGTTGGTGCCGCGCCGGAATATTTCGTGGTTGAAATGGCGGTGGCACCGGATGCACCGGTGGTGCGCCTCGAGGAGACCGGTCTGACCGCCGCGACCACGCCGAATTACACCGATGAAACGGTCTGGCGGGTGCTGGCGGTGCGGCCCGCCTCGGGGGATTACCGGGCATCGAATTGGTATGCGATGGGGCCGGATGGCAGGTCGGTGACAACCGAGACCACAGCGGCGCGTCCGAGGGTGTTGGTGGTGTCGGCCGAGAGGGCGGCGACGGAGGTAGTCGATGCCGCCGCGGCGCTGCTTGGGGATGCGGGGGTGCCGATCGTGCTGCGCGCCACGCCGCCTTCCTCTGCGGTTGCGGGCACGGTCAGCTATGCCTATGACGCGGATCGCCCGGCGGCCGAACATGTTGCCGCGCTGTTGGGGGATGATCTCGAACTGGCACAGATCCCGGCGCGATCACCGGATGATGGCATGATCCAGCCGGGGCAGATCACGGTACTGCTCGACTAGCGCTTGTCACGGTTTGCATGAAATATCGGGCCATGAAACATCGGGCGCGGTGTACGCTGCGTTGATTTCCATGACCTCGACCGACGCTTGGCGACGCGGCACACTCATCCCGCGCAGCAACCCGTCAGGCGCGGCGGCAAGCCCGGGCTCGCCGCCGCCCAACCGCATTAGCAGCCGATAGTGGCGCAGATCTGGCGGCGATAGGCTGAGTTGGCCTCGCTCTCGGAGCCGCCCTGGCCCGCACCCACCGTGGGCAGATCGCCTTCGCAGGTCAGCGGATAGTTCGGATCAAGCCCCACATTCACGCAAGACCCGATGTTCCAGCCCGGCGGCAGGGCGGTGGGGTCGACCTGTTTCCACTTGGGGTGGCCGGTTTCCTGAAGCTCGGAGAACCGGCTGCTGATCAGGTGGGAAATATCCGAAACCGCCTTGCAGCTTTCGCGGTGATAGGCATTGCGGTTGGGGTCGTATTCATAGGTCATCAGCACCGCCTTGACGGCGACCACATCTACCGGATCGGCCTGGAACGCATAGGCCCCCGCCGGGATCGTCGCCGGGACATAGACCGCTTGCAAGGTCGGGTCGTTGATCGGCACAAGGTGGAACCGGTCGCCATCGATCTGTGGTGACTGGAAAATCCGCGTCGGCGCACCGGCGACATAGAAAAACGCGTCGATCTGACCGTTCAACAGGGCGGCAAGCGACTCCTCGGCGTTGATGGTCAACCGCTCGGCGGGATTGACCTGCGCCAGGTCCAGTACCAGCGACGCGGTCAGGAAGGTGCCGCTGTCTTCGACCCCGACGGCGATGCGTTTGCCATTGAGATCGGCGAGCGAATTGATGTCCTTGGTTCCCAGGACGTGGACCTCTTCGTTATAGAGAGGAAAGGCAATGCGCACGCCCAGAATCGCCCGCGCCACGCCCGGATCGTCGGCGGCAAAGGTCTTGAGATATTCCAGAACGTCCGATTGCACGATACCGAACTGGGTAAACCGCCGTTTGCGCACGCCAAGAAAGTTCTCCAGCGAACCGGCGCTTTCCTGCACTTGCAGGTTCACGCCGCATTTGGCGGCGATGTCGCTGACATTGCGGCCAAACTGGATATAGGTGCCGCTCGGGCCGCCGGTGAGAATGTTCTTTTCAAACTGCTGCGCCTGCACCGGCAGCGACAATCCGGTCAGCAGGACCGCGAGGGCGACACACCGCGCCAGAATGGACTTTTTTCTTGTCTTCATGTCTTGCTCTCCAATTCAAACGAAAAATACGCGTCAACATCCGCCCAGAGTCTTGACCAGATGCACCAGCGTCTGGCGGTTGATCGTCCCGAAGGACTGCTGCAATGCCGCCGTCGCACAGGTGCCCTGAACCAACAGGTCATGCAGCTGGCTGACCTGCGCGGTTCGCTGGGCGGGCAGGCCCGGTGCGTTGCGGATTGCCGCGTTCACCGCGGCCGAATTGCGCGGGCTACCCTGTTGCGCGGCGGCGGGCTTGGGGGCGGCCGGGGCGGGTGCCGTGGCGGCAGGGACCGGTGGCGTTGCGGCGGCGGCTGTCTGGGCGGTTGCGAGCTGTTGTTGCAGTGCCGCGATCTGCGCTTCGCGGTCGGCGCGGGCCTGTTCGAGCGCGGCCAGTTCGGCCTGCATCTGTTCGCGCTGGCCCAGCAGCTCGGCGGCAGCCGAACGGTCGCCTTCGATCTGTGCCCGCAGGGTTTCGGCCTCTGACTGCTGTGTTGCGAGCGCCGCCTTTTGCGCCTCTTCTTGCTTGGCGAGGTCGGCCAGGCTTGCCTGCAACCGGGCGGTTTCACTGTCGGCGGCCTCTTTCGCTTCCGCCAGCCTGGCTTCCTGTTCCTTGGCCGCCTTGCCAAGTTCCGCGACACGCGCTTCCAGCCGGGTATGCTCGGCCTCGGCGGCTTGCTGGGCTTCGGCAAGGGCGGTGCGCGCCTCGATCCGTTCTTCCAGTGCCGCCTTGCGGGATTCTGCTTCGTTGATCTGGGTCTCCAGATCCTCCAGCCGCGCGCGCGCCGCGTCGGTCTGCTCTGCCAGCGTCTTGTCGGCATCGGCCAGCGTGGCGTCGAGCTCGGCGGACTTGGCCGCAAGCGTTTCGGACGCGGTATCGACCCGCGACGTGACATCCGCCAGTTCGGTTTCCTTTGCCGCGATGTCGGCGGTCAGTCCTTGCAGCTTGCCGTTCAGCTCTGTTTCGCGCGCTGTGGCGTCGGACAGGGCGGTGTTCAGCGCCTCGGCCTGCGCCGCCAGCTTTGTGTTCTGTTCGCCCGTGGCTTTGACCGTCGCTTCCGCCGCCTTGATTTCCGCGTCCAGTGCGGTTTTGCGATCCTGCGTTTCGGTCAGTTCCGCCTGAGCGGCATCCAGCGCCGCCTGCGCCTGAGCCTGTGCCTCGGCCAGTTCCGCCGCACGGGTTTCGGCCTGTTGCAGGTCGGCATTGCGGGTCTCGACGGCCCCGGTTGCCTCTGCCAGCTCGGCCTGAACCGCTTCGAGCCTGGCGCTGGCATCGGCAAGTTCCGTACGTGCCGCATCGCGCTGGCTCTCGGCCACGGTTCGCGCGGCCTCTGCCTCGGCCTGAGCGGCCTGGACCTGCGCCAAAGCGGCCTGCGCATCCGAAAGCGCCGCGTCATCCGCTTCGGCACTGGCCGCCTTTGCGGCTTGGGCCGTTTCGTTTGCCTTGGCGATTTCGCCCTGCACCCGGTCCAGTTCCGCGCGCGCCGTGTCCATTTCGGCCGCGAGCGTATCGCGCTGTGCCTGGATTTCGCTCAGCGCGGCCTGCGCGGCATCACGATCGGCAATGGCCGCGTCGCGCTCGGCGGCGGCGTTGGCCGCTGCGGTGTCCAGCTCGGATTGCTGGTCCGTGCCCGTCTGGCTGGCGGCATCCAGTTCCGCCTGTGCCTGTGCCAGCTCGGCGCGGATGTCTTCCAGCCGTGCGGCCTCGGCTTCGCGCTCTTCGCTGATCTGGGCGATATCGGCTTCCAGCGCGCCGATGTCTTCTTCCAGCAATCCTATGATCCGGCGAAACGATTCCGCTTTCTGAGACAGTTCCGCCGCGTCCGCCGCAGCCTCTTGTGCGACCGCCGCTTCCGGCTCCAGCCCCGCCAGCCCGAAAATCATCACACTACACATGAAAATCCTGATGTGCCGCATGTCCAATTCGCCCCTTACAAAAATGCATTAACTCCCAGCATAGGCAAAACTTTACACAAAAGTCACCTTCGGTCGAATCTTGAATTCAGGCGGGGCTCAATTCCCCGCAAGACGCCGCGGGGCCGGGCGGCGCTGCGGGCGCGTCAGGCCATGTCCGCGGGGGCGGGATCAAAGGTGACGTCAACCCGCAATCCCGGAGCGTTGTCGCGCAGCGCAAGCTCTGCGCCATGCAGTCGCGCAACCACGGACACGAAATTCAGGCCCAGGCCGCTGCCCGGTGTCATCCGGCTGCGATCCAGCCGGTAAAGCCGTTGCAACACATGGTCGGTTTCGTCCTCTGGAATCCCCGGCCCGGTATCGGCAACGCTCAGCACGATGCCCTGTGGGTGATGGTCGAGCTCAAGGCTGATCCGGCTGCCGGCGGGGGTGTGGCGCAGGGCGTTTTCGATCAGGTTGGCCAGAAGTTGCAGCAACAGGTTGCGATCACCCATGACCGTGGGAATGTCGGGGCCGATGCGGGTGGCGAGGTGATGGCCGCTGTCGCTGGCGGCGGGTTCGTAAAGCTCGGCACAGGTTCGCATGAGCTCGCCGAGTGAAAGCGGCGCAAAGCCCGAACGGGGCGTGCCGGATTCGATCTGGGCGATTTGCAGCAACGAGCGGAACACCGACGCGACGCCGTCCAGCTCGCTGCGGGCCTGATCCACCAGGTCGCGGGCCTGTGGCGGCAATTCCGCGCGATCCGCAAGGTCCGCAAGATGCACGGCGACCCGCTGGATCGGTGTCTTGAGGTCATGGGCGATGTCGGATGACACTTGCCGGATGGCGGCGACCGAACTTTCCTGCGCCTGTGCCATCTCGTCGATCTTGGTGCCGATCTCGGCGAGGTCCTCGGACCAGTCGGCACCGGGACGCACCCGCGCCTGAAGGTCCCCCGATGTCAGCCGGTCAAGCGTCCTGCCAACCGTGGCGACGTTGCGCGCGCTGCGCCGCGCCAGGTACACCGCACCCGACAGCGCGATCAGGATCGTAGGCAGCAGGCTCAGCACAAGGATGTTCAGGAACACGGTGCGCAGAGCCTCGATTTCCGACAGGCTGCGGGCGATGGTCAGCTGGCCCCCCTGCATCGTGGTGGTCAGGGCGAGGTAATCGCCGCTCAGGGTCGGGCTTTCCTGCGACAGGGACAGCACCTGGTATCCTTCGCCGTCGCGGGCAATCACCGCGTTGCCATATTGCCGCCGGTTCGGCGCGAGATAACTGAGGACGAGGCGTTCAGGGTCGGTTTCGCGCGCCTCGGTCTCGACCAGCGTTGCCAGAGCCGCCGCCGAGGGGGCGGCCCGGAACCCGGCGATGCGTTGGCTCAGATCGGCGCGGATCGCCTGTTCGAACGACCGTTCGGTCAGAACATAACTCGCCGCCAGCCCCACAAGGCTGACCACGGAGAACAGCACCACCAGCCCGAGCGCCAGACGCAGGGGCATCGACCGCCAGAGGCTTGAAATCCGGGCGTTCACGCGTCGATCCGATAGCCGGCACCGCGCACCGTCTTGATCAATTCGCCGTCAAACGGCTTGTCGACCTTGGCGCGCAGGCGGCTGATATGGGTTTCGACCACGTTGGTCATCGGGTCGAAATTGATATCCCAGATCGCTTCGAGCAGCATGGTCCGGGTCTGGACCCGGCCCTTGCGGCGTATCAGATGCTCAAGAATGGCGAATTCGCGGGGCAGCAGGTCGATCACCACCCCGTCGCGCGTCACCTTGCGCGCGATCAGGTCCATTTCCAGCGGGCCGGCGCGCAGCAAGGTTTCCTGTTCCACCGCAGGGGGGCGTCTGGCCAGCGCGCTGACCCGTGCGGAGAGCTCGCCAAAGGCGAAGGGTTTGACAAGGTAATCATCGCCCCCCGCGTTCAACCCGCCGATCCGGTCGTCGACGCTGCCCAGCGACGTCAGGAACAGGACCGGTGTCCGGTTGCCTGCCCCGCGCAAGGTCTTGACCAGCGTCAGCCCGTCGATTTCCGGCAACATCCGGTCGACGATCATCACGTCATAGCTGCCAGCGGTCGCCCGGATCAGCGCCTCGCGCCCATCCGTGACCAGATCGACCGAATGACCCTCTTCGCGCAATCCCCGCGATATGAACGCCCCGGTGGTGGCGTCATCTTCGACAGCCAGAATTTTCATGCACCCTCGCAGATCATGCGTTTCACGATGAATACCTAGGCGTTGCGCCCCGGCCCGCCAAGCGCCCCGGTGCCGGATGACAATTTTGTATAGAAAGCCAAAGACGTCTGTAAGGGGCATACCCCATCTGTGCCGGGTCAAAGCAATAAACGGAGCAATTCCATGACTACGACATCCACCCCCCATCGTCTTGCCGGCGCCACGCTGGTTGCCGCGCTTGCCTCGACCGGCGTGATCGCCCTCGCACCCAGTACCGCATTGGCGGTTCCGCCGGGCGGGTATGGCGATCTTGTCGAAGCGGTTTCGCCCAGCGTCGTCTTTATCGAAGTCACCGGCAAGGAGGCCGGCATGGAGCCGGCTGGCGGGCTGCCGGAGGGCATTCCCGAAGAATTCCGCAAACGGTTCGAAAAGATGCTGCCCAAGAATGGCGGGGCTGCGCCGCGGAAAGGCGTCGGTTCGGGTTTCATCATCTCCGGAGACGGACAGATCGTGACCAACCATCACGTGGTTGACGGTGCCGACAGCGTGACGGTCAAGCTCGCCGACGGGCGCAGTTTCAACGCCACGGTGATCGGCAGCGACCCGTTGACCGATGTGGCGCTGTTGCAGGCCGAGATCGACGAAACGCTGCCGGTGGTGGTGTTTGGCGAGTCCGATTCCATGCGGGCCGGTGACGAGGTGGTCGCCGTGGGCAATCCCTTTGGCCTGGGCGGGACGGTCACGTCGGGCATCATTTCGGCGATGTCACGGGACATTCATTCGGGCCCCTATGACGATTTCATCCAGACCGACGCGGCGATCAACCGGGGCAATTCGGGCGGGCCGCTGTTCAACAATGAGGGTGAGGTCATCGGCGTGAACACGGCGATCTTCTCGCCGGATGGCGGTTCGGTGGGCATCGGGTTCGCGGTTCCGTCCGACTTGGTTCAAACCGTGGTGGCCGACCTTCAGGATGACGGTGAAATCACGCGCGGCTGGCTGGGCGTGCAGATCCGCCCGATGTCGGACGAGGTGGCCTCGGTTCTGGGATATGATGGCCCCAAGGGTGCGGTGATCGAAGCGGTCAGCGCCGACAGCCCGGCCAAGTCCGGCGGGCTTCAGACGGGCGACATCATCCTGTCGTTCAACGGCACCCAGATCGAAGAGCTGCGCGATCTGACCCGCGCCGTTGCCGATACGGCCCCCGAGCAATCCGCCGAGGTCGAGATCCTGCGCAAGGGCGAGATGATCACCCGCGAAGTCACGGTCGGGACGCGGGGCAAACAGGACGCGTGATACCCCGCTCATTCCACCGGCGGGCATCCGGCCCGTCGGTGGATAATCCCGCAAGACCCGGGATGTTGCGGCCCGGTGCAGGGGAGGCGCCGGGCCGCGATCGTGTTTTCATCCGGTGGCGCGCGGTGCGGGTCAATCCGGCAGGGCGTTGAAAATGTTGTCCACTTTTCAACGGACTCGCTTTAATATCGATCAGGACCGGATTCGTGGGGATGTCCGGCTCATGGGGTTTGAACATGAAACGGACGGCATCGCCAATTGCTGCATTGATGCTGCTGGCCGCACCGGCCGGTGCCGAGAATCCCGACTGGAATTATTCTGCGACGCTGTATGGCTGGTTTGCCGGGCTGGAGACCACGGTTGAAACCGACCAGGGTACGATCGACGCCGATCTCAGCAGCAAGGATGTGCTGGAGAGTCTTGACGGGTCGCTGATGGCCGCCTTCGAGGCGCGGCGCGGACGCTGGGGGTTCGTGCTCGACGGGGTGTACAGCAAGCTTTCCGCGACGCAGGGCGCGCCGCTTGGCGGGGCCTATGCGCAGGCCGTGGTCGAAACCAGGCTGTCGCAGGTGACAGGCCTTGCGCTTTATCGGTTCCATTCGACTCCGCGGGTGCAACTTGACGCGGGTGCGGGGCTGCGCTGGTTCGATGTGGATATGGGCGTGTCCCTCTCGTCTGGATCGCAGGGCTTGTCGGGGGCCTATTCGGTTGGCGATAGCTGGGTGGACCCGGTGCTCGCCGCGCGGATTACGGTTCCCTTCAGTGATACCTGGACGGCGACCGCCCTGATCGATTTCGGCGGCACCGGATCGGATGACAAGACATGGCAGGCGCTGGCCAGCATACGCTATCAGTTCAACGATCAATGGTCCGCCGCCTTTGGCTATCGCAGCATGAACCTGCAACATGATATTGGCGGGCGGCCCAACGAAATCACCCTGTCCGGCCCGTTCATCGCGGCGGGTTTCCGGTTCTGAGTGCGGCGCCGGGTCGGGTAGGGCGGCAACGAAACGCGGCGAGGGAGCGCCATGAACAGCGATCCGATGCCCACCGCCACAAGCCCGGCCCGATGCATGCGCGCCTGTTCTCGTGGCTTAGCGCTCGCCCTGTCGCTGCTCGGGGTTACGGGTTCGGTTGTTGCCGGTGAACGCAAGATCGACCTGACCCCGTTTACCGACGGAACCGACGACTGGCGCACGCGCGAATTGTTTACCGGCGCACTGGTGACGTTCTACGGACAGTTTTCGCCCGCGATTCTGAACTATGACGATGGCGGCCGCTCGCGCGGCTATGCGCCGGTGGGCAATTCGAACAAGACCTCGCGCATCGGCTTGCGATGGCATCTTCGGCACGCGGGCAACTGGCGCCCGGTCTTTCGTGCCGAGATCGGCATCACGCCGCGCCCCTCCAACAGCGTCAATCTCGACACGCCGCAGGATGCCGACTGGATCAGCGATGAAACCAACCTGCGCAAGCTTGAGCTGGTCCTTGAACATCCGCGATTTGGTGTGCTGACCGTCGGCCAGGGCAGCATGGCCACCGACAGCATTACCGAGGTGGATTACTCCGGGACCAAGGTTGCCGCCTATTCCGACGTGTCGGCGGTGGCTTCGGCCCAGTTCCTGCGGTTTGCGGATGGCCGGATCTCCGATGTGGAGCTGGGCGCGTTCTTTGACAATTTCGAGGGTTCGAACATCACGGGGACCTATCCGGATGGTGATCGCAAGATGCGGGTGCGCTATGACACGCCATCATTAAACGGCCTGGTGTTCTCTGCGGCGATCGGCAACGAGGTGTTCCGCGAGGATGGTTCGACCAATGCCGATGTCGCGCTGACTTATGAAACCCGGCTGGGGGATTTCAAATTCGCCTCGGGTCTTGGCAATAGCTGGACGGCGGACGAGCGGGTGCTGTCCGGGTCGATGTCGGCGCTGCATGTCCCCAGCGGCATCAACCTGACCATGGCATCGGGAGGCGAGGAGGACGGCGGCGGTTTCTCTTATGTCAAGCTGGGCGTGCTACGGTCGCTCTGGACGGTCGGGGACAGCGCGGTATCGCTGGATTTCTACCGGGGCAATGACATCTACGCGCCCGGCTCGCGGTCGCGGTCGGTGGGGCTGGCTTTTGTTCAGTCTTTTGATCGGCTGAACATGCAGGGGTTTGCCCTGCTGCGGCACTATTCCTTTGACGCGACGGGGGCGACTTTTCTGGACAGCACCGCGATGATGACCGGAGTCCGCTGGGTGTTCTGAACCGCTCGCCCGCGCCCCTGCGGCCCGCTACCCCGCGCCGTTCAGCCGCGCAGGGCGGGCAGCCCGACACCGGTGCTTTCGAAACCGCCATCGGATGCGATGATCTGGCCGGTGACATAGCTTGCCCTGTCCGAACACAGGAAGGTGATGACCTCGGCGATCTCGCGTTCCGATCCGTAGCGGTTCAGAGGGATCGCATCGTGATAGCTTGCGATGATGTCCGGCGTATGCACCGCCATGGCCAGCTTGGTGCGCACCGGTCCGGGACAGACGCAATTGGCGCGAATGCCATATTCGCCAAGCTCGGCGGCCTGCTGCTTGGTCAACTGGATCACGGCGGCCTTGGAGGTGCCATAGGCGACCCGCAGGGTCGAGGCCCGCAACCCCGAGATCGACGCGATATTCACCAGCGCGCCACGCGTTTCGCGCAGCGCCGGAATACAGGCCTGTGACACCAGGAACACCCCGTCCAGGTTGGTCGCCATGATCCTGCGCCAGCGGTCGAACCCGGTTTCCTCGATGGGGCCGAAATCGGCCACGCCGGCATTGTTCACCACTGCATCGATCCGGCCAAACCCCTTGCGGACCTCCTGCGCCATCTCGTCGACCTGTTCCGGCATGGACACGTCATATTCAAACGGGCTGGCCTCGTTCAACCCGGCGGCGGCGGCTGCAAGCGCCTCGCCATCCCGGTCGACCATCGCCACGCGCCAGCCCTGTTCCATGAACAATTTCGTGGTCGCGAGGCCGATCCCCCGCGCTGCTCCGGTGACGAGGGCGGTTTTCTCGGACATTCTGGATATACTCTCCGGTTTCATTCTGCTTGCGTCACTTTCGTCCGGGTGGTGCGGCAATCTCAATCCCCTTTTTGCCAGGGGCCGTCACATTCCGGGACTCATTGCCGTGTCCGGGCGCGGATTGCCCATTGCGCCGTTGCAGCAAGCGGTTAATCTGCATTGCAGCATTCGGGAGGGGCGTTAATGGGGCATGTCATTGCAATCGCGCAGCAAAAGGGCGGGTCGGGCAAGACGACGCTGGCCGTGAACCTTGCGGTCGGGTTCGCGCGCGAAGGCAAATCGGTGGCGTTGATCGACACCGACCCGCAAGGCAGCGCCGGACGCTGGTTCATGATGCGCCTGGAAACGATGGAAGATCCGGGGGTCGAGTTTGCCACGGCATCGGCCTGGGGCATTTCCTACGAGTGCCGGAAACTGGCCGACAGCCATGACATCGTGATCATCGACACCCCGCCCAAGGCCGACAGCGATCTGCGCCCGGCATTGCGGGCGGCCGATCTCGTGCTGGTGCCGGTGGCGACTTCGCATGTGGATCTCTGGGCGGTCGAGGCGGTGCTCGAACTGGCGGATCGCGCCGGCAAGCCGGCGGTCATGGTCATGACCCGCGCGCGGTCGGGCACGCGGCTGTCGGTGGATGTCGGGGAAAAGGCGGCGGAGCTGACGGCGGAAATCGCCGAGGCGCCGATGAACAACCGGGTTGTCTATGCGGAAACGCTGGGACAGGGGCGAGCGGTGCTCGAAGCGCCCAAGGGCCCGGCCCATGCCGAGATGCAGACCCTGGTTGACGAAATTTCCTCATGGCTGGCGCGGGTGTGATAGGCTGATCCCGTAGCGAGGGAAATGCCATGCAAACCATCACCAAAGACAGCGGACACCAGACCGTCATCACCACATTCGAAATGTCCCCGGGCACATGCCAGGATCTGCTGGATGCGTTGACCGATGCCTACGAGGCGTTCATCAGCAAGCAGCCGGGCTTTATCGCCGCCAGCCTGCATGTCAACGATGCCCAGACACGCATCGCCAACTATTCGCAATGGAACCGGCGCGAGGATTTCCAGGCGATGCTGCGCAGCGACGAGATGCGCACGCGGAACCGCAAGATCAACGAACTCTGCCGGTCCTTCGAGCCGGTGATGTACGAGGTTGCCGCGACATTCGGCTGATAGGATTATCGTTCAGTTTCATGATTTGGATCAAGGCGCTATCCGTCTGAAAGGCGCAGGGTTGGCCCGAACAACCGGAGGGCTTTCCATGTACCAGAACATCCTTGTCCCAATCTCGTTTGATGCCGAGCGCGATACGTCCGGCCCGCTCAAACTGGCGCGGTTGCTGGCGACACCGGATGCACAGATCACGCTGTTGCACGTGGTCGAACAGATACCCGGCTATGCGGTCACCTATATGCCGGTGGATTACCTCAAGGCGACCCGCGAGGCGATCCAGTCGCAATTGGACGATATGGCCGCCACGCTGCCCAATGCCAGAGGGGTGGTGATCGACGGGCATTCTGGCCGGTCGATCCTGGACTGGGCCGGTCAGCATGCGCCGGACCTGATCATCATTGCCTCGCATCGCCCCGGAATGCAGGATCTGCTGCTGGGGTCAACAGCGGCGCAGGTGGTGCGCCATGCGAGCTGTGCCGTGCACGTGGTACGCTGAGCGATCCGCCCGGCGGGCTATGAGCGCAGAAACACCTTGTCGGAATCCAGCGCCGCCGCGATCCGGGCAAAATGATCGCGGCTTGAACCCGACGACCTGAGAAGCTGGGTCGCGGCCTGGTCCAGCGCGGCGGTAAACGCGGCCCGGGAGCCGGGAATGGCGGCCTCGGAAATCGCCGCAAAGCTCTTGCCCCGGCGGCGCAGCGGTTTTGCGGCCGGATCGGCATTGGCATTCAGAACCCCCGCCAGGGTGTTTTCCACATCGCGCAACGCCTGTTGCGCGGGGGCATAGGCGGGGTTTCCGGCCAATCGCTGACCGGCGGTGCGATAGTTCTGACGATAGCAGTCGTAACGATAGACCGAGTCCAGCGCCCGGCATTGCCGCAATCCCTGTTCCAGAAGCCGGACCACGCGGGTGGTCGTGCGGTCGCTGAGACCGGTCTTGGCGTTGCTGCCATAGCCATATCCCTGTGCCATCGCGCCGCCCGCCATCAGCAGCAAGACCAGAATGGCGCTGAGCAGCCGTGTCATGGTCGGGCGACCGCTGTTTGTCGGCAGATCAGGCATAGACACCTTCGGCGGCGGCACGAATGGCGCGGATGTTGTCGCCATAGGGGGCCGGGTTGCCGACCGAGCCGCCACGGAACACCGCCGATCCGGCCACCAGCACATCGGCCCCGGCACCCGCCACCAGCGGCGCGGTGTCGGGATCGACGCCGCCATCGATTTCGATATGCACCGGGCGATCCCCGATCAGGCCGCGCAGCGCCCGGACCTTGTCTGTCATGTCGATGAATTTCTGCCCGCCAAAGCCGGGATTCACCGTCATCACACAGACCAGGTCGATCATGTCGAGCAGGGGCTCGACCGCGCTCGCCGGGGTGCCGGGGTTGAGCGCGATACCGGCCTTGGCCCCGGCGGCGCGGATCGCTTGCAGCGTGCGGTGAATATGCGGACCGGCCTCGACATGGGCGGTGATCACATCCGCCCCGGCGGCAGCAAAGGCGTCGATATAGGGATCAACCGGCGCGATCATCAGGTGCACATCCATCACGCCCTTGATATGCGGGCGGATCGCGGCGCAGGTGGCGGGGCCAAAGGTGATGTTGGGAACGAAATGCCCGTCCATCACGTCGACATGCACCCAATCCGCGCCCTGTGCTTCGATGGCCTCGCATTCGGCTCCGAAATTGGCGAAATCGGCGGCGAGGATGGAGGGGGCGATCTTGATCTTGCGGTCGAATGTCATGGGGCACCTTTGGGCTGGGTTGCGCCCGGTATAAACGCGCGGGCGCGGATGCGGAAGGGTCAGCTGCGATAGAACAGATAGCGGTCCGGAGCGATGGTGTCCGGCCCGCTGACCTGCCGGAACCCGGCCAGCGGCTGGCCCGACACGATCAGCCCGCCGGGGCACATCGCCGGGGCGAGCAGCGGGCTGAGCCGCGCGGCCTCGGCCACGTCATCTTCCTTGATGCCCATGCCGAAATCGTAATGGGCCAGGGCGATCCGAACGCCCATTTCGTGCAGGCGGCGCAACATGGGTTCGGCCTCGCCCTCGAGAAAATTTTCGGCGGGCGGGGTGCAGGACGGGTGGCATTGCAGCACACGGTCGATCACCAGGATGCGCCGCTCGGGAAAGAGCTCGCGCAGGTGGTCATAGGTACGGCCATTGCCAAGCCCGAGATCGAGCACGTCTCCGGGCAGGTCCGCGATCTGTTCCGCGGCCCAGTTCAGCCCGTCGCGTTGGGCGGTAAAGCGGCGCAGCATCGAATCAAGTCGGCTCATTCGTGGTCTCCCCGGCATGTGCGGTCCAGATTTGCGCGGGGCCATTCAGCAGGCGGGTCAGAAGCGCCTCGGTATGGTCCCAGATTGCGGCGTCATGAACCAGATGATGGGTCAGGATGCCATAGGGTTCGGCCGGATCAGCGCGATTTTCCCGCCGGTCCGCCAGTTGATCCGCCACCTGCCGGATCAGGGTGTCCGGATCGTGCAGGGTCTTGCCCGCGCGCCAGTTGATCGGGTCAAGATGGGTGTTGATCTGGCGCAGCCCCGGTGCGGCATCTGCCCGGGCGCGCGGTGTAAAGGTCGACAGCATCCGCAACCCCAGCCCGGGCAACCGGGCGGGCAGGTCGGCGGCAATGCGGTTCCACGGCGGCACGAACATCGGGGCCAGCGCATCGCCGAACAGCGTCCGCAGCCGGGCACGGCCCCGTTCGAGTTCGGCCAATAGGGTGCCGGGGTCGCGATGCGCGCCGAACTCGGCCTTTTTCTCGTGCGGCGGGGCGTGGTTGGCATGGGCCCAGCCATGCAGAACCGGCACCATGTGCGGCCCGATGACCCCCGTCAGCGAGGGTTGGGCATGCGCCGGGATCACGGCGAGATGCACCGGCATGTCCAGGCGCCGGGCTAGGTCGTGCAACCGTTCGAGCTGCGGCGTGGCGGTGATCGCGTCGTCGTCGCGCCACCAGAGCGGCAGGGTCAGGCCCGCAGCCTTCCAGCGGTCGAGCTCGGCGTCAAGGGGTGTCCAGTCGGGGGTCATCTGCGTGCTTTCACCATGTCGGTGGCGATTGCCACGGAGCGGGCCGCGCCGTCAAACTGCAATCCGCCCGCGGCGCGGCGCGGTGCCTGTGCCACGTCACGGATCGCGGCGCAGAGCCGGTCGGCCGTCAGGTCGCGTTCGCGCAGCGTCGCGATGCCGGACAAGTGCGACAGGCTGTCGGCGCGCAGAGATTGTTCGACCTCGTTGCCCGCGTCAAAGGGCACGAACACGGCGGGTATGCGGGTTTGCAGAACATCCATCGCGGTGTTGTAGCCGCACATGCTGACCGAGGTGGCGGCATTGGCGAGAAGACCGCGAAAATCCGGGCGGACCGGTTCGACGATGACCTGCCCGCCGGATGCCCGTGCGCGCAGCGACGCCAGCCGTTGCGCCGGGCCTGCGACCAGCAGGCGCCATCGGGTTTCCGGCATCTGCCGCGCGGCGGCAAGCGCGGTTTCAAAGATGCTGTCGCCAACATCGCCGCCCCCGGCGCTGACAAGGATTTCACCGGTGCCGGCCCCGTCCGGGTGCGGGCCGGGCGGGGGCTGGGTCACGTATCCGGTGTAGCGCAGTTTCGAGCGCATCGCATCGGTCAGCGGCCAGCTTTGCTCAAGCGGTGTGCCTTCGGGGTCGGAATGCACCAGAAACGCATCGTAATGGCTGGCGATCAAGTCCTCCGCACGGGCGGCCTTGGACGGTTTGGAGGGGGGCGCGAGGATGTCGCGCACCGATGACAGGACCACGGGGCGGGGCCGGAGCGTGGCGGCAGCCTGTAGAAGCGCGGTGAATTCGGCACTCAGAACGCGGCGACCAAAGGGGAACAGCTCGGTAATCAGCACGTCCGGCCCCAGCTCGGCCACGGCCTGGCGCAGCAGGGCGGCGCGCGCGGCGATCCGCGTTTCGCCCGCGGCTGCGCCGGTCTCATCCAGCAGTCGCGAAAAATTCACCCCGTCCGAGCGAAGCGGCGGCAGTTGCAGCAGCTGCACGCCCTTGGACACATTGACATCCAATGGCATGCCGCCGCTGGCCAGAACCACCCGGTGCCCCGCCGCCGCAAAGGCGTCGGCGAGCACGAGGGCCCGGCGCAGATGTCCGGTGCCCAGCAGATGGGTGACAGCGATCAGCACCTTCATGACCGCAGTTCCAATCGCACTGGCTCCGGTACGGCGGCAAGCGTTTCGCCCGACAGGGTCAGCAGGAACAACCGGTTGCGTTTGATGCGAAAGGGCGCGGGGCCATCGAAATCCCAGCCATGGGCGCGGGCCAGCAGCACCCGCATCACCCCGATATGGCTGACGATCACCGCATCCCGCGTGAGCGTGGCGAGCCAGGGGCGCAGGCGTTGTTCAAGCTTGCGCGGGCTTTCGCCCCCGGGCGCGTGATAGTCCCAGCCCCAATGCTCGATATGCCGAAACCCCGAGCCGGGCTGCGCCAGCAGATCAACGCCCCGCAGCCCTTCCCAATCGCCCCAGTTCATCTCGGACAATGCGTCGTCGATATGCGGCCTGTGCCCGGTGACGATCCGGGCGGTTTCCCGCGCGCGGCAGAGGGGGCTGGACCAGAGATCGGCCCTGTCCCACGGGGCGGGCAGGCGGAACTGGCGCAGTTCGGCGCGGGCTTTGTCGTCCAGTGGAACATCGCTGCTGCCCTGGATGCGTCCCGCGCGGTTCCAGGCGGTGTGGCCATGCCGCAAGAGCGCGAGACGGATCATGCCGTGCGTCCCAGGAGCGGCGTGACCGCGCGCCAGAAGGCGGCACGGGCGCTGTCCACAAGATGGTCGCGGCGAATGCTCCTGCGGGCCTCTGTGCCAAGACTGCGGCATTGGTCGGCATCGCCCAGCATCTCGGTTATCCGCGCGGCAAGGGCGCGGGCCCCGGCCTGGGGCGAGGGATAGCTGCCTTGTGCCAGAACGTCCCGGACGCCGGGGCGATCCTGCGCGATCACCGGCATCCCGGCGGCCTGCGCCTCGAGATAGACCATGCCGAACCCCTCGTTCACGCCGGGCCAGAAAAACAGCGCGGCATTGCCATAGGCCGCCGCCATCCGGGGCGCGTCAAGCTGGCCAAGGAAACGCACCCGGTTGCCAAAGCGGGCCATCAGCCGTTCGACCTCGGCGCGCGCGGGGCCGTCACCGGCAATGTCCAGATGCCAGTCGCGGTCGCCAAGCAGGCCAAGCGTGTCGGCGATGATCCGGTAGGACGCAAGCTTGTCGCCATGGCGCATCATACCCGCGCTCAGCATCCGGGGCAGGTGCCGGGCAGGATCGGTGGCGGTGGGGAGTTCCATGCGCGGCAGAAACGGTTTGAGGTTGACCAGCCGTTGCGCCGCGGGGCGGTGCCGGTCCAGCGTAATCAGGTCATTCGCCGTGAGGTAGAACACCACATCCGCGGCATCTATGGCCGTTTCGGCGGCGGTCGCGAAATCGGCCCAGGGTCCGGTCAGGCGCTTTTTCGCGCGGCTCGCCTCGATCTGGACATAGGGGATCCCGAGCTGCGAGGTGACCGCGTGCCCGATGATATCCGGGGCCTTGTAATAGTTGTGATAGGTCACCCACAGATCCGGCGGGCGGGCCGCGTAAAGGGCGCAGAGCCGGTCCGCCTCGGCCCTGGCCATGTCGCGGATCGCGGCCTGTCGCGTGGCATCGCCCTTGCTCTCGTGGGTCTGGACGGTGGATACCAGCGTCACCTCGGCGTCATCCGTGGCAATCGCCGCCATCAGGGCTCGGGCAAAGGCGCGATCACCCGAGGGCACCGGATGGGTCGGCGGTTTCATCGGGGCGTAGAAGGCCACGCGCGGCATGGATCAAACGCTTTCGGTCAGGCGGTGCAGGCGGCGCGACAGCCGTTCGATACCGGGCTCCATCACGAATTCGGCGCGCAGACGGTTCAGCGCGGCGTCGGCCATGGCGTGCGCCTGTTCCGGGTCGGCTGCAAGCCTGGTGATCGCGGCGGCAAGGGCCGCAGGGCTGTCCTCGGACAGGGTGCCATGAACGCCGTCCTCGATGAATTCGGGGATCGCCGAAACGGCGGTGGTCAGGATCGCGAGGCGCTGGCTGGCGGCTTCCATCAGCACGTTGGGCAGCCCGTCGCGGTCGCCATCCTCGGCGATACGGCTGGGCAGGACGAACAGATCGGCATTGCGCATCTGTTCGATAACCTGTGGCTGATCGCAGGGGCCGCGCCAGGTGATACGGGGTGCGATGCCGGCGGCGTGCGCTTGCTGCGCAAGCGGCGCGGACAAGGGGCCGCCGCCGATATGCGTCCAATGCCAGTCCAGCGAGCCGGGCAGTTGCACCAATGCGGCGATCAGGCGGTCAAACCCCTTTTTCTCGACCAGCCGCCCCACCGACATGAGCCGCAGCGGATCACCGGCGCGGCGCGGCGCATGGTCCGGCGGTTCGGGAAAGCGGCTGAGGTCAAGCCCGTGATAGATCAGGTCGATCCGCGCCGGGTCGGCGGACAGGCGGCGCAGTTGTTTTGCGCCATAGGCGGTGCAGGTGGCACCAAAGGTCGCCCCGGTTGCGTCACTTGCCAGTTTCTCGGAGATCTCCCAATCGGGCGAGGTCCAGATATCCTTGGCATGGGCGGAAAAGCTCCACGGCAGCCCGCGCATGATCGCGGCATAGCGCGCGACCGACGCGGGCGTATGCAGGAAATGCGCGTAAAGCCCGCGTGTACCGGCGGGCAGTTCCGCGGCCAGAACGCAGGCCTGTCCAAAGCGGCGGATGCGGTTCTTGTCGAGGTCGCGGGCAAGGTCGCGCCGCCAGACCGCATAGGCCGCGGCATAGCCGGGCAGGCGACGGGCGATCTCGCGGGCTTTCCAGACGCGGGCGGGGTCGTGGTGCAGATACTCGGGCAGGTATCGCACCTCTGCCCGCAGACGGTCATGCAGGGGATGGGTCTTGGTGTCGGTCGGATGGCGCAGCGACCAGATGTCAAAGGCATGGCCAGCCTCTTCCAGCGCCACCAGTTCCTGCGCGATGAAGGTTTCGGACAGGCGGGGCCATCCCTTGACCACGACCGCAAGTTTCCTGGTCATTCTGCCGCCTTGTCCGCCGCTTTGGCCAACAGGACGGACACGCGGTCGGTGACATAGTCGAGCCCGTCCAGCAACCCGTCGGAAACGGCCTGTGATGGTTTGGTTTGATCGGGCAGGGCGCGGATCGCGTCGATCATGGATTGCGTCGTCATGCCCTGGCCGGTGTCACACAGCATCCGCACGAGGCCAAGCTCTTCGGCGCGGCTGGCGCGGATATATTGCTCAAGGCGCGGCACCGTGCGTGGTACGATGACCGCGCGCTTGTCAAAGGACAGCACCTCGCAGAACGTGTTGTACCCCCCCATGCAGACCACGCCCTCGGCCCCGGCGAACAGCGCCTCGATTTGCGAGTCAAAGCCCACCGCGGTCACCCGCCCGTTCAGCTTGGCAACGCGGGCCTCGAAATCGGCGCGGGTCTCGCCGGAAAGGAAGGGGCCATAGACCAGCATCGCGCGCGGGCCGAGAGTCGGGTCCTGTTCATAGGCCGACAACACGAGGTTGACCATGGATTGCCCGTCGCCCCCGCCGCCTGGCGTCACCAGGACATAGGGATCGTCGACCGGCGCGGCTTCGGTGCTCAGGGCGCGGCGCAGATAACCCGTCCAATGCATCCGGCGCTTGACATCTTCGCCAAGCGCCAGCCCCTCGGTGGGATCGTAGATCGAGCGCAGCCCGTAGATCCAGAGTTCGTCGTAATAGCGCTCGGTTGCCGCGATGGCCCCCTTGCGGTCCCATTCCGCCGCGAGCACCGCCGGCTCGTCCAGCACGTCGCGCAGCCCGAGCACAAGCCGCGCCCGACGCTCTCCGGACAGCAGGTCGAGCGTCGGCAACAGCTCGCCACGAAAACCGGTGGGTTCCTTGTCGACGATCAGAATATCCGGATCGTATTGTTCCGCCGTCGCCCGGATCAGCCCGGCGCGCAGCTCGGTGGTTTGTTCGATATCCATGCCCAGCGTCTGGGATTCATAGCTGCCATCGCGCAGCTTGGTCACACCGGGCAGGCGCACATGGTCGACACGTGCCGGAAAGGTGAACCGCCCCGCAACCGGCGACCCCGTGAGGATCAGCGCAGAGGCGGTGGGGTTGGCGCGGGTGATTGCCTCGGCCAGCGCGCGCGACCGCCGAAGGTGGCCCAGGCCAAAGGTGTCGTGGCTGTAGAGCATGATGCGCGGCGGGCGTGGCGTCATCGTCGCTAGTGTCGGGTTCATGACCATGCCCCGTCATTCGGCGTCCCGTCGTTCAGCGAGGGCACCGCGAGGCGCGCATGCGGGTCGGATACCATATCGTGTCTCATGCCTGCCTCTGCGGCCGACAGGGGGCGGCCACAACCTTGGTTTCGCATCTCCGGGCCATCGATGCCACCCGGCGGGACCGGCCCGTGATTTGGACCACATTGTCCCTACTAGTAGACCTGTCGTTGATTGCAAACCACAAATTGCCCGAGAATGACAGACTGTGACCGAAGCGGTTTGCACCGGCAGGGGGGCTCCTGTAGCGTTCGATGTCAAAATACCCAGGGGAAGTGCCGCGCGAATGAGCCGTTTCTTGTTTCAGCTACTGATTGCCCTTTGTCTTGCCTGCGGTATCGCGATCACCGCACAGGCGCAAACCCTGCCGGGATTTGGCAGCAGCACCGAGAGCAAAAGCACCGACAGCGACCTGAGCGCGGCGATCAAGCAGGCCGCAGAAAGCGGGGTCAATGTCATCATCCTGGATGGCGATGGCAAGCTGGTCGCGGCGGCGGCCCCGAGCGACACGCCGAAGGCCGAGCCACCGGCCTCGGGCACGCCGATGGATCATGCCTCGCCGCTGATGCAGACCCAGGCCGAGGTGAACCAGTTTCGCGAAACCCTTGCAAACCGGCTCGCTGCGCTGCCCAATTCGGTCAACGAGGTGACATTCATCCTGCGCGCCACCAGCCCGGACGGCCAGATCACGACCTATCTGCGCATTCTGTTGATGTCGCTTGCCCTGCTGGTGGTGGGCTGGTTCGCTTCGCGCGAAATTTATGGCAAGCGCATCGTGCGGAATTTCGTGGTTTCCAGGGTACTGGATCAGCCACAGGGCTATCGGGACAAGATGCCGTTCCTGGTATTTCGCTTTGTCATGGGGATTGGCGGCACGCTGTTTGCCATGCTGGTGGCCTATCTGCTGGGCGCGCTGTTCTTTCGCGAGGAACCGGACCAGTCAATCCAGCTGACGGTGGCGGCGATTTTCCTGACGTTCTTTCTGGCGCGCACCCTGTCCGATCTCTGGCGGATGGTGTTGTCGCCCTTCCTGCCGCAATACCGGATTCCGGTTCTGTCGGACAAGGAGGCGCTGCGGCTCTATCGCTGGGCGGTGATCCTTGGAAGCTACAGCATCGCGGCCATCATGTTCAGCACCTGGATCGCGGATTTCGGGCTGAATTACAACGTCTATGCCATTCTCTACGGTTCGCTCGAACTGGTCGCGGCGTTGGGGAATATCGCGATGATCCTGTTCAATCGCAACGCGATTTCCAACGCGATCCGGGGTGGACGCAAGGCGGTCGAGGTCTCGTGGCTGATCCGAACCCTGTCGATGGCCTGGGCGCCGGTGCTGATTGGTTACGTCATCTTTGGCTGGTTCGAACTGTCCTTTGACCTGGTGTTGGAGCGCAACGAATCCATCCCGCTTGTCGCCGGGGCCTATGCGGTGTTCCTGTCGATCATCATCGTCTACGGGGTCATCAACTATGTGATCGAGCGGCTGTTCGAGCGCATCCGCCATGTGGAGCAGATCAATACCGAGCACGCCGCCGCCGAGGCCGAAGAAGACGGCGCGCAACAACCCGACGACGCCGAACCGCCCGCCGAAGCTGCGCCGAAACGGCATATCATGACCTACGAGGCGCTGGCCCGGCGGGTGTCGGGAATCCTGGCCTTTGTGGCCGGGGCCTACGCGCTGCTGCGGGTCTGGGATCCGGATAACCTGCTGCTGCCGGATTCGGTGATCGGGCGGTTGTTGGACGTGGTGACGATCCTGTTCATCGGCTATATCGTCTATAATTTCTTCCGCATCTGGATCGACAGCAAGATCGCGGAAGAGACCGTGGACGAGGCCGAGGCCGAGCTGGGCGATGAGGGCGGCGCGGGCAGCGCCAGCCGGCTGGCGACCCTGCTGCCGCTGTTCCGCGGGGCCATTCTGGCGATCGTGCTGGTGTCGATTGCGCTGATCGCGTTGCTGGAACTGGGCATCAATGTCAGTCCGCTCTTTGCCGGTGCCGGTGTTGTCGGGCTTGCGGTCGGATTCGGGGCACAGACCCTTGTGCGCGACATTTTCTCGGGTGCGTTCTTCCTGATCGACGATGCGTTTCGCAAGGGCGAATATATCGACATTGGCGATGTGAAGGGGACGGTCGAAAAAATCTCGGTCCGCTCCTTTCAACTGCGCCATCATCTCGGGGCGCTCAACACCATTCCCTTTGGGGAAATCAAGGTTCTGACCAACTATTCCCGCGACTGGGTCATCATGAAACTGCCGTTGCGGGTGACCTATGACACCGATGTCGAGAAAGTGCGCAAGCTGATCAAGAAGCTGGGCCAGGAATTGCTGAGTGATCCGGTGATCGGCGAGAATTTCATTCAGCCGTTGAAATCGCAAGGCGTGATCGAGATGCAGGACAGCGCCATGATCATCCGGGTCAAGTTCATGACCAAGCCCGGCGATCAATGGCTGGTGCGCAAGAAGGTTTACGAGGAAATCCGCGCCCTGTTCGCGCGCGAGGGCATCCATTTTGCGCATCGCGAAGTGACCGTGCGCCTGGCGGATGCCAATCCGAACGACCTGACCCCGGCCCAGAAAGAGGCGGTGGCCGGTGCGGCGCGGGGCGCGATTGACGATGACTATCTCGAAGAAATCGGACCGGGCGGGGACGACCGCTGAGCGAACAGGAGGGCACCGTGCACGCAAATGCCACATGCGGGATCATCATGGCCTGCACGATCTGCGCGGCGGGCGCCTCCGGGGCACAGGACACGGGGGCGGTCCGCTATGTGTTTGGCGTGGACGTGGTGTCAAACTATGTGTCCAACGGGCGGACGCAATCCGATGGAAAACCCGCGATCCAGCCTTATTTCGAAGTCGAACTGAACGGCTTCTATGCCGGGACATGGCTATCCAACGTGGATTTCGGCGATAATGACGATTGGGAAATCGATCTGTATGTGGGCTATCGCAACCTGTTCGCCAATGACCTGTTCATGGATGTGGGATACGCGCGCTACCTGTATGATGACAGCGGCGACTGCTGTGGCGAGGCCAAGCTGACGCTGGGCTATCCGCTGACCGATCAGTTCGGCCTGACCGGCTATGTCGCCTATGATCCGCGAGCCGGGAATTTCAACCGCAGCGTTACCCTGGCCTATGAGCCCACAGCCAAACTCGGATTCGCGGGCATCTATGGCTATAGCGATTCCAACGCCCATGAATACTGGAGCGTCGGAGCGTCCTATACGTTCGACGACACTTGGTCCGCCGGCGTCAGGTATGAAGGGTCAGGATCGGGCGACGAGGGGCTGGTGTTCCGCGTGTCGCTGGGCAACCTGCAAACCCCGTTGTTCCGCCTGTTGGGCGCGCCGTTCCAGCGATAGGGCCGCTTACGCGTGCGGACGCGGCATGACGCGGGCGGTGGTCGCTTCGACGCAGGGCTTGCCCAGCCGCTGGGTGAGCGATGCAAAGCTGTGACCCAGAAAGGCACAGGTGCAAAGGTCGATCCCGGTTTCCTCGTTCACCAGGATCAGGCGCTCGCCCTGGAATACAAGGGCGAAACCCTGTGCCGCCAGTTCCCGAACCAGATTGCCCCAGCCGGTGGCGTTCTTGAAGGTCGGGCTGAGATGGCAGGCCAGCGAAACCGCGGTCTCGCAATCCAGCGCGCTTTCGTCGTGTCCGCGGCTGAATTCGGTCCAAAGATTGGGGAGGGGGCGGTCCGGGCGGTTGAAACGTTCACTCATTACAATACTCATGACTACTTCCAATCGTTAAGATACAAACTGAACTAAAACATGATCATGTTACTACATGGATAAGAATTGGGCAAATTTTAGATGATCGCGTGAAACAAAATTACGTGATTGTGAATTCAGGGGCGTTCAGGTTCCTGATCCGGGCATCCAAACGGAACAAACGTACTGGCCATGCCCTCGTTCATCGACAGGATGGTCATGAGGTCCGCGAGCCGGATTTCCCCGGCCGATGCGGCGCAAACCCGCATGTCTTGGGGGCAACCCAAGTCGATGAAATCCTGATGCTTTTTCAGAAAGCCCGGACGAATCCCCGCCATGTCATGCGTGCGGACGACATCCTGCCATGCCGCGCCGTACAGGTCGCATTTGCGGCGGGTCCAGTCGTCGGCCGGAGCGGATTGTGACAACGCCTGTCCGGCCCAACCCGCAAGCAGCGCCATTGCCAGGAACGGGCACCAGGGATCAGTCCGCATAGGGATCGAGCGAATCCCTCAGCCCGTCGCCGAGGAAGTTGAAGGCCAGAACGATGACGATGATGGGCAGCATGGGAATCGCCGTCCAGGGATAGATTTCGATGCTCGCGAGGTTCTGCGCATCGTTCAGCATCACCCCCCAGCTGACCGCCGGGGCGCGCAGGCCGAGGCCAAGAAAGGACAGTGCGGTTTCCCCCAGGATCATCGCCGGGATCGACAGGGTGGCCGAGGCAATGAGATGCGAGGTGAAATTGGGCAAGAGATGCTTGCGGATCACCCTGCCCGAGCTTGCGCCCATCATTTCGGCGGCCCGGACATATTCCTCTTCCCGCAGTGACAGGAACTTGGCCCGCACCGCCCGGGCCAGGCCGGGCCAGTCGAGAATGCCGAGGATGATCGAGATGATGAAGAACACCGATACCGGACCCCAGTTCGACGGCACCGCCGCCGACAGGGCCAGCCACAGCGGCAGTTCGGGCAAGGAGCGCAGGATCTCGATCAGCCGGTTGATGGTCCAGTCGATATTGCCGCCAAAATAGCCGGCGATGCTGCCAAAACCGATGCCAAGGATGAACGAGACGGAAATGCCGATCAGCCCGACGGTCAGCGACAATTGCGCCCCGTAGAGGATGCGCGAAAACACGTCGCGCCCCAGCCGGTCCGAGCCCCAGAGGAACACCGTGGCCCCGTCGGGCGCGCAGAACAGGTGGGTGGTGGTGGGGATCAGCCCGGCAAGCTTGTATTCGGAGGCCTCGCAGAAGAATTCGAGCGGCAGGGGGCGGGTGGTGTCGGTGACGAATTTCCACTGGAACGTGACCAGATCCGCCTCGGCCACGGTGGGGTAGACAAAGGGGCCGACAAATTCGCCCTCGTGAAACAGGTTGACCGATTGCGGCGGCGCATAAAGGAAATCCGAGTTCCGCTCGTTCGGGGTGTAGGGCGCGATGAACCCGGCCACCGGCAGCAACAGGTAGCAGATCAGCAGGAAAATCCCCGACACGAGTCCCAGCTTGTGCTTGCGGAACTTGCGCCACACCAGCAGCCAGGCCGGGGCGTCGAGATCCTTGCGTTCGAGTTCCTGGATATTGGCAACCGGGTCAAAAGGCTCGTCATCGACATAGCGGCCATCGGGCAATCGGCTCATGCTTCGCGCCCCTCATAGCGGATACGCGGATCAAGCAGCACCAGCAGCACATCCGAGATCATCGTCCCGATCAGCGTCAGCAGGGCCACGAACATCAGCACGAAACCGGCAAGAAACTGGTCTTGGGTTTTGAGCGCGGTCAGCAGGGTCGGCCCGATGGTTTGCAGCCCCAGCACCACCGACACCAGAACCGAGCCCGACACCATAGAGGGCAGCAGGTTGCCGATATCGGCGACAAACGGGTTGAAGGCCATGCGCAGCGGGTATTTGGTGAGCATGCGCGGCGGGCTCATCCCCTTGGCGATGGCGGTTTCCACATAGGGTTTGCCCAGTTCATCGAGCAGATTCGCGCGCAGGCGCTGCATCATCGCGGCGGCCCCCGAGGTGCCGATCACGAAGGTCGGCACGATCAGGTGGATCAGGATCGATTTCACCTTGTCCCATGTCATCGGCTGGCCCTCATAGACCGGGTCCATCAGGCCGCCGATCGGCAGGTCGAAATACTTGTGGCCATAGTAGAACATGATCAGCGCCAGCAGGAAGTTCGGCGTCGCCAGGCCAAGATAGCCGACAAAGGCCGAGGTGTAATCGACCCATGTTTTCGACCGCGCGGCGGCGAGCACCCCAAGCGGCAGGGCGATCAGGTAGACGAACAGCACCGCGGCAAGATTGACCAGAACCGTCAGCCACAGGCTCTCGCCGACAATATCGGCGACGGGGCGGTCAAATTCGAAGGACCAGCCGAAATCGCCCTGTATCAGCCCGGAAAACCCGTTCGGCCCCGGAATGAAGCCAATCCAGATCAGGTATTGTTGGTAAAGCGGCCGGTCGAGCGCGTATTCCTTGCGCAGGAATTCGGCCTTGTCGACCCCGGCGGATTGCCCGGTGGCGCGCAGTTCGGCGATCTGGTTGGAAAGGTAATCGCCGGGCGGCAGGTTGATGATCAGGAACACCAGCGCCGACACCACCAGGAGCGTCAGCAGCATTGTCGCAAAGCGGTAGAGCGCGTAGCGCAGAATGCTCATCAATCGGTTCCGTCAGGGGCAAAATAGAACTCGTCCGGGCGGTGTATGCCGAAATGCGCCCCCGGATCCCATGCCCAAAGCGCAAGTTCGGGAACATTGCGCAGCCGCTTGTTGACCACCACGGGCTGCGGGGCCTCGGCCAAGGTGCCGATGGCAAACACGTTGTCCGCGTGAATTTTCAGCATTTCGGTCCAGGCGGCGCTGCGGCCCGCTTCGTCGGTGGCAAGTTCCCATTCGTTCAGCAATTCCATCAGGCGGATGGCCGGTGCCATGTCGGGGGCTTCGCCCGAATCCTGGTGGGTCTGGTAATACTGACCCCATTTCGGCCAGGCAAAGAACACCTGGTCGGTGGGTGCCACATAGGCCGGCGATGTATAGGCCCGCGGAATGCCGTTGTCCCAGCCATACCAGACCGAGGCCATGGTATCGCCGGAATAGACCCGGTTGCGCAGGATGTCGCGATCCAGCGGGCGCATCACCAGCTTGACGCCGATCCCGCGCCAGTCGTCGGTGATGATCTGGAGCGCGTTTTCGACCTCCTGCCGTTCTCCCGCGGTTTCGATCACGACCTCCATGGGCCGCCCATCGGGCAACAGCCGGATCCCGTCGCCGCCGCGCTCTGTCAGCCCGGCCTCGTCCAGCAGGGCGTTGGCGGCTTCGGGATCATGGCTTGCCCAGGCATCGCGGTTTTCTTGCGAAAAGAACTGGCTGGCCGGCAGAACCGCCATGGCGCCGGGTTTGGCCAGCTTGAAATACAACGCCTTGTTGATCGTGTCGCGATCAATGGCCAGCGACAGGGCGCGGCGCACCCTGACATCGCGCAACACCGCGCGCCAGGCCGGGTCGTTGTAGTTCAGGTTGGGATAGATCGCGATCTGCGACGCCACCGCATTGCCCCAGAGCAGCGTGCGGTAATTGCCGCCATCCGCCTCGCCCTTGCGCAGGATCGAGATGTCGCGGAAATCCAGCCCGCGCGCCTGAAGGTCGGTTTCGCCCGCATTGGCCTTGGCAGCGATCAGGCCGGGGCTGACGATCTCCATCTCGACCACGTCGATATAGGGCAGTTGCAGCCCGTTCGGATCGATCCGGTGGAAATAGGGGTTGCGAACAAAAAGGTGCCGGATTTTCTTGCCCGAGCTTGAATTCATCCAGGGTTGCAGCGTCGGCAGTTCGTGATTGTCGAACTGGTACATGTTGTCGAGCTTGTTGTGCAGCGACGCCCAGCTTCTGGCGCGGACATCCTCGATCGCCTCGGCCAGCGCCTCGGGATCGGCATAGTCGCCGTGATACTGTTTCAGGAAATGCGCCGGGCGAAAGATAAAGGGCGGCCGGGCCTGTGCCAGCGTCGCCAGAAAGTTCGGGTTGGGGCGGTCCCATTCATAGATGATGGTGGTTTCATCGGGAAAGCTGACCTTGGGCAGGGCCCCTTCGACACGCAGGAAATCCGGCGGTCCCGACGGGTTGAGCAGCTCGTTGTTGGCGACATCCTTCCACCAATACTCGAAATCCGCCGAGGTAAAGGGTGCACCGTCCGACCATTTGTGGCCGGGCCGCAGGCGCAGGGTAAAGACCCGGTCGCCCTCGCTGTCAAAGGACAGCAGGATATCCGGTTGCAGGTGGTAATTCGCGTCATATCCGATCAGCCGCGCATAGCCATAGACCACCATCTGGCGGATGTCCTTGCTGCGGCTGACCAGCGTCTTGAGCGTGCCGCCCTGAACCCCGGGCGTTCTGCCGCGGCTTTCCAGATCGACCACCTGAGGTGCCTGCGGCAGCCGCTCGGCAACCGGCGGCAGGTCGCCGCGCTGGACCTCGGCGGCCCAGAATGTGCTTTCGACCGGATCGGGAATGGCCGGCGCGGCAAGCAGTGGCGTGGCCAGAAGCGACGCGACAGCGCCGAGCAGCACGCGACGGGGTGACTCAAACATGACAACGCACCTTGTGACCGGGTTCCAATTGCGTGAGCGAAGGTATCACGGTGTTTGAAAAACGAAAGGCCTCGGGCCATGACTCGGGCGAACCGGCCCCCTGCGCCACCAGCTTGAGATTGATCGGCCGGTTGATGTCCGGTTCCGGCTGCGCCGCGATCAGCGCCTTGGTGTAGGGGTGCTGTGGGTTATAGAACAGGGTTTCCGGCGGGGCCTGTTCCACCACCAGCCCCTGGCGCATCACCGCAACCTCGTCGGCAATGCGCGCCACCACCGCGAGATCGTGGCTGATGAACAGGTATGACAGGTTCATCTCGTCGCGGATGTCCTCGAGCAGGGTCAGGATCTGTTCCTGGACACTGACATCAAGGGCGCTTGTCGGTTCGTCGCAGACGATCAACGCCGGATCGAGCATCATCGCCCTCGCGATCGACAACCGCTGGCGCTGGCCGCCGGAAAAGGCGTGGGGATAGCGTTGCAGCATGTCCGGGTTCATCCCCACCGACCGCAATCGCGCCGCCGCCATCTCGCGGCGTTCGGCCGGGGTGCCGATGCGGTGAATGTCCAGCGGCTCGGTCAGTGCGTCGAGAATGCGCATGCGCGGGCTGAGCGAGGAGTAGGGATCCTGAAACACCATCTGCGCCTGTTTCTGGAAAGCGACGCGCGCGGCCCTGTCCATCTTGTGAACCGCGATCGGGTCGCTGTCGGGCGTGGCGCGAAACAACACCTCGCCACCGGCGTCCGGCGGCTCCGCCCCCAATGCGATCCGTGCGGCGGTGGTCTTGCCCGAGCCGCTTTCGCCGACAATCGCCAGCGTCTTGCCGCGCGGCAGGCTCAGATCGACGCCCCGGCAGGCATGGATCAGCAGATCGGGCTTCCACATCGACTGGCTGCGCATGGTATAGGTCTTGGACACCGCGCTCAGATGCAGGATCAGGTCGTCCTGCTCCAGCGGCGGAGCCAGTTCTGGCGTGCCGGGAATGGCCGGGGCGGCGTCAAACAATTGCTGCGTATAGGGGTGGGCCGGGGCACTCAGGATGGCATCGGCGGCACCGGCCTCCATGACCCGCCCCTTGTTCATCACCACGACCTGTTCGGCCATGTTGGCCACAACGCCCAGATCATGGGTGACAAGGATCATCGCCATTCCCATTTCGGCCTGAAGTTCTTTCATCAGGCCCAGAACCTGCGCCTGTGTGGTCACATCCAGCGCCGTGGTCGGCTCGTCCGCGATCAGCAGGTCGGGCTCGCTGACCATGGCCATGGCGATCATCGCCCGCTGGCGCATGCCGCCCGACATCTCGAACGGATAGGATGCATAGGCCCTCTCGGGATCGGGAAAGCCCACCCGCTCGAATTTTTCCAGAACGATCCGCCGCGCCTCGCGTTCGCCCATGTCCTTGTGCAGCCAGAGCACCTCGCTCACCTGGTTGCCGATCTTGTGCAGGGGCGACAGCGAGCGCATCGGTTCCTGAAAGATCATCGACACCGCGTCGCCGCGAATGTCGCGCATCCGGCGTTCCCTGAGATCGGTCAACTCCAGCCCGTTGCTGCGCCCGTTCAGGGTGATCCGTCCGCTGCGGATCTGCGCGATACGCGGCAGGATACGCAGGATGGCACGGCAGGTCACCGTTTTGCCCGACCCGGATTCCCCGACCAGCGCGAGGGTCTGACCGGGCATCACGTCAAAGCTGACGTTCCTGACAACATCCGGCCCTTTGCCAAAGCCGATGCAGAGATTCTCGACCGACAGGAGCGGAGTCATCCACGCGCGCCCGTCTGTCTGTGACTTAGCCGTATCATGCCCTTGTGTACCCGGTTCCTGCTCCGCTGCCACCTTCGCTTGGCAATGTGTCCGTAGTCAAACATGAATTTTCCCGGAGCAGGGCGGCTGCCTTAAATCGCGGGCGGGGCCTACACATTGGCGCGCTTCTTTGTCATGAGTGCGGCAACCGACCACGAAGGATCCGCCATGACCAGCCGCCTCGACCTCTTTATCGACCGCATGGTGTCGCAACGCGCCTGCCTTGACTATGCAATCGCCGAAACCGCGGCCATGACGGGGCCGGTATTCGAACTCGGCCTTGGCAACGGGCGCACCTATCACCACATGCGCAACCGGATTAGCGGGCGCGACATCTACGTGTTCGAACGCGCGGTGGCCTCGCATCCCGACAGCACGCCCCCAAAGGAGCTGACGATCCTGGGCGACGTGACCGAAACGCTGCCGCAAACGCTGGCCAGAATGGGGCCGGTGGCCAGCCTGATCCACGCGGATCTCGGCGGGCACAACCGGGAAAAGAACGATCTCTTTGCGCGCAAGGTCTCGCCGCTGATCGAACCGTTGCTGGCGAAGGGCGGCATGATGGTGTCCAGCGACCGGATGTATTTCGATGGCCTCGCGGAAATGCCGCTGCCCGGGGGCGCGGTGCCTGAACGCTGCTTTGTCTACCTGAAACGATAGGAGCAGAGCCCGGGTATCGTTCCCAGCTGATCCACGGCGTGGCCGCGCGCCACGCGATCCGGGGGCTGGACTTTCTGATCGCGCGGTTGGACCCTGCCGTGACCGCGGCCGCGGCGGGCGTGCGATTGCAAATCGGCACGGCACCGTCGCGCGCGCCGCCAGCACGAAAGGAAACCCATGCTGTTCTACGATTGCTCGACCGCCCCCAGCCCCCGCCGCGCACGCATGTTCATTGCCGAAAAGGGGCTCGATCCCGAGACCCGCGACATCAGCATCGCCGAAGGGCAGCAATTGCAACCCGAGTTCCTGGCCATCAACCCGCGCGCCACGCTGCCGGTTCTGGTCACCGAGGACGGGACCACGCTGACCGAGAATCTCGGGATCGCCGCCTATCTCGAAGCCCGCCACCCCGAGCCGCCGCTGATGGGGCGCACGGCGGATGAAAAGGGCCTGGTCCTGATGTGGACGGCGATCGCGGAACAGCAGGGCGGGCTGCCGATTGCCGAGGCCCTGCGCAATTCCAGCCCCCGCATGAAGAGCCGCGCCATCCCCGGCCCGCAGAACTATGAACAGATCCCCGAACTCGCGGAACGGGGCAAGGCCCGCGTGGCGACGTTTTTCGACATTCTCGAAGAACGGCTCAGGGACAGCCCGTTTCTCGCCGCCAACCATTTCACCCTGGCCGACATCACCGCATTTGTGCTGGTGGATTTTGCCCGTGTCATCCGGATGAACATCCCTGACGGTCATAGCGCGTGCCGCACCTGGTTCGACAACATCGCCGCAAGGCCAAGCGCCGCACGCTAGGCCCGCTTACCACGCGCCACCGGACCGGATAACAGGAGACCCTTGATGCCCCAGGCCTATATCGTAAGCGCCACCCGCACCGCCGGTGGCAAACGCGATGGCCGTCTGGGCGGCTGGCATCCCGTCGACCTCGCCGCTGCAATGCTGGACGCGGCGGTCGAGCGCGCGGGGGTGGCACCGGATGCGGTGGATGACGTGATCATGGGATGCGTCAGCCAGGTCGGGGAACAGGGGCTGCATTTCGGCCGCAATGCGGTGCTGGCTTCGGGCTTGCCCGAAAGCGTGCCTGCCGTGACCATCGACCGGCAATGCGGCTCGTCCCAGCAAGCCATCCATTTTGCCGCCCAGGCGGTGATGTCCGGCACCCAGGATGTGGTGATCGCCGCCGGTGCCGAAAGCATGAGCCGCGTGGCCATGGGCACCACCGGGCGATGGGCGCGCCGGGCCACACCCGGCAGCCCCACCAGTCCGAAGCTTGCCCGCAATTATCCCGAGGTGATGTTCAGCCAGTACACCGGTGCCGAGATGCTGGCCCGCAAATGGAACCTGGCGCGCGACGATCTGGATGCCTATGCGCTGCTGAGCCACCAACGCGCCGCCCGAGCCACCCGCACAGGCGCGTTCAAGGACGAGATTCTGCCACTGAAGATCATGACCGGGGGCGGGGCGGACCTGCATGAACGCGACGAGGGTATCCGCCCCGACGCCACGTTTCGGGCAATCGCCGCGCTGCGCTCGCTGACGGGCGACGGGGTGATCACCGCCGGCAATGCCAGCCAGATTTGCGACGGGGCCGCCGCGGTGATGATCGCTTCGGAACAGGCGGTGCAAACACACGGCCTGACTCCGCTGGCGCGCATCCATGCCCTGACCGTGACGGCGGGCGATCCGGTGATCATGCTCGAAGAACCGCTCTTCGCCACCGACCGCGCGCTTCGGCGGGCCGGGATGACGATTGACGATATCGACCTCTTCGAAGTCAACGAAGCCTTTGCGCCGGTTCCGCTGGCCTGGCTCAGGCATACGGGCGGCGATCCCGAGCGGCTGAACGTGAATGGCGGCGCGATTGCCCTTGGCCATCCGCTGGGCGCCTCCGGCGCCAAGTTGATGACAACGCTTGTCCATGCCCTGCGGGCTCGGGGCAAACGCTATGGGCTGCAAACCATGTGCGCGGGCGGCGGCCTCGCCAATGTCACGATTGTCGAGGCGCTCTAGCCCCCTTTTTCCTGCTGAAAATATCCCGGGGAGCGCGAGGGGCAGAGCCCCTCGCCCGGCGCGACGCCGAAGGCGGCGCAATACCTCGCAACCACATTATCTGTCGTGAACCGCTCAGGCCAGCCTGGCCATCATCTCGTTCACCTCCTGCTTGACCCGCTTGGCGGCTTGCTGGCGCACCGGCCCATAGCCGCGGATCTCGTCGCAGGCCGACAAGGCCTTCAAACAGGTGTCTTCTGTTTCCGCCGACCATGCCGCCACGACACGGGGCAGCAAACCCTCGTACCAATCAAGCAGGTCACGATGCATCCGGGCTTCCTCGTGATAGCCAAACGGGTTGAGCCGACTCCCCCGCAGCCACTTCATCCGCGCCAGCCCCTTCAGGGCCGGGGTCATCCACGCCCCGAATGCCTGCTTTGCCGGCCGCCCCCGCGCGTCGGTCTTGCGGTTCAGGATCGGTGGCGCAAAGTGATACCGAACCTGGAATTCGCCCTCGAAATGCTGTTTCAATTCCTCCGCGAAGCGGCCATCGGTATGCAGGCGCGCAACCTCGAACTCGTCCTTGTAGGCCATGAACTTGAACAGCGACCGCGCCACGGCGCGGCGCGCGTCTTCGGGCAGCGCGGTGCCGAGCGCCTCCAGCTGGTCGCGATAGCGCCGCGCATAGGCTTCATCCTGATACTCGACCAGGAACGCCGCGCGCCGGGCGATCATCGCTTCCAGCGTCTCTTCGGCCGGGGCCTCTTCCCGCAGATGTGACGCGAGCTTGCCGGGGGCTGCCGCCAGTACGCGCCCAAGGGCAAAGGCCGCGCGATTACGTTCGATCTGCACCCCATTGAGCAGGATTGCCTGTTGCAGGCTGCCATCGCTGACCGGCACAAGGCCCGATTGCCACGCATATCCAAGCAGCATCACATTGGCATAGACCGCGTCCCCGAGCAGACGTTCGGCGGTGCTGTTCGCGTCAAACGCAAACAGGTTCTCCTCGCCGATGGTCGCGGCAATCAGGCGCTCGCGCTCATCGGTGCGCAGCGAGGCGTCGCGATGCAGCACCAGGTCGCCCGTGGGCATGTCGGCCCGGTTCAGCACCATGCGCGTTTTCGGCCCATAGTGCAGCGATGCCTTGGGCGCGGAACTGACGACGATATCGCCTCCGATGACTGCATCCGCCGCACGCTCGTCAATGCGCACCTGGTTCACTGCGTCCGGGCGTTCGGCCAGGCGGATATAGGACAAGACGGTTCCGAATTTCTGCGCGAACCCGGTAAAATCCAGCACCGACGAGCCGCGCCCCTCAAGATGTGCGGCCATTGTGATCAGCGCCCCTACCGTCACGACGCCGGTTCCGCCGACCCCGGTGACCAGCAGGTCGAACGGCTGTTTCAGCGAGGGAAGCGCGGGGGCAGGCAAATCGCGGGCCAGCTCCGCGACATCCAGGTCGGCGGCCTGTGGCTTGCGTCGTGTCGCGCCGGTAACGGTGACAAAGCTGGGGCAGAAGCCGTTCAGGCAGGAAAAATCCTTGTTGCAGGAATTCAGGTTGATCTTGCGCTTGCGGCCCAACGGCGTTTCGCGCGGCTCGACCGACAGGCAGTTGCTCTCGACCGAACAATCGCCACAGCCTTCGCAAACCAGATCGTTGATCCAGGCGAAGGTCGGCGGGTCGTCCATCGTGCCGCGCTTGCGGCGGCGGCGTTTCTCGGTGGCGCAGGTCTGTTCATAGATGATCGTGGTGACACCGGGAATGTCGCGCAGTTCCCGCTGCACGATGTCGAGCTCTGCACGATCGTGAAAACTCGTGCCCGCCGGGAAATCGGCGCGGTTGAACTTGTCGATATCATCACTGACCAGCGCGATGCGCTGAACCCCTTCGGCGCGGCAGGTCTGGGCGATGCCGGTCACGGAAACGGGGCCGTCCACCGGTTGCCCGCCGGTCATCGCCACCGCGTCGTTATAGAGGATCTTGTAGGTGATGTTGGTCTTGGCGGCGACGGCCTGACGGATAGCCAGGCTGCCCGAGTGATACCACGTGCCTTCACCCAGGTTCTGGAAAATATGCTTGCCGCCGTTGAATTTGCTGGCGACGGTCCAGGGCACGCCTTCGCCGCCCATCTGGGCATAGCCCACCGTGTCGCGATCCATCCAGCTGGCCATGACGTGACAGCCGATGCCGCTGGCGGCGGTTGATCCTTCGGGCACCTTGGTGCTGGTATTGTGCGGACAGCCGGAACAGAAATAGGGCGTGCGGGTCGCGCCGGGCACGTTCAACAGCACCGGCGGCGTATCGGTCAGCGTCCTGGCCTTGGCGGGCAGGTTTTCATCGGGAAAGAACCGGTCTAGCCGCGCCGCGACGATGGGGGCCAGCAACAGCGGCGACAGCTCGCCGGTCCACGGGATCAGCGGGTTCATCTGGCTGTCATACTTGCCGACCATGCGCTCGGGTTTTGCGCCGGGCCAGTCATAGAAATGTTCCTTGAACTGGCTCTCGATGATGCCGCGTTTCTCCTCGACCACCAGCACTTCGCGTTTGCCCGAGACAAAGTTCAACGCGTCGCGATGCGCCAGCGGCCAGACCATGCCGACCTTGTAGATATCGATGCCCAGACGGCGGCAGGCGGTCTCGTCCAGACCCAGCAGGCGCAGCGCCTCCATCAGGTCGAGATGCCCCTTGCCGGTGCTGACGAAACCGAATGTCGCGTCCGGCAGGCCATAGATGGCGCGGTCGATCGGGTTGGCCTCGACAAAGGCCTCTACCGCCTTCAGCTTGTGGCCGATGCGGGTCTCGATCTCGGGGCTGGGCAGGTCGGCGCGGCGTACATGCAGCCCGCCCGGCGGCCCGGTGAAATCCGGCTGAACAAAGGACCGGTCCGGGCGCAGCTCGACCGAGCGGGCGGATTCAACGGTTTCCGAGACCGCCTTGAACCCGACCCAGGTGCCGCTGAACCGCGACAGGGCAATGCCGTATTCGCCGTATTCGAGATATTCCTCGACCGAGGCCGGGTTCAGTGTGGGCATGAACCACGCCATGAAGGCCACGTCCGATTGATGCGGCATCGAAGAGGACACGCACCCGTGATCGTCACCCGCCACGACCAGAACGCCGCCCCCGGGTGCCGACCCATAGGCATTGCCGTGTTTCAACGCATCGCCCGAGCGATCGACCCCCGGCCCCTTGCCGTACCACATGGAAAACACGCCCTCGACCTCGCAATGGGGGTCAAGGCTGGCCTGTTGCGCCCCCAGGACGGCGGTGGCCCCCAGGTCTTCATTGACCGCTGGCATGAAGGCGATCCTGGCCTCTGCCATGCGCTGCTTGGCACGCCAGAGCTCCAGGTCCAGCGCCCCGAGCGGTGAGCCACGATAGCCCGAGATGAAACCCGCGGTGTTCCTGCCTGCCGCCTTGTCGCGCCGCGCCTGGTCCAGCATGATCCGCGCCAGCGCCTGTGTCCCGGTCAGGAACACGCGCCCCCGGGTCAGGGCATAGCGATCATCCAGCTGATAGGTGGCGAGATTCGGGTTTGGGTGGGTCACGGCAGCCTCCTGCGGTCTTTGGTGCCGCATGATAGCGCATCAGGGGCGAAAAATCCTGCCAGAGTGGCCGGGGGAATCTTGTGTTTCTGGTTTGGTTTGCCGAAAATGCGGCGTTTTCTGAGAGGGTTTCTCGAAATGACGCAGGTTGATGACCGGGATCAGCGCATTCTGACGCTGTTGCAGAAGGATTGCCGACTCTCCAATGCCGAGATGGCCGAAGCCGTGGGCATGTCGGCCTCGGCCCTCTGGCGGCGGGTGCGTGTGCTGGAAGAGGCGGGGGTGATCGAACGCTACGGGGCAACGGTGAACCCCGCGCGCATGGGGTTGCGGTTCGAGGCCATCGTGCATGTGCAACTGACCCGGCATGATCGCGAGGGCACCGGGGCGTTCATTTCGGCAGTGCAGAACCGGGCAGAGGTCCAGGAATGTTACGCCACCACCGGGCAGAGCGATTATCACCTGCGGGTGCTGTGCCGCGACCTTGACGCGTTCAACCGGTTCCTCGAAGAATTCCTGTTTCGCCAGCCTGCGGTGGCGAGCGCGCAGACCAACGTGGTGCTGCGCACGATCAAGCGCAACGGGCCGGTGACGCGCTGAGCGCCTGCCGCCCTAGATGTTCAGCGCAACGCCGGTCTTGACCCGGTCCATCGACACGAAGGTCCGGAATTTGCGAACGTTCCCGCCCTGAAAGAACATGCGCCGGGTAAAGCTCTCATAAGCTGCCATGCTCTCGACCACGAGGATCAGGATGAAATCGGTGTCGCCGGTGACATAGTGGCATTGCTGCACTTCGGGGGCATCGCGAAACCGGGATTTCGCGGCGTCTATGTCAACGGGCGTTTCGCTGACCAGTTCGACCTCGACAAAGATCGTCAGGCTCAGCCCGACGGCATCGGGATCGACGCGCGCGACATTGGCGGTGATCACCCCTTCGGCCTCCATGCGCCGGATCCGCCGCTGGACCGAGGGGGCGGACAGGTTGACCGACCGGCCGATTTCTCGCTGGGTCATCATGTTGTCGCGCTGCAAAAGGCGCAGGATGGCGAGGTCAAAGGAATCAAGCGGGGTCATCGGGGCAATCGGTACTTGGGGGGGCGGTGAAACAAACTTGCATGAAAGGGGCGAAAATCCAGCCCCATTTTCACCGCTGCTGCAATATACCTTGGCCAAATGGCGGAGAAGACAGCGATGTATCTGAAGAATGAAATGCCGGCCTACCGCACGCCGTTGGACCCGCGCGATGCAAGGATGCTGAGCGCCGAGGGCGCGGCGGATGTCATGGGGATGCTGGCTATGCGCGACCATAACGAGGCGACCCCGATGCACGCCTTGCCCGGGCTGGCCGCCGAGCTGGGCCTGGGGGCGCTGCATGTCAAGGACGAGGGGCAGCGGCTGGGTCTGGGCAGTTTCAAGGCTCTTGGCGGCGCTTATGCCCTGCTGCGGCTCGTGCAGGACCATGCCGCGCGGCAATGGGGGCGCGAGGTTACGGTACAAGATCTCATGTCGCCGGAGATCCGATCTCTTGCTGCGGGGCTGACCTTTGCCTGCGCGACTGACGGAAATCACGGGCGGTCGGTTGCGCAGGGGGCGCGGTTGATCGGGGCCAATGCGGTGGTCTTTGTCCATGCCGGTGTCAGCGACGCGCGGGTTGACGCGATTGCCCGGTTCGGTGCGCGCATCATCCGGGTTGCGGGGAACTATGACGATTCGGTCGCCGAGGCCGCGCATGTGGCGCAACGGCAGGGGTGGACGGTTTTGTCGGACACCTCATGGCCCGGCTATGAACGCATCCCCGCCCTTGTGATGCAGGGCTATACCGCTATCGTGCAAGAGGCGTTGGCGCAGCTGGATCAGCCGCCCAGCCATGTGTTCCTACAGGCCGGAGTCGGTGGCTTCGCGGCGGCCATTGCCGGGCATCTGGCGGTGATCCTGGGCGATCGCCGCCCGCATGTCACGATCGTCGATCCGGCACGCGCGGCCTGCCTCTTTCAGAGCGCCAGGGCGGGTCGCGTGGTGAAGGTTGCAGAAGGAAAAGCCACGGTCATGGCGATGCTGGAATGCTACGAACCCTCGCTGGTGGCCTTTCGGGTGTTGGAACGCGTGGCCGACGGGTTCATGACCGTTGACGAAGCCGATGCGGTGGATGCGATGCGGCGGCTGGCGCAGCCGGTGGACGGCGACCCGCCGCTGGTTTGTGGCGAAAGCGGTGGCGCGGGGCTGGCCGGGCTGCTCGTGGCCAGCGGGCGCGCCGGGTTGGCACCGGCCATCGGCCTTGGCCCGGCGGCGCGGGTCCTGGTCATCAACACCGAGGGCGCAACCGATCCGGCACGATACGCGCAACTGGTCGGCCGCCGCCCGCAAGACGTGCTGGAGGGCGCGGCATGACTGCATTGGCCGATCTGCACCGGCGCATGACCGATTGGCGGCGCGATTTGCACCGGCATCCGGAATTCGGTTTCCGGGAAACCCGCACCGCCGCCTTCGTGGCGGACACCCTCCGCGACATGGGGCTGGAAGTGGCCGAAGGGATCGGCGGTACCGGCGTGGTCGGTACGCTCAGGCGTGGCCAGTCGAACCGCGCCATCGCCCTGCGCGCGGATATGGATGCGCTGCGCATCACCGAGGCATCGGGAGTCGACTGGGCCTCGCGCAGCGACGGGCTGATGCATGCCTGCGGTCATGACGGGCATACCGCGATGCTGCTCGGTGCGGCACAGATGCTGGCGGGGCAGGGCGGGTTCGACGGCACCGTGCGGTTTCTGTTCCAGCCGGCGGAAGAATGGGGGCGCGGGGCACAGGCGATGCTCGACGATGGCCTGATCGGGCGTTTCCCCTTTGACGAGGTTTATGGGCTGCACAATATGCCCGGTCTGCCGGTCGGGCATGTGCGCAGCCGTGCGGGGGCGATGATGTCCGCCGAGGATATCTTTGAAATCCATTTGCGCGGGCAGGGCGGGCACGCCTCGCAGCCGCACCTGCTGCGCGAAGTGATGCAGCCCGCCTGTGCGCTGGTTCAGGACTTGCAGACCATCGTTGCGCGGCGGCTGGACCCGGCGCGGACGGCGGTGCTCTCGGTTACCGAACTGGTTGCCGATGGCACCCGCAACGTGCTGCCCGGTGACGCGCGGATTCTGGGAGATGTGCGCAGCTTTGCGCCCGCGGTATCCGAAAAAATCGAGGCCGAGATGCGCCGGATCGCGGCGGGGCGCGCGGCGCAGCACGGGCTGGATTGCAATGTGAGCTATACGCGCGAGTTCGTGCCGCTGATCAACGATGCCGCGTTGACGCGCGCGGCGACCGGGGCCGCCCGCGCGGTGTCGCAGGAGGTATCGGAACTCGCCGCGCCGCTTACAGCCTCCGAGGATTTTGCCCGTTTTCTGGCGCATGTTCCGGGGTGTTTCCTGTTGATCGGTGCCGGCGAAGAATCACCGCCGCTGCACAGCCTGGCCTATGATTTCAACGATGAAAGCCTGTTGCACGGTGCCCGCTTGCATGTCGCGATCGTGCACGACCGGCTTGCGCCCGGTGCATGATCTCGGGCAGCCTGCTCCCGGCAGACACGAAGAGGAGGCCGCACATGCCGCACCCGATGCTGACGCAACAGGATATCGATACCTACAGGCGCGATGGCGTGGTGCTGATCCGGGGGCTGTTTGCCGATCATGTCGAAACGCTGCGCGCGGGGATTGCGTCGAATATGGCGGCCCCCGGCCCCTATGCCTCCGAGAACCGCAAGGCGGGTCATACCGGGCTGTTCTTTGACGACTATTGCAACTGGGAGCGGATTCCTGAGTTTGCCGAGGTGATCCGCAACTCGCAGGCAGCTCCGGTTGCGGCGGACCTGATGGGGGCGCAGAGCGTGCAGGTGTTTCACGATCACGTGCTGGTGAAAGAGCCCGGCACCTCGATGGCGACACCGTGGCATCAGGATGGCCCCTACTACTTTGTCGAGGGTCGCCAGACTGTGAGCTTTTGGTCGCCGCTCGATGCGGTGAACGAGGCGTCGCTGCGCTGTGTTGCGGGATCGCACCTGTGGCCCAGGGACGTGCTGCCGACCCGTTGGGTGTCCGAAGAGGGGTTCTTTGCCGATCAGGGGCAATACATGCCGGTGCCCGATCCCGAGGCCGAAGGTATGCGGATCGTGGAATTCGCCATGCAGCCCGGCGACGCGGTTGCCTTTAACTATCGCACCCTGCACGGCGCGCGCGGCAACACCAGCGCCACCCGGCGGCGGGCGTTCTCCCTGCGGCTGATCGGGGATGATGCGCGTTATGTCGAACGACCGGGACCGACCTCGCCGCCCTTTCCGGGGCATGGCATGACGCCGGGCCAACGGCTGCGCCAGGACTGGTTCCCGGTGATCTGGACGCGGCCGGACCAGGAGGCATGATTGGTTCGCGCCGGGGCAGATCACCGCCCCCGGACATCGTGAAACGCCTCAGAACCACTGGCCGGGTTCCATCAGCCCCAGATCCATCAGCTGTCGCGAATGCCATTCGAACCGGGTGGAATTGCGCCAGTTGAAACTGTCGATGGCAAAGGCGGAACCGGGATTGCGCTTGAGCGCCTTGGCGGCGCGGAACGAACAGACCGCCGCCGTCAGGTTGTGATGCCAGGGGCAGGATACGGTGTTGTATTCGGCCTCGTTGAACGTGTGGTCGGGGCGCAGTTCCAGCCCCTTTTGCGCGCGGAACAGGGCAATTCGGTCAATCTTGCGGCTGTTCCAGTCGACATGCTCCTCGAACCGCCAGCGTAAGCCGCCGTGAAAATCCATCTGACGTTCCAATGTCTCGCCGCTGCCCGGATCATGGCGCGCCAGCGCATAATAGCCAAGCCGGTCGAGGCAGGCCTGATCGCGCGAAACCGCGTCGGGGTTGCGGGCAAGATCCTCGGCATACAGATCGACCACATAGGTCAGCATGGCGTCCCGGCGCTCTTCCGCGTGAAAGGCCAGCAACTCCCCGACGCTGCGGGATTCACAGAACGGGTAGAACAGGTATTCGGCGTTGTAGCCGTAATAGAACCATGTGCCCGGCGCGGCGGCGGCGATGATCCGGTTGATCGCGTCAAACACGACCCCCGCCGAGGTGAATTCGACATTGATCCGGTGGACCCGAGTTCCAAGATCGGCAGGCAGCGAAAACCCCCCGGGCATCAGCGCGACGACCTCGCGAAACCCCTGGTCAAGGTGGTGGGTCAGGGTGCTGGCTAGTTCGGTATCGTCCTCGGCAAAGATCAGCGCGACCGGCCCCTTGGCCAGGACATCCCGGCTGTTGGCGAGAAACGCATCCAGAGAAGAGTGTGACATGTTGGCGGTTTCCCGGTGGCGCGGCTGGAAGATTGCCGCAAAATCGATTAATTCCGGGTGCATTGCAAGGCGGCGGCAAACGGTCTAATGCAGGCCGCTGATCGAACCCCGAAAGGCTGGACGCATGACGGCTCCCAAGAAACTGTTCATCAAGACCTATGGCTGCCAGATGAATGTCTATGACAGCGAGCGCATGGCCGAGGCCCTGGGCGGGCAGGGCTATGTCGAGACGAAATCGGCGGATGATGCCGACATGATCCTGCTCAACACCTGCCATATCCGCGAAAAGGCGGCGGAAAAGGTGTATTCGGAGCTGGGCCGGTTCAAGGGGCTTAAGGCGGACAAGCCGGAGCTCAAGATCGGCGTGGCGGGATGTGTCGCGCAGGCCGAGGGCGAAGAGATCATGCGCCGCCAGCCGCTGGTTGACCTGGTGGTGGGGCCGCAGAGCTATCACCGTCTGCCCGAGATGGAAGCCAGGACCCGCACCGGGGCAAAGGCGCTCGACACGGATTTCCCCGAAGAGGACAAGTTCGAGAAACTGAAGAACCGGCCCAAGGCCAAGCGTGGCCCGACCGCGTTTCTGACCGTGCAGGAAGGCTGTGACAAGTTCTGTGCCTTTTGCGTGGTGCCCTATACCCGCGGGGCCGAGGTCAGCCGCCCGGCGGATCGCATCCTGAGCGAGGCGCGCGATCTGGTCGAGCGCGGCGTGCGCGAGATCACGCTTCTGGGGCAGAACGTCAACGCCTATCACGGGGCGGGGGCCGATGGCGACATGACGCTGGCCCAGCTGATCTGGGCGCTGGACAAGATCGACGGGCTGGAACGTATCCGCTTTACCACCAGCCACCCGAACGACATGGGCGACGATTTGATCGAGGCGCATGGCGCCTGTTCCAAGCTGATGCCGTATCTGCACCTTCCGGTGCAATCGGGCAGCGACAAGATCCTGAAACGGATGAACCGCAGCCACACCGCCGAAAGCTATCTGCGCCTGATCGAGCGTATCCGCGCGGCGCGGCCCGATATCCTGATGTCGGGCGATTTCATCGTCGGCTTTCCGGAAGAGACCGAAGAGGATTTCCAGGCCACGATGGACCTGGTTCAGGAGGTCAATTACGGCTATGCCTATTCTTTCAAGTATTCGACCCGCCCCGGCACGCCGGCGGCAGAGCGTGCGCAGGTGGACGAGGACGTGAAATCCGAGCGCCTGCAACGGCTTCAGGCGCTGATCACCCGGCAACAGCGGGCGGTGCAGGACAGCATGGTCGGCAAAGAGGTCAGCGTGCTTTTCGAGAAACCCGGCCGGCAGGCGGGACAGATGGGGGGCAAGTCCGAATACCTGCACGCGGTTCATGTCGAGGGCACCGGGATCGGGGTCGGCGATCTGCGCAGGGTGCGGATCACCGCTTCGGGCACCAATTCGCTGGGCGGCGAACTGGTCTGAGCGACCGGCCTCTGCCGCGTTCCGGGGCGTTCCGCCGTCCGGATGTTACATTTGCATGAAAAACGCCTGCTATCGCTTGCATGGGCGCACGGAACTTGGCACGGTCGGGGGAAAGAGCCAGAGCGGCAAACGAGGAGAGCTGATTGGCCACAAGTGCCCTGACCCCGCCATCAACCGATGCGACACCTGCCGAGGTGTTGATCGAATTTCCGGACAACCGTCTCCTGATCGACCTGTGCGGGGAACATGACCGCAACCTTGTCGACATCGAAGCCAAGACAGGGGTGCAGATCGTGCGCCGGGGCAACCAGCTGTCGATCCTTGGCGACGCCGACAGCCAGCAGCAGGCCTCGGATGTGCTGAGGTCGCTTTATGGCCGGCTCGAGAGCGGGCGCGACGTGGAAACCGGCGACATTGACCGCGAGCTGCGAATGGGCGGTTCCGACAAGGATACCGGCACCCGTGACGGCGACCAGCTCGAGATGTTCCGGGGTGGCAAGGTCGAAATCAAGACCCGCAAGAAACTGGTCGAGCCGCGCACAGAGGCGCAGAAAGCCTATGTCCAGTCGCTGTTTGAAAACGAACTGGCCTTTGGAATCGGTCCGGCGGGAACCGGCAAGACCTATCTGGCGGTTGCGGTGGGCGTGTCGATGTTCATCGGCGGCCAGGTCGACCGCATCATCCTGTCGCGCCCGGCCGTCGAGGCGGGGGAAAAGCTGGGCTATCTGCCCGGCGACATGAAGGACAAGGTCGACCCCTATATGCAGCCGCTCTATGATGCGCTGAACGATTTTCTGCCGGGCAAGCAGCTGGCCAAGCTGATCGAGGACAAGCGTATCGAGATCGCGCCGTTGGCCTTCATGCGGGGCCGCACGCTGTCGAACGCATTCGTGGTGCTGGACGAGGCGCAGAACGCCACGGCGATGCAGATGAAGATGTTCCTGACCCGGCTTGGCGAAGGCAGCCGCATGGTCATCACCGGCGACCGCAGCCAGGTGGATTTGCCGCGCGGTGTGCCTTCGGGACTTGCCGATGCGGAACGGTTGCTCAAGTCGATC
The DNA here is from genome assembly GCF_049800935.1 of Microbulbifer sp. S227A. Classification (NCBI taxonomy): domain Bacteria; kingdom Pseudomonadati; phylum Pseudomonadota; class Gammaproteobacteria; order Cellvibrionales; family Microbulbiferaceae; genus Microbulbifer; species Microbulbifer sp. S227A. The sequence continues at coordinate 601,900 of NZ_JBNAFZ010000001.1, read as the reverse complement.
CCCAAGATCAGCTTCAACTATTTCACCTCCAAGGATGTCGTCCGCCACCCGCTGGTTGCCGCGATCATCGAGGCTTATGAGGCCGATAGCTGATCTGTCGCCCGGGCGTCCAAACCGGCGCGATTGTTCCAAATGCGGGAACAGTCACCACTTAAGCGTCCGGGAACACCGGATAATTGGCGCATTCGACACGCGCGGGAATTGACGGTTCCGCCGGTTTGAAGGATGTGTAGTTCCACAAAAATACGATCAGGGAGTGGAACGGTATGAAGAAACTGATGCTTGCGACCGCCGCGGCGGCGCTGATGGCGACCGGGGCGATGTCCGAGGTCAAGGTCGGGATGATCACCACGCTTTCCGGGGGTGGGGCCGGGCTTGGCCTTGATGTGCGCGACGGTTTCCTGCTGGCGCTCAAGCAATCCGGGCGTGACGATGTCGAGCTGATCATCGAAGACGACCAGCGCAAACCCGACGTGGCGGTGCAGCTGTCGGACAAGATGATCCAGTCCGAGCGGGTCGACGTGATGACCGGCATCATCTGGTCCAACCTCGCGATGGCTGTGGTGCCGTCGGCCACGGCGCAGGGCGTGTTCTACCTGTCGCCCAATGCCGGCCCGTCCCAGCTGGCCGGGGCGGGATGCAGCCCGCTCTATTTCAACGTGGCATGGCAGAACGACAACCTGCACGAGGCGGCGGGGGCCTATGCGGGCGAGGCCGGCTACAAGAACAGCTTCATCCTCGCGCCGAACTATCCGGCGGGCAAGGACGCGCTGACCGGCTACAAGCGGACCTTTGGCGGCGCGTTGGCGGGCGAACTGTACACGGAACTGGGACAGACCGACTATGCGGCGGAAATCGCGCAGATCCGGGCCTCGGGCGCGGATAGCGTGTTCTTCTTCCTGCCCGGCGGCATGGGCATCTCGTTTCTCAAGCAATATGCGGATTCCGGGGTCAACCTGCCCGTGGTCGGCCCGGCCTTCAGCTTTGATCAGGGCATCCTGCAAGCGGTTGGCGAGGCGGCGATGGGTGTTGTGAACACCTCGCAATGGTCCAAGGATATCGACAACCCGACCAACCGCGCCTTTGTCGAGAGCTTCGAGGCCGAGTACGGGCGTCTGCCATCGTTGTATGCGAGCCAGGGTTTTGACACCGCGAACCTGCTGTTCTCGGCCCTCGACAAGGCCGCGCCTGCGGACAAGGCGGCATTCCAGGCGGCCCTTGAAGCTGCCGAGTTTGATAGTACGCGCGGCGCGTTCCGGTTTGGACCGAACCATCATCCGATCCAGACGATCTATGCCCGCGAGGTGATCAGGGAGGGTGACGTTTATACCAACAAGATCATCGGTATCGCACTTGCGGACCACGCCGACGCCTATGCCTCCGAGTGCAAGATGTAAGCAAGCGGGCCGCCCGGGCCATCGCGGTCCGGGCCACCACCGCCGGAGGGCCGCGTGTCTCTGATCCTGATTATCGAGCAGGTCCTGAACGGCCTGCAATCCGGCGTCATGCTGTTCCTGATGGCGGCCGGGCTGACGCTGATCTTTGGTGTCATGGGCCTGATCAACCTCGCCCATGGCTCGCTTTACATGGTCGGGGCCTTTGCGGCGGCGGCGGTGGCCGGGGCCACGGGGTCTTTCGTGCTGGCGCTGATCGCGGCGTTGGTCGCGGCGGCGGCGGCGGGTGCGATCATCGAGGTTGCGGTGATCCGGCGGCTATATGCGTCCGACCACCTCGATCAGGTGCTGGCGACATTTGCGCTGATCCTGGTCTTTTCCGAGGGGACCCGCTGGGTTTTCGGCTCCTTTCCGCTGTTCCTTGAGATCCCGTCTTACCTGGCCGGACCGGTCACGCTGCCGGGAGGCATCGCCTATCCGAAATATCGCCTCGCCCTGATTGTTGCCGGTCTGGCGGTGGGCGGATTGCTGTGGGTCCTGATCGAGCGCACGCGCATGGGCATTCGCATCCGCGCCGGCGAGAATGACCGCGAGATGATCGCCGCCCTGGGAGTCGACATATCCCGGCTCTACACGCTGGTCTTTGCTCTTGGCGCGGCCCTTGCGGGGCTGGCCGGGGCGCTGGTGGGCGCGATCCAGTCGGTGCAGGTGGGCATGGGCGAACCCGTGCTGATCCTCGCCTTTGTCGTTATTGTCATCGGCGGGATCGGGTCGCTCAAGGGGGCGTTTCTGGGAGCGTTGCTGGTCGGGCTGACCGATACGCTGGGGGGGATCTTCCTGCCTGAACTGTTCAAGCTCTTCACCGATCCGGCCACCGCGCAATCGGCGGGGGCGTCGCTGGCCTCGATGTCGATCTACATCCTCATGAGCCTCGTGCTGATCTGGCGGCCCACCGGCCTGTTCGGGGCGCCCGCATGATCCGCGAACGCCATCTGAGTATCGGTTTGCTGGCGGGGCTGCTGGCGGTTGCGCTTTGGGCGATGCTGGCGGATCAGCCCTTTACCATCACGCTTGCGACGCGCGTGGCGATCCTCGCGCTGGCCGCGGCGGGGCTGAACATCGCACTTGGCATCGGCGGATTGGTCAGCCTGGGCCACGCGGCGTTTTTTGGCCTTGGCGGCTATGTCATGGGGGTGCTGGCATTCCATGCCCAGACCTATGCACCGCTCGAACTCGGCCCGTTCAGCATCGCGGGCACCAAATCCATGCCGGTGATCTGGCTGGTGGCGCTTTGTGTTTCGGGGCTGGCGGCGCTGGTGATCGGTCTGCTCAGCCTGCGGACCAGCGGTGTCTATTTCATCATGATCACGCTCGCCTTTGGTCAGATGTTCTATTATTTCGCGATCTCCTGGAGCGCCTATGGCGGCGAAGACGGGCTTTCGATCTATGTGCGCAACGCGTTTCCGGGCCTCAACACGCTGGTCCCGATCCAGTTCTTTGTCATCTGCTATGTCATCCTGTGCCTTGTTCTGTTCCTGCATGCGCGGATTGCACGGTCGCCTTTTGGCCTCGCGCTGAATGCGGCGCGGCAGGCCCCGATGCGGGTTCAGACGGTGGGGCTCGACCCGACGCGGCTCAAGCTGGCGGCATTTGTGCTGTCAGGAGCGATCACAGGTCTGGCGGGGGCGCTGTTTGCCGATCTCTACCGTTTCGTCAGCCCGACCATGTTCAGCTGGCAGATGTCGGGGGAATTGATCGTGCTGATCATCCTCGGAGGTGTTGCCCGGCTCTGCGGACCGGTGGTGGGGGCGGTGGTGTTCGTGTTGCTTGAGCATCTGCTTGGCGGGTTGACGGATTTCTGGCACGTGTGGCTGGGCGTTATCCTGTTGCTGATCGTGCTGTTTGCCCGTGGCGGGATCATCGGCATGTTGTCCGGGCGGGCGGCTGCACATGACTGAGCCGGTGCTGGAAACCATTGGCCTGACCCGGCGTTTCGGCGCGATGGTGGCAAGCGACGCGGTCTCGCTCGACCTGCGGCCGGGCGAGATTCACGCGATCATCGGGCCGAACGGCGCGGGCAAATCGACCCTGATCAACCAGATTTGCGGCGCGTTGAAACCCGATAGCGGGGCCGTACGGTTCGCCGGGCAAGATGTCACGCGGCTGGATACGGTCGCGCGGGCGCGACTGGGGCTGGCGCGGACCTTTCAGATCAGCGCGCTGGTGATGGAGGACACGGTGTTGCAAAACGCGCTGCTGGGCGCGCTTGGCGCGCGGGGGCGGCCCTGGCGGTTCTGGTGTCCGGCGCTTGCCGATGCGCAGTTGCGGGATCGCGCCGAGGCGGCGCTGGACCGTGTCGGGCTGCTGGCGTTGCGCGGCACCCGCTGTTCCGACCTGAGCCATGGCCAACGCCGCCAACTCGAAGTGGCGGTGGCGCTGACCCTCGCGCCGCGGGCGTTTGTCATGGATGAACCGATGGCGGGTCTTGGCGCGGAGGGGTCGAAATCGCTTACCGGGTTCCTTGACGGGTTGCGCGACGAGGCTCCGATCCTGCTGGTCGAGCATGACATGGACGCGGTGTTTGCGCTGGCCGACCGGATCAGCGTGCTGGTCTATGGGCAGGTCATCGCCACTGGCACGGTCGACGAGATCCGCGCCAATCCCCAGGTGCGCGACGCCTATCTGGGGAGCGGCTCATGACCCTGTTGGAGGTGTCCGGCTTGACCGCGTCCTACGGGGCGGCGCAGGCGCTTTTCGGGGTCGATCTGACCGTCGCTCAGGGCGAGGTCGTGGCGCTGATGGGGCGCAATGGCGTGGGCAAGAGCACCACGGTGCGTGCGATTTGCCGGATGATGGCGTCGAGCGGTGGGCTGCGGTTTGATGGCGTCGATCTGCACCGGCTGCCCAGCCACAAGGCGGCGCGGCTGGGTATCGGGCTGGTGCCAGAGGGGCGGCGCTGTTTCCGCGACCTGACCGTGGTTGAAAACCTGCTCGCCGCGGCGCGGCCCGGCCCCTGGAACCTGGATCAGGTGACCCGGTTGTTCCCCCGGCTGCATGAGCGGCGGCAACAGCGGGCCGCGTCCTTGTCGGGTGGCGAGCAACAGATGCTGGCGATCGGCCGCGCCCTGATGACCAATCCGCGCCTGCTGGTGCTTGACGAGGCGACCGAGGGGCTGGCCCCGATCATCCGCGAACAGATCTGGCAGGCGATCTCCCGGCTCAAGGCCGAGCATGACATGTCGATCCTCCTGATCGACAAATCGGTGCGCGAGATTGCCTACGTGTCGGATCGGGCGGTGATCCTCGAACGCGGCAAAACCGTGTGGTCGGGGGGCATCGACCGGCTGACACCAGAGGTGACCGGCAGGTTCGTTGGCGTCTAGTCAGCCCGCGTGACAATGGGGAACGGCCTTCATCGCAGTGCCAAAGGCATCGGCCAGCGCACGCACGCGGCGCGGCTGCGCCCGCCCCGGCGGGAACATCATCTGGAGCGGGTTGGGCGGTGCGGCATGGTCTTCGAGCAAAGCCACCAGCCGGCCGGTTTGCAGGTCATGGGTGACATCGCTTTCGGATTTCAGGATGATGCCATGCGCCTCGAGCGCCCATTGCCGCACCAGCGAGCCATCATTCGCGATCATGTTGCCGCGCACTGTCACGGTTTGCCGGTTTTCGCCCGCACCAAAGCGCCAGACATTGTCCAGATTTGCGCCAAAGCGCATCAGCAGGCAGTTGTGATGCGCTAGGTCGGCGGGCGTTTCGGGCGCGCCATGCGCCGCGATGTAAGACGGGGCCGCGCAGACGATCCGGCGAAACTGTCCCAGGTTTCGAACCCGCAGCGTGCTGTCGGTGATCCGGCCAAAGCGCAGCGCAAGGTCAAATCCCTGGCCGACGATGTCGACATAGCCATCCGACAGGAAAAGCTCGATCGATATCGCCGGATGCGCGCGGGTGAAGGACGAGATCACGCCGGTGACAAAGCTGCGGCCCAGATCGATCGGGGCGCTGACACGGATCGAACCCGAGAGGGTTTGCGCCCCGAGCCGGATGCGGGTTTCGAGATCGTCGATCTCCCCCAGCACGACCTTGGCCCCGCCAAGCAGGGTGCGGCCCTCTTCGGTCAGGCTGAGCGAACGGGTGGTGCGATTGAACAGCACGACCCCGTAATGCGCTTCGAGCGCGGCAAGCCGCTCGGACACCGTGGTCGCGGACAGGCCAAGCTCTCGCCCCGCGGCCACCATGCTGCCCTTTTCGGCGATGACGAGAAACAGCCGGATGTTGTCGATCAGCATTATACGCGTTTTCCGGATTATCAATTCGTTTGGCGGATGTTTATCCGGCATTCGGCGATTTGTATATCCAGCTCACACGCCGAGACAATCACCGGAGCCAAGCCGATGCAGACCTATTCGATCCCCCCCGCCGCCCTGACCGGGACCAGCGAGAGTGGCGTGGCAGCTCGCGGAGCGGCGTCACATCACGGCGGACCAGCGGCCCTGGAACGCAACCCGGCGCTTGCGCATGATCTTTTGCGCATCCGGAACACCGGGTCCGCGATGATGGCGACGGACTTGTCCAACTGGCTGCGCGGCGTGTTTGGCAGGCCCTAGTCGGGCTGCACGGCAGCCATTCGAATTTCACCTCATGCAAACCGACCCGTCTACCCGATGGGCACGGGCGTTCAGCCCGTCACAGAAGGATACGAAAAATGACCATCCATATCACCGACTTTGCCCGCAAACGTCACACTGCCAAGGCATATCTGCCCCGGCGTATTTCCGACGGCGACATGGCCCGCGTGCGCGACCTGCTGCGCTTCAGCCCGTCTTCGACCAACCTGCAACCCTGGCATTTCGTGATTGCCGAAACCGAAGAGGGCAAGGCGCGGGTGGCCAAGGCGGCTGCCGAGAAATTCCCGTTCAACGTCGATTCGATCAAGAACGCATCGCATGTGATCGTCTTTGCCAGCCGTGTCGAGGCCGACGAAACCTATCTGCGCAAGGTGCTTGACCAGGAAGAGGCGGATGGCCGTTTCGCCGGCAACCCCGACGAGTTCAAACCGGCGATGCACAACGGCCGTTCGATGTTTGTGGATATTCACCAGAGCCAGATCGGCGATGGCCCGAGCTGGATGGCGCATCAGGTCTATCTGAACCTTGGGCAGTTCCTGCTGGGGGTGGCGACCCTCGGCATCGACGCAACACCGATGGAAGGGATCGACACAGCCGTTCTGGACGCCGAGTTCGGTCTGCGGGATCAGGGCTATGCCAGCCTTTTCGTGGTTCCGATCGGCTATGCGGACCCGCAGGCCGACTACAACGCCGCCCTGCCGAAATCGCGCCTGACCGAGGCCGAGATCATCACCCGCGTCTGACCCTTGGTGTGATGCAAACTACCGCCAGCCCCGGCCATGTGTTGCGGGCTGGCGGGCCAACGATTATCAGAACCGGAGTTCCCCATGAAAGCCATCGGCTATACCAAAAACGGCGCAATCGATCGCCCCGACGCCCTGATCGATCTTGAGATCGAGAAACCGCGCGCAAGCGGGTATGACATTCTGGTGCGGGTCGAGGCCGTATCGGTCAACCCCGTTGACACCAAGGTGCGCAGCAACCGCCCCGCCGAAGCGGAAACCCCGGCGATCCTCGGTTGGGACGCGGTTGGAGAGGTGGTCGAAACCGGTGACGAGGTGGCGCGGTTCAAGACCGGCGACCGGGTCTGGTATGCCGGCGCCATCAACCGCCCGGGCACCAATTCCGAGTATCACCTGGTGGATTCGCGCATCGTCGGGCACGTGCCGCAGACCATCGAAACGGCCGCCGCCGCGGCCCTGCCGCTGACGACCCTGACGGCGCAGGAAATGATTTTCGACCGTCTCAAGGTAAATGATCCGGTGCCGGGCGCGGCCAATGCCATCGTCATCATCGGCGGCGCGGGCGGTGTCGGCTCGATCGCGATCCAGCTGCTGCGCGCACAGACCGACCTGACCATCATCGCCACCGCGTCACGCCCGGAAACACGGGAATGGGTCAGGGAGCTTGGCGCGCATCACGTCGTCGATCACTCGCAGCCGCTGCCCGAGCAGATCGCGGCCCTGAACATCGGTGCGCCGGCCTTTGTCTTTTCGACAAACCACTCCGAAACCTATGTGACACAGATCGCCGAATTCATCGCGCCGCAGGGGCGGTTCGGGTTGATTGACGATCCGGTCGGTTTCGACATCGCGCCGCTCAAGGGCAAGGCCGTGTCGATCCATTGGGAACTGATGTTCACGCGGTCGCTGTTCACCACGCCGGATATCGACCGGCAGGGCGACATTCTCGATACCGTTGCCGGGTTGATCGACGCGGGCAAGGTCCGTTCGACGCTGACCGAGACCTATGGCACGATCAATGCCGAGAACCTGAAAAAGGCCCATGCGCTGATCGAGAGCGGCAAGGCCAGGGGCAAGATCGTCCTCGAAGGTTTCTGATCCTGCCTTGGTGCAACCCTGCCTCGTGGCGCGGGGTTGCAACTGGGCGCAGCCGCACCGTTCAGATCGTGAGTTCCGAGCGGTGCGCGACAAAAAAGTCGATCAGCCGCCGGGTCAGCGCCTTTTGCGGTCCGATGTCGGGCCAGACCGCGTAGATGCCAAGTGACGGCAGGTTCCAGTCGGGCAGAACCCGGACCAGGGCGCCGCTTTGCAGGTCATGCTGAATTTCGCTTGCGGGCAGGTGCCAAATGCCCAGCCCGGCGAGCACAGCGGATTTCGCCGAGGCCACGGTGTTGACCTCGATGCGGGTGTTCTCCGGCTCAAGTGTCAGGGCTTCGCCGCGCTTTTCGAGCGTGAACCCGGTGCGGATCTGTGACACCGCGATAAAGTCGCAATCCATCAGGTCTTCGGGCCGGGTGAGGGGGGGGTGGTTGGCAACTAGGTCGGGCGAGGCCACCAGCAGGCGCTCGAAACTGGCGATGCGACGGCTCTTGAGGCTGCTGCTGGCCAGGGTGCCCAGGCGGATCGCGAGATCGAACCCCTCTTTCACAAGATCGGCGGTGACATCGCTGCTGCTCAGTGAAATCGCCACCAACGGGTGTTGGCGGGCGAATTTCCACAGCGTCTGGTGCAGGCGGTTCTGGTCGCCAAAAGCAGGCATGGTGATGCGCAGGGCTCCCACGGGCTCTTCGGTGCCCGCGCTGATGGCGTCCAGCGCCTGTTCCCCGGCGGCGACCATCCGGCGCGCCGGTTCCAGCGCCGCGTGGCCTTCCGGCGTCAGCGACATGGACCGGGTCGAGCGAAAGAACAGGGTGACGCCTTGCTTGGCCTCAAGCCGGGACAGGTGATGGCTGACCACCGAAGTCGACAGGCGCAATCGCCGTCCCGCCGCGCTCAGGCTGCCCGCATCTGCGACGGCCACAAAGACGGCAAGGCTGCGGTAATCGTCGATCATCTTTCGACTTTCTGGAAAAATGCTTTCGCCTACGTCTTGCTAGTCGAAAGATGATCGCATGTCTATCTGCTGGTTCTAGCACAGGAGAACGGTATGCCGATCAGCACAACCACAATTCCCACCAATCGCGCCAGTGTCTATCTGCAACAGCTTTGCAAGCATTTCGGCCACAAGGTGCCTGCCGAATTCGACGCCAATGCCGGACGTATCGAACTGCCATTCGGTGAATGCCGGCTGGCGGCGGATGACGCGGTGCTGACCATGATCGTCGAGGGCACACAGGAAGACCTGCCCCGGCTGGAGCGCGTCATTGGCGACCACCTGACGCGCTTTGCCTTTCGCGAGGCCCCGACATTCACCTGGGAACAGAGCGCGCCGGCCTGACAGGGCCAGCATTCGCACGATTGCGGCAGGCAGCCGGTTGTCGCACTGCCTGCCGCACCGCAACAGTTGCGGCGCGCGAGCCGTGTCCAAGCCGTTTCCGGCTTGCGGTCGGCGCGGCGGGGGGCCACCTTCGGGCGAAAGCCAAGAGGATGCCATGACCCAGATCATTTCCGCGCTCAGCGATGTTTCCGACCGATACCAGGCCCTGTTCGTAGACCTGTGGGGCTGTGTTCATGACGGGGTGCGGGCCTTTCCCGACGCCGTTGCGGCGCTGCGGGCCTATCGCGAAAATGGCGGCACGGTGGTGCTGGTCACCAATTCGCCGAAACCGCGGGCGGGTGTACGGGAACAGCTCGTGACATTCGGCGTGCCCGATGACGCCTGGGACAGCATCGCCTCGTCCGGCGACAGCGCGCGCTCGGCGATGTATCGCGGTACGGTCGGCGAAAAGGTCTGGTTCATGGGCGAGGAAGAACGCGACGCGGGCTTTTTCGAGCCGATCGGCGTGGTTCAAAACCCGGTGAACATCACCCGGGTGCCGCTGGAAGAGGCCGAAGGGATCGTCTGTTGCGGGCCATTTGATGCGCTTGCGGATCCCGAGGTGAACCGGCCCCAGTTCCTCTATGCCAAGCAAAAGGGCATGAAACTGCTCTGTGCGAACCCGGATATCGTGGTGGATCGCGGCGAAGTGCGCGAATGGTGCGCCGGTGCGCTGGCACGGCTTTATACCGAGATGGGGGGCGAAAGCCTGTATTTCGGCAAACCTCACCCGCCGATCTATGACCTTGCCCGCCGTCGTCTGGCCGAAATCGACCGGATGGTGCCCGATTCGTCGATCCTGGCCATCGGTGACGGCATCCACACAGATATCCTGGGCGCATCGGGCGAGGACATAGACTCGCTCTTCATCACCGGAGGGCTGGCCGCCAGAGAAACCAGAACCAGCGGCCAACCCGACCCGGCCGCGTTGGAACGGTATTTGCAGGATCAGCAGATGGCGCCATCCTATGCGATCGGTTTCCTGCGATAGGGCGCATGTCGCGCCCGCTGCGCCGCATACTGTCATACGGATCCCAGCGGCCCAGTTGCAGCCGTATCAGTGTCATTTCATCAAAGCTGTTCATGTGATGTCCCCCGTTGCAATCAACATGGGCCCATCATCGCCGATCTCTGCTGACACATGCTGTCAGCGGGGGCTGATATAGTGTCAGCAGGTTTCCCGAGGAAATGCCGTCACCATGCCCCGTTCCAGCCGCTTGTTTGAAATCATCCAGATCCTGCGCGCCGCCGAGGGGCCGGTCACCGCTGCGGAGCTGTCGGGCGAACTGGAAGTGTCGGTGCGCACGATCTATCGCGACATTGCCGCCTTGCAGGGTATGCGCACGCCGATCGAGGGCGAGGCCGGCATGGGATATCTCATGCGCCGGGGCTATGATCTGCCGCCGCTGAATTTCGACACGGACGAGATCGAAGCCCTGCGCGTTGCCCTGGCGATGCTGGCCCGCACCGGCGATAGCGCGCTGCAAAGGGCGGCACAGCGGGTCTGTGGCAAGATCGACGCGCTGCATGGCCCGGCGGACTGGCTCGAGATCGTGCCCTGGGGCGCGCCCTCGGATGACAGCGCGCCGGACTGCGTGTCAAAGGCGATGTTGCGCAGCGCGATCCGCGAAGAGCGCAAGCTGGAATTGCTCTATCGTGACGAAAAGCAGAACGAGACCCGCCGTGTCGTCCGGCCGCTGGTTCTGATTTATCACCTGAATTGCGTGATGCTGGCGGCCTGGTGCGAGACACGGGCCACGTTCCGGCATTTTCGCGCGGACCGGATCTGGGAATGCACCCTGACGGGCACCGATTTCAGGGGCGAAGGCGATGTGCTGCGCCGGCTGTGGCGCGAACAATACGAGGCAGAAGAGGCGCAAACCGGCGACGCGGCTGCGGGTTAGGGCGGGCCAATTGGGGAAAATTCACAGAATCACTTGATTTTCTGCGACTGCAAAGTAATAAAGTTGCAGACCGAGATCGAATGTAGATCAAATATTACTGCGCCGATGATGAATGAGGATACCATGTTGGACAATATGCCCCGTGGCACGATCTGTATCGAAGATATCGAAATGGGCATGTCGCGCCACCTGCGTAAGGTGGTGACCGACGAAGACATCGAGATGTTCGCGCAGGTTTCGACCGACCGGAACCCGGTGCATCTGGATGATGACTATGCGCAGGACACCATATTCGAGGGCCGCATCGCGCATGGGATGCTGACTGCTGGCCTGATTTCGGCGGTGATCGGCGAGCAATTGCCCGGCCATGGCACGGTATACATGGGGCAGACGCTCAAGTTCCTCGCGCCGGTGCGTCCGGGCGACATGGTTTATGCCGAGGTCAAGGTGGTCGATATCGACATGGGCAAGCGCCGGGTCAAGCTTGACTGCCACTGTTCGGTGGACGGCAAGAAGGTTCTGATCGGCGAAGCGATGGTGCTGGCCCCCAGCCGCAAGTTCGACTAGGCCACCGACGCACTTGCGCGCGGGCGCGTTGCCCGCTACGCAACGCAAATGCGGATCGTGCGAGACTATCAGTTTGTCCAGCCAGAGGATCGCGGCGCAAGCGTCGCGATCGGCAATTTCGACGGTGTCCATCTGGGCCACCAGACGGTGATCGACATTGCCCGCCGGGCCGCTCCCGATGCGCCCTTGGGCGTGCTGACATTCGAACCGCACCCCAGAGAGTTCTTTGCCCCCGACGCACCGCCATTCCGGCTCATGGGGCGCGAGGCGCGCACCAGCCGGCTGGCCAAGCTGGGCGTGGAACGGCTGTATGAGCTGGCGTTCAACGCGTCGCTCGCCGCGCTCAGCCCCGAGGCCTTTTCGCGCAGCGTGATCCACGAGGGTTTTGGCCTGCGACATGTGGTCGTCGGCAGCGATTTCTGTTTTGGCCGGGGCCGGGCGGGGACCGCCGCCGATCTCGTGCGCCACGGGGCCGAGATGGGGTTTGGCGTGACCATCGCGCCGCTGCTGGAAAACGGCGACCGGACCGTTTCGTCCACCGCCATCCGGACCGCGCTTGGTGAAGGACGCCCGCGCGATGCGGCGGCGATGCTCGGGCATTGGCACCGTATCGAAGGCGAGGTGATCAGCGGCGAACAGCGCGGCAGGGTTCTGGGTTTCCCGACCGCCAACATGTCGATCAGCGGCATCCACCCCCCGGCCTTTGGCGTCTACGCGGTGCTGGTGGACGTGGTCGACGGCCCACATGCCGGGAGCTATCACGGCGTTGCATCGCTCGGGGTGCGGCCGATGTTTGGCAGGAACCGGCCCAATATCGAAACCTACCTGTTTGATTTCACCGGCGATCTGTATGGTGCGACCCTGTCTGTCGGGCTGGTCGATTACCTGCGTCCCGAGCAGAAGTTCGACAACGTGGACGGGCTGGTGGCGCAGATGCATGCCGACAGCGCCCGTGCCCGCGATATCCTGGCCGCCATATGAGCGACCCGATCGACCGCGCCGGACTTGCCCCGCGTTTCTGGGAACGCAAACCGTTGCAGAAGCTGAACCAGCAGGAATGGGAAGCACTGTGCGATGGCTGCGGCAAATGCTGTCTGAACAAGCTGGAAGACGAAGAGAGCGGCGAGGTGGCGCTGACCCGTGTGGCGTGCCGCTTGCTTGACGATGCCACCTGTCGATGTGCCCAATATGACATCCGGCACCAATTCGTGCCGGAATGCATCGTGCTCAGGCCCGACAATCTCGACAGCCACGCCTACTGGATGCCGCAGACCTGCGCCTATCGGCTGTTATGGGAGGGCAAGCCGCTGTTTGACTGGCACCCGCTGATCTCGGGCCGTGCGCAATCGGTACATGACGCGGGTGTATCGGTGCAGGGATGGACCCTGCCCGAGTTCGAGATCCCCGAGGACGACTGGGAAGATCACATCATCGAGGAGCCCATCTGATGTTCTTTGCATCCGACAATTCGGGCCCGGTCCATCCACAGGTACTGGCCGCGCTTGGGGCGGCGAATGACGGCTATGCGATGGGCTATGGCGACGACCCGCTGACCAAACAGGTGCAGCGCCGCATTCGCGAGATTTTCGAGGCCCCCGAGGCGGCCGTTTATCTCGTGGCCACGGGGACGGCGGCAAATGCGCTGGCATTGGCGACATTGTGCCAGCCGTTTGAAACGGTGTTCTGTTCCCCGGTGGCGCATATTCACGAGGATGAATGCAACGCGCCCGAGTTCTTTACCGGCGGTGCCAAGCTGACGCTGGTCCCGGGGGACGACAAGATGACGCCCAAAGCGCTGGCGGCGACGATTGCCAGGGAAAACACCCGTGGCGTGCATGGGCCGCAACGCGGGCCGGTGTCAATCACCCAGGTGACCGAGCGGGGGGCGGTCTATACGCTTGACGAACTGCGCGCCCTGACGGCCGTGGCGCGGGACCATGAGTTGCCGTGCCACCTGGACGGGGCGCGTTTTGCCAATGCGCTGGTTCGGCTGAGCTGCTCGGCGGCTGACATGTCCTGGCGCGCCGGGGTCGATGCGCTCTCCTTTGGCGGCACCAAGAACGGGCTGCTGGGGGTCGAGGCGGTGATTTTCTTTGACCCGGACAAGGCGTGGGAATTCGAACTGCGCCGCAAGCGCGGCGGGCACCTGTTTTCCAAGGGTCGCTATCTGGCGGCGCAGATGGCGGCCTATCTGGCGGATGATCTCTGGCTGAGCTCTGCGCGATCGGCAAACGCGGCCTGTGCGCGGCTGGCCGAGGGATTGCGCAACGCGGGGGCCGAGTTTGTCCATCCGCCCGACGCCAACATGATCTTTGCCGCCCTGCCACGTGCCGCCCATCGCCGCCTGCATGAGGCGGGGGCGGTGTATCACCTGTGGGACGGCACGCTGGACGGCGCGGACCCGGATGAATTGCTGACCGCGCGGCTGGTATGCGACTGGTCGATCAGCAACGCACAGATCGACCGGTTCCTGGCAGTCCTGCACGGCTGAGGCGTTTCGGGTTTCGTCCGGTACATCGCACTTCGTCCAACGCGTTGAACACTGTGTTACCAAGCGGCGTTAGACGATGCAGGGCCGGCACGAAGCCCTTTAGGCCCGCGGCGGCTCGGCACCCCTGGCAAACTGCCGCCGCAGGTGGCTTGCGGTGTCTTTCGGATGGGTGATCGGCAACATGTGCCCCGCGCCCTCGACCACGCGCGTTTCCGAATGTGGTATCCGCCGGGCCAGACCGGCAACCACCGTGGTCATGATGCTTGCCGATTTGCCGCCACGCAGCAGCATCACCGGCATGTTCAGAGATGGCAACCTGCCCGGGCGGAGCAGGCCGGCCCGGTCATCGTAAATCGCCGCGTGGCTTGCCGGAAGCACGTGAATGCCGCGTGTCATCGCGGCGCGGGTCTCTTGCCGCAGGGCGGGCCAGCGGGTCGCGCCATCTCCCCAGGCCCGGTTGAACAGCCGTGCCGCCAGCGCCCGATCGCCCGCTGCCAGCGCCGCGTTGACCGGGCGCATGGTTTCGCGTTCGTGCGCAATGTCTTCTGGCGCGTCCTGCATGGCGATGGCAAAGAACACCGGTTCGATCAGCGTCAGGCTGCGCACCAGATGCGGCCGCTCGACCGCCAGCCGCAGGGCAAGCAGCGCGCCAAAGGAATGGCCGACCACATCCGCCGGCCGGTCGAGCAAGTGCCCGATGGCCCGGTTCATCAGATCGGGAAAGTCGTCTGTTTCATCCCAATCCGGGCTGCGCCCATGCGAGAACATGTCGGGCGCGCGCAGGGTGATTTCATCTTCCATCGCCGTCGCCACGCCGCGCCATGCGCCGGAATGTGCGATGGTGCAATGCAGGGCCAGCACCGTCCGGGGGCCATGCCCGAAACTGCGGCTGAACAGGGTGGTGGGGTCGGTCACGAGGCCTGTGCCGAGAGATGTATGTCGAGATCCTCGAGCCGGTCCTGACCCCAGAACCGGGCGCCATCCGGCGTGACATAGAACGGCGCACCGAATACACCCTTTTCCACCGCCTCTTCGAGGTTGGCGGCATAGGTTTCCGCACCCTGCAACAGGCCGCTATCGGCGAGCGACGGATCAAACCCCGAGCCAGAGAGGCAGGCGCGCACCACATCGTCGGTGGCAATGTCCTTTTCCTCGACCCAGCAGGCGCGCATGAAAGACTGGACAAGCCCGCCGAGATCGCCGCCGCCCGCCGCCTGCGCGGCGATGATCGCATAGGACGAGGGCGCCATGTTGGTGGGGAAATGGGCCGGTTTCAGGTTGAACGGCATGTTCAACCGCTTGGCCCGGCGCAGCAGGTCCTGGCTGCGGTATTCCAGGCGCGAGGGGTGGCGATCCTTGGGGGCGACGCCGCCGGTGCGACCGAACAGGGCCATGAGATCCACCGGCTTGTAGGTGATGGTTGCGTCATGTTTCGCGGCGATCTGTTCCAGCCCGTCGCCGGCCAGATAGGCGAAGGGGGATATTGTCGCAAAGAAGTAATCAATCGTGGTCATCTGCTGAATTCTCTCCGGCTATTTCTTTGCGGGACGGTAAGGCCATGCTAAGCGGTGTCAACATTACGAATCTGTCACAATTGCCCAATGCGCCGGGAACCCATGCCATGCCTCAGTCGACCGAACCCAAGCTGATCGCCGGAAACTCCAACCTGCCATTGGCCACCGCGATCGCCAAGCGGATGACCATGCACCGGGGCATTCACACCGGCCTGGTCGATGCCCGTGTCGAACGGTTCAACGATGGCGAGATCTTTGTCGAGGTGTTCGAAAATGTCCGTGGCGAGGACATGTATATCATCCAGTCGACATCGAACCCGGCCAATGACAACCTGATGGAGCTGCTGATCATGGCCGATGCGCTGCGCCGCTCCAGCGCCTCGCGCGTCACGGCGATCCTGCCGTATTTCGGCTATGCCCGTCAGGACCGGCGCACCAAGGCACGAACTCCGATTTCCGCCAAGCTGGTCGCCAACATGATGGTGGGCACCGGGATCGAGCGGGTTCTGACCATGGACCTGCACGCGGCGCAGATCCAGGGGTTCTTTGATATTCCGGTGGACAACCTCTATGCCTCGCCGGTGTTCGCGCTCGATATCAAGACCCATTTCAAGGACAACATGAACGATCTCATGGTGGTGTCGCCCGATGTGGGCGGGGTTGGACGGGCGCGCGAACTGGCCAAGCGGATCAACTCGCCGCTGTCGATCGTCGACAAGCGCCGCGAAAAGCCCGGTGAAATCGCCGAGATGACGGTGATTGGCAACGTGGAAGACAAGATCTGCCTGATCGTCGACGACATGTGCGATACCGCCGGAACGCTCTGCAAGGCGGCACAGGTCCTGTTGGAAAACGGCGCCCGCGAGGTGCATTCCTATATCACTCACGGCGTGATGAGCGGCCCGGCGGTCGAACGGGTGACCAATTCTGTCATGAAATCGCTGGTCATTACCGACACCATCCAGCCCAGCGAAGCGGTGCTCGGGGCCAAGAACATCCGCATCGTGCCTACGGCCCCGGTCTTTGCACAGGCGATCCTGAACATCTGGAACGGTACGTCGGTGTCGTCGCTGTTCGAAGATTCGACCCTGACGCCGATCTACGAATCGCTGTATTCGGCGGCCTGATCGGGAAGGGGGCTCAGTAGAGCTCCCAATCGTCGGAATGCGGCAAGGCTCCAATCGCGGTCCATGCGGCGCGAATACGGGCGATCCGGGTATCGGCCCAGGTGCGGAACACGATATCGAAACCCTGTGCCGTCACGTCGCGGGCCACCACCTCGGCCCGGAACGCGGTTGACGTCTTGACGTCCCAAAGCGACACCGACACCTGCACCACCGGCGGTTCGCGATAGGGCTGGCTGAACGCGACATGTTTGCGGCATTCGCGGGGGCCGCTGCCGGTCCACATTTCGCCGTCGTTCTCAAAGTCGGAAAACAGCACGACATCACCCTGATCGATACCAAGTGGATGGGATTCAAGTCGTTTCATTCGGGTGTTCTGGTTAGGTGCCTGTCAGTCTGCCTTGGATAGCCGCGAACGGGTTCAAATACTAGGCAATTGATGGGCAAAGTCGCGGCGGGGCGGGCATGAAAAAACCGGCCCCGTCGGGGCCGGCTGTTGATCGCTCCGCTGGCCCGTGACCGGGTCAGACGTTGATGTGATCGCCCAGGGCCATCATGTCGGCGAGCAGCTTGGCGGCGTCGTCAACCGGGCCCGGCTCGTTCTTGAAGACTTCCTTGGCCGTTTCATGTTCGGCGCGGGCTTCTTCGATCATCTCGTCGATATGCGCACGGGTCACTTCGTTCAGCGGAATCGCTTTTTCGGCGAGCACCGACAGGCTGGTTGCATTGATCTCGGCAAAGCCACCGGAAACCAAATACTCCGCCTGACCCGAGGGGCCATCGATCCGCAAGACGCCGGGGCGCAGGGTGGTGATCAGAGGCGAATGATCGGGCATCGCCGTCATGTCACCGTCCGCACCCGGGATCTGGACCGAGCTGACCGCGAGCGAAGCTAGGCTCCGCTCGGGGCTGACCAGGTCAAATTGCATTGTATCTGCCATCAGGCTGCTCCTCAGGCTGCGTCGGCGGCCATGCGCTCGGCTTTGGCGATCACTTCGTCGATGCCGCCGACCATGTAGAACGCGCCTTCGGGCAGGTGGTCATATTCGCCGGCCACAACCGCCTTGAACGAGGCAATAGTGTCTTCCAGCGGAACCTGCACGCCGGGCGAACCGGTGAACACCTGTGCCACGTCGAAAGGCTGCGACAGGAAACGCTGGATCTTGCGGGCGCGGGCCACGGTCAGCTTGTCCTCTTCGCTGAGTTCGTCCATGCCGAGAATGGCGATGATGTCCTGCAGCGATTTATAGCGCTGGAGCGTTTCCTGAACGTCGGTTGCAACCTTGTAGTGCTCTTCGCCGACAACCGCCGGGTCCAGCAGGCGCGAGGTCGAGGCCAGCGGGTCCACGGCCGGGTAGATGCCCAGCTCCGAGATCGCACGGTCAAGAACGGTGGTGGCGTCAAGGTGCGCAAACGAGGTGGCCGGCGCGGGGTCGGTCAGGTCGTCCGCGGGCACGTAGACGGCCTGCACCGAGGTGATCGAACCGGACTTGGTCGAGGTGATGCGTTCCTGCATCGCGCCCATGTCGGTCGCCAGCGTCGGCTGGTAGCCCACCGCCGAAGGAATACGGCCCAGAAGGGCGGACACTTCGGAACCGGCCTGGGTAAAGCGGAAGATGTTGTCGACAAAGAACAGAACGTCGGCACCGGTCTCGTCGCGGAACTGCTCGGCCAGGGTCAGACCGGACAGGGCAACACGCATACGGGCTCCCGGAGGCTCGTTCATCTGGCCATAGACCAGGGCGATCTTGCTCTCTTCGAGGTTGTCGGGAACGATAACGCCGGATTCGATCATCTCGTGGTAGAGGTCGTTGCCTTCGCGGGTCCGTTCACCCACACCGGCAAACACCGACACGCCCGAGTGCACCTTGGCGATGTTGTTGATCAGTTCCATGATCAGAACCGTCTTGCCCACGCCGGCACCGCCGAACAGGCCGATCTTGCCGCCCTTGGCATACGGCGCGAGCAGGTCGATCACCTTGATGCCGGTGGTCAGAACTTCGGACTCGGTGGCCTGATCCGCGAAATCCGGCGCTTCCTGGTGGATGGCGCGGCGCGCGGTTGCATTGACCGGGCCCTTTTCGTCAACGGGGTCGCCGATCACGTTCATGATACGGCCCAGCGTGGCGCTGCCGACGGGAACCGAAATCGGCTCGCCCAGGTCGGTGATCTCGGCGCCGCGCACCAGACCTTCGGTGGCGTCCATCGCAACGGTGCGGACAGTGTTTTCGCCCAGGTGCTGAGCCACTTCGAGGATCAGGCGGTTGCCATTGTTGTCGGTTTCAAGCGCGTTCAGGATCTCGGGCAGGTGGTCGTCGAACTGAACGTCGACCACGGCGCCGATGACCTGAGTCACTTTGCCTTTTGCGTTTGCCATGTGTTTGTCTCCGGTTCTCTAGAGCGCTTCCGCGCCCGAAATGATTTCGATAAGCTCGTTGGTGATCACAGCCTGACGCGACCGGTTGAACTGGATGGTCAGTTTGTCGATCATCTCGCCCGCGTTCCGGGTTGCGTTGTCCATTGCGGACATCCGCGCACCCTGTTCGCTGGCACCGTTTTCCAGCAGGGCAGCAAAGAGCTGCGTGGCCACGCCGCGCGGCAGAAGATCGGCCAGAATGGCCTCTTCGTCGGGCTCGTAGTCATACAGCGTGCTGCCCGCATCGCTTTCGGGCGCATCGAAATCGGCGGGAATGATCTGCTGTGCGGTCGGCACCTGGCTGACCACGTTCACGAACTGGGCATAAAAGATCGTCGCGACATCGAATTCACCGGCGTCAAACCGGTTCAGGATGTCCTTGGCGATCCCCTGCGCGTCGGAATAGGCGACGCGCTTGACCTCGGTCAGGTCGACATGGCCGACGAAACTGTCCGCGAAATCACGCTTGAGCTGGTCGCGGCCTTTTTTGCCGACGGTCAGGATCTTGACGGTCTTTCCAGCCCGTTGAAGCTCCTGCGCCTTGGCACGTGCCAGCTTGGCGATATTGCCGTTGAAGCCGCCGCACAATCCGCGCTCGGCGGTGAGGACGACCAGCAGGTGAACCTGATCACTGCCGGTGCCGCTGAGCAGCTTGGGCGCGGAATCAGATCCTCCAACCGAGGCTGCAAGCTGTCCCATCACGGCGTTGAACCGTTCCGTGTAGGGGCGCGCCTGTTCAGCACTCTCCTGCGCGCGGCGAAGTTTCGCCGCGGCAACCATTTGCATGGCCTTGGTGATCTTGCGAGTGCTTTTGACACTCTCGATCCTGTTCTTTAGGTCCTTGAGGCTTGGCATCTGACAGGCCCCTTATGCGAAATCGGCGGCGAATTCGTCGAGAGCTGCTTTTACTTTCTCTTCGGCGTCACCTTTGATCTTGGGATCTTCGTCGGTGATGAATTTCAGCAGATCCGCGTGCTTGCTGCGCAGATGCGCCAGCAGGCCGGCTTCAAAGCGTCCGACATCGCCAACCGGGTGCTTGTCGAGATAGCCCTTGGTGCCGGCATAGATCACGCAGACGATTTCCGCGTTGGTCAGCGGCGAATATTGCGGCTGTTTCATCAGCTCGGTCAGGCGCGCACCCCGGTTCAGCAGCTGCTGGGTGGCGGCGTCAAGGTCCGACCCGAACTGTGCAAAGGCGGCCATTTCGCGATACTGCGCCAGTTCCAGCTTCACCGGACCGGCAACCGATTTCATCGCGTTGGTCTGGGCCGAGGAACCCACGCGCGACACCGACAGACCGGTGTTCACGGCGGGGCGGATACCCTGGTAGAACAGTTCGGTTTCAAGGAAGATCTGACCGTCGGTGATCGAGATCACGTTGGTCGGGATAAACGCCGAAACGTCGCCGCCCTGGGTTTCGATCACCGGCAGCGCGGTCAGCGAGCCGGCGCCGAATTCTTCGTTCAGCTTGGCCGAACGCTCGAGCAGGCGGGAGTGCAGGTAGAAAACGTCACCCGGATAGGCTTCACGTCCGGGCGGACGGCGCAGCAGCAGGGACATCTGACGATAGGCCACCGCTTGTTTGGACAGGTCATCATAGATGATCAGCGCGTGACGGCCATTGTCGCGGAAATGCTCGGCCATCGCGGTCGCGGCATAGGGGGCGAGGAATTGCAGCGGCGCCGGCTCGGATGCGGTTGCGGCAACCACGATCGAGTATTCCATCGCGCCGTTTTCTTCCAGCTTTTTCACCAGCTGGGCAACGGTCGAACGCTTCTGGCCAACGGCGACATAGACACAATAGAGCTTCTTGCCCTCGTCATCGCCCGCCGCGTCGTTATAGACTTTCTGGTTCAGCATCGCGTCCAGCGCCACGGCGGTCTTGCCGGTCTGGCGGTCGCCGATGATCAGCTCGCGCTGGCCACGGCCGATCGGGATCATCGCGTCAACCGATTTCAGGCCGGTTGCCATGGGCTCGTGCACGGATTTGCGCGGGATGATGCCCGGCGCCTTGACGTCGGCAACGCCACGCTTGGCGGTCTTGATCGGGCCTTTGCCGTCCAGCGGGTTGCCCAGGCCGTCCACAACACGACCCAGCAGCTCGTCGCCGACAGGCACGTCCACGATGGAGTTGGTGCGCTTGACGGTGTCGCCTTCCTTGATGTCCCGGTCAGAGCCAAAGATCACGACGCCAACATTGTCGCTCTCGAGGTTCAGAGCCATGCCCTGAATGCCGCCGGGGAACTCGACCATTTCACCGGCCTGCACGTTGTCGAGGCCGTAAACACGGGCGATCCCGTCACCGACGCTCAGCACGCGACCGACTTCGGCCACCTCGGCTTCCTGACCAAAATTCTTGATCTGGTCTTTCAGGATCGCAGAAATCTCTGCTGCTTGGATACCCATTTATCCGACCTCTTTCATTGCATTCTGAAGGGAGTTGAGCTTGGAGCGGATCGACGTGTCGATCATCTTCGAACCCACTTTTACGATGAGACCGCCGATGAGGGATTCATCGACGGTGGAATTGATGGTGACGGTCTTGCCAACGCGCTCCTTGAGCGTGGCGGCCAGTTTTTCGGATTGCGCCTTGGTGAGCGCCTTGGCGCTGGTCACGTCCGCGGTCACTTCGCCCCGTTCCCGGGCGATCTTTTCGCGCAGGGCACCGATCAGCTGCGGAACGACGAACAGGCGCCGTTTCTGCGCCATCAGCGCCAGCGACTTGCCCAGCACCTCGTTCAGGCCCATCTTGGCGGCGATCGCGGTGATGGCACTTTCCTGCTCGCTGCGCGTCACCAGCGGCGAATGGATCAGGTTGCGCAGCTCGGGGCTGTCATCCAATGCAGCGGCCAGATCATTGATGCTGGTTTCGAGGCTGTCGAGATTCTGGTTCTCTTGGGCGATCTCAAAGATCGCCGTGGCATAGCGCGCGGCTATGCCTGCGGAAATCGAAGCTGGTTCGGACACGTCCACCCTTCCGATATTTGGCCCCGGTTTGCCGCGCTGTTACGCGATCTCCGGGGGCGTGAGGCTACCTTGCGGCCCGCAAGGCGTCAAAATCAGCGAGGATGTAGCAGAGCGTACCCTTGCCCGCAACATACTATAGCGATTCCGGCGCCAGCGAATAATTGCATGATTCTAGGCTATTAGCCCGACTGCGGCGGTTTGCGCAAAAATGGGCGGGTAAAAAACGCAGCCTTTTGGCCCGGTTGCGCGATTCCTAGGCACAAGATCTTGAATGATCGACGCTAACACCTATCGCGGTTCGGGGCCGGGCAAAACCATCGCATTGGCGGGCTTGGCCAATCCTTCGAGCGCCTTGATCGGGCTCTTGGCGATATCGCGCACGATGGTGCCGGTCGGGGGCTGGACCCGTTTGGTGGCCTCGACCATGAACGCGCCGCCCGGAAAGGCGCGGGGCACGTGGCTGCCGTATTTTTCAAACAGCGGCGCGGATTTCAGCCAGAAGCGCCGGGTCGAGGGCGGCTGATAGAGCGCGGCACCATAGCCTTCGGGCAGGAAGTGATGGCGCTTGAGCTGGGTTTCCAGCTGGCTGAGCGTGTAGGGGCGGCCAAAGCCGAACGGCGTGCGATCGCTGCGCGACCACAGCCCGGCGCGGTTGGGTACGATGAACAGCGCCTTGCCGCCGGGGCCGAGCACCCGCCAGCATTCTTCGAGCAGCCGCGTCGGGTGCTCGGATGTTTCCAGCCCGTGCATCACGATCAGCTTGTCCACATGCCCGGTTTCAATCGGCCACAGCGTCTCTTCGGCCAGCACCGACACGTTGGGCATCCCGGCGGGCCAGGGCATCACCCCTTGCGGCGCGGGCATCAGCGCGATCACCCGGCGGGCATCGGCCAGGTAGGGCCGCAGCAACGGCACCGCGAAACCGAAGCCGGCAACGGTCTGGCCCTTTGCCTCGGGCCACAGTTTCAACATGCGCCCCCGGATCGAGGATTGCGCCGCCCGCCCCAGGGTGCTGCGGTAATAGAAATTGCGAAGATCCTGCACATCAAGATGCATTGCGGGCGTCCGTCCGATCAGCCAATCTGGGCGCAGTCTAACAATGTAAAGGCGAAAGACCATGCCTCTTGAGATTCTCACGATCCCCTGCCTGAGCGACAATTATGCCTTTGTGGCCCATGATGCCGCCAGCGGCGAAACCGCTCTGGTCGACGTGCCCGAGGCGGCTCCGATCCTTGCCGCGCTCGCCGATCGGGGCTGGGCACTGGGACAGGTGTTTCTGACGCATCACCATGCGGATCACGTGCAGGGGCTCGACGAGATCCTCGCGGCGCATCCGGCCAGGGTTCTGGGGGCGGCGGCCGATGCGCATCGGCTGCCGTCGCTGGATGTTGCGCTGACCGAGGGCGACACGGTCCGGATTGGCAGCGAGGCCGGGCAAATCCTGGACGTGTCGGGGCACACGGTCGGACATATTGCCCTTCACTTCTCCGCGAGCAAGGCCGTGTTCACCGCCGACAGCCTGATGGCCCTGGGCTGCGGGCGGCTGTTCGAGGGCACGCCGGCACAGATGTGGGCATCGCTGGGCAAGCTCGCGGCGCTGCCCGGCGACACCGTGGTCTATTCCGGGCATGAATATACCCAGGCCAACGGGGCCTTTGCGATCACTGTCGATCCCGACAATCCCGAGCTGATTACGCGGATCAAGGCCATTGCCGAGGCCCGCGCGCGGTCTGAGCCGACAGTACCGTCGCTGTTGTCGCTGGAGCTGGCCACGAACCCCTTCCTGCGGGCGGCTGAGGCGCAGGTGCAACAGGCCGTCGGCATGTCCGGAGCCGATCCCGCCGAGGTGTTTGCCGAGATTCGCAGGCGAAAAGACAGTTTCTGATGCATCTATTGTGCACGCTTTGACAACGGTGATCGGGCGATTCTGTAAAAAATGTGAGAAAAGCCTTGAAGCCGGAGCCTGATCAACCAAACTCTAACACTATGAGGACATGGTTGGATATCGGAGCCGCATCGCTGGTTTTCCGCCCGACCCAGATAAAAGGAGCGCGCGCGTGCCTTCATTCTCGAGCACATTAGAACAGGCCATTCATGCCGCGCTTGCGCTGGCAAATGAACGGCGGCACGAATTTGCAACGCTGGAACATCTGCTTCTGGCGCTGCTTGACGAACCGGACGCAACCCGCGTCATGCAGGCTTGCAGCGTTGACCTGGACGAGTTGCGCGGCACCCTGGTCGAATTCATCGACGAAGACCTGTCAAACCTGGTCACCAGCGTCGACGGATCCGAGGCGGTGCCCACGGCGGCATTCCAGCGTGTGATCCAGCGCGCCGCGATCCATGTACAATCTTCGGGCCGTACCGAAGTGACCGGTGCCAACGTGTTGGTGGCGATCTTTGCCGAGCGCGAAAGCAATGCGGCCTATTTCCTGCAGGAACAGGAAATGACCCGCTATGATGCGGTCAATTTCATCGCCCACGGGGTCGCCAAGGACCCGGCATTCGGGGAAGCCCGCCCCGTCAGCGGCGCACCCGAGGCCGAGGAAGAGCCGCAGGGCGTGACCGAGGGCGAAAAGAAGGAAAGCGCGCTTGCCAAATATTGCGTCGACCTGAACGCCAAGTCGCGCGAGGGGGACATCGACCCGCTGATCGGGCGCGATGAGGAAGTAGAGCGCTGCATCCAGGTGCTGTGCCGTCGGCGCAAGAACAATCCGCTGCTGGTTGGGGATCCGGGGGTGGGCAAAACCGCGATCGCCGAGGGGCTGGCCCGCAAGATCGTGGCGGGCGAAACCCCCGAAGTGCTGTCCGAGACGACGATCTACTCGCTCGACATGGGGGCCTTGCTGGCCGGAACCCGCTATCGCGGCGATTTCGAAGAGCGCCTCAAGGCGGTTGTGACCGAGCTTGAGGACCATCCCGACGCGGTTCTGTTTATCGACGAAATCCACACGGTGATCGGCGCGGGTGCCACATCGGGCGGTGCGATGGATGCGTCGAACCTGCTCAAACCGGCCCTGCAAGGGGGCAAGCTGCGCACTATGGGGTCGACGACCTACAAGGAATTCCGCCAGCATTTCGAAAAGGACCGGGCCCTGTCCCGCCGGTTCCAGAAAATCGACGTGAACGAACCGTCGGTCGAGGATTCGATCAAGATCCTGCGGGGGCTGAAACCCTATTTCGAAGAGCATCACCAGGTGAAATACACGGCGGATTCGATCAAGACCGCGGTGGAACTGGCGTCGCGCTATATCAATGACCGCAAGCTGCCCGACAGCGCCATCGACGTGATCGACGAAGCCGGAGCCGCACAGCATCTGGTGGTTGCGGCCAAGCGGCGCAAGACCATCGGAACCAAGGATGTCGAGGCCGTGGTGGCCAAGATCGCCCGCATTCCGCCCAAGAATGTCAGCAAGGACGATGCCGAGGTGCTCAAGGACCTGGAGGCGTCGCTCAAACGGGTGGTGTTCGGTCAGGACAGTGCCATCGAGGCACTGGCCAGCGCGATCAAGCTGGCGCGGGCCGGGCTGCGGGAACCGGAAAAGCCGATCGGCAACTATCTCTTTGCCGGGCCCACCGGCGTCGGCAAGACCGAGGTCGCGAAACAGCTGGCGGATACGCTTGGCGTGGAACTCTTGCGGTTCGATATGTCGGAATACATGGAGAAACACGCGGTCAGCCGGCTGATCGGTGCGCCTCCGGGCTATGTCGGCTTTGACCAGGGCGGCATGTTGACCGATGGCGTCGATCAGCATCCGCATTGCGTGTTGCTGCTGGACGAGATCGAAAAGGCGCATCCGGATGTCTATAACATCCTGTTGCAGGTGATGGATCACGGTGAACTGACCGACCATAACGGCCGTACCGTCAGCTTCCGCAACGTGGTGCTGATCATGACTTCGAATGCCGGGGCCGCCGAACAGGCGCAGGCCGCCATCGGGTTTGGCCGCGATCGGCGCGAGGGCGAGGATACCGCCGCCATCGAACGCACCTTTACGCCCGAATTCCGCAACCGTCTGGATGCGGTGATTTCATTCGCGCCGCTGCCGAAATCGGTGATCCTGCAAGTGGTCGAGAAGTTCGTGCTGCAACTGGAAGCACAGTTGATGGATCGCAACGTCACCATCGAGCTGACCAAACCGGCGGCGGAATGGCTGGCGGACAAGGGCTATGACGACAAGATGGGCGCGCGCCCGCTCGGGCGTGTCATCCAGGAACACATCAAGAAACCCCTGGCCGAAGAGCTGCTGTTTGGCAAGCTCGCCAAGGGCGGTGTGGTCAAGGTCGGCCTGAAGGACGGCGAGCTTGAACTGCGGATCGACGGGCCGGACAAGCCGCGCCTGCCGGGGGACAAGCCGCCCTTGCTGACCGCGGACTGATGCGTGCGGCCAGTGTCGCACTGGCCTTTTCGCTCGCCGCACAGGTTGCGGCGGGTGAAATCGATCTGGATTTGCCGCTGGACTGCACCTATGGCGAAACCTGCTATATCCAGAGATATGTCGATCTCGATCCCGGGCCCGGCGTGCGCGACTATCGCTGCGGCGACCTGGCGGGGGACAGTCACAATGGCACGGATTTTGCACTTCACACGCTGGAAGAGATGCGCCGGGGCGTGCCCGTGCTCGCATCCGCCCCCGGACGGGTCAGGGCGACGCGCGACGGGATGCCCGACCGCGCCTTTTCGGCGGCGGATGAGGCGGCGCTGAATGGCCGGGACTGTGGCAATGGCGTGGTCCTGGTGCACGAGGACGGCTGGGAAACCCAGTATTGCCACCTGAAACGGGATTCGATTGCCGTAAAGCGGGGCGATATTGTGGATCGGGGCGACAGGCTTGGCCTCGTCGGTCTCAGCGGCCGTTCGAACTTTCCGCATGTGCATCTGAGTGTTCGTCACAACGGGGCCGAGATCGATCCGTTCCGCCCCGAGCCCGGCGAGACCTGTGCCCCGTCACAGCGTACCCTGTGGAACGAGTTGCCGGAATACAGCCCCGGCGGGGTGATCTATGCGGGGTTTGCCGATCATGTTCCGACGCTGGACACCGTAGCGGACGGAACGGTCCAGAGCGCGCCGCTTGTACGCGGCTCCGCGGCGCTGGTGCTCTATGCCCTTGCCTATGGTGGCCATGCGGGCGATGTCATGCGCCTGACGATCGATGGACCCCAGGGAAACGTGCTCGAAACTGACATGGTTCTGGAGAAATCACATCCGCGCCTGTTCAGGGCGGCGGGCAAGCGGCTGACGGAACCGGCCTGGCCGGGCGGCACCTACCAGGGCACCGTTATCCTGCTGCGCGAGGGCACCGAACTGGGCCGGCGCGGCGTGCAATTGAATTTGCCCTGACTCGTCTCATTTCTCGGTCAGCTTCAATTCGATCCGCCGGTTCTGAGCCCGGGCCTCTGCCGTGTCGTCCGGGTTGATCGGCTGGTATTGGCCAAAACCGTTTGCCGACAGGCGGTCCGGGGCGATGCCAAGAAAATTGACCATATAGCGTACCACCGACAGGGCGCGCCCCTGGCTGAGTTCCCAATTGTCGCGATAGCGCCCGTTGCTGATCAGGGGGACGTCATCCGTATGCCCGTCGACGCGGATCACCCAGTTGAGTTCGGGGGGGATTTCCGCGGCGATGCTGCGCAGGATGCGCGCGACCTTGGCAATCTCGGCCTCGCCTTCGAGCGACAGGTCGGCCCCGCCCGGCGGAAACAGGACCTCTGAGGAGAAAACAAACCGGTCACCTTCGATGCGCACGCCGTCCTGGTTGCCCAGAAGGTCACGCAACCGGCCAAAAAACTCCGAGCGATAGCGTTGCAGGTCCTGCGCCTGGGCTTCGAGCTCTTCGCTCTTGGCTTGCAATGCGCGGGCTTCGGCTTGCAGCCGCTGGCGTTCGGATTCTTCGAGCAGCCGTCGGCGGCGTTCCTCTGAAGCCGCCCGGGCCAGCGCCGCGTTCAGGTCAGCCCCGAGGTTTTCCAGCTGAACCTTGGCGGCGGCGTCGCGTTCTTCGAAGTCGTCCAACAGCGCTTGCAAGCTGCCCAGCTGTGTTCGCAGCGCCGCGATCTGTTGATTGAGCAGCGCGGTCTGACGTTGGGCACGGGCGGAAATTTCGCGTTCTTCCGACAGGGTTTCCCGCGCCTGCGCCAACAGCCCCGCGCGTGCCGACGCAGCGGTTTCGGCCTGTTGCTGAGCGGCGAGCGCCGCGGCAAGGCGGGCTTGCAGAACCTCCTGGTCGGTGGCGGCAACCTGCGCGCGTTCCAAGGCCTCAAGCGCCGCGAGCAGCCGTGCCTCGACATCGGCGCGATCCTGCGCGGTGGTTGATGCGGATTGCCGCGAGGCGGCAAGATCGGCCCGGGTCCGCGCCAGTTCCGCCTGCAAACTGTCACTTGTGGCGTTGGCCTCTGCTAGCTGCGCGCGCATCGTCTCTTGTGCCTTGTCAGTGTCCGCTTGCAGGGTGGCGAGCCGCGCTTCGAACCCGCGCCGGGCCTCGGTGTTTTCCCGTTGAAGCCGGGCCAGCTCTGCCTGGTACTCCGATTGGCTCTGCACCGATTGGGCCCGTTGGCGTGCCAGTTCGGTTTCGAGCGCATCGTGGGTATCGGCGGCCAGGGCCTGCGCCGTTGCGAGCCGGTTGCGCAACTCGGTTTCGGTTGCCGCGCTTGCCGCGCGCAGGCGGGCCAGTTCGCTTTCAAGGGCGGCCAGCGAGCGGCTGTTCTCGGCCTGGCTGACCTCCATCTGGTTCAGCACATTGGTCAGGCGGTCAACCAGCTCATCGCGTTTCCCGGCCTCGGTGCGGGAGGCGGCAATTGCGGCAAGGGCCTGCGTCAGTTCGGTATCCAGCCCGTCGCGGGCGGCTTCGGCGGCAGCCAGAAGAGTCAGCGTGTCCTCGGCATCCTGCCGCTGGGCCTCAAGCGACAGGGTCATCGCGGTCAGTTCCGCATCGGCGTTTTGCAGGCGCTCGCGCAGCGCTTCGGCGGCGGCAGCATCGGCAAGCCGCGCCGCTTCCTCGTCTGACACTTGCTGTTCCAGCGCCGCGATCTGTTCGGCATCCTGTGCCTTGCCCTGTTGCAAATCGGCGATCATCGCCTCGAGCGCCGCCCGTCGCGCCGCCGCCAGTCGGGCAGTTTCCGATTGGGCGTCGATTTCGTCGCGGCTTTGGGCCAATGCCTGGTTCAGGATGTCCCGTTCGGAGCGCAGCTCGGCACGCGCCGCCGTGAGATCGGTAATGTCCTGACGCGCCTGTGCCCGGTCGGCCAGCAAGGTTGCCACCTGCGCCTCGAAATCGGTGATCTGCCGTTGCGCCTGTTCCAGCGCGGCGGCCTGACGGTCGCTCTGCGAAGTCAGCGTGGCGATGATCGAAGTCTGGTTGGCGATCTGTTGCCGGGCCTGCGCGAGGAACGCCTCGGATTGCGTCAGCGTCGCGTCCAGAGCCCCAACCCGCTCGGCCAGTTCGCCCGAGCGCCGCTCTTCCAGCCCGAGCGCATCGGCCAGCGCGTTGACCTCGGCCGAGAGCACATCAAGTTCGCTCTCCTGGCCGGAAATGGTTTCGCGCAGCACATATTGCACCACCATGAAGATGGTCAGCAGGAACATCAGCACCAGCAAGAGACCGGTCATCGCATCCACGAATCCCGGCCAGATCGACGCCTGGAACCGGTTTGCGGAGCGACGCGACAGGGCCATGTGCTAGACCTCGCCGCTTTCGCCGTCGGCCTTGGGCCTGCGCCCGTCGCCCCGCGGGCGGTCCAGAGCCTTGGCCAGCAATTCGATATCCTTGCGCAGTTCCGCGAGGCTCTCCTGGCGTCCAGCCGAGATTTCTTCGAGAATGCGCAACATCTGTACGTCAATCGACCGCAGGCGCATCCGGCTTTCGGCGTCGATCCCGTCGCCGGCCTGTTCGCGCAGCGTGTCGTTCAGGGCGTCCTGACCCGCGGCCAGCCGGTCAAGGGCGGTGGCGATCCGGTCGCTGGGGTCCTGTTGCATCATGCGATCGAGGACAGTGGCGAGTTTCCGGTCGATCTCGGCGCGGCCCGCTTCGGCGCGCTCGATCAGCCGGTACAGGCCGTCCATCTGCCCGGTCATGTGAGCGGGCACGCCGGGGGCCGATCCGCTGTCGGTGCTGCCGTCGTCGCCGGATGAAAACCCGACGCGGGTGATCGAGGACAGCCATTCTTCGAGCTCGCGGTAGAACCGGTTTTGCCCGTGCCCGGCAAAGAGCTCCAGCAGCCCGACAATCAGCGATCCGGCAAGCCCGAGCAGTGAGCTGGCAAAGGCGACACCCATGCCGCCCAGTTGTTTTTCAAGCCCGGTCATCAACCGATTGAATACGTCCAGCCCCTGTTCGCCCTCTTGCGGGGCAAGGCTGCGGATGGTTTCGACCACGGCGGGAACCGTGGTGGCCAGCCCGTAAAAGGTGCCCAACAGCCCGAGAAAAATCAGCAGGTTGACGATATAGCGGGTGATGTCCCGTTCTTCGTCGATGCGGGTGGCGACCGAGTCGAGGATCGACCGGGTTGAGGACGAGCTGAGCTGCATTCGCGCGCCGCGTGCCCGCAACAGCGACGCAAGCGGAGCCAGCAATTGTGGCGGCCTGGTGGCCGAGTCCACCTGTCCGGCGGCAAAGCGTTCGATCCAGCGCACCGAGCCGATCAGCTGGAGCACCTGGTAAAACGTCGCAAGAACGCCGACGACGAACACGATCAGGATGAACCCGTTCAGATAGGGATTGGCCTGAAACACCGGCAGCACGCGGGGCAGGGCGACAAACACGCCGAACCCCGACAGCCCGAGCGCCGTCAGCATCATCAAAATCTGTCGCACAGGCTGGCTGAATTGCGGCCTGGGTTTGCGGTCTGGTTCGGCCATACGCCCCGGTCCTGACTCTTGTCTGCTCCCCCGGGGAGACTATAGAAGATTTCAGGGGCGCGCCAAGGGTTTATGCCGCTAGTGTGCGCACCCGCTCGGCCAGCCATTCGAGATCGGGATCGTGCAGGCCGATTTCCGCCAGATGCGTCGTGGTGTTGAACAGGTATTCGGTATTTGGCCCGCGCCCGCCCACCGCGCGGGCGATGATCCGGGCTTGTTCTTCCAGCGGCAGGCCCCCGCAATATTGCACGTGATGCGGATCGATCACATAGGTCACGGCAGTCACGCTCTGCCCGTCCGCCAGCGTGATCGACAGGTCCTTTTCCAGATAGGCCGACGAGATCAATTCGCGCTCGCGCAGATAGTCGAGGGTTTGCGCCTCTTCTCCCTGCTGCACCGCCAGCGCCATGCCCCG
The DNA here is from genome assembly GCF_049800935.1 of Microbulbifer sp. S227A. Classification (NCBI taxonomy): domain Bacteria; kingdom Pseudomonadati; phylum Pseudomonadota; class Gammaproteobacteria; order Cellvibrionales; family Microbulbiferaceae; genus Microbulbifer; species Microbulbifer sp. S227A. Next base: position 570,410 of record NZ_JBNAFZ010000001.1, on the reverse strand, counting down.
GCAATGGGCGCCGGGCACTTCGTCAAGCGCGAGGACAAGACCGGGTTCGGCCTCGGTCCCGCGATGGTGGATCGAGCGCATGCAGAACGAGCGGGCATAGTCGTCCAATGTCGCGATCATGCTGCGGGCCACCGGAAAGCCGGGGTTCCACAACAACGAGCCATATCCGAATACCCACATCGTCATCTTGCTGGTCCTTGCCGATTTCGCCCTATAAACAACAAAGCAGCGGCGGGGAAAAGGGGCAGGGCGTGCGCAGGGTGTTGAATATTCTGGTGGTTCTGGGGCTGGTCTGGTCCGCCTATTGGTACGGCGCCGGGTATCTGCTGCGCCAGGGCGTGAGCGCCTGGTTCACCGAACAGGTCGCACGGGGCTGGCAGGCGGATTATTCCGAGATTTACACCTCGGGCTATCCGCTGCGCCATATCACGACGCTGATCAGCCCGGCGTTGGCCGATCCGGCAACCGGGGCCGCGTGGCAGGCGGAGTGGCTGAACATGGACAGCCCGGCGATCTGGCCGGGGCGGCAAACGCTGGCCTTTCCGGAAACCGCGCAGAGGTTGTCTTATTTCGACCAGACCGTCACCCTGCATGCGCAGGGCATGGATGCCGACCTGCATCTCAGGCCCGGGCCGGATCTCGTGGTGGAACGGATGGCGCTGACCTCGGGGCCCTGGGCGGTCGAGGATGCCCGGGGAGAGGCCATGGCGGCGGATGGTCTGGTGCTGGCGATGCAGGGCACCGATCAGCCCGAAACCTATCGATTCAATGTCGATGCCCCGCAATTTGTCCCCGGTGCGGCGCTGCGCAAGATGTTGCGGCCCACGGCGGCCTTGCCCGAGAGTTTCGAGAGCTTTGAGCTGGACATGACAGTGCGGTTCGACCGCCCGTGGGATCGCCGCGCGCTTGAAGACCGCCGCCCGCAGCCGGTGGCAATCGACCTCGGGCTGGCGCAGGCAAAATGGGGCGCATTGGCGCTCTTTGCCGCCGGTCAGGTCACGGTGGACAGCAATGGTGTGCCGAGCGGCGAATTGTCGATCAAGGCCGAGAACTGGCGCGATATGCTGGCGCTGGCGCAGGGGTCGGGGGCGGTGCCGGATTATGCCATCGGCCCGGCAGAACGGGTGCTGAACCTGCTTTCGAACATGAGCGGCAATCCCGATACGCTGGATGTCAAGCTGGGGCTGCGCGACGGGATGGTGACGCTCGGGCCGTTTCCACTTGGCCCGGCACCCTATCTCTACCTGCGCTAGCGGCAGTAGGGCCCGCTGCGATAGCTGGCGGTGTCAAAATGGAAATGGTCCTCGTGATAGCCATCCGATCCGGGGCCGAGCGTGGTGCCAAAGGTGCCGCAGGCACGGCGGTAGGCCTTGCGCAGCGGCTGGCGGGTTGTCCCCCGGCCCCAGCCCTTGAGTACGGTGATCACCTCGCCATCCATCATGGTAAAGGCCGACAGGTCGATGGCGTTGCCCTTGCCATGTTCCGAGATCCGCCCGCCGCGCTTGTTGTTGCGGGTCCGGCAGGCGTAATGGGCGGCGACCTTCATCTCGACCACCGGGCCGCGCTTGCGAAACGCCGGTTTCAATCCCAGCTCGGTCCATTCGCGCAGGGCCGAGGCGGTTTTGCAATTCATCAGCGCCGGCGGGTTCAGGCGCACGCCGGCCACCGTGTTCACCCGCACCGCGTCCTTGATGCCACAGGCCTTGATGCGACCGGGAACATGGCCGACAGACTCGCCCTGGATCTCCAGATCGCCACAGACCGCTCCGGCCCGGCGCATCTTGCGCTTGGCCATCGCCTTGGTTCCGACGGACGGCGGGCGTGGCCAGGGGCGGGCCGAAATGTCGGGCGACAGAAACGCCAGCTGCTCCGGTCTGGTGGCGGCATTGGTGATCTGTTCGGATACCGGCCGCAGGTGGGGGCGCAGGCTGGGGCGCTGCCGGGCAATGGCCAGAACCTCGGTCGCGGCAGTGGTGGCATCGGCACCGGGGCGCGATTGCGGGCGCGGCGATGCGTCGGGGGCCAGCGCCGCGAGCGGGGCCGCCCAAAGCGCACAGGCAAGCATCGCGAACACCCGGCGCCGCATCATTTGGGCGTCTTCTTGCGGCCGAAATCCGGGGCGTCGGTATCCTGTCCCGCCTCGATGATGCCCCGGCGGATGGCGCGGGTGCGGGTGAAATAGGCATGCAGGTGATCGCCGTCACCGGTGCGGATGGCGCGTTGCAGGGCAAACAGCTCTTCGGTAAAGCGGCCAAGGATCTCCAGCGTGGCGTCCTTGTTGTTCAGGAACACATCGCGCCACATCGTCGGATCACTCGCCGCGATGCGGGTAAAGTCGCGAAATCCGGCAGCGGAATACTTGATCACTTCGCTATCGGTCACGCGGCGCAGATCGTCGGCCACGCCCACCATCGTATAAGCGATCAGGTGCGGCGCGTGGCTGGTTACGGCCAGTACGAGGTCATGATGGTCGGGATCCATGATTTCCACATGCGAACCGATGCCCCGCCACAGATCGCGCAGGCGCGCAACGGCGTTGTGGTCGGTGTTTTCGTCCGGCACGATCAGGCACCAGCGGTCGTCGAACAATTCGGCAAAGCCGCTTTGTGGCCCCGAATGCTCGGTTCCGGCCAGCGGGTGGGCCGGGACGAAATGCACGGTATCCGGCAGGTGCGGCGCGACGGCGTCGACAACCGCGCGCTTGACCGACCCGACATCGGTCACCGTGGCGCCGGGCTTCAGGTGCGGCGCGATCTGGCGGGCAATATCGCCCATCGCCCCCACCGGCACCGCGAGAACGACAAGGTCGGCCTCCGCGACGGCCTCGGCGAGGTCATCGCAAACCCGGTCGCACAGGCCGATGCGCCGCGCGGTATCGCGGGTTTCCTGCGAGCGGGCATAGCCGGTCACTTCGGTGGCGAGGCCGGCCCGCCTGATCGCCCAGAACATCGACGAGGCAATCAGCCCCAGCCCGATCAGCGCGACGCGTTCGTAGACAATCCCGCTCATCGTGCGCCGCCCTTGAATTCGGCGATCGCGGCAACGATGCGCCGACAGGCGATCTCGTCGCCCACCGTGATGCGCAGGCCCTGGGGCAGGTTGTAACCGGCCACGCGACGCACGATCAGCCCCTGCGATTGCAGATACGTATCACAGGCTTCGGCCTCGGCCCGGTCGGCAAAGCGGGCGAGAATGAAATTCGCGCAGGAGGTGTCGGATGGCACGCCAAGCTCGGCCAGCGCCTCGGCCAGCCAGCCGCGCCACCTGGCGTTCTGCGCCCGGCAATGGTCCACGTATTCGGTATCGCGAATGGCCGCCTGGGCGGCGGCGAGGGCGGTGCCCGACAGGTTGAACGGCCCGCGCACCCGGTTCAGCACGTCGATGATCGCCTGTGGCCCATAGCCCCAGCCGACGCGCAGACCGCCCAGACCGTAAAGCTTGGAGAAAGTGCGGGTCATCACCACGTTGTCGCGCTCTGCAACAAGGGCCGCGCCGCCGTCAAACCCATCCACGAATTCCGCATAGGCCCCGTCAAGCACGAGAATGGCCCGAGGCGGCAGCCCATCGGCGAGCCGCGCGATCTCGGCCGCGCCGATCATGGTGCCGGTGGGGTTGTTGGGATTGGCGATGAAAACCAGCCGCGTGCGCTCGGTGCAGCCCGCGAGGATCGCGTCAACATCGGTCACGCGGTCGCGTTCGCGTACCTCGACCGGGGTGGCCCCGGCGGCCAGCGCGCTGATCCGGTACATGGCAAAGCCGTGCTCGGTATGCACGACCTCGTCGCCCGGGCCGGCATAGGCCTGGCAGAGAAAGGTGATGATCTCGTCGCTGCCGACACCACAGATGATCTGCGCGGGGTTCAGGTCATGCACTTCGCCAATGGCCTGCCGCAGGGCGGCGTGGTCGGTCGAGGGATAGCGGTGGATCTGCGCGGCGCTGTTCTGAACGGCTTCGACGGCTTTGGGGCTGGGGCCAAGCGGGTTTTCATTGCTCGACAGCTTGATGACATTGCTGACGCCGGCCACATGCGAGGCCCCGCCCTGGTACAGGGCGATGTCCAAGATACCGGGTTGCGGCGTGATCAGGCTCATATCGGGGCTCCCAGAAAATTGCCCCCTCATAGCGTCAGTGCCGCGCGGATAAAAGCCGCAAAGATCAGGCCGCGATGCTGTCGTGCCGAAACCGGGCGGTTGCGGGATCGACCCGGTAGTGTTGCGCGTATCGTTCGGTCGTGCGGCTAAGTTCGGAAACACTGTCGATGATATAGCGCACCGTGGAATCGTCCATCAGGTAGCTGAAGTTCAGACGCACCCAGCCCGGCTTGCGCAGTTCCTTGCCCGCCATCAGGTCGGCATGCAGCGCGCGCGACTCTGGCTCTTCGATGCCCAGCAGGCGGTGCGCATAGGGTCCGGCACAGGCACAGCCGCCCCGCGCCTGAATACCGTAGATGTCGCTCAGCATCCGGGTGAAAAGCTGTTGATGCACCGGTTCGCCATCCGCATCGCGCACCATGAAGGAAAAGATCGGCAGGCGATGGGGCTTGTCCGTGCCCAGCAGCGTCAGGTGCGGGTTGTCCGCCCACGCCGCCAGCGCCATCTGGTTGAACCGCGCCTCGCGTTCGGCGATGGTTTTGTCCCCCACCGCATCCTTGACCACAAAGGCCAGCGCGGCGCGGATATCGCCGATCACGTTGGGTGTGCCGGCCTCTTCACGCGCGGCGAGGTTGGTCGAGTAATCATGCCGCCATGGCGACACGAAGCTGACCGTTCCGCCACCGGGCCAGCAGGGCGTCTTGCGACGCACCGCTGCGATATTCACCACCAGAACACCGGATGCCCCGGGACCGCCGGGAAACTTGTGCGGCGACACCACGATGGCATCCTTGCGATTGCCGTCATCCTCGGCCATGCGGATCGGCACATAGGGGCCGGCCCCGGCGTAATCCCAGACCGCCAGTGCGCCATGCGTTTTCAGCAGCCTCGTGACGGGTCCGGTTTCGGTGACGATGCCGGTGACGTTCGAGGCGGCGGAAAAGCTGCCGATTTTCAGGTCGCTCTCCGCATGGCGGGCCAGAGCCTGTTGGAGAGCGCGCAAATCCGGTCCACCTTGGGGCGCTTCGGGAATTTCGACGATCCGTGCCTTGCTTTCCCGCCACGGCAGGATGTTGGAGTGATGCTCATAGGGGCCGATGAACACCACGGGATCATTGGCCTGTTCGATCCCGAACAGCCCGACCAGCCGGTTCAGCCCCGCCGTCGCCCCGGACCCGGCGAATATCACCGCATCCCCGGACCCGGCACCCACATGGCCGGCGATTTCGGCACGGGCCTCGGCCCGCAGCCGGGTCATGTGGGCACCGCAATAAGAGGCCTCGGTGTGGCTGTTGGCGTAAAAGGGCAGCACGTTTGTCGCGATGTAATGCTCGACCTGCTGCAATGCCCGCCCCGAGGCGACGTAATCCGCGTAGACCAGCGGCACGTCCCCGAACAATCCCGGTATCATGACCTTGTCACCGATCACGCTCTTTCGCAGGCTGTCGTCGTGAGTGGCGGAGTGCATGGTTTTGCGAAAATCGGTCAGTGACATGAAACGGGCCTCTTGTTGCACAACCAATATGATGGGTTTCCGGCGAGGAATCCTTGCCATTTCATCTGGATTTTTCACAATTCTTGGGTCATATGATTGCCCATGTCAGAAAATATAGATCAGATAGACATTGGCATTCTGCGCGAACTGCAACAGGACGCCTCGCTGTCACAGCGCGAGTTGGCCGACAGGGTCGGGATGTCGCAGAACGCCTGTTGGCGGCGGCTCAGGGCGTTGACGGATCGCGGGGTGCTCGGCGGATCAAGCGCGCGGATCGACCGCGACAAGCTGGGCCTGAGCCTCGTGGTTTTTGTGATGCTGCGCACCCGGCACCATTCGACCGATTGGCTGCGGGCGTTTCGGCGTCATGTCCTGACCATTCCGGAGGTGGTGGATTTTCACCGGATCGGTGGCGATTACGACTATCAGCTCAAGGTCGTGACCGAGGACATGGCCAGCTATGACCGGGTCTATCAGCGGCTGATCGAAGGGGTCGAGCTTGACAGTGTGACGTCGTATTTCGCGATGGAGGCCATCGCCGAAAACCGTCCGCTGCCGCTCTAGCAGCGCCGGGTGCCATGCTGGCCGCCCCCCGCAATGTGCGAAGGGCGGCGCGGTCTCAGGTGGCAAGCACGTTGCGGAACTGCCACGGATCGGATTCGTCGATGTCCTCGGGGAAATGCTCCCAACGGTCCTGAAGCGGGGTCCAGTCGGTGTAATGCGCCTCGACCGGGCCCAGATAGGGGCGCTGGACCTCAAGGCAGCGGGCATGGTCCATCTCGTCGGTTTCGACGATCCCCGCCTGCGGGTTTTCGAGCGCCCAGACCATCCCGGCGAGCACCGCGCTGGTCACCTGAAGGCCAGTGGCATTCTGGAACGGGGCCAGATCGCGGGTTTCGGCGTTGGACAGGCGCGAGCCATACCACAGCGCGTTCTTTTCATGGCCGTAGAGCAGCACGCCAAGCTCGTCGATGCCTTCGACAATCTCGTCCACGTCAAGGATTTCGAACCTGGTCTGCTGCCGGCCCGAGCCGAACATTTCATGCAGCGACAGCACCGCGTCGTCGGACGGGTGATAGGCATAGTGGCAGGTCGGGCGGAACGCCGGATCGGCGGGATCGCCAACGGTGTAATAATCCGAGATCGAAATCGCCTCGTTATGCGTGACCAGGAAACCGAATTGCGGACCGGGGGTGGGGCACCAGGTATGCACGCGGGTGATCGCGCCGGGCCGGTCCAGCCAGATGCCCGCCATGCACCCGGTGGTCGGGCGATGGGCGTTTTCCGGGAACCAGGTTTCATGCGTGCCCCAGCCAAGCTCGGCGGGCTGGAACCCTTCGGCGATGAACCCTTCGACCGACCAGGTGTTGACGAATGTGCCGCGCGGGCGGGGCTGGCGGCGGGCCTGGGTGTCACGCTCGGCAATATGCACGCCCTTGACGCCAAGCTCCTGCATCAGGGCGGCCCATCCCGCCTTGTCTGTGGGGGCGGTCGCATCTCGCCCGGTATCCTTGGCCAGGGTCAGCAGCGCGTCCTTGACGAACCAGCTGACCATGCCCGGATTGGCACCACAGCAGCTGACCGCGGTTGTGCCACCGGGATTGGCGGCCTTTTCATCGCGCACCTTCTGGCGCAGCGCATAGTTGGTGCGCTCGGCATTGTCCTGCGTGTCGAAATAATACCCGGCCCAGGGTTCAACCACCGTGTCGATATAGAGAACCCCAAGCTCGCGGCAGAATTTCATCAGGTCCAGCGACGAGGTATCGACGCTCAGATTGACGCAAAAGCCGGTGCCATCGGGAAACAGCCGGCCAAGCACCTCCCGGTAATTCTCGGGGGTGATGCCGATCTGTTCGTGCCGGACCTTGTGTTGGGCCAGGAACAGATGCGTTTCGGGGTTGGGGTCGATCACCACCAGCCTGTCCGCGTCGTACTCGAAATGCCGCTGGATCAAGGGCAGGGTGCCCTTGCCGATCGACCCAAAGCCGATGATGACGATTGGACCGTCGATGCGGCCATAGACTGGGTGGGGATTGCTCATCAAGGGCTCCATCTGTTCTGGGCAAGGGCGGGAACAAGAAAGGGGCTGCGCCGATTCGGCACAACCCCTCGTGATTGGTATCGCTGATGCGTCAGTTCTTGGCGTAGAATTCGACGACCAGGTTCGGTTCCATCATGACCGGGTACGGCACATCGCCCAGTTGCGGGGTGCGCACGAAGGTGGCGGTCATCTTGGAGTGATCCGCTTCGATGTAATCGGGAACGTCGCGCTCGGGCAGGGCAACGGCTTCGAGAAGCGCGGTCATCTGCTTGGACCGGTCACGCACCTCGATCACGTCGCCTTCCTGAACACGGTAGGACGGGATGTTGACCTTTTTGCCGTTCACGCGGACATGGCCGTGGTTCACGAACTGGCGTGCGGCAAACACGGTCGGAACGAATTTGGCACGGTAGACAACGGCGTCCAGGCGGCGCTCGAGCAGGCCGATCAGGTTCTCACCGGTGTCGCCCTTGACCCGCTCGGCTTCGGCATAGATGCGGCGGAACTGTTTCTCGGTCAGGTCGCCATAGTAACCCTTGAGTTTCTGCTTGGCGCGCAGCTGGATACCGAAATCGGACAGTTTGCCCTTGCGGCGCTGGCCGTGCTGGCCGGGGCCGTATTCGCGGCGGTTGACCGGGGATTTGGGGCGGCCCCAGATGTTTTCGCCCATGCGGCGATCGAGTTTGTACTTGGCAGACGTGCGTTTGGTCACGGCTGATCTCCTTCCGAATGCGAGGCCCGGATGGGCCACTATGAAGGGCGTTGTCCTCTGGATTGCTCCTGACAGGCATCCCCTTGCAGGGGCCACCAACACCAATGAAGCCGCGCTTATAGACGTGGATTGTGCAGAGTCAACAGCTTTGTCACCGCTTGACATGGCCGGGGCGGGCCGACCAACTGCACAGCACGGATACAAGAGGGGCAGGACATGGGCAAGGTTGTCATTCTGGGGGTTTTCGTGGCGGATGCCGGGTTCCGGGCCGACCGGATGCCACGCATGGGCGAGACGCTGCTGGGCAATGCCTTTTCGCTCGGTCCCGGCGGCAAGGGATCGAACCAGGCGGTGGCCTGCGCCCGTGCCGGCGGCGAGACGCATTTCATCACCCGGCTGGGGCAGGATGATTTTGCCGCCATGGCGCAGGCGCTGTGGGATGACGCGGGGGTGATTGCCCATGCCGAGCGGTCCGCCGACAGCTATACCGGCGCCGCGTTCATCTTCGTACAGCAAGACACCGGTGATAACGCGATCATCGTTGCGCCGGGGGCCGGGGCGCAGATCACCCCGGCGGACATGGAGGCACGCGCCGCGCTGATCCGGGACGCCGGCGTCTTTGTCACCCAGCTTGAGCAACCGATGGATGCGGCGGTGCGGGGTTTGCAGATCGCGCGCGGGGCCGGGGTGACAACGATCCTCAACCCGGCCCCCGCGGCACCGTTGCCTGACGGGATGCTGGCACTTTGCGACTACGTGACGCCGAACGAGACCGAGACCGAGGCGCTGACCGGCATCGCCGTTTCCACCCCCGAAGCGGCCGCGCGCGCGGCAATGCGGCTGTGCGAACTGGGCGTTGGCACCCCGATCATCACCATGGGCGAACAGGGGGCCTATCTGCACGGCTATGGCATGGTGCCGGCGGTGCGCGCCGGCAAGGTGGTGGAAACCACCGGGGCAGGAGACGCGTTCAACGGCGGCTTTGCGGCGGCCCTCTCGCGCGGGGAAACCCCGTTGCAGGCGGTACGGATCGGGTGCGCCACCGCCGGCCTGTCGGTCACACGTCCCGGCGCGGCCGACTCGATGCCGCAATGGGACGAGGTCGCGCGGTTGCTATAGCCGACGCCCCGACCCCGACCGGCGCGGTTGCCGAATCCTGCGCGCCATTGCCTCTGGATTTGCGGCCAATCGCCGGTGGTTTCGTCACCGGCTGGCGCGGCGGTTTGCGGTGGCGTCCCGGTCGATTTCCGGGGGGGAGCCGTGCAGCACGACCCCGAACAGATCACGCGCCTGATCCGGCGTATAGCGGCCAAGTTCCACGTCCAGGCGCACGGCTTCGGGTGGGCGGGCGAACGGGTCGCCATAGCCGCCGCCCCCGGGGGTGCGCACATGCACCCGGTCGCCGGGGGACATGGGGATGTCCTGTTCCTTGGACAGGTGCGCGGGCGAATAGGGGTGCCCCGATTGCCAGACCGTCACCCGGTTCACCCCGCCATCGCCGCCACCGCGCGCGCCTTGCGGGCCAAACCGCCCGTGATCCATGACAAAGCTGGCGGTGGCGGTGCCGCGCCGCAGTTCCACCATGTAATCCAGCCCGAACCCGCCGCGATGCAGCCCGGCCCCACCGGAGCCCTCGTGCAGGGCATAGTGGTGATAGAGCACCGGAAAGGCCTGTTCCATGATCTCGATCGGCGGGGCCTTGGAAATGCCGATGGTCGAACAGCCGTTGCTCAGCCCGTCGTGATCGGCATTGCCGCCATAGCCGCCGCCGGAAATCTGGTACATGACAAAGCCGCGCCCCTTGTCCGGATCCTGACCGCCAAGGGCGAAATTGCCGCTGGTGCCGGCGGGGGCGGCGGTGACCCGGTCGGGCAGGGGATCGACCAGCGCGGCAAACACTGCCTCGGCGATGCGCTGGCTGACCTCGGCGGCGCAGCCCGAGACCGGGCGCGGATATCGCGCATCCAGAAACGTGCCCTCGATACCGCTCACATGCAGCGGTTCAAACGCGCCCGCGCTCATCGGGACTTCGGGGAAAATGTGGCGCATGGCGAGATACACCGCGCTGAGCGTGGTGGCGCGCACCGAGTTCATCGGCCCGGCGCAGGGCGGGCTGCTGTCGCCAAAGTCAAAGGTCAGCCCGCTGTCATCGCGGGTGACGCTCAGCCGGATTGCCAGCGGTTCATCGACCACGCCATCGCTGTCGATCCAGGCGGTCGAGCTGTACCGGCCTTCGGGGATTCGCTCGACACAGGCGCGCATCTGGGTCGCCGTCCGCTGGCGCAGTTCGCGGATGGCCCCGGCTACCGTATCATCGCCATATCGGTCCAGCAGCGCGTTCAGCCGCTCTTCGCCCACCAGCAACGCCGCAGCCTGCGCCTTGACATCGCCGATCCTCTGGTCGGCCACGCGGATATTCGACGAGATGATGGCCATGATCTCGGGATCGAGCGCCCCCTGTTTGAAGAGCCGCACCGGCGGCAGCCGCAACCCCTCCTGCTCGACCGCCGTGGCGCTGGCGGAAAACCCGCCGGGCACCGCGCCGCCGGTGTCGGGCCAGTGCCCGGTATTGGACAGCCAGCAGAAAATCGCGCCCTTGCGGTAAAAGGGCCGGGCAAAACGCACATCCATCAGGTGGGTGCCGCCCAGATAGGGGTCGTTGACGATATAGATGTCATCGGGTTGCGGCGATGCGGCGCGCCCGTCGCGGATCATCTCGATCAGGATGCGGGTGCTTTCCTGCATGGTGCCGACAAAAACCGGCAGGCCACCGGCCCCCTGCGCGATCAGCGCGCCGTCATCGGCGGCATAGATCCCGTCGCTGCGGTCATTGGCCTCGGCAATCACCGGGGAAAACGCGGCGCGGGAAAAGCTCAGGTCCATCTCGTCACAGACCTGTTGCAGGCCCGCCTGAATGACCGACAGGGTGATTGGATCGATTCTCATGGGCGGGCTCCGATCTCGACGAGGATATTGCCGTCGGCGTCACCACTGGCAGTGTCGCCGGGCTCGATCAGCAGGGTGGTGTCCATTTGCTGTACGATGGCCGGGCCGGGCAGGGTAAACGCCAGCGGCAGGTGATCGCGCCAGTAGATCGGTGTGTCATGCCAGGCCCCCTTGACATGCACGGGGCGTTGCCCGGTCCGCGCCTCTTGCAGCGTTGCCTTGCGCCCCGCCGGGTCGATCAGCGCCGCGAGATCCAGTTCGGCGCGTTTGCCGATGACCGAGCAGTTGGCATTGACCAGGGTCGCGCGGATGTCGTCCAGCGCAACCCGGAACCGGCGAAAATAGGCGGCATCAAACAGCGCCTGCAAATCCCCGGCGGTGACGTCCGGACGGTCCAGCGGCACGCGCAGCAGGTGGGTCTGGCCGACGAATTGCATGTCGACACTGTAAAGGTGACGCAGGCCACGGATCTCGATGGCCTCGCGTGCGATCAGCGCCTCTCCCTGCGCGGCCTGGGCGGCAAACACCCGGGCCAGTTGCCCCGGCTCAAGCGCGTCAAGAGGCGTGTTGAGCGTGTTGACGAAATCATGCCGCAAATCGGCGACGACACAGCCGATGGCATTGGTGATTCCCGGGCGGCTGGGCACCAGAACCCTCGGGATATGCAATTCGCGCGCCAGGGCGGCGGCGTGCAGGGGGCCGGCTCCGCCAAAGGCAAACAGCGCGTAATCGCGCGGATCGGCCCCCAGCGAGATTGACACCATCCGCATCGCCCCCGCCATTTTCATGTTGGCGATCTCGATCACCGCCGCTGCCGCCTCTTCGGGGGCCAGCCCCAGCGGAGCACCCAGCCGGTCGGCAAAGACCTGGCGCACGTGATCCAGCGACACGCCGCCCTTGACCGCGTTCAACCCGGCGGGGTCCAGCCGGCCCAGGAGCAGGTTGGCATCGGAAATCGTGGGCTCGGTCCCGCCGCGCCCATAACAGATCGGCCCGGGATCGGCCCCGGCGCTGTCGGGGCCAACTTCGAGCAGCCCGGCAGAATTGACCCGCGCGATCGACCCGCCACCGGCACCCACGGTGCGCACATCGACCATCGGGACATGGATCGGCATGGCGTATTCGATCTCGATCTCGTTGCTGACCGACGGTTCGGCATCGCGGATCAGGGCCACATCGGTCGAGGTGCCCCCCATGTCATAGGTGATCAGGTTGCCGATCCCCGCCTTGCGTCCGGTATAGGCGGCGGCCATCACGCCGGATGCGGGGCCGGACATCACGGTCTTGGCGGCCTCTTTCGCGACCTGTGCGGAGCTGACCATGCCGCCATTGCCGTTCATCACCAGCACATCGCCGGCATAGCCGCCGCGCTGCAATTCCTGCATCAACCGGCGGATATAGCGGTCGAGCAGGGGCTGAACGGCGGCATTGGCGGCGGCGGTGACACCACGTTCGAACTCGCGGCTTTCCGACAACAGCGCGTGACCCATGGTGATGTGATCGTTGGGCCAGAGGTCGGCGACGATCTCGGCGGCGCGGCGTTCATGCGCCGGGTTGGCATAGGCGTGCAGGAAGTGAATCACCAAGGATTCGCAGCCCATTTCCAGCAACGCCCTGGCCGCTTGGCGCACCGCGTCCTGATCAAGTGGCGTCACGACCTGGCCGCCCGCGTCCATGCGTTCGGGCACTTCGAGCCGCAGGTTGCGCGGGATCAGCGGGGTGAAGGTGCCGGTCATGCCATAGGCATGGGGACGGGTGCGGCGGCCCAGTTCCAGCACGTCGCGAAACCCGCGCGTGGTGATCAGCCCGGTCCGCGCCAGCTTGCGTTCCAAAACCGCGTTGGTGGTTGTCGTGGTGCCATGCACGATCAGGTCAAGCGCCGCGAGTTCGCACCCGGAGGCATCCAGCGCCGCGAGAACCCCAAAGGCCTGGTTGTCGAGCGTGCTCGGAACCTTGGCGAGCCGCACGCGACCGCTGGACTGGTCCAGCTCAACAAGATCGGTGAAGGTGCCGCCGACATCCACCCCCACAACCGCGCCCGAAGATTTGCCCGCCATCAGGTGTTTTGGCCCCCGAAACTGTTTGTGTGCAAATGGTGTCCGCAAGCGGGGCGTGTTGTCAACGCACGATGATCTCGGCGGCGGCGGATACCGGCAGGTCGTTCACAACATAGGCGCGGTGATCGTTGGTGTTCAGTGTCACGCGGACCTGGTGCTTGCCCGGCGGCAGCGCCCCGATCCGTGCTTCGGACTCATATAGCCGCATGAGCTTTAGCCCGCCGACGTAAAGATGGCCGTGACCGGTGCCCGGCACATGCGGCCCGTCCAGCTGGTCCGGGGCAAAGGTGAAATCCTCGGCCAGCACGCGCAGCCGCCACCCATCGCCATCGGGCGTAACCTCGATCGCGACACGCGGGGCCGGTTCACCCTCTTCGACGCGGCAGATGTCGCCAAGTCCGAACAATCCGAAATCGCCGACATTTCCCCGGCTTTGCGGCGGGGCCAGCCGGGCCTGTGTGCGGAATTCCCCGGCGGTTTCAAATCGCAGGGTCAGCGGGATCATGCGCCCTTCCAGCAGGTCGCCCCCCATGCCGTCCATCAGGATGAACGCGCCATCCGGGGCCAGTGACGGGGTGCTGCCCGCCGGGATCGGCAACCCGGCATCCGCCACCGCATGATCCAGCCGCGCCCGCTGGGCCACGATCGAGCGCGCCGAGACCAGCCGGTCGGGGCCGCCGGAATTGTGGATGGTCATGAACACGCCGACGCTGCCGCCGGCGCCTTCGATCGGGGCGGCAACAACATCGGTCAGCAGCAATTCGGTGCGCACCGCCCGAGCGCTCAGCACGTAGGCCGCGCCGGCAATGGCGATCAGGATGGCAATCGCCACGAGGGGTTTTGCAGCTTTCATCCGGACCTCCTCCGGGTATCATCTCAGCATATGAGCATGGTGCAATATAGACGTCGATTCCACGGACTGGCAAATGCCATCCTGTGGCTGCCGTGCTGCGCCTCGCGGGCGGATGCACATGCCTCTGAACAGGGGTTCGTGCTGCTGTTGCCCACTGACATCTATATCACGGCGGGGGTGGCCAGTGTTGCGCTGACGGTGTTGCTGCTGGCCGTGCTGCCCGCCGGATGGCTGCGCGGGTTGTTCCGGCCGGTGGCACTGTGGCGCTGGCACGGGGCCGCGCGCGCTCGGGTGCTGACCAGCTGTGCCGCCTTCCTGCTGCTCTGTGCTCTGGTCTGGCTGGGGTTCGACGGGCCGCGTGATCCCCTGACCAATCCGCTGCCGCTGGCGATCTGGACGCTGTGGTGGATCGGGCTGGTCAGCATTCAGGGGCTGTTCGGTGATCTCTGGCGCTGGATCGACCCGTGGCACGGGCCGGTCACGCTGAGCCGATGGGCGTTTTCGCGCGGGCCAATCTTGCACCTGCCAGCGCGGCTTGGACAGTGCTGCGCGGTCGTGACCTATCTGGCATTCGTGATCGTCCTGCTGGCCGATCCCGCCCCGTCCGATCCGGCGCGGCTGGCGCGATATGTCGGGGGCTACTGGCTCTTTACCTATGTGACGCTGCTTGTTTTTGGCCCGCGCTGGCGGTTGCGCGGCGAGGGGATCGCGATGCTGATGCGTTGGTATGCGGCGGTGGGCCTGTTCGGTCGCCATGGGGGCCGGTTTGCCGTCGGGTTGCTTGGCTGGCAGGCGATGGCGCGGCGCGCGCCGCGGGGTGGTGCCGCGGTGTTCATGCTGGTGATCCTCGGCTGCGGCAGCTTTGACGGGCTGAACGAAACTTTCTGGTGGCTTGACCTGCTGGGCATCAACCCGCTGGAGTTTCCCGGGCGCACCGCCGTGGTGACGCAGAACACCGTCGGGCTGATCGGGGCCAACCTTGCGCTGATCGCGGCCTATGGGCTGGCTGTTCGGCTGGGTCTGGCGCTTGCCGGGGTCGATATGGGCTGGCGGAGTGCCTTTTGCATCTTTGCGCCCTCCATCCTGCCGATCGCGCTTGGCTATCACCTGGGGCATTACTTGACGAGCATGCTGGTCAATGGCCAATACGCGCTTGCGGCGCTGAACGACCCGCTGGCGCGGGGCGACAGCCTGCTGGGCATGGACACCTTTTATGTGACGACGGGTTTCTTCAATACCCGTGACAGCGTGCGACTGATCTGGCTGTGCCAGGCGGGTGCGGTGGTGATCGGGCACATTCTGGCCATCCTGATGGCGCATCTGGTTGCATTGCGATGGTTCGAAACCCCGCGCCAGGCAGTGCTGAGCCAATTGCCGCTGGCCGGGTTCATGGTGCTCTATACCCTGTTCGGTCTCTGGCTTTTGGCGGCGCCGCGCGGACTATAACCATTGCCGCCGCCCTGAAAACATTGAACAATGCAGGCACGGGAATAGGCCAAAACCGTTTCACAGGGGACATTTGCCATGACCAATGACATCAATTCGACCGGCACGACACGTCGCGGCGCGCTGAAAACGCTGGCCGCCGGGGCCGCTGCGGGCAGCCTGCCGCTCTGGGCGCGCTATGCGCAGGCGCAGACATCGGAACCGATCCGCATCGGGTTCCAGGTACACCGCACCGGTATCGGTGCCGCCTATGGGCGCTGGTATGACCGCACCACCGCCGCCGCGGTCAAGCTGATCAACGGGTCGGGCGGCATCAATGGCCGCATGGTCGAGATCGTCGCCGAAGATGACGGGACCGATCCCAAGCGCGGCGCGGAAGTGGTCGAGAAATTCGCGACCCAGCATAAGTGCGACATCGGTTTCGGGACGCTGTTTTCCCATGTTGTGATCGGCTCGGCCCCGCGCGCGGGCGAGCTCAAGCTGCCATATTTCGTGGTGTCCGAGGGCCATCACGTGGCCAGCGGAATGCTTAACCGCTACACGCTTCAGCCCGGTATCACCGATGTCAAAAGCCAGGTCCAGGCCATGGCACCCTTTGTGTCGTCCAATCTTGGCAAAAAGGTCACCATGATCTACCCGGATTTTGCCTTTGGTCACGATCACCGCGATTACTTTACCGAGGCAATGGCGGCGCAGGGGGGCGAGGTGGTGGCGCAGATCGCGATCCCGCCGACCGAAACCAGCTTTACCAAGTATTTCCCGAAAATCCCGCGCGAGACCGAGGTGATCTATCACGTGATGGTCGGACCCGCGGTTCTGACCTTTGTCAAGGAAATGGGCGAGTTTTTCGGCCCCAGCCGTCCCGAGATGTTCGGCTTTATCGACTCGCTCGAGGCGGTTGACCTGTCGAGCCCCGGTCTTGAATTCCTCGAAGGCACCTATTTCTGGGAAGGTATGCCCCGTTATGCGCAGGCAGAACAGACCGCGTTCGACAAGCATTACCGCGCCGCCGTGGGGGTCGATGCCAATGGCGCATCGGTCAGCGACCCCAAGGATGTTTCGACCTATGCCCACATGTTCGGCTGCTGGGAAACGCTCTATACCGTCAAGGCGGGGATGGAGGCCGCGGGGTATGCCGGGCCGGCGGATCGCGCCAAGCTGATCGAGGCGATCGAGGCGATGACCGACATCCCGGCCTCAAACGAACATCCGCAGGGGGCCAAGCTGTTCAACGGCAAAACCCACCAGGTGTTTGGCCACCAATATATCAGCAAGGTCGTCGACGGCAAAATGGTGCTGCAACACACCACGTCGATCGAGGATACGCTGTATCCCGACGAGGTGGACTACACGCAGCAGAGTTTCTGAACGCGCTCAATATTGCGTCGGCGGGGGCAGGGTGGCGCAATCGACCTGCTCGGCCCGGCCATAGGTCAAACCGTCGAGCACCGCGCGCTGACCGCAGCTGGCCATCTTGCAGGCATGGCTGGCGTCCGACAGGCGAAATCCGCCTTCGGGGGTGATGCCAAGCTCAAGGCGGCAGGCCTGATCCTGATAGGTCCAGCCGTTGGCATGCGGCTGGGCCTTGCCCTGAATGAAACAGCTATGGCCGTTGCCTTGCCAGCTTTCGAGGCGAAAATCCGCAACGCCGCCCGCGTTGACATAAACGCGAAAATCATCGGCATCCGCGCGATAACAATAGCTGGCACCGCCCGTGGCCGGGGCGCTGCCGCCTGCCGCTGCCGAGCGGGGGGCGCAGTCGACATCCGACAGGTCCCAGCCGGGATAGCCGATGTTTTCGATCCGCCAGAACCCGTCCTGGACGATGAAATCGAAATGGATCCGGGCGGCTTCACCAAAGCTTGTGAACTGCGCCGTGATCCGCTGGCGGGCGGTGTCGCCTTGTGCCGACACGGTCAGGCTCTGCATGATTTCGGTCGCGTCATAGTCATTGCCGGGGATTTCGAAACCCTGCTCGAAACACGCGGTCGCGAGGCTGTTGCCGTGGTCGCTGTTCTCATCGTTGCGGTCATAGAGCGCCACAAGGTCGCGCGAAAGGTAATCGCGCCGCCGTTCGGGGGCCGTCAGATAGGCGAGCCCTCGGGCCGTACCGTCGGCGGGTGCGGCCAGCGAGGTATAGATCCAGCGCACGATCTCTTCCGGTGACTGCGCCGCGGCGGGGACCGCCCCGACAAGCACCATGGCCGCAATCCAACCCGAAATCCTTGTCATGTGCATCCCCCTTGGCATGATGATCGGAACCGTTCCGGTGCCCGGACAGCGACCACTACACAACAGGCCGCGGGCTTTTCCAACCTCCGATCGCCGCTTGCCCTTGCCCAATCGGCGTTCCTGGGCAATCGTGCGCGGCAATGGATATCGGTCCCTATCTCTTGCTTGCCTCGCTGGAAGGCGCGGTGACGGCGGCGGTGCTTGCCCTGACGGCGGTGGGCTTGTCGCTGGTGTTCGGCGTCATGCGCGTGGTCAACGTGGCGCATGGCGAATTCTTCATGCTGGGCGCGGTCCTGGCCTGGTGGATGAGCAGCCAGATCGCCGGCCACGCCGCGCTGGGCTTTGCCGTGGCGCTGGTGGTGGTGCCCTTGCTGGTGGGGGGCTTGGCGGCGTTGGCGGACATGACGATCCTCAAGCGGATTTCCTATGATCCCGAGCGCACGATTGTTGCAACCATCGGTATTCTGTATATTATCCAGCAGGTTACGCTGATGACCTATGGCCCGGACGCCCGCCCGGTGGAACCGCCCTTCAACACGCGGCTGGCGATCCCGTGGATCGAATTCGTGGAAGGCCGGCCCGCGCTTTACTGGCCCTGGGGCCTGTCGACGACCACCTACAAGCTCGGGGTGATCGCCGCCGCCGCGCTGGTCCTGATCGGGGTCTGGGCGCTCATGGCGCGCAGCAAGATCGGCCTGATCATGCGTGCGACCCAGCTTGACCGGGACATGGCGCTGGCTTTTGGCATCCCGGTCGAGCGGGTCTATGCGCTGGTCTTTGGCCTTGGCGCGGCGCTGGCGGCGCTGGCGGCGGTGCTGATCGTGCCGATCCAGCAGGCGCATTACCTGATGGGGGGCGATCCGCTGTTGCTGTCGTTCATCGTGGTCATCATCGGCGGGTTGGGTAGCCTGCCGGGCACGGTGCTTGCCGCCATCCTGATCGGCCTGTCCGATGGCATCATCTCGGTGTTCTTCTCGCCCACGCTCGCGAAAATCCTCGCGACGTTGCTGGTGGCGCTGGTCCTCGTCTTTCGCCCGCAAGGGCTGTTCGGGGTGCGCCGGGCATGAGCGACGCGGCCAAGACGCTGCTCCTGCATGTCGGGGTGCTGGTGCTGCTGTTTGCGCTGCAATTCGTGCTCCCGGCCTATCACCACGGCAATCTCGCGCGGGTCATGGTGCTGGCCAGCTATGCGATCGGGTTCAATATCCTCTTTGGCTATACCGGGCTGCTCAGCCTGGGCCACGCCCTGTTCTTCGCCGCTGGCATGTATGGCATGGGGCTTGCGATCCGCCACCTTGGCCTGTCCCCGGCGCCGGCGCTGGTGGCCGGTCTGGCGGCGGGGGGGGCGATATCCGTCATCGCGGGGCTTCTGGCGCTGCGCACCGTCGGGGTCGGGTTCATGATCGTCACCCTGATGTTCGCGCAGGCGGGGTACCTGACCCTGCTCTATTTCGGAGAATACACGCGCGGCGACGAGGGGTTCGTGATCCAACGGGCCGAGCGCATCCTGTGGGGGCTGGACCTCTCGGACCCCACCAACCGCTATTTCGCGGCGTTCACGCTCTTTGCGCTGTGCCTGTTGCTGACGCTCTGGCTGGTGCGGGCGCCGTTTGGCAGGGTGCTGGTGGCGATCCGTGAAAACGAAGAACGGGCGCGCATGCTGGGCTATGACGTGTTCGCGCACAAGCTCGGCGCGGTGGTGCTCTCGGGCACGTTCTCGGCGGCGGCGGGGGCGGTCTATGGCCTGTTGTTCGGTTATGTCGGGGCCAGCTTTGCCTCGGTGCAATATTCGATCTTTCCCCTGCTCTGGGTGCTTCTGGGCGGAGCGGGCACCGTTCTGGGGCCGTTCATCGGCACGTTGTTCATGTTCTACCTGATCGATCTCTCAAGCGGTATCACCACCGCCTATATGCTGATTGCCGGCGTGGTGCTGGTGGCACTGACATTGTTCGCGCCGCAGGGGCTGGCGGGCGAAATACGCAAACGGTTGTGGCGGGGGCTGCCATGACCCTGCTGACGACCCGTGGCCTGTCCAAGCAGTTTGCCGGCCTGCACGCGGTCGAGAACGTGGATTTCGACCTGCCAAAAGGAGAGGTTCGGGCGCTGATCGGACCCAACGGCGCGGGCAAGACGACTTTTGTCGGCATGCTTTGTGGCCGGGTCGAGCCAACCGCAGGGACAGTGCGGTTTGACGATCACGACATTTCGGACCTGCCCGCGCACAAGCGTATCAACCTGGGCATGGCCTATACGTTTCAGATCACCTCGGTCTTTGCCAATCTCACGATTTCCGAGAATGTCGCGCTGGCCGCGCGCAAACGGCTGCGCGGTGCAGAGGTGGCGGGCGCGGTGGCCGAGGCGCTCGACCGTGTCGGCTTGCACGAACCCCCCGACCAAAACGCCAGCGCGCTGTCCTATGGGCATCAAAGGTTGCTGGAAATCGCCATGGGGATCGTGCAACGGCCCCGGCTGCTGATCCTTGACGAGCCGACCCAGGGCCTGGCAGACAGCGAGATCGAGGCATTCAAGACGCTGGTTCGTGACCTGTCTGCTACTTCGACGATCCTGTTGATCGAACACAACATGGCCGTGGTGATGGAGACCGCCGACCGGATCACGGTGTTGAATTCCGGCCAGGTGCTTGCCGAGGGCACGCCCGGGGAAATCCGCGCCGACCGGTCGGTACAGGCCGCCTATCTGGGGACCGGCTGATGCTCGAACTGTCCGGCATCAACGTGGCCTATGGCGCGGCCCAGATCCTGCGCGACCTGAGCTTTTCGGTAAGGGCGGGCGAGATCCTGTGCCTGCTGGGGCGCAATGGTGCGGGCAAGACCACGACGATGAAGGCCATCATGGGCCTGTTGCCTTTGCTGTCGGGCAACATCCTGCTTGAAGGCGCGCCCATCAGCGCGTTGCCGGCGCACCGGGTCCCCAAGGCTGGGATCGGGTATATCCCGCAGGGCCGGCGGCTGTTTACCGAACTCAGCGTGGCGCAGAATCTCGAGATTGGCCTGCTGGCGCGCGGCTCCGGACCCGAGGTGCTCGAAGACGTGCTGACGCTGTTTCCCCGCCTGCGCGAACGGCTGGGCCAACGGGCCGAAACCCTGTCGGGCGGAGAGCAACAGATGCTTGCCACCGCCCGCGCCCTGTGCCTGCGGCCCAAGGTGCTCTTGCTGGATGAACCCACCGAAGGGTTGCAGCCGTCGATGATCGAGGCGATCCGCGAAGTCATCACCGTGATGCGCGATCGCGGGGTTGCGATCCTGCTGGTCGAGCAGCGGGTCGATGCGGTTCTGTCGGTGGCCGACCGGGTGTGTTTCATCGAGAACGGCCAGAACCTTGAAACGCTGGATGCCGCGACCCTGCGCGCGGACCACAGCATATTGGAACGGCATCTCGGGGTCTGAGGGCTAGCGCAGCCGGGCCAGCAGGCGCAGGAAATCGGCCCGTTCCGCCGGGGTCAGCGGGGCCAGGGTTTCGGCGGTTATGCCATGGGCAAGTGGCGCCAGCGTGTCAAATGCCGACCGGCCATCCGCGGTGGCCGTCAGCAACACCCGCCGCTGGTCATCCGGGTCGGGGGCCGAGGCGACATACCCCTTGCGGCGAAGACGGTCGATCACGCCCTTGATCGTCGCCGCATCCATCGCCGTCGCCCGCCCGAGCGCGTTTTGCGAGACCGGACCCAATGCACATAGTTGCGCGAGCGCCGCAAACTGCATCGGGGTCAGATCGGGGATGTGGCGGGCAAAGATCGCCAGATGCCGCTGGTTGGCCTGGCGCATGATGAAACCGACCTGCCGGTCGAGCAAGTATTCCGCGTCATCGCCGCCTTGTTCGCCCATCCCTGCGGTCTCCCTCATGGCATCCCTGGGGTTTTTATTGACAGGTCGCGGATGGTTCCGCAAAATCTGTTGGTACACTAACAAGAATGCGGTCCCAACCACCAAGGATTTCTCGTGTCCAGCTATTACCGGCCCGACACACTGACCGAGGCGCTCGGCGTGCTGGCCGGGACGGGCGCGGTGGTTGCGGCCGGCTGCACCGATCTGTTCCCGGCGACCGGGGGGCCGGAACTGCGGGGGCCGATCCTTGACATCACCGCGATTGGCGAACTGCGCGGCATCGCCCGCACCGCCGATGGCTGGCGCATCGGCGCGACGACGACCTGGGCCGACTTGCGGATCGCCAGATTGCCGGCGGCCTTTGACATGCTGAAACAGGCCGCCGCCGAGGTTGGAGCGCGCCAGATCCAGAATGCCGGCACGGTGGCGGGAAATCTCTGCAATGCCTCGCCCGCCGCCGATGGGGTGCCGCCGTTGCTGGCGCTGGATGCCGAGGTCGAGCTGATCGGGCGCGCGGGGATGCGGCGCTTGCCGCTTGCCGAGTTTCTCGTCGACGCACGACAGACACAGAGGCGTCCGGATGAGCTGCTGACAGCGGTGCATGTTCCCGCGCGTGCGGGCAGTGGCCAGAGCCGGTTTCTCAAGCTGGGGGCGCGAAAATACCTTGTCATTTCGATCGCCATGGTCGCGGTCAGGCTCGAAGTCACAAATGGCCTCATCAGCGATCTGGCAATTGCGGTGGGCGCGTGCAGCACGGTGGCGCATCGCCTGTCCGGTGTCGAGCAGGGCTTGATCGGGGCACCGGTTGCGGCCCTGGACGATGCGGTGAACAGGGCGCGGATGGCCGTGTGCCTGTCGCCGATCTCCGACATCCGGGCCGATGCGCCCTATCGGATCGAGGCCGCCACCGAACTTGTCAACCGCGTGCTGGCGGACCTGGCGGGGGCGTCATGAAGGACCATGCGGCCCCGCAGATGACGGTGAATGGCACGCCGGTCGCGCTCGGCCAGACGCCGGGGCGGCGGCTGTCCGAGGTGCTGCGCCATGATCTGGGGCTGACCGGGACCAAGGTTGGCTGTGACGCCGGGGATTGCGGGGCCTGCACCGTGCTGGTGGACGGGGCTCCGGTCTGCGCCTGCCTGATGCCGGTGGCACAGGCGCAAGGCAGCCAGGTGGAAACCGTCGAGGGTCTGTCGCGCGATGGGACCCTGTTTGCCCTGCAACAGGCCTTTCAGCGGCACGGGGCGGCACAATGCGGTATCTGCACGCCCGGCATGTTGATGGCCGCCACGGCGCTGTTGCGCGAGACGCCCGAACCAACCCGGGCCGAAGCCGAAGCGGCGCTTGGTGGGGTGCTGTGCCGCTGTACCGGCTATGCCAAGATCATCGCCGCCGTGATGGATTCGCACCCGCGCGCGCTGCCCGAGATGCCGCCCGCCGGTATCGCGGTCGGTGCCCGCCTGTGCCGGTTGGACGGGGCCGCCAAGGTGGCCGGGGCCGAGATGTTCGGGGCCGATTTCGGCCCGGCGGATGCGTTGCTGGTGCGGGCGGTCCGGTCGCCACATGCCGCCGCGCGCTTCCATTTCGGGGACATTGCGCAATGGGTTGCCAGACAAACCGCCGACCTGCATGTCTTTACCGCCGCCGACATTCCCGGCGAAAACCGGTTCGGGGTGATCCCGCGTTTCGCCGACCAGCCGGCGCTGGCGCAGGGCCATGTGCGGATGCGGGGCGAGGCCGTGGCCATCGTTGCGGGGGCGCCCGAGGTGATGGAAACGCTCGACCTCGGCGGGTTTCCGGTGACCTGGCAGGAACAACCGGCGCTCGCCACACCCGAGCGTTCACGTCAGCCGGGCGCGGCGCTGGTTCACCCGGACCGCGAAGGCAATATCCTGATCACCGGCAAGGTGTGTCGCGGCGATCCGGAAACCGCGATTGCCCGATCCGCGCATGTCGCGACGACCGAGTTTCACATGACCCATGTGGAACATGCCTATATCGAACCCGAGGCCGGTGTCGCCTGGATGGATGGCGGGACGCTGGTCATCCGGGCCTGTACCCAGGCCCCGGTCCTGGACCGGGACGACACTGCCCGCGTGCTCGGGCTGCCGCCGGACCAGGTGCGGATCATCCCGTCGGGGACCGGTGGCGGGTTCGGCTCCAAGCTCGACCTGTCAGTGCAACCGCTGATCGGGCTGGTGGCGCTCAGGACCGGGCGCGCTGCGCGCATGGTGTATTCGCGCGGCGAAAGCATGCAGGCAACCACCAAGCGTCACCCGGCGCGGATGACCGCGCGGATCGCGGCGGACCGGGACGGGCGCGTGACCGGCATGCAGTTTGACGGTGACTTCGACACCGGGGCCTATGCCAGCTGGGGGCCGACCGTGGCGGTGCGGGTGCCGGTTCATGCCTCTGGCCCCTACCGTGTCCCGCAATATCACTGCGAAGCCCGCGCGGTGCATACCAATGGCCCCGTCGCTGGAGCGTTTCGCGGCTTTGGCGTGCCGCAGGCCGCGATCGTACAGGAAACGCTGTTTGACGATCTGGCGCGCGGTCTGGAGATGGACCGTCTTGCGTTCCGGCGGCTGAACGCGCTGCGCGATGGCGATCGGTCTGTCTGTGGGCAGAAAATGCAGGGGGTGGGGATCGTCGATTGCCTGGACGCCCTGCGCGCCCCCTGGGCCGAGGCGACCCGCGTCGCCGCCGGGTGGAACGCGCGCGGGGGGCATCTGCGGCGCGGTGTCGGGATGGCGGCCTGCTGGTATGGTTGCGGCAATACCGCGCTGCCCAACCCCTCGACCATCCGTGTCGGCCTCACGCCGGACGGGAGGCTGGTGCTGCACCAGGGGGCGGCCGATATCGGACAGGGGGCGAATACGGTGATCGCCCAGATCTGCGCGGATGCCATTGGCCTGCCGGTGGCGCAGGTTGACCTGATTGGTCCGGATACCGCCCTGACCCCCGATTGCGGCAAGACCTCGGCCTCGCGCCAGACGGTGATCACGGGCAAGGCGGCGATGCTGGCCGGGGCGGCGCTGCGGGCGGATATCCTGGCGCGCGGCAACATGGGGGATGACGCGCGGATCGCGCTGGACGGCCCCATGCTGCTGCTGTCGGATGGCGAGGGACGGCGCAGTATCGACCTGTCGGCGCTTGCGGTGAATGCCCATGGTTATGTGATGATGAGCGAACAGAGCCATGACCCGCCCACCGTGCCGCTGGACGCCAACGGCCAAGGCAGCCCCTATGCGGTCTATGGCTATGGCGCGCAACTGGCCGAGCTGGAGGTCGACATGAGGCTGGGCATTGTGCGGGTGCTGCGGATCACCGCCGCCCATGATCTTGGCAGGGTCATCAACCCGTTGTTGGCCGAAGGGCAGATCGAGGGCGGCATTGCGCAGGGGCTCGGCATGGCGCTAATGGAGGAGTATGTTCCAGGACGCACCGAGAACCTGCATGATTACCTGATCCCGACCGCCGGGGACATGCCGGAAATCCGCTCGATCCTGATCGAAAAACCCGACCCCGAGGGGCCGATGGGCGCCAAGGGGTTGGGCGAGCATGTGCTGATCCCCACGGCTCCGGCGATCCTGAACGCGATCCGGGATGCCAGCGGGGCGCGGATCACCCGGTTGCCGGCGCTGCCCCACCGGGTTCTGGCCGCAATACGGGCGGCGCAAGGGGGGCGGGCGGATGGATGACAAGCGAACGACGCCCGCCGACAAGATACGCTGCGATGCCTGCCCGGTCATGTGCTATATCGCCGAGGGCAGGATCGGGGCCTGTGACCGCTATGCCAACCGGGATGGGCGGATCATCCGCTGTGACCCGCTGACCGTGCTGGACCGGCGCATCGAGCAGGGGGGCGAAGTGCGGCCCTTCCTGAAATCCGACTGGGATGGCGGGCTGGTTGCCGGGGATGACCTGTTTGTGACGGCGGTGGGCGCGGGCACCACCTATCCCGACTACAAGCCCGCGCCGTTTATCGTCAGCCGCGAGATCGACGGCGTGGATTTTGTCACCGTGGTGACCGAGGCGATCTTTTCCTATTGCGGGGTCAAGGTAAAGATCGACACCGACCGGCATATCGGCCGCGAGGGCGCGGTGGTCCGGGCGCAGGGCCAAGCGGTGGGCCTGATGATCACCAGCGAATATGGCAGCCAGATGATGAGCCTGGGCGGGGTCGATCACCTGACCGGGGGCGGCAAACCCGAAGGCCGCGTGACCTGTGATACATTGATGCGCCTGTGCAATCGCGAACCGGTGGAGCTGGCGGTGGATGGCGGCGCGACGGTCATCGTACAGGCCGGGCAGGCCCCGGTTGTCGACGGTCATCGCGAAGAGCGCATGCGGGTCGGATGCGGTTCCGCCACCATCGGCATGTTCGCGGTACAGTGGCAGGGGCTGGTGGACGACGTTGTCGTGGTCGACGATCACATCACCGGCGTGGTCAGCGAACATCAGGCGGGCAAGGTCCTGGGCTGGCCGGATACCGGCATCCGCATCAAGGGGCGGCGGTCGACGCCGGGGCGGTATTTCCAGGTGGCCGAACCGGGGCGGGGCTGGGGCGGAACGGATATCACCGACCCGCTGACCATTCTTGGAGACTGGAACCCCGGCAAGGGCGCGCGGCCCGGTCTGACGTTGTTGATGGTGTCCACCACGGGCGAGCAATGGGGGTACTACGTTCTGGATGACGCGCTGGTGCCGCGGGCCGCCGACTTGCCGGACAGGCTGAAACCTTCGGTCGATCTCATAGCCGAGAATTGTGAGCCGGCCTTGTGCACGGTGCTGTTCATGGGCGGGGCCGGGGGGTCGTTGCGCTCGGGAGTCACGAGAAACCCCGTGCAGCTCACCCGCTCGGTTCAGGCGTTGGCGACGCGGGTGACGGTTGGCGGGGCACCGGCCTATGTCTGGCCGGGGGGCGGGATTACCCTGATGGCGGATGTGACACAGATGCCCGATGACGCCTTTGGCCATGTGCCGACACCGGCCATCGTCGCGCCGCTGGAATTCACCCTGAGCCGGGACGCGTATCGCGCGTTGGGCGGGCATGACGCGGCGGTTCGCGCGGTGGATGACATTCTGGAACATGGCGGCGAATACGGGGCAGATATGCGGGCCGTGGCACGGAACCGGCGCTGACATGCAGGCACCGCAGATATCGGTCCTGCCGGATGGGCGGCGGTGGCATTTCCACCATGGCCCCATCGACCTGATCGTCGATGCCGTGGGGCCGGGACGCAAAGTGGCGTTGCGTCGCGCGGCAAGACGGTTTGACACTGTTCTGACCGAGCTGGCTTCGGAACTTGGTATCCTGCGTCGCCCCGCAGGCGGAACGGATGTGGCGCAGGGGCGCATTGCGCGGGCCATGCAGGATGCGGTGTCGGTGCATCTGCCCGGGTTCGTGACCCCTATGGCCGCCGTGGCCGGTGCCGTGGCGGATGACATGCTGGGCGCGCTTTGTGCCGGCGGTCCGTTGCGCCGGGCCTATGTGAACAATGGCGGCGATGTCGCCGTCTACCTCGCGCCGGGAGAATGCCTGACCTCGGTCATCGCCACCGCATCCGCCCCACGCCTGACGCTGACCTCTGACAGCCCGGTTCGCGGGGTCGCCACGTCGGGCTGGCGCGGGCGCAGCCACTCGCTTGGCATCGCGGACAGCGTGACCGTGTTGGCCGAGACGGCGGTGCAGGCGGACGTGGCGGCGACCCTGATCGCCAATGCCGTCGACCTGCCGGGCCATCCCGCTATCCGGCGCGCACGGGCTTGCGACATTGCGCCTGACAGCGATCTGGGCGCGCGGCGGGTCACCGTGGATGTGGGCGGGCTGTCCTCTGAGGAAATGCAACGCGCACTGAGCGCCGGGGGGCGGTTTGCCTCAGATTGCCTGGCGCGGCGGCAGATCATCGCCGCCTATCTGCAACTGGGGCCGTATGAGCGGCTGCTGGGCGCGACCAAATATCTTTCACAACCGGAACGGGATGGAGTTCATGCCTGATTTTGCCCTGCGCAAGACGATGCTTTTTGTCGAGGATATTCACCATGATGGCGGGCCTGCGCCCACGCTGCCACGGCGGCGCGCGGCCATCATCGCGCTGGTGCGCAACCCGTTTGCCGGGGAATATGCCGCCGACCTGCAACCCGCGATGGACGACCTGAAACCGCTGGGCCTGCAGATGACCGACCGGCTGATCGAGGCGATGGGCGGGGCCGGGGGGATCGACGGCTATGGCAAGGCGGCGCTGGCGGGCGAAGCGGGCGAGCTTGAGCATACGGCGCTGTGGCATGTGCCCGGCGGCTATGCGATGCGCGAGCGGTTGGGCGCGGCCAGGGCCATCGTGCCGTCGTCGATGAAGATCGGCGGGGTCGGCACCCGGATCGATATCCCGCTGGGCCATATCAACGCCGCCTATGTGCGCAGCCATTTCGACGGTATGGAGGTTGGCGTGCCCGACGGGCCGCGCGCCTCTGAGCTGTTGTTCGCGCTGGCCATGGCGCGGGGGCCGCGCATTCATCACCGCATGGGCGGCCTGGCGGCCGGGGATGTGCGGGGCGAGGACGGCTTGCGCTGATCGCGGCGGCAGGGAACCACCGGCGTCACCCCTCAAGATCGGCGCGCATCAGCCCCAGCGACACATCGTCGGGATTGGCGGCAATCGCCCGGTTCACGGTCTCCAGCGCCGCCCTGCGGTCGCCAAGGGCGGCGTGGATGCGCACCATCATGGTCCAGGCCTGAACCAGCTGCGGGTCCATCTCGACCGCCTCGCCAAAGGCCCCGAGCGCGGCGGGCATGTTGCGCGTGGTCAGCCCGATCCCGGCCAGCACCATCTGGGTTTCAGGGAAATCGGCATTTGCATGCAGGGCGCGCTGCCAATCGGTCATCGCGCCGTTCAGCGCCCGGGCGTAACGATCCGGCATCCGCGCGATGCGCAGGCCAAGGAATTCTCTCGCGGCGGCGATGCGCACGGATTTCACCGGGTCGCCCAGCAGCCCGACAATCCGCCCCGGGAACTCGGTCTGCGGGGCGCCGCGCTGCACCGGTATCGCGGCGGCGCGTACCAGCGGGTCGGGGTCGGAGAGCGCCGGTTCCATGCGGGCCGCGATCTGCGCAGTTGTCGCCTGTGCCAGCAGTTCCAGCGCGCTGGCGCGGACGATTCCGGGCAAATCATCGTGCTCGGCTATGCCGATCAGCCCGTCGACCTCGCCGGCCGGATTGCGGCGGGCCGGGGCGATGACCTGCGAGAAATGCGGGCCGCGACGGGAGCTGTCGGGATACCATTGCGCGATGGCCTCGGCGGCCCATGCGGCGGATTGCCCGGCGTGGCAATCGGTACAGGCATCGGGCGCACCGGTTTGCGGGCCCAGATCGGGGCGCGGCACCCGGAAGGAATGATCGCGCCGGCCATCGATGCCCATATAGACCCGCTCGATCATGTGGCAGCTTGTGCATTGCGCGCCATCGCTGCCGGGGGCGTGGAAATGGTGTTCCGGATCATCATATTGCGCCAGGCGCAGCGACGGGAACCGGTCATTCCCGGCGGGAGAATGGCACTGGGTGCAGACCGCGTTGCCCTCGGCGACCCGCCCCGCCGTGTGGGGATCGTGACAATCGCTACAGGCGACACCCTTGGCATACATGCGCGATTGCAGGAAGGAACCATAGACATAGACCTCATCGAGGATCTGGCCATCCGGGTGGTATTGTCCGGGTCTGAGCGGCGAGAGGCGATAGGCATCGTGATAGGGCGTACCGGGCAGCGGGTTGCCCGGTGCAAAGGCTTCGCGGCGGGAGTGACAGCCCGCGCATTGCTGGATCTGCGCCTCGGCCCCGGCCTTGAAATCCATGGTCAACCCGGTGTCGGTCAGGGTTGGCCATTGCGCAGGGTCATAGGTGCCCTTGGCCAGGGCCCAGTCGCGATGGGCGGCACCCGGCCCGTGGCAGGCTTCGCAGCCAACGCCGATCTCGGACTGGGTGCTGGCATAGCTCCGGGTGGCGGAATCATGGTTCTTTTCGAACCCGGTCGCGTGACATTCGGCACATCGTGCGTTCCAGTTCTTGTAAGGCCCGGTCCAATGCAGGCCGTCACCGGGATGCAATTCTTGATCGGGGTAGAGGTGATACCACCGCGCGCCCTCTACATCCCACGCGAGATCAAAGGATTGCTGGCGACCGGGTTCGGTTTCCAGCAGGTATTGTTGCAGCGGCGCGATGCCGACGACCCCGGTGACCGGATAGGTTGCCCTTCGCCCGTCCGGGCCGGGGGTCTCGATGGCGGGGCCGGATGGCAGGCTCAGGAACCGGGCCTCCAGCCCGCCAAGGGTAACCGTCCTGCCGTCAAATGCACCCAGAACGTGATCTCCATCCGGCGCGGTCCAGGCCAGGTGATGGTGCGATCCCTGCCAGGCCGCGGCCTCGTTCGCGTGGCACTCCGCACAGGTGTCGCTGCCGATATAGGCAGGGTGTTCCGGGGATTGCTGCGCCCCGGCCAGATCGGGGGCAAGCGCGAGCGACAGGGCAATCAGGACCGGTGAAATTGACTTGCGCATGATCCATCCCGCCCCGCTGCCTCGCCTGTTATCCGTCGCCCGGACGGGCGGATCAACCCGTATTGCGGTTCACGACCGGCTGAATGCCAGGAGCTGGTCGCGATCGGCCACCCGCACCTTGCCATATCCCTGCGCGATCAGCCCGCGCTGTTCCAGACGCCGCAACAGCCGGCGCACCGTGGGCAGCGACATCACGTTCTGCATGGCGATCTGTTCTTGCGACGCCTCGATCCAGCCCCCGGCCGGGTACAGGTTGTCATTGCAGAACAACAACCATGCAGCGAGTCGACGGGCGTTGTCCGGGATCGCGAGTATCGCCATGATCTGCATGGTGATGGCCATGTTCCGATGCGTGAGTGAATAGAACAGGCTGATGAGTTCCGGATCGGCGCGGATCAGTTCATTCAGGCGTGCCTGCGGCAGAAACCAGCATGTCACATCGGTTTCCGCGCTCAGCGACACCAGCCGCGTGGCGCGCGAGAACAGCGCCAGATCGCCGATCCAGAACCCCGGGCGACCCACATAGCAATCATAGATGCTGCCGGTGTCGGTGGGGATCGACACCGTGACCCGACCCCGGATGATGCCATAAATGCCGTCTGAGGGATCGCCAAGACGATAGAGCGTGTCACCCGCGCCGAACCGGCGCGGGCGGCCACAAAGCAGCACCCGGCGGCGCAAGTTCTGCGGGCAGTCAGACAGCCATCCCTGGCTTTGGAACAGGCGTTCGGCTGTCTCAAGATCCGGTGTCATAAAAATTTTTTGCCAGAATTGGATCAAATGATCAATTGCGCAGCGGGAAAGCCGTGCACAACGAAAGGGGGTTTTGATGAGAGATGAAATTGCGTCAGGTTGTATTGGGCCCGCCCGGATACCTGCCGTGCAAGCGGCAGGGGTCAACCCTGCCAGCCAGCATCGCCAATCCTGCGCGCTCGTCATGCCCGTACCGAGGGGCCGATAACGGCTCCGGGACACGCCAGAGAAATGCGACGGGGAGACTTGACGAATGTTGACAGAAACCAGACATCCAGGGCGCTGGTTCCGCCCATTGGGCCGCGCGGCAATGCTCGCCTGTGCCGCCGCCCTTGCCGCGCCCGCCGGGGCGCAGGAGGACAAGCCGAACATCCTCGTGATCTGGGGGGATGATATCGGGCAGACCAACATTTCCGCCTATAGCTTTGGGTTGATGGGGTATCAGACCCCCAATATCGACCGCATCGCCAACGAAGGCATCATGTTCACCGATTACTACGCCGAGCAGAGCTGTACGGCGGGGCGGTCGACCTTTATCACCGGCCAATCGACGCTGCGCACCGGCCTGTCCAAGGTGGGCCTGCCCGGCGCGGATGTCGGCCTGCGCGATGATGACGTGACCCTTGCCTCGGCGCTGCGCGATCTTGGCTATGCCACCGGGCAGTTCGGCAAGAACCACCTGGGCGACAAGGACGAATTCCTGCCAACCGCGCATGGGTTCGACGAGTTCTTTGGCAACCTCTATCATCTGAATGCCGAGGAAGAGCCGGAGAATTTCAACTATCCGACGGATCCCGAATTCCGCAAGAATTTCGGGCCGCGCGGCGTGATCAAGTCGTCGGCGGATGGCACGATCGAAGATACCGGCCCGCTGACCAAGAAGCGCATGGAAACCGTGGACGAGGAAACTTCGGCCGCCGCCATCGACTTCATGAAGCGGCAGGTGGAACAGGACAAGCCGTTCTTTGTCTGGATGAATGCCACGCGGATGCATTTTCGCACCCATGTCAAGGACGAGAACCGCAGCGAACCCGGCCTGACCGCATTGACCGAATATGCCGATGGCATGATCGAGCATGACGGGATCGTCGGCCAGATCCTTGATGCGGTGGACGAAATGGGCATCGCCGACAATACCATCGTGATGTATTCGACCGATAACGGCCCGCACCAGAACTCGTGGCCTGACGCGGGCACCACGCCATTCCGCAGCGAAAAGAACACCAACTGGGAAGGTGCGTTCCGCGTGCCCGCGATGATCCGCTGGCCCGGCAAGTTCGAGGCGGGGACCGTCAAGAACGGCATGTTCTCGGGGCTCGACTGGTTCCCGACTCTGATGGCGGCGGCGGGCGACAGCGACATCAAGGATCGCCTGCTGGACGGCACCACGGTTGATGGCAAGGATTACAAGGTCCATCTGGATGGGTACAACCAGCTGCCCTACCTGACCGGAGAAGCCGACGACACCGCGCGCAGGGAGTTCTTTTACTTCAACGATGACGGGGCGATTGTAGGGCTGCGGTACGAGAACTGGAAAGTGGTGTTCCAGGAACAGCGCTCCAAGGGGACGCTGAACATCTGGGCCGAACCGTTCACGCCGTTGCGGGTGCCAAAAATCTTCGACTTGCGTTCCGATCCCTACGAACGCGCAGATCGCACGTCAAACACCTATTACGACTGGTTGCTTGACCGCGCCTATATGTTGACGCCGGCGCAGGTCGAGGTTTCGAAGTTCTTCTCGACCTTCGAAGAGTATCCGCCTTCGCAAAAAGCAGCGAGCTTTTCCGTCGATCAAATCCAGGAGATCTTGGAGAAACAGCTGAGCGGGATGGCCCAGTAGGCCCCGGCGCCGCTTTTGTTTCTTACTGGCAGGTCGCCCCGTGTGGGCGGCCTGTTTCGCGTTGTGCCGATCGTGCGTCTCAGGCGGGTTTGCAGGCGTCGGGATGAGCCGCCGCAAAGGCGGGATGTGCCGCACAGGCCGCTTCGACGGCGCAAACGCGTGCCAGGTCGTCGATTTCGATACCCCAGCGGCGGGCGTTATAGACTTGCGGCATCAGGCAGAGATCGGCCAGACCCGGTGTTTCACCACAGCAGTAGGGCGATTGCGCAAACCCGCCAAGCAAGGTTTCAAAGGCCTGCATTCCGGGGCGGATGAACCGTTTCATCCATTGCGCCATGGCGTCCTTGTCCCCGGAAATCTCGCGCGCATGGGCCGCGACGGACAGGTTGCAGACCGGGTGAATGTCAACGGCGATGGCATGAGACAGGGCGCGAACACCGGCGCGCAGGGGCGCGTCCGAGGGCAGCAGGCCCAGGCCGCGGGTTTCGTCGAGATACTCGATGATCGCCAGGGATTGGGTCAGCCGCAGCCCGTCGATATCGAGCGCCGGCACAAAGCCCTGCGGATTGCGCGCGAGATGTTCCGCCGAGCGTTGCTCGCCCTTCACGAGGTCCACCGGGATCGCGTCAAACGTGATTCCGGCAAGGTTCAGGGCAATTCGGACCCGGTAGCTCGCCGAGGACCGCCAGTAGTCGTAAAGAACAACATCAGTCATGGGGATAGCTCTTGGCGGTCTGGATGAGATCGCTCAGGACCGCCAGATCGCCGATCCGGTTCGCCATGAGCAGGATCAGCCGCGCATTGAGCGCGTGGCTCTGCTCCTGGCTCAGCCCCTCATGCGCGTGAATGAGCGTGTTGTAGAAATCGTCCTGATCCGGGCTCAGCCTGTCGGGTGCGATGCTCATGCTTCGTCCTCCTCGAGTTCGGCGCCCAATGCCCGGGCGCGGGCGGCAAGGACCGATTGTTCGGTCGGGGTGTCAAAGGCGGCGCATACATGGCCGTCCGGGCGGAACAGATAGGCCTTGCCCGACCCGTAGCGGCGGATCGCGTGGCCATTGGTTGCGGTAAAACACGGATAGTCCGCGCGTTGATTGATGCCGATCCTGCGCACCGAGGGCAGGTTGGGCAAAACAACGTCGCCAAAACCCACGAGGGTGAACTGCCCCTGAACCTCGTTCAACAGCCAGCTTGTGCCGGTGTCGCTGGCCAATGGCGCATCGAGCATCGCCCGGCCCGGCGCGACCTGGGCGGTGCCGGGGGTTTGCAGATCCATGCCCTCGAGCGAACAGGGCACCGAGAGGCGGCCCGAATTCAGCAGTTTCTGGGCAAAGGGCTGATCCTGTGCCAGCGTCAGCGCCTGGGAGCGAAACAAGGCTTCGATCGGAGTTTTCGGCGTCATGAAATTGGTCGAGCGCGATGAGTTCCTGATGTTTTCCGCCGCCCCGTGGCTGCGTTCCTGATGATAGGTCTTGATCAGCGCGGCGGGGGCATTGCCAGCCAGCACGGCGGCCAGTTTCCAGCCCAGGTTATCCACGTCCTGAATGCCGCCATTGCCGCCACGTGCGCCAAAAGGGCTGACCACATGGGCGCTGTCGCCGACAAAGATCACCCGATTATGGACCATCTGGTCAAGCTTGATGCAGCGGAACTTGTACACGCTGACCCAGTCGAGCTTGAACGGTTTGTCCCCCACGATTGCCCTGATGCGGGGAATGACCTTGTCCTCGGCGGCTTCGGCCTTGCCATCGGCATCCGCGTCCAGTTGCAGGTCGATGCGATAGATATTGTCGGGCTGCATGTGCAGCAGCGCGGATTTGCCCGGATGGAAGGTGGGGTCGAACCAGAACCAGCGTTCGGGCACATCTTCGTCGCCAAAGGGGCTTTGCTCCATCTCGATATCGGCGATCAGGAACTGTTCCTCGAAGGTCTGGCCGCTGAAATCAAGGCCCATGCGTTGCCGGGTCGCCGAGCCAGCCCCGTCGCAGGCGATGAGATAATCGGCGTCGATCTGATATTCGCCATCAGGGGTTTCGATGCGCAGGGTGACGAAATCGCCATGATCCTGATGATCCGTGACCTTGTTCTTGAACCGCAGGTCGATCAGGTCGGGGAATTCACGGGCGCGGTCGACGAGGTATTCTTCGACGTAATATTGCTGGAGATTGATGAAGGCGGGGTATTTGTGCCCGTCTTCCGGCAGCAGGTCGAAACTGTATACCTCCTTGTCGCCGTGAAATTGCCGCCCGATTTTCCAGGTGACACCTTTTCCGAGCATCCGTTGGCCGATACCCAACCGGTCGAAGATTTCCAGCGTGCGTTTTGACCAGCAGATCGCCCGGCTGCCGATCGACACGACGTTGTTGTCATCCAGCACCACCGATTTGACCCCGCGTTGCGCCAGGTCCACGGCCATCGCCAGCCCGATTGGGCCGGCACCGACAATCGCAACGGCGTGTCGCGGTTCGGCGGCGCTCAGCCCGGCAGGGGCGACATAGGGAAAGGGGGTATAGTCATATGCCATCGGGTTCCTCCAGTCCAACGGGGCCATCCGGGGACAGCCTGCGCCGGGATCGCGGCCCATGCCTTGATCCCGGTCATGGTCTCGGGTTCAGCCCTGCAGGGCGTCCCACATTTCAAGGTCGCGCTGTGCGGTCCAGATGCGCGGGGTGTCGATGCCCCGGGCTTCGTCATAGGCGCGGGCGACGTTGAATGGCAGGCAGTGTTCGTAAATCGCGTAATCCGCGAATTTCGGATCACATTCGGCACGCACCGCGTCCCACGCCTCTTTCAGCGAGCCACCGCGAGCCGCGACCCGGGCGGCGGGGCGATAGGTGCTTTCGACAAAGTCGCGGGTGTTTTCGATGGCCGCATTCACCATGTCCGGACCAACCAACGCGTCGCCGCGCCCCGGCGCGATGGCATCCACGTCGAACCACTTGATCGCATCCAGCGTGTCGCCCCAATCGGAGAAATGCCCGTCACCGCAATAGCAGGCGCTGTGATATTCCACGATGTCGCCGGTGAACATGACGTTCTGGTCGGGCACGTGGATGACGATGTCGCCGGCGGTATGCGCGCGGCCCAGATGCATGAGGTCGACCCGGCGGTTGCCCAGATAGACCGTCATGCTGTCGCTGAAGGTGGTGGTTGGCCAGGTCAGGCCGGGAATTGATTCATGGCCCTCGAACAGGCGGGGGAAGCGTTGGAATTCGCTGTCCCAGTCTTCCTGGCCGCGCTCGACCACCATCGCGCGGGCGGTGTCCGACATCAGGATCTGCGGCGCGCCAAAGGCCGAGGCTCCCAGCACGCGCACCGCGTGATAATGGGTCAGCGCCACGTGGCTGATCGGTTTGTCGGTGATTTCACGTACCTTTTCGATGACCTTGTTGGCCAGCCGCGGGGTGGCCTGGGCCTCGACGATCATGACGCTGTCATCGCCGATGATGACGCCGCTATTGGGATCGCCCTCGGCGGTGAAGGCCCAGAGACCTTCTCCGACTTCGGTAAAGCTGATCTCTTTTTCGCCCATGTCGCCCTGGGATGCGAATGCCTTGGCCATGTATGATGTCCTCTTGAGGTCTGGGCCGGAGGCAGGTTGGGGAGCCTCCGGCGGGAGTATTTGTGACAAAGATGAAATGTCAGCGCGCGTAAGGATCGGCCAGGGCCGGCAGAACCTTGCCCGAGCAGTCGCCAAACCCGATGCGATACCCGTCGCCCTGGGCATGACCGGACAGGGTGAGCGTGTCGCCGTCAAGCAGGAAGGCGCGTTCGTCGCCGCCATCCAGTGTCAGGGGCTCCTTGCCGCCCCAGCTGAGTTCCAGCAGGCTGCCCCGTTCGGATTTGGTGGGGCCGGAGATGGTGCCCGAGCCCAGCAGGTCGCCGACATTCATCGCGCAGCCCGAGGTGGTATGATGCGCCAGCTGCTGGGCCGAGGAATAGTACATTTCCTTGTAATTGGTGCGGGCGATGGTGGTGGCCGGTTTGCCATCGGGCGCGAGTGTCACGGACAAGTCGATGTCATAGAGCATCGGGCCGCAATCCTTGAGGTGGTCCAACAGTTCGAATTCGCGCGCGGGGGTATCGGCGCGGAAGGGATCAAGCGCGGGTTTGGTCACGATCCAGGGGCTGATCGAGGTGGCGGTTGCCTTGGCCTGGAACGGTCCGAGGGGCTGATATTCCCAGGCCTGGATGTCGCGGGCGGACCAATCGTTCAGCAGCACGTAGCCAAAGATGGCATCGTCCGCCTCTTGCACGGTGATCGGTCCGTCGCTGGCGATACCGACGATGGCGCCCATTTCGAGTTCGAGATCAAAGCGGCGGCAGGGCAGGAATGCGGGGAGATCGTGATCGGGCGATTTCAACTGGCCCCAGGGGCGGCGGATGTCGGTGCCGGATACAACCACCGAAGAGGCGCGGCCATTATA
Source organism: Microbulbifer sp. S227A (assembly GCF_049800935.1). NCBI lineage: Bacteria > Pseudomonadati > Pseudomonadota > Gammaproteobacteria > Cellvibrionales > Microbulbiferaceae > Microbulbifer > Microbulbifer sp. S227A. Next base: position 533,128 of record NZ_JBNAFZ010000001.1, on the reverse strand, counting down.
GCCGATCGGGATGTGCAGCCAGTTCGGCGGCAGGGCGTTTTCGGGGCCTCGGAACATGGTGCCGACATTGAAGGCGTGGTTCCGGCCAGCATAGAAATCGGTGTATTCGCTGACCATGAAGGGCATGTGAAGCTTGGCCGCATCCATCGGCACGAGCAGCGGTTCGACCTTGGCGCGTTCGGCAGAGCCTTGTGAGAGCAGCGCGGTCAGGCGTTCCCGCAGGGCGGCCCAGACCGCGGGGCCTTCTTCCATCAGGTCGTTCCAGAACGGCAATTCAAACAGTGCCACGTCCGACAGGGCAATCACTCCGCTGTCTTCGGCAGCCTGCATATCCAGGATCATGTCACCGATGGCGACGCCGCAGCGCGGATCGGTATCGGCGGTGGAAAAGACCCCGTAGGGCAGGTTGTTCAGGGGAAACGGGTGGTCGGGCGCGTTGGCGCTCTCGACCCAGCTGGTCATCAGGGGCATGTGCTTTCCTTTGTCGTCTTGGCGCGGGGCGGGCCTTGGTCCGCTGGCGGTTACTTGGTGCCGGGGGTGCCGTCGAATTTCTTTTCGATGTCGTCCCAGCAATCGATATAGTCATCCTGAAGCGGTGCTTCCGTGGCGGCAAAGGTGGTGAGGTGCTGCGGGAAGCGGGTCTCGAACATGAAGGACATCGTGTTGTCGAGCTTTTCAGGTTTGAGATCGGCGTTGCTGGCTCCCTCGAAGGCGTTCTTGTCCGGGCCATGGGGCAGCATCATGTTGTGGAGACTCATGCCTCCGGGCACGAAACCCTGGGGTTTGGCGTCGTATTGACCATAGATATTCCCCATCAGCTCGGACATGATGTTCTTGTGATACCACGGCGGGCGGAAGGTATCTTCCATTGTCATCCAGCGCTCGCGGAACAGCACGAAATCGATATTCGCGGTGCCCGGCACGCCGCTGGGGGCGGTCAGCACGGTAAAGATCGACGGGTCCGGGTGATCGAACAGGATCGCGCCGATGGGGCAATAATTGCTCAGGTCATACTTGACCGGCGCGTAATTGCCATGCCACGCCACCACGTCCAGCGGGCTGTGGCCGATGCGGGTTTCGTGGAACTGGCCGCACCATTTGATGGTGACGGTGCTGGGCGCATCGCGGTCCTCGAACGCGGCGACGGGGGTTTTGAAGTCACGGCGGTTCGCCATGCAGTTGGCCCCGATCGGTCCGCGTCCCGGGAGTTCGAATTTCTGGCCGTAATTCTCGCAGACAAAGCCGCGGGCGGGGCCTTCGAGCAGTTCGACCCGATAGAGCAGCCCGCGCGGAATGATCGCGATTTCACGCGGTTCAAGATCGATGATGCCCAGCTCGGTGCAGAACCGCAGCCGACCTTCCTGCGGGACCACCAGCAGCTCGCTGTCGGCGGAGTAGAAATAGGCATCCTGCATCGACGCGGTAACAAGGTAGATATGGCTTGCCATGCCGACCTGGGTGTTCACATCCCCGGCGGTGGTCATGGTGCGCATCCCGGTAAGCCAGGTCAGCGCCTGTTCGGAATGCGGCACCGGATCCCAGCGATACTGGCCCAGGGAAATGACATCGGGGTCAATGTCCGGGGCCGAGCGCCAATAGGGCAGGTCGATCTTGTCATAGCGGGCCGAATGCTTGACCGAGGGGCGGATGCGATAGCACCAGGTCCGCTCGTTCTGGTGGCTGGGCGCGGTAAAGGCGGTGCCGCTCAGCTGTTCGCCATACAGGCCATAATTGCATTTTTGCGGGCTGTTCTTGCCCTCGGGCAGCGCGCCGGGCAGGGCTTCGGTTTCAAAGTCATTGCCAAATCCGGGCATATAGCCGGGATTGGTGGCCGTCGGGGTGGCGGCCTGGATCATGGAATGGGCGTCGGTCGGACGATTCATCGCGGTTCCTCCGTTTTTCAGAGGCAGGGGTAATAGTTGATTTTGTAACTAACAACGCAAAATTTTGCCCGCCGCACGAATTTCGCCGGTGACGCCGTGGCTCAGATGTCGGGGGTGACGCCGTGGCTCAGATGTCGGGGGTGACGCCGGGGAGGTTTAGTGCCTTCATCATGTCGCGCAGCTCCTGGCGGGCGGCGACATTCGAGATATTCAGCTGTTTGACGCCGATATCCTTGAGGTCGAGCAAGGTCAGGCCGCGCGGGAACAATTCGCGGAACACGACGCGCTCGCTGAAACCCGGAGCGATGCGAAAGCCGATGCGTTCGGACAGCAGGCGCAGCGCCCGCTCCATCTTTTCCTTGTTGACCATGCGCTGTGTCCCGACGCGATTGCGCATCACGATCCAGTCGATCGGCTGCAACCCGGCCTGCGCCCGCAGTTGTCGGGATTTCCACACCATTTCCGAATAGACCGAGGGGCCGAGGATCTTTTCGCCTTCTGAGTCGATCCGCGCCAGCAGGTCGAAATCGACAAAGCTGTCATTCAGTGGCGTGATCAGCGTATCGGCAAGCGAATGGGCCACCTGGCTGAGGCGGGTGTGCGAGCCGGGGCAATCGATCAGGATGAAATCGCTTTTGGTCTCAAGCTCGGCGACGGCGACCGAAAGGCGCTGGTCATAAACGTTTTCCCCTGGATCGAGGCTGTCCGCATCGACCTGGGGCAGATCGTGACAGGAGGGGCCGGGGAGGTCGAGCCGGGACTTGGTCATGAAGTCTCGCCGGTTCTCGACATAGCGCCCCATCGAGCGTTGTCTGAGGTCGAGGTCAAGCGCGTTGACCCGATGGCCCAGCCGCGCGAGGGCGGTTGCAACATGCATTGAAACCGTCGATTTGCCGGCTCCGCCCTTTTCGTTTCCGACAACGATGATATGCGCCATGCCCGATCCTTCCGCTGCCGCTTGGCGCGGCTTAGAATTTGCTTGGCACTCTATATGTTGCGGGTGGGGCGATGGAAAGCGCCGGAAACCAGTTTTCCGCCTTTGCCGAAACAGTTTCCATGGCCATCGGCCGTGACAGGCTCAGCTCAGCCCCGCCGCCCTGAGCGCAGTGGCAAGCGGGGACAGCTGGGTTTGGTATTTGCGCCAGCTTTGGTCGCTGTTTCGGTAAATGCCACGGCGCACCTGTCCGGCGCTGGCGGTCAGCACCGGGGCATCCGCAGTCTGTGGTGCCAGGCAGGCCTCGGTCCAGTTCAGGTCGCAGGCCGCGATCAACCGGCGGATGGTGCGCTCGGTATCGGTCACCAGGTCGGCATAGGCCAGGTCGACAATCTGCGCACCAAACCTGTCGGACCAGAAGCGCATCATGTCGCGGTGCAGCAACATGTAGGCCGCGATATCCGCCATGCCATAGGCAAAGCCGTTGCCGGGCGAAGAGAACATGTGGCGGAACAGCGACCAGGCAACCGGCATCGGTGCCCGCCGGAGCGAAACAATGCGCGCCTCGGGCATCGCCGCACAGATCAGCCCGACCCAGCGGAAATTCAGCGGCATCTTGTCGATCAGCACCGCCGACCCGTCCGAGTGCCGCCCCAGCCCGGCGACGATCCGCGCGCGCAACTCCAACAGGTCGTCACGGCTCGGCGCCGGACGGTTTTCCCCCTGTAGCCGGCGCAGCAGCGGTGCGACCGCGTTTGGCACGACCGACAATTCCCCGGCGGGCTGGGTGTCGTCTGACTGGCTCAGGATGCGTTCAACCAGCGTGGTGCCGGAGCGGGGCAGGCCGACGACAAAGACCGGGCGCGGCGCGGCGATGAGGTCGGGGGCCAGCGCCTTGGGCGGGTCGGGCAGCAGGGATTTGTACCATGCAAACCGCTGCGCCTCTTGCGCGATGTCAAATTCGGACGCTGCTTTGCGCAATTGGTTGCCTTGCAGCAGGTGAGCAAAGGCGGCATCGGTATCGCCGGTATCGTCCAGCGCCTTGAACAGGGCGAAATGCAGGGCCGCGAGTTCGGGATCGTCCTTGCGGCGGCGTGCCAGTATCTCTTGCATCTGACTCAGATGCGGATCGTCCGGGGTATAGGTCTTGCACCCGGCGAGATTGTGGTGAAGTGACACGATATCCGGACTGAGGGCGATGGCGCGGGTGAAATGATCTGCCGCCTGTTGCATGTCGCCATTGGCCTGCGCAATGATTCCCAGATGGTTGAGCGGTCCGGCCCTGTCACCATCATGTTGCATCGCCGCGATGTGGCAGTCTCGCGCCGCATCCAGCCGCCCGAGATCGCGCAGGATGCAGCCCTTGGTGTCCAGCGCCACGGGGTCTTGGGGATTGTGTTGCAGCACCGTGTTCACCGCCTCAAGTGCCGCGTTGCTACGTCCCATGTCGAGCAGGCAGCGACATAGTGATATGCCCAACCCGGCATGTTCGGGGCGCAGCGCAACCGCCTCTGCCCAGTGCTGCGCCGCCGCGTCAAGCTGGCGGGCCTGCTGGCACTGTTGGGCCTTGTCCGCAAGGATCGAGGCGGCGGACGGGCCGATTGCCGCCAGCGCCTTGCGCGCGCGCGGGTTGCCGGGAAAACGCGACAGGACGGTGCCATAATCGCGCGCCGCCCCGGTGATGTCACCGGCGCGCCTTGCCCCCTCGGCCCGGGCGAGGAGCTTGCGGACATCCAGATGGGGTTGCCTGGCTTGCGTTTGGGTCTGAACGGACATGGCGGTTCCGGTGCTGCGTCTGGTTCATCGCAGGGTGGCAGCAAAGCCTTGCCAAATCGTCACCGCCTTGCCGAAAACCCGATGGCGCCAAACGCAAAACGCCGCGGCAAGGGCCGCGGCGCTGGATCGTGCAAGATCGATCGGTTCGATCAGAAACCGAGACCTTCGTATTTCTTCTTGAACTTGGACACGCGACCGCCGGTATCCATCAGGCGGGTACCGCCACCGGTCCATGCGGGGTGTACGCTCGGATCGATGTCAAGTGCCAGCGAATCGCCTTCCTTGCCCCAGGTGGATTTCATCTGGATCACGGTGCCATCGGTCAGCTTGACGTCGATGAGGTGATAGTCGGGATGGGTATCTTTTTTCATGTATCCGCTCCTTAGGCCTGAGCGCCCGACTTGGGCTTGTAGTTCGAATCTTCCGCGATCCGGGCGGATTTACCGCGACGCGAGCGCAGGTAGTAGAGCTTGGCGCGGCGCACACGGCCACGGCGCACCACAGTGATGCTCTCGATGTTGGTCGAGTGCAGCGGGAACACACGCTCCACGCCTTCGCCAAAGGAAATCTTGCGCACGGTGAACGCGCCGGCGATGCCATCGCCGCCCTTGCGTGAAATGCAGACACCTTCATAGTTCTGCACACGGGTGCGCGACCCTTCGGTCACCTTATAGCCGACCCGGATGGTGTCTCCGGCCTTGAAATCGGGAATCTCTTTCCCCAGGGCGGCAATCTGTTCCGCCTCAAGCTGTGCGATCAGGTCCATCGCATCTCTCCTAATTGCTCGTGGTTTTTCCACGAAGATTTGCGCGTCCTCAGAGCTCTTGGTCTTCACCGGGTCCACCGCAGTGCCCGCCAGAGATCAGGTCGTCATTCCTTGGTCGATTTCCTGTTGCCAGCCCCGCGCATACAGAAGAATGCAGCCGGTCACACAGCCAACAGGACCCGAGTCGCTGGCGCAACCGGGAATTCGCGCGGTATAGGAGGTTTGGCCCGGTCGATCAAGAGGATCGTGGGGCATGCGGCGGGATAGTTCGGGATCGGTTCAGCAGGGTAAACGCACCGTTGCCTAGGAACCGGATTCCTTGTCTCGCCGGTATCTCGCCCACAGGTCGGGGCGGCGCTGTTGCGTGATCCGTTCCGACATGTCGCGCCGCCATCGGGCGGTCTTGCCGTGGTCTCCTGCGGTCAGCACCGGCGGGATGGGCCGGTCTTTCCATGTTGCGGGGCGGGTGTATTGCGGATGCTCGAGCAGCCCGTCGGAAAAGCTCTCTTCCTCGGTCGAGGCGTCATTTCCCAACACCCCCGGCAACAGGCGAACGGTTGCATCGATCAGCGCCTGCGCCGCGATTTCACCGCCGGTCATCACAAAATCGCCCAGGCTGACTTCCTGCACGCCGTATTCTTCGAGAACCCGTTCATCGACCCCTTCAAAGCGACCGCATAGCAGGGTGACACCATCCGCCGCGGCCAGTAATTTCATCAGGCCCTGCGTCATCGGGCGTCCGCGCGGCGACAGGTAGATCAGCGGCCAGTTCCCGGTTGCGTGGCTTTGCGCGGCCTCGATTGCGGGGCCTACCACATCGGCACGCAGCACCATGCCCGCGCCGCCACCGGCCGGGGTGTCATCCACGTTGCGATGCTTGCCGATGCCAAAGCCGCGCAGGTCGATCGTGTCGAGTTGCCACAGCCCCTCCTGCAAGGCCTTGCCGGTCAGGCTTTCGCCCAGCACGCCGGGGAATGCGGTGGGAAACAGGGTGATGACCTTGGCTTTCCAGACGCCCTTGAGGTCCGGGGTCGGGGTAATCAGTTCGCGCGGCTGCAACGACGCGCGGATGGTCTTACGGCCCAGGGAACGGTGATTGGGTGTGGCGGGTTTGGTTGGCTCGGTCATGGCGGCGTCTTAGGGGAATGCGGCGGACAAGAAAACGGGAATCTCGGGCGGCGCGCTAGTCGGCGTTGCGGCGCTTGGCGGCGTCAAGGATCGCGCGCTTGGCGTTCTGTCTGGCCTCGGAGTCCGAGAATTTGCGGTTGGCGCGCAACAAGGCCTGCAGGGTTTCGGGATCGTGCCGGGTATTGGCGGGGTGTTGCGGTTCGATGCGGCCGCGCAATTCGGCGGGCAGGTCACAGAGATCGAGCACCGGTTCCAATGGCCCCAGCCGCAGCCCGGCGCTGGTTTCCAGCGCGGAATGGCTGACCGGATGGGGTGCCACCTGGCTTTGGACGGAGTCAACAATCTGGACCAGATTGGCGGACGCGCGATAGGTTTCGGCATAGGTCCAGCAATCCATGGTCATCCGCACCGCGCGCAGATGCTGGGCGTGACAACTCGCCAGCCACGGCGCAGCGGCCCGTGTCGAGAAAAACAGCCGGATGTCGGCATCGGGATGGGTGCGCGCAAGGCTTGCGACCAACCCCCGCATGAGCGACGGCGTGGCGTCATAGCTGCACAGGTTGCGCCGGCCGGGCATGCGACCGGCGAGATCTTCGGAACACAGCAGCACCGGGCGCGGGTCGGCCGTATCCCAGCCCCTGGCAAGCGTGACGGCGTGATCGCAAAAGCGGGCCATGTCCTCGTCGCGGCGCGATACCGACCAGTCGCGCGCCGCATCGCAAAGCTCGGGCATCTGCTGGCGCAGGATCACACGTAAATGCGGTTTCAGCACCCGGCCATTGGCGCGCAGCGTCGCCTGGACCGTCGTTGTCCCGGTCTTGTGAAACCCGGCATGAACGACGATCCGATCCATCTCAGAACAGCCCTTCTGGGGGATCGGCGACAATGCGTCCGGTGGTGAGGTCGACGGTGGGAACCGCCGCGCGGGTAAAGGGCAGCAGCACGGTATCCTTCAGGCCCGGACCGTGGATTTCGAGCAGGTCGCCGGCCCCATGGTTCATCACCGACCTGACGGTACCAAGCTGTTGTCCCCCGGTGTCGAACACCGCCACGCCGATCAGGTCCGCATGATAGAACTCGTCATCCGGCAGGGACGGCAACAGCTCGCGCCGGGCAAACAGGCGCAGGCCGCGCAGGGTATCGGCCTGTTCCTTGGTGGTGATGCCGCCAAGCCGCGCGGTAAATCCGTTTTGGGTGGTGCCGGTCAGGATCACCGAATAGTGTTGGCTGCCATCCTCGTTGCTGAGCGGGGCGTAATCGGCAATGTCGGCAGGGATCGCGCAGAAACTCTTGAGCCGCACCTCGCCGCGCACGCCGAATGCGCCCGCCAATGCTCCGACACAGACCAGATCATCCGTCATTCGGGACTCCCTTGCATATTCCCTGGACCAGCTTGCCGCCCGCCAGCTTGCAGCGTTCCATCTGTTGCGATCGCTCATAGAACAATCCCACGAGAAACGCGATTGCCGTAAACATCAAGAGGCGTATCAGGCGAAACACGAACAGGTCTCCGTTTTCATCGGTCGAAGATGGTGGGTGGGCCGGAGCGCTCTTGCCATCCCACGCGGCTGAGTTCCGGGATGTCCGAACTGCTCTCGGGATAGCCGACGCAGAGATAGGCGATCAGTTTCCATTCATCGGGCACATCAAGGTCGCGGGCCAGCTGTACGGGATCGAGGATCGATACCCAGCCGACACCGACATCATGCGCGCGGGCCGCCAGCCAGAATTGCTGGATCGCGCAGACGACGGAATAGCGGCGCATTTCCGGCATCGTCCTGGTGCCCAATCCGCGCCCCTGCGTGGTGGCCTCGTCGCAGAACATCGCCAGTTGCACCGGGGCCTGGGTCATCCCCGACAGCTTGAGGCCGGAGTATAGCCGGGCGTCCTCGCCATGATAGCCGGCGAGCGCATCGGCATTGGCCTTGCGGAAATTGTCGAGCGCGTGGCGACGCGCATCCTCGGATGCGACGCGCACGATGCGCCACGGTTCGCTGAGCCCGACAGAGGGGGCCAGCGACATGGTTGACAGGCAGGTGTCGAGAACCTGCGGGTCCAGCGGATCCGTCCGAAAGCTCCGAACGTCGCGCCGCCACGCCATCAACCGGTTCAGGTCGTCGCGAAACGCCCGGGAAAAGCCGGGCGTTTCAACAGGATCCACCATTTATTCGGCGGATTCCTCGGCCGGAGCCGCCGCTGCGGCGGCCTTCTCGGCCTTTTCTTCGGCACGGGCCTTGGCTTTCTCGCCGGGGGTGCCTTTCTGCGGGTTGTTGCGCTCGGTCTTTTCACGAACGCCGGCCGCTTCGAGCATGCGCGCGATCCGGTCGGTGGGCTGGGCGCCCTGGCTCAGCCAGTACTGAACGCGCTCCATGTCCATCTTGACGCGGTCTTCGCTGTCTTTCGGCAGCAGCGGGTTGTAGGTGCCCAGCTTTTCGATAAAGCGGCCGTCGCGCGGCATACGGCTGTCGGCTGCGACGATGCGATAGAAGGGGCGCTTCTTGGAACCGCCACGGGCGAGTCTGATTTTCATGGCCATTGGTTGTTTCTCCTTTGAATAGAATTGCACCGAAGGTGCATTTTCTGATGTTGAACCGCACCGAAGATGCAGGTTGTTGTTAAGATTGATGTTTTTCGTGGTGGTGAATGACTTCCTGAATGATGAAGTTCAGGAAAGCCTTGGCGAATTCAGGGTCCAGGTCGGCCTGTTTCGCCAGGTCTTCGAGACGTGCGATCTGATGCGCTTCGCGCGCCGGATCGGACGGGGGAAGGTCGTGGTCGGCCTTGAGGCGGCCCACCGCCTGGGTGTGCTTGAACCGCTCGCCCAACGTATAGACGAGGATCGCATCCAGCCGGTCGATGCTTTCGCGATGTTCCTTGAGCAGCGCGGCGGCGCGGGCAACGTGGTCAGTCAAGAGCCCATCCTTTCGGTTTGAACAGGGGGTCGCGGTAATGGTTGATTTCCATCTCGATCCCGTGGGCCAGCTGGGTGTCATTCAGCCGCGCGGGCGAGGGGTGGCGGTAAACGGCGTCGCTGCCGTCGATGGTGGCGGCGGTGTGATCCCTGATCGCGCCCAGCCGTTCGGCCAGCCGGATGCTGTCGAGATTCTTGGGGTCGATATAGCTGACGGCGGTGTCCCAGCCCAGCACATGATAGAGATAGCGCCGCGCCGCGTGGGTCGCCTCGAGCGCGATGCCGCGTCCCGCAGCATCGGGCCAGATCACCCAGGCGATTTCGGCCTCGGGCCATTTCGCGGGCTTCCAGCCGCCGGCCATGCCATAGGTTTCGCGGCTTGCCCGGTCGTGGATCATCCACATGCCAAAGCCCCGGATCGCCCAATGTCCGATCTCGGCCGCATAGAGCATCCAGGATTCATAGGCGTTCAGCGGCCCGCCCATGAAACGCGCACGATAGCTGGTAAAGGTGGCTTTGAAATCCGGGTAGTCCTGGGGCTCGGGCCCGCGCAGGATAAGGCGTTCGGTTTCAAGGGTGGGAATGGCGGCGCTGCTCATGCATATGCCTCCATGCCGCCATCGGCCAGGGCGTCGGGCGACGGGTGCCGATACACCAGGCAGGGCGCGTCGCCGGGGGTGGCGGCAGAGGCGTCGCGGGTTGCCCCCAGCCGTTCCGCCAGCGCGATGGATCGCGCGTTGGCCGGGTCGATATAGCTGACCGCACTTTCCCAGGCCAGCACGTCATAGGCAAAGCCGCGCGCCGCCCGAGCGGCCTCGTGGGCATAGCCCCGGCCCTCGGCTTCCGGAGACCAGATCGCCCAGCCGATTTCCCGCTCGGGCCAGCCGGCGGGGCACCATGGACCGACCGAGCCAAGTGCCGTGTCATCGCCCTTGCGGGTGATCGCGAAATTGCCCCAGCCCCGCAGCACCCAATGGCCGATCAGGTGGCCAAAGGCCCGCCAGGCCTGTCCCTCGTCAGGATCGCCCCGACGGATGAAACGCGACCGGTCGGATGCCATCATCGCACGAAACACCGGCCAGTCCTGCGCGCCCGGGGCGCGCAGGATCAGTCGTTCGGTCTCAAGAACCGGGGTATCGGCGAGATGCGGGGTCATGCGCTGCACAGCCTGGCCTGACATATCGGCCGCCGCGCGCGATGCACGGGCAGGATGCCTCCGGCGGGAGTATTTGGTGCAAGATGAAATGCGGGCATGTGGGGGGTCATTTCTTCTTTCCAAAGCCCGAGAGACCAGGGGGCAGGGCCATGCCGCCACCGCCCAGGCCGCCCAGACCACCGGGCAGCTTGCCGCCCATTTGCTTGGCGGCGGCTTCGAGCGCCTTTGGGTCCATGTCGGCGGGCATTCCACCCTTGCCGAACATGCCTTTCATGGCCTGCTTCAGCATGCCGCCTTTGCCCATCTTGCCCATTTTCTTCATCATGTCGCCCATCTGGCGATGCATCTTCATGAGCTTGTTCAGATCGGAGACCTGCATTCCCGCACCGGCGGCGATGCGTTTCTTGCGGCTGGCCTGAAGGAGCTGCGGGTTGGCGCGTTCCTTCTTGGTCATCGACTGGATCAGGGCGATCTGCTGTTTCAGGATCTTGTCGTCGAAACCCGCATCCTCGACCTGTTTGGCCATTTTCTTCATGCCGGGCATCATGCCCATCATGCCCTGCATGCCACCCATCTGGATCATCTGTTCAAGCTGCATCTTGAGGTCGTTCATGTTGAACTGACCCTTCATCATGCGCTTGACCATCTTTTCGGCTTGTTCGGCCTCGATGGTTTCCTGGGCCTTTTCCACGAGGCTGACGATATCGCCCATGCCCAGGATACGGCCCGCGATGCGATCGGGTTCGAAGGTTTCGATGGCGTCCATCTTTTCGCCGAGGCCGACGAAACGGATGGGTTTGCCGGTGACGGCGCGCATCGACAGGGCGGCACCGCCGCGCCCGTCGCCGTCCATCCGGGTCAGGACCACGCCGGACACACCGATCTTGTCGTCAAACTCGGTGGCGACATTGACCGCGTCCTGGCCGGTCAGCCCATCCACCACCAGCAGGGTTTCGCGCGGGCTGGCCACGTCGCGCACGTCGGCGGCCTGCCGGATCAACTCTTCGTCGATATGCAGGCGGCCCGCGGTGTCGAGCATGTAGACGTCATATCCGCCCAGGCTGGCCTGTGTCTTGGCGCGTTTGGCGATCTGGACCGGGTTTTCGCCCTTGACGATGGGCAGGGTGTCAACGCCGATCTGGGTGCCGAGGATCGCCAGCTGTTCCATCGCCGCCGGGCGGTTGGTGTCAAGCGAGGCCATCAGCACCCGCTTGCCGTCTTTTTCCTTGAGGCGTTTGGCCAGCTTGGCGGTGGTCGTGGTCTTGCCGGACCCTTGCAGGCCGACCATCAGGATCGGCGCGGGCGGGTTGTCGATCTTGAGTTTGCCGGGATCGCCTTCGCCGCGCAGCACGTCAACCAGCGCGTCATGCACGATCTTGACGACCTGCTGTCCGGGGGTGACCGATTTGGTAACGGCCTGGCCGGTGGCCTGTTCCTGGACTTTCCTGACAAAGTCGCGGGCGACCGGCAGCGAGACATCCGCCTCGAGCAGGGCAACGCGGACCTCGCGCAGGGCGGTCTTGACGTCCTCTTCGGACAGCGCCCCTTGCTTGGTCAGCCGGTCGAACACGCCAGACAGGCGTTCGGATAGGTTTTCAAACATGGCCAACTGGCCTCCGTACCGGTTTCCGTTGCGCCCAACATGGGATGGGACGCCTAAATGCGCAATCACCCCCACGGGCGTAACACGCTGGTGGAGGGCGATCCCCATGAAAGGGGACCGGAAGGTGTGACGCTTCCGGGTGGTTCACCGCCGATTAGCCGCAACGCCCCGCCCGAGTCAAGGGCTCAGAGCGGGGCGCGCGGCGAATGCGGTATTCCGTTGGGGCGGGTATCCGGCCCCGCTTCAGGCGGCGAGGGCAGAAATCCGGGCATTGGCGGAGGCGAGGGCTTCGTCCTGATCCGCGTTCAGCCGGTCGGCGGCGATGATCTCGATATCGCTGATCCCGACAAAGTCCAGCACCTGGCGCAGATAGGTCGAGGCGAAATCGATCTCGGAGCCGACAGGGGCGCCACCGGTTGCAATGGCGACAATGGCACGCTTGCCGCTCAGCATACCGCGCGGGCCGTTCTCGGTATACTGGAATGTGCGCCCGGCGCGGGCGATCAGGTCGACCCATGCCTTGAGGCTGGCGGGGATGCCGAAGTTGTACATCGGGGTGCCGATGACAACGGTGTCGGCGGCTTCGAGTTCTTCGACCAGCTGATCGGACAGGGCCAGCGTATCCTTCTGGGCGTCGGTGCGCATGTCGGCCGGGGTGAAATTGGCGTTGACCCAGTCTTCGGTCAGCTGTGGCAGCGCATTGGCCAGATCGCGGCGCAGGGTCTGTTGCGGGGCCAGGCGTTCGACGATGCGGGCGCTGAGATCGCGGGAAACCGAACCCTGGTGACGGGCCGAGGCGTCGATGTGCAGAATGGTCTTGGTCATGGCTGTAATCCTTGTGCGATATGGGGTTGCGAGGCGGCTCGCCTGTTCTGTGACAGACAAATAAACCTTGCATCATTGAACGCAATTGGCCAAAAAACACGGTAAGTGTTGATTTTTGCACAGAGGGCGGCGAATGGACAATTGGGACGAGGTGCGCACCGCCTATCAGGTTGCACGCATGGGAACCGTCAGCGGCGCGGCGGATGTTCTGGGTGTCCACCACGCCACGGTGATCCGCCATATCGATGCGATCGAGGGTCGTTTGGGGGTCAAGCTGTTTCAGCGTCACGCCCGTGGTTACACGCCGACCGAGGCGGGCACCGATCTGCTGCGGGTGGCGCAGGCGACGGATGACCAGCTCAACCAGCTGGCGGGACGCCTCAAGGGGCAGGGGGATGATGTCGGCGGCGAGCTGGTGGTGACGTCCCTGACCGCGCTGTCGGGGCTTCTGGTGCCGGTGCTGGCGGCGTTCCAGCAGGCGCATCCCGATCTTGTCGTGCGGTTTCTGACTGGGGATCGCCTGTTCCGGCTTGAATATGGCGAGGCGCATGTGGCGGTGCGCGCCGGGTCCCCCCCGGATCAGCCGGACAACGTGGTGCAGCCCTTTATCACGCTGAATTCCGGGCTTTATGCCAGCGCATCCTATGCCGCCGCGCATGGGGTGCCCGACGGGCCGGAGCAGTTCGGCGCGCATCGCTTTGTCACCCATGACGACGAGAACAACCGCGCGCCCTTTGCCCGCTGGCTGCGCAAGACCATCCCGCCCGAGGCCGCGACCTTTCTGGCGACCGATCAGCATTCGATGCACGTGGCGATCTTTGCAGGCGCCGGGATCGGGTTCCTGCCGACCTGGCTGGCGGCGCGGCGCGACGACATCGTGCCGGTCATGCCGCCACAACCGGAATGGGCGTCGGCCGTGTGGCTGGTCACCCATGTGGACCTGCACAGGACGACCAAGGTTCAGACCTTTGCCAAGTTTCTCAAGCAACACGCATCGGATTGGCAGTTGTGACTCCGCAGGCCCAGGGGCACGCCTGCATGTTGCTGTTCTCGGTGCTGGTGGCCGGGTCGTTTTCGCTCGGGTCGCTGGTCGCCAATGAAATCGCGCCGATGGCGTTAACCGCGCTGCGCTTTGCCATTGCCGCCGCGATCATGGGGGCGCTGGCGCTGGCCACTGGTGGCATCCCGCGCCGCACTTTTGACGCGCCCTGGCGTTACCTGATCCTGGGTGGCCTTTATGTCATCTATTTCGTGCTGATGTTCGAAGGACTCAAGACCGCGCCACCGGTCAGCGCCTCGGCGGTTTTTACCCTGACCCCGATGATCGCGGGCGGGATTGGCTGGCTGCTGCTGCGCCAGGTCACGACGCGGCGCATGGCGCTGGCGCTGGCCATCGGGGCCGTTGGCGCGCTCTGGGTGATCTTTCGCGCCGATTGGGCGACGGTGCGCGCCTTTGATATCGGCGAGGGCGAGGCGATCTTTTTCTGGGGTTGTGTTGCCCATGCGGCCTATCCGCCGGTCATGCGTCTGCTCGGTCGGCAGGAGCCGGCGGCGGCGTTTACCTTTGCGGTGATCGCGGCGGGGTGCCTGATCCTGACGGTTGTCGGCTGGCGTGACATTCGCGCCACGGATTGGGCCGGTTTGCGGCCGCTGGTGTGGATCACCATCGGCTATGTCTCGCTTTTTGCCACCGCCGGCACATTCCTGCTGGTGCGGATCGCGGCGGTTCGGCTGCCATCGGCCAAGGTCATGGCCTATACCTACCTGACGCCGAGCTGGGTGATCCTGTGGGAGATCGCGCTTGGCAATGGGGCGCCTGGCGGGCTGGTGCTGGTGGGGGTTGCGCTGACGGTGATCGCCTTGCTGCTCTTGCTGCGGAATGAACACTAGCGCAACCGGCGCGGTCAGCCGCGCGTCTTGGCCTCGGTTTCAAGTTCCTGCGCGAGGAAACGTTCGAACGCGTCGAGATTGACCGGCTCGAACTGCCCGAACCCCTGCATCCAGACCGAGGCCCCGCGCAGCGCGTCGGGTTCGAGCTTGCACCATTTCACCCGCCCGCGCTTTTCCTGGCTGATCAGCCCCGCGCGGGTCAGGATCGTCAGGTGCTTGGAGATCGCCGCCAGCGACATCTCGAAAGGCGTGGCAACATCGGTCACGGCCATGTCGTCCTCAAGCAGCATCGTCAGGATCGCCCGGCGGGTTGGGTCGGCCAATGCGGCAAAAACGATATCGAGGGGATCTGACATGTCCCTGTCATACAAGCGCGTTTCGGTCAGGAAAAGGCATATGCAGCGGCGGGTCGGGGCGATGCCCGAGATTCGCCGGGCTCGTTCCCGCGCAGATTGATCTGAATCAAGGATCGCGCGGTCGAAGCTGTTAGCGTCTGAGCGATCGGCCCGGATGCCGACAATCAGGGGAGGAGCGATCATGGACAATGCCTCGATGGACAATGCCACGATGGACAATGCATCTGGGGCGGCGACCAAATCGGAAGAGAGGAACGTGTTCCTGTTCCTGGCGGTGGTGCTGGCCCCGGTGCTGGCGGTGGCCCTTGTCGGCACTTATGGGCTGGTGATCTGGATATCGCAGATTTTCCTGGGCCCGCCGCACGGCTGATGGGTGTCCCATGCCAGCCAATGCCAGCAACACACTGACCCGGCGGGATTTTCTGCGAAATCCCGGTGCCCGTCCGGCCCCTGAATTCCGCCCGCCCTGGAGCGACGAGGCGGCGGTTCGCCGCCATTGTACCGGCTGCGGCGATTGCGTCCGGGCCTGCCCGCAGGAGATTCTGGAACTGGATGACAACCGGCACGTCCGGGTGGCTTTGCATGGTCGCGACTGCACGTTTTGCGCGGCCTGCGCAACGGCCTGTGACGAGGACGTCTTTGACGTGGATCAAAGCCCGCCATGGCCGGTGGTGGCAGAGATTACGGGGCGTTGCCTTCTGGCCGCCGGGATCGCGTGTCAGTTGTGCACGGATATCTGCGAACCCCGCGCCCTGCGCCTTGATGCCAGCGTGCGCCCGATGGGGCGTCTCCGGCTGGATACCACGGCTTGCACCGGCTGCGGTGCCTGCCTCGGGCTTTGCCCGAACGATGCGATCACGCTGACCGATCCCAGAATGAAAGGCCCGCCCGAATGAACCGGCCCCTGCATATTTCCAGCCTCGTGGTGCGCAGCCATCCCGACCGGATGCCAGATGTCGCAGCGCATATCGCCCGGATGCCCCATGCCGAACTGTCGCTGACAGACCCGTCCGGCAAGATCGTCGTGCTGATGGAAACCGACAGCGATCAGGCCATCGCGGATGGGCTGGCGCATATCCAATTGCTCGATGGTGTCGCCAGCGCGGCGCTTGTCTTTCACCAGATTTGCGAGGCGGACGAGGTGTCTGTCTCGGTTTCGGAACCCCAGGGAGCCCTGCAATGACCGCAATGACCCGACGCGATTTGATCAAGACCCAGGCCGTGGCGGCCGCGGCCCTTGCGGCGGGCCTGCCGATCCCGGCGGCGGCGCAGAACCTTGTCACCGAGGCGGCGCTGACCGATCTGAAATGGTCCAAGGCCCCCTGCCGGTTCTGCGGCACCGGTTGTTCGATCATGGTCGCCACCAAGGCCGGCCGGGTGGTTGCCACCCACGGCGATACACAGGCCGAGGTCAATCGCGGGCTGAACTGTGTCAAAGGCTATTTCCTGTCCAAGATCATGTACGGTGCCGACCGCCTGACCCAACCGCTGCTGCGCAAGCGCGACGGGGCCTATCACAAGGACGGCACGTTCGAACCGGTCAGCTGGGACGAAGCTTTTGATATCATGGCCGAGAAATGGAAAAAGACGCTGGCCGAGAAAGGCCCCGAGGCCATCGGCATGTTCGGGTCGGGCCAATGGACGGTCTGGGAGGGCTATGCCGCCTCCAAGCTGATGAAGGCCGGGTTCCGGTCCAACAATATCGACCCCAATGCGCGCCACTGCATGGCCAGCGCGGTGGCCGGTTTCATGCGCACCTTTGGCATTGACGAGCCGATGGGCTGTTACGACGATTTCGAGAACGCCGACGCCTTTGTGCTCTGGGGCTCGAACATGGCCGAAATGCACCCGATCCTGTGGACGCGCATTTCGGACCGCCGGTTCAGTCACCCGCATGTCAAGGTGGCGGTGTTGTCGACCTTTACCCACCGCAGCTTTGATCTCGCTGATATCCCGATGGTTTTCACGCCCCAGACCGACCTGGTGATCCTGAATTATATCGCGAATTACATCATTCAGAATGACATGGTGCACAAGGATTTCGTACGCGATCACGTCAACTTCAAGCGGGGGGCCACCGATATCGGCTATGGGCTGCGCCCGGAGGACCCGCGCGAATCCAATGCGGCGAATGCGGGCAATGCAAATGCCTCGGACCCCATGAGTTTCGAGGAATATGCCGCGTTCGTTTCGGACTATACGCTGGAAAAAGCCGCCGAGATGTCGGGCGTTCCCGCCGCGCGGCTGGAGGAACTGGCCAGACTCTATGCCGATCCGGATACGCGGGTCATGTCGCTCTGGACCATGGGCTTCAACCAGCACACGCGGGGCGTCTGGGCCAACAACCTGATCTACAACATTCACCTGCTCACCGGAAAGATCTCGACGCCCGGCAACTCGCCCTTTTCGCTGACCGGACAGCCTTCGGCCTGTGGCACCGCGCGCGAAGTCGGGACGTTTTCGCACCGCTTGCCCGCCGACATGGTGGTCGCAAACCCCGAGCACCGGGCCTATGCGGAAAAGATCTGGAACCTGCCCGCAGGGACGGTGCCGGGCTGGGTCGGCAGCCACGCGGTCAAGCAGAACCGCGATCTCAGGGATGGCAAGATCAATTGCTATTGGGTGCAGGTGAACAACAACATGCAGGCCGCACCCAACATGATGAACGAGGGGCTGCCGGGATATCGGAACCCCGAGAATTTCATCGTGGTCTCCGATGCCTATCCGACCGTCACCGCCGAAGCCGCCGACCTGATCCTGCCCGCCGCCATGTGGGTGGAAAAGGAAGGGGCCTATGGCAACGCCGAACGGCGCACGCAGTTCTGGCACCAGCTTGTCGATGCGCCGGGCGAGGCGAAATCCGATCTCTGGCAATTGGTCGAGTTTTCCAAGCGGTTCACCACCGATGAGGTCTGGCCCGCCGAACTGCTGGATGCCAGCCCCGAGTACAAGGGCAAGAGCCTGTTCGACGTGCTGTTCGCCAATGGCAAGGTCGACCGTTTCGGGCTGGATGAGGTCAGCAAGGACTATGCCAACCCCGAGGCCGAGGATTTCGGATTTTACCTGCAAAAGGGCCTGTTCGAGGAATATGCCGAGTTCGGGCGCGGCCATGGTCACGATCTGGCGCCGTTCGAAACCTATCACGAGGTGCGCGGCCTGAGATGGCCGGTGGTTGATGGCAGGGAAACCCGCTGGCGGTTCAACGGCGACCACGACCCCTATGTGCGCGATGGCAAGGCGATCGATTTTTACGGCAACAAGGACGGCCGCGCCAATATCTTTGCGCTGCCCTATGAACCGGCGGCCGAGAGTCCGGACGTGGAGTTTCCGATGTGGTTGTCAACCGGGCGGGTGCTGGAGCATTGGCATTCCGGGTCGATGACCCAGCGGGTGCCCGAGCTCTATCGCGCGGTGCCCGATGCGGTTTGCTATATGCATCCCGATGACGCGAGCGAGATGAATCTCAGGCGCGGCTCCGAGGTCAGGGTCATCTCGCGGCGGGGCGAAATTCGGACGCGGGTCGAGACAAGGGGGCGCAACAAGCCGCCGCGCGGGCTGGTCTTTGTGCCGTGGTTCGACGCCCGCAGGCTGATCAACAAGGTGACGCTGGATGCCACCGATCCGATCTCGAAACAGACCGATTTCAAGAAATGCGCCGTGCGCATCGAAGCCGTGTGAGGTATGAGATGAAACTTCTGCAATTGCTGCCACCGCTCGCCATTCTGATCGCCGGTACGATTGCCGTGGCGGATAACCAGGTTGCGACGCTGCGCCCGGATGTGCCGCTGGACCAGGATGGCGAGGCATCGCAGATCCCCGGCGTGGTCAACACCGACATCCGGCAGGTGCGCAACTATCCGGACCAGCCGCCGCTGATCCCGCACAAGATCGACAATTACCAGATCGATGTGAACGCCAACAAATGCCTGACCTGTCACAGCCGCACCGCCGTGGATGTCAGCCAGGCCCCGATGGTGTCGGTCACCCATTTCATGAACCGCGAGGGGCAGACCCTGGCCACCGTCACCCCGCGCCGTTATTTTTGTACCCAATGCCACGTGGTCCAGCATGACGCGCGCCCGTTGGTCGAGAACAGCTTTGTCGATGTCGACCGGGTACTGGACCATGTGATAACCCAGCCGGGCGGGGCAGACTGATGTGGGGATTTGTCAAACGGGTCTGGTGGATCATCCGCCGTCCCAGCACGTTCTTTTCCCTGGGGTTCCTGACCATTGGCGGCTTTGTCATGGGGATCGTGTTCTGGGGCGGGTTCAACACCGCGCTGGAAATCACCAATACCGAGCAATTCTGTACCAGCTGTCACGAGATGCGCGACAACGTGTTCCAGGAGCTCAAGCCGACGATCCATTACTCCAACCGCTCGGGAGTGCGCGCGTCTTGTCCGGATTGCCATGTGCCGCATGAATGGACGCACAAGATCGCGCGCAAGATGCAGGCCAGCAAAGAGGTCTGGGGCAAGATCTTTGGCACCATCAACACCCGCGAGAAGTTCCTTGAAAAACGTCTCGATCTGGCCCGCCATGAATGGGCGCGGCTCGAGGCGAATGACTCGCTGGAGTGCCGCAATTGCCATTCCGCGGCGTCGATGGACATCACCCGCCAGAGCAATCGCGCCGCCGAGGCGCATGAGCGGTTCCTGTTCACCGGCGAAAAGACCTGCATCAACTGCCACAAGGGCATCGCGCACCAGCTGCCCGACATGGGCGCGGCCGATCAGGACCACGCAAGCCTGTTGCCGGGGGGCGATCCGGTGGCGGCGTCCGAGATCAGAACCTACCTGGGGGCCGCCGGCCATTGACGGCATGGGCGCATCCCCGCAGCGAGCGGGGGTGCCGCGGCCCCGAGGTCAGGCGGCGATGGCCGCAGGCACCGGGCGCTTGTCGCCATGCCGTTCGGCGACCTGTGCCGCCACGATACGCGCGGTTGCCGCAGAAAGCGTCCAGCCCAGATGGCCATGCCCGGTGTTATAGAACACGCCCGGTGCCCGCCCGGCTCCGACACGGGGCAACATTGACGGCATCATCGGGCGCAGGCCGGCCCAGGGCGTGACATTCTCGGTCGAGATGCCGGGGAAGTGGCGTTCGCACCATTCGGTCAGCGGGCGGATACGGTCGGCGCGGATATCGCGGTTGTCGCCGTTGAATTCGGCGGTGCCGGCAATACGGAACCGGTTTGCGCCAAAGCGGCTGGCCACGATCTTGGAGCGGTCATCCAGCAGGCTGATCCATGGCGCGGCGGCCTGGCTTTCGGCATCGTCGAGGTTGACTGTGACCGAATATCCCTTGACCGGATAGATATTGACCCGGTCGCCCAGCTGGCGGGCAAACTCGCGGCTCTTGATGCCGGCGCTGACAACCACCGCGTCAAACACCGCGTCGCGGCCCCTTTCGGTGACACGCACGCCGCCCGGCTGCGCGGTGAGCCGCTCGACCTGCGCCCCAAAGCACAGCGTCGCACCTCGGCGTGCACAGGCGCGGGCCAGGCCCATGGTGAATTTGTGGATGTCGCCGGAACTGTCGGACTCGGTCAGAAAACCACCGACGAAACTGCCGCGCAGGGCGGGTTCGATTTCGCGGATCTCTTCGGGTGCAAGCTCGCGGCGCATCAGCCCCCCTGGGCGAGCAGGGCATTCACCTTGCGGGCATGGGCCATGTCGGTTTCACGGTCATAGAAATGCAGGATGCCGCGCCGTTCCAGATCGAAATCGATGCCTTCGCGATCGGCCATGTCAAACAGCACCGCGCGCGCCGCGATGGCGAGGCGGACGGTTTCCACCGTGTTGCTCTTGTAGCGCGGAATGTTGGACAGGAACTCGGCCATCCACCGCATCTTGTGCAGGGTGGGAGCGGGGTTCACCAGCAGCGGCGCATCCGCCTGCAACATCCATTTCAGCCCCTTCAGGACGGTGCCCCACTGGGTCCAGACCTCGGCATTGGAGGCCGAAAGCTGACCGCCATTGGCAAAGCTGGTTTCCATCGCCGCATAGCGGTGACGGTCGAACACGGTCACGTCGAATCCGCGATCCAGCAGTTCATAGGCGGTGGTCAGGCCGGTCACACCGGCCCCGATAACGGCAATCTTGGTCATGGTCATGCTCCTCGCACGTGTGGCATCTGCCGCTTGCCCCCTCCGTGCGTGGAACCTGAGAGCTTCGCCCGGCAGGCCGGGCTTTCTCCTACGGTGGGCCTTGTGGGCCGCTTTCCGGAGTGTTTGGGCCATACCGGTCCTGGGACCTGAGAGTTTCCGGGGCGGTTGCTCCTTCGGCGGCGGTGTGACCCGCCTTCTCCCGGCATAGCCTTCACTATGCGGCGGCAATTAGGCGATTGCCCTGATTCGCGCAACAGATTTAAGAGGCCCGGTGAAACGTGTTTCAGGGATTGAGCGGGGGAAGCCCCATCGTCCCGCGCCGGCCTCGGCGCCCGGCACGCAGGCGCATCCGCGCTGTTGCATATGCGGTTGCAAGTTGCCGCCAGCCTCCGGTTTCGTCGCGTGGTCCCCCCTTGCCAAACCGCGCCGCGCCCAGGGTTGCAAGGGCGCGGTCCAAAGGGGCAAAATCCACGTCCAACAATGGCCGTGCATGGGATTTCCAGCGATCCAGCGCGGCGCTCACCGCCGAGAGATCGCGCCGAGAGATCGCGCGCCGAACACGGCGATGGGCGTAGCGTTCCGATGCGCGCCAGCTTTGCCGCAGCGCGTTGGCCCGGTGGGTCAGGGCAGGGCGGAATCGCCGCAAGAGCGCCCAGGCAACGATGAGCAACCCAGCGGCCAAGCCCAGCCATTTCGCGATGGCGGCCGGGTCGGGCGGCGGGGCAGGGGCCCCGACGACGGTTAGCGGGATCGCCGGCACCGAGGCGGTTTCGATATCGCCGGTATCAAGGTTGAACCAGTCAATCGCGATGCCGGGCAGGACCAGTGCGCCATCGGCCTGCGCCACATAGGTCGTGACCTCGGTTCGCGTGCCGGACAATTCACCTCGCTCGTCGCTTTCCAGGATCGCCGGGTCCTTGGGATAGGCGCGCAAGGCGGTGTCGTCGATGGGGGCCGCAAGCCGTGGGATCAGCACCGGGGTCGTCCCTTCGATCCGCGCGGTCACGGTACGGGTGATCGCGTCGCCCACCGTCATCCCGACCTCACCGTCGATGTCCTGCTCCAGCGTGAAGCCTTGCGCCAGTACCGGGGCCGCAAGCTGCGCGGCCTCGGGCGGGATGGTGGCCACAAAGCGAATGTCCGGCAGCGGTGCGGAATATGTAACCGGGTCCGTCGTGTCGGGATCGGCATAGGTGATCGCCACCTCGCCCGCAGGCAATGCATAATCACCCGCCGCCAGCGGATACAGCTGATAGGCGCGCTGCACCCCGGACCAGGTTTCGCCATCCACGCGTTCGCTTGTCGGGCCAGAGCCGCGCTCCGGCAGGCGCACCATCAGGGACGGAACCTCAAGCGTCGGGAAATCGGGCGGCTTGGGCATCCAGGTGGGCACCAACACAAGGATACGCAGTTCCAGCGGCTGACCGACCACCACCGTATCGCTGGCCAGCTCAAAGCGGATCCGGGGCTCTTGCGCCATGGCCATCACAGGGGCAATCGCGGGGGCAATCGCGGGGGCCAGCGCCATGACGAGCAGGCTTGCACCCCACCGGTTCATCGCGCGGCCCCGGTCTGTTCCAGCAGAAAGCGCGAGCGCAGGAAATCGCCCATATCGGTGTCGATACTGTCGATCCATTGTTGCGCGGTCTGCGGCGCGCTGTTTTCGGACGGAGCCTCAATGCTGGTGTCGGTTCCGCGTTGAGTTTCATTGTCGTACACGATCTCATCCGCGCCGATCCCGTGCTCTTCTCCGGTGTCGGATTGTTCTTGCGCGGTTTCCACATAGGCGACGATGGCCCAGGCGATGTCGCGATTTGTGGCCGCCGCCGGAAAGTCCGGCTGCCGCTCCAGCGCCTTTTCAAAGGCCCGCGCGCCAGGGCGATACTGGCGATTGCGAATGCGCGACAGCCCCTCGGCAAAGGCGGCGTCGGCGGTATCAAGGTCGGCAAAGGTTTCCGCGGCATCGGCATATTGCCCGGCGCGCATCTGGGCATGCCCGCGCCACATCGGGTCCTCAAACAGCGTCGCCGCCCGGGCATAGTCCTTGTCTTCATAGGCGAGCCGGGCTTGCTGATCCGGGGTCAGGAACCAGTCCTGCCACCCCTCGGCCATGCCCGCCGAAGGCAGTTGTAAACTGCCTGCCAGCAAAACCACCATCGTCCAACGCATCGTCCAGCCGCGCCGGTACCACAGCAGCGCAAGCACCGCCGCCGGCCAGAGCAGCCAGCCGCCGCGATCCTGCCATTTCAGGCGCTCATCGTTCAGAAGCGCGGCCTTGTAGGCCGAGCGCAGGGTGCGTTCGATCCGCTTCAAATCGCTGTCATCGGCGCTCAGCGGCACGACGGTGACGCCTGCGACGCGGTCAAGCTGCGCCGGCACTTGCCCGTTCGGCAGCGAGACCAGCATGACAATCGGCGGCAGTGGCACGTCATCGGGGGATTTGAAGTTTGCCACCGCCGCCGGGTTGAAATCATCCAGCACCATCAAGATGGCCCCCGGTGTGTCTGCCGTGGCGCTGATCTCTAGTGCCAGAGCCAGCGCCGCCGACGGATCATCGCCGGGCTTGGGCATCACGGCCGGGCTGAGCCCGTCGAGCAGGGGGCGCAGGATGTTGGGGTCTTCGGTCAGCGGCGAAACCCGATGGGCGGACCCGGCATAGGCGATCAGGGCGGTGCGCGCTCCGGCGCGGGCATCCACCAGATCAAGTATCTTGAACCGGGCGCGGTCCAGCCGCGAGGGGGCAAGGTCGCGGGTTTCCATCGACTCGGTAACCTTGAGTGCGACCACCAGCGGCGCGGTCTCTGAGACCAGCGGATTGGGTATTCGGCTCCAGCTTGGCCCGGCGGCGGCCAGCGCCAGAAGGGCCAGCCCGACCGCAACCCCGTCAACCGGCAAGATGCGCCGCGCGCCCGTCCCCCCGACCCTGAGCGCTGCCGCAAGATGCGGGGCAATATCCGCGGTATCGATGTCGCGGGCCGCCTTGCGTGGCCGCGCCATGATCCAGAGCACGGCAAGTGGCACGAGACAAAGCAGCCAGACCGGGCGCAGGAAATGAAAGGCTTCGAGACTTGCCATCATGGGGCGGCCCTCCGGGTTTTCAACAGCAGCACCGCCAGCGTCACAAGACCGATCAGCAGCGCGGCACCGGCGGCGATCCATGACAGGGTCTCGGTCGGTCGAAAGCGCGTGCTGCGGGTTATGCGGGGGGTCATTTCGTCAATCTGTTGGTAAATCCGGTTCAGGGCCTCGGTATCATCCGCGAAAAACATCGTGCCCCCCGTGCGCGCGGCGATATCCCCGAGCGTGGCGAGATCGACCTTGTCTTCGCCCGACGCCTCGGGGTCGCCGACGCCGATGGCCTGGATGGTGACGCCACGGTCCGCCGCGATGGCGGCGGCGTTGATCGGGGTCATGCGGCTGCTGGTGTCGGCCCCGTCGCTGAGCAGGATGATCAGCCGTTCGTCAACATCGCTGGTTTCAAAGCTGCGCACCGCCAGCCCGATGGCGTCGCCGATCGCCGTATTGGGGCCGGCCATGCCAACCTCGGTCTGATCGAGAAACCCGCCCAGGCCTTGCAGATCGTCGGTGAACGGGGCCTGCACAAAGGCGCGGGTGCCAAAAACGATCAGCGCCATGCGGTCACTGTCGCGGGCGGCGATGAAATCCTTGAGCACCGATTTGACCGCCGCCAGCCGCTGTTGCGCCGCGCCGTCCCTGGCGGTGAAATCGCGCTCGTCCATCGAGCCGGATATGTCCAGCGCCAGCACGATGTCACGGGCGGATTTCTCGATGATCACCGGCTCACCCAGCCGCTGGGGCTGGGCCAATCCGAGCAGGATCAGCGCCCAGATGCAGAGGGCTGCCCCGGTCTGCAACCGGCTGCGCCCCAGAACGGTTGCTCCCGCCGAGGGTGTTTCACCCGCTGCATCGGTCAACATGCGAAAGAACGGCACCCGGATCGCGGCGACCTGTTCCCTGTGCGGTGGCAGATAGCGCCAGACCAGCCAGGGCAGCGGCAGCAGGAGCAGCACCCACGGATGCGCCAGCGTGATCATTCGCGCGGTGCCCGGTCCGGGCGGCGATGCCGCGCGACCCAACGGCGGGCGAGCTCGGCGAGGCCCGGGGGCGCGGGGCCGTCGCGATAGGGGGCCCGCGCCAGAACGCGGCCGGGGCCGGTGCGAAACCCGCCGCCGGGCAGGGTCCGGTCAAGAAAGGCCAGCCATGCGTGTCCGGTCAGCGCCGCTACATCCTCGCGCGGAAAGGCGGCGAGCGCGGTACGGCGGATGATCTGTGCGATGCGCGCCGGGTCGTCCCCCGCATCGGCCAGCGCGCCAAGCGCCGCCCGCCGATAGGCATTGGCACGCCGGTGGCGCAGGATCAGCCGCACCGCCATCAGGATCGCGGCAAACAGGGCCATGGCCAGCCAGAGCCAGCCGATGGTCTGGGGGGTCAGCGGGATCGGCGGCGGTTCCGGTGCCGGTTCCAGCCGGTCGAGCAGGTCGATCAACGTGAGACCTTGCAGATCGGAGGTCATGATGCGCGCCCCGTCCGGCCGAGCAGGTGGCGCAGCTGATCCAGCGCCGGGCTCGCGGTTGTCATCGGCAGGAAGGGCAGCCGGTATTTGCGCGCCCAGCGATCAAGCCGGGCCAGCCGCCCGCGCAGCACGGTTTCGATCCGCTCGCGTATCCTGCCGTCTGCCGCGTTGATCTCGGCCTGCAATTCGCCATCGGAAATGGCCGCGCGAAACCCCGGCGGCAGCGCCTCGGCCAAGGGGTCCGCGACACTGAACAGCAGAACGTCGTTGTGCCGGGCTAGCCCGCGCAAAAGGCGTTCGGTATCATCGTCGATACCATCGAAATCGGAAAACACCATGACCAGGTAATTGGTCTTGGCAATCCGTCCCGCCGCCCTGAGCAGGGCATTGAACGAACCGGGTTGGGCAACCGCGCGCGCGGCGTGCAGGTGTTGGTTGGCCGCGGCGACCGAGGTCAGAAAGCGGTGCACCGCAACGGGCGACCGCACGGGGCGGTGTTCGGCCACGGCGTCATCGCCAAACACCAGCCCGCCTACGCGGTCGCCCTGGGCCAGCAGCCGATGCGCCGCCAGTGCCGCGGCCTCGGCGGCGACCACCGATTTCATGTAGACCCGGCTGCCGAAAAACATCGACATGCGCTGATCCACCAGCAACAGGGCCGGGCGGTCGCGCTCTTCGGTATAGACCCGCACATGGGGCTTGCCGGTGCGCGCGGTCACTTTCCAGTCGATGGTGCGGATGTCGTCGCCGGCCAAATAGCTGCGCAATTCCTCGAAATTCAGCCCCCGCCCGCGCAGCTTGGAGGCGTGACGGCCATTCAGCACCGATTGCGCCGGCTGGCGGGGCAGCAGGCTGAGCCGTCGCGCGGGACCGGCCAGGCGCAGCAGCTGGCGCAGGTCGACATGCACACGCGGGTCGTGCCGGGCCGTCGGGCTATGCGCGGATGCAGCCATGTTCCCCCCGGTGACTATGGCAGCGCGACCAGCGCGATCAGCGTGTCGGTGATGTCATCCGCCACCTTGCCCTCGCCCTGCGCTTCGTAGCTCAGCGAGATGCGATGGCGGAACACGTCATGGGCAATCGCGCGCACGTCCTGTGGGTCGACATAATCCCGCCCGGCCATCCAGGCATGGGCACGGCTGCACTTGTCGAGCGCCAGCGAGGCGCGCGGGCTGGCGCCGACCCCGATCCATCGGCCAAGGGCATCGTCGAGCGACGCGGGGCTGCGGGTGGCATGAACCAGGTCAGCCATGTAGCGATCCATCGCGTCCGAGACATGGATATCGCCAATCTCGGCGCGCGCGTCGAACACCGCCTGCTGTGCGATGGCGGGCGGCTTTTCGGCCTGTTGCCCGGCGGTCGCTTGCGCCGCGCGCTCTTCGCCGCGCACCAGCCGGATCACCTCGACCTCGTCCTCGACCGGGGGGTAGGTGATGTTCACATGCATCAAGAAACGGTCCATCTGCGCTTCGGGCAGGGGATAGGTGCCCTCCTGTTCGATAGGGTTCTGGGTTGCCATCACGATGAACAGCGGCTCCATCCGATGGGTGGTGCCCGCGACGGTGACCTGCCGTTCTTCCATCGCCTCGAGCAGCGCCGCCTGCACTTTGGCCGGGGCGCGGTTGATTTCATCGGCCAGCACGATATTGGCGAAGATCGGACCGGGATCGAACCGGAACGTGGATTTGCCGTCGCCCTGAACATAAACCTCGGTGCCGGTCACGTCCGATGGCAACAGGTCGGGGGTGAACTGGATGCGGCTGAAACGGGCGTCCAGGTTTTTCGCCATCGCCTTGATCGCGCGGGTCTTGGCCAGCCCCGGCAGGCCTTCGACCAGCAGGTTGCCATTGGCCAGAAGCCCGATGATCAACCGGTCGATGACATCGGTTTGCCCGATGATGGACTGCCTCATGCGACGCTTGAGATCCTGTATGTGATCCAGAGCAGTCATTCGCAACCTCCGGAAGAGTGTTCCCTGTTGCGTGCAGCCTAGCGGTTCGTATCGCATCGTGAAAGAGGCGAGGCGCTGTTGCCTTGCCGGGGGCGCCCAGGCCGTTGCGGGCACTGCCAAACCCCCACAGTCGGATGCATATCGCCCCTTGCCGAAAGCGGTGCAATTGGTGTCAGGTCGCGGGTGGGTGTTCCCCTGGGAAGGCCGCAACCGCCAGCTTGAAGCAGGAGACATTGATGCGCGAACCCGTTGCCGTTTTCGATGGACATAACGATACTCTTCTCAAGCTGGAAATCGCCGCCCGCCAAGGCAGGGCGCTGGATTTTGCGGCGGCAAGCCCGGCATTGAACATCGACCTGCCCGGGGCGCGCAGGAGCGGGTTCGCGGGTGGCTTTTTTGCCATGTTCACACCGTCGCACCTGGATCGGTTCGACGGGTCATTCGATCCCGACGACCCCGGCAATTTCGACCCGATCGGTCAGCCCGAGGCGCTGAATTTCACACTGGCGATGTTCGCAAGGCTTCGGCGGCTTGCGCGCAAGCTGCCCGAGGATCTGGCGATCTGCCGGGATGCGCCCGAGATTCGCGATGCCATCGCGCGCCACCGGATCGCCATTCTGCCCCATGTCGAAGGTGCCGAGTGCATCGATACCGATTTCAATGCGCTGGAGGTGCTGCATGCCGCGGGTCTGCGCTCGCTCGGGCTTGTCTGGTCGCGCGAGAACGCGTTTGGGCATGGTGCCCCGATTGACGCGCAACCCGTGCCCGAGCCGGGAAAGGGGCTGACTGATGCGGGGTTTGCGCTGGTGCGCGAATGTGACCGGCTTGGCATCCTGATTGACCTGTCGCACCTGACCGAGGCCGGGTTCTGGGATGTGGCCGCGACCACGAACCGGCCGCTGATTGCCACGCATTCCAACGCCCATGCGATTTCGCCCAGTGCCCGCAACCTGACGGATCGGCAGTTGTCGGCGGTGGCGGAAACCGGGGGCATTGTCGGGCTGAACTTTCACGTGGGTTTCCTGCGCGCGGATTGCGCCCCGGACAGCGACACGCCGATCGCCCAGATGGTGCGGCATCTGGACCATATGCTCGGGATCCTCGGCGAGGACGGGGTTGCCCTCGGGTCGGATTTCGACGGTTGCCTGTTGCCGCGTGATATCGGAGGGGTCGCCGGGCTGCCCAGGCTGGTATCCGGCATGCGCGATGCGGGGTTCGGCGAGCCGCTGATCCACAAGATATGCCGCGACAACTGGCTTGTGGCAATAGCGCGGGGCCTGCCCGAAACCGCCGCATAGCGGTTGGATCAGCCCGCGTCGCCCGGCTGGCTCAGTGCGCCAAGGCTGGGCACGTCAAGCTCGCGTTCCAGCTTGCGGCGTATGGCGCGTTCATAATCGTCGAACCCGGTCGCGATCTCGAGGAAAGAACCGGGGCCGCGCAGAATCTCATCGCGATAGAATTCGATGAGCGACACTTCGGCCTCATACTCCCCGGCATTCACCACGAGCCCGTTCACCGTCACGCCGTCAAACGGGAACTCGGCATAGGCGGCGGCGGGGCCAAAGCCCTCGTTATTCGCCCCGTCCCCGGCCATGTCGAGCGTCTGGAACAGGCAGCGGGGCGCGCGTTGCAACAGGCTCGCCCCGTAGCCGAGCGCATAGCCGATGGCGGTGGGAAAGGCATTGTGGCTGCGGGTTGACTGGCCAACCGTGCGGGCGGCGTCACGCAATGCGTTCTGATCGGTGATCAGACGCCAATCCAGGATCAGTTGCTGGTTGTAACGCCCGCTCCATTCATAGATCGCCAGCGCCACCGGCAGGTCGCTGGCGAAAAAGGCGCGCTGCACCTCGGGGGCAATCAGCGCGGCAGCCAGCCCGCTGCGTTGCAACCGGTCCTCGGCGGCGTCGACCGAAGAGGAAACGTCAAGCGCCAGAGCCAGCGCCAGCCGACACTCCGCCGCCTCTGCCGTGCCGCCCAGGGCCAGCGCGACAGCGGCGGCGCGCAGCATCACCAATGGCCCGTGTTTTCCATGCTGGCCCAAGGCTCCGCGGGTGCGAGCGGTTCACCCGCCTGCAACAGCTCGACCGAGATGTTGTCGGGGCTGCGCACAAAAGCCATGTAACCGTCGCGCGGCGGGCGGTTGATGGTGACGCCGTTGTCCATCAGGTGCTGGCACATCTCGTAGATGTTGTCGACGCTATAGGCCAGGTGCCCGAAATGGCGGCTGTCGCTGGGCAGACCATCGTCACCATCCCAGTTATAGGTCAGCTCGACAGGACAGTCTTCCTGTCCCGGCGCGGCCATGAAGATCAGGCTGAACCGGCCTTGCTCGCTGTCGGTCTGGCGGGTCTTTTTCAGCCCCAGAAGTTCGAAAAACGCCATCGTCTTTTCAAGATCGGCGACGCGTACCATGGTGTGAAGATATCGGATTGTCATGTTGGTCTCCTTCGTTGACCGGCACCCTAGCGTTTTCTGGCCCGAGGGCCAGTGCTGCGGCGGCGATCTCAGAATTTTGATCCGACGCCCAGCGAAACCGAGAACTCGCGCGAGGAAAAGCGGCTGAAATTCGAGTCCTTGCGCCCGGTCCGCAGGCGTAGGGTCGGTACAAAGCCGGCATAGTCATAGCGATCGAAAATCAGGGTAAGATCGCCGTAGAGCGATTTGTCGGTGCGCGGCACCGCGCCATTCAGGCTGAACAGGAATTCATCGTAATTCGTGTACCCCATCACCAACCCCACCGACAGGCGGGCGGGGCCGACCGCACGGCCCAAGGTATAACTGCCGCGCATGGAAACCGTCGAATAGGTGCCGTTGATGCTGACCGCTTCGGCGTCCTGATAGGCCAGCGCGAGGTTGAGGGTGTCGCCATTCGCCAATTCCTTGCCGAACTCGGCCCCAAGGCTGAGCACGCGGGCGTCATTGGTGGTATAGCGCGCATCATAGCGGCGTTCCGCATCCGCCCGCAGCCCATAACGCGTTTCGTCATCGGGCCGCCAGCTGCGTGCCACGCCAAGACGCGCAAAGCGATAGTTCCGTGCCCCCCCGTACCAGCTTTCTCCGAACCCGATGTCAACGCTGGCCTGACCCCGCGAGCGGCCGCTGCCGACGGTGCGGGCATGTGTCAGCGTCATCGCCGCATAGGTCGAGGCGAAATCCGACCCCGACACCTCTGGTGCCGTGGCCCTGGCGCTGTCCGACAGGGCGACCCGCTCGACATATAACCGCGCGCCCAGGCTTGTCATGCTGCGGTCATCCACGTGCAGCCGATAGGTGGGCGCGATGTCCAGCGAGGCGATCAACCCGGACAGGGCCAGCCCCGCGCCCGAAATGGTGCCTTCGTCCGGCACGCCGTCGATGATGTTGCGCGACGTGTCCGAGCCGTTGTTCACGTTATCCGAGGGGCGCAGGTCGCCGCGCAGCCGCAGCGACCACGGGTTGACCCGGCGCAGCAGCTTGTAGTCGCGTGCGACACGCGCTTTATCGGCTTCGGTCGGGGCATGTATCGCGGTGCGGCGCAGCCAGAGCTGGGACAGGCTGTAGCGCTTGCCCTCAAACGCCATGCGCGCCGCCAGCTGGGCCGCCTCGAACCGGGCGGGTCCGGCATCTGCATTGCGATAGGCATAGCCGGCGGCGCGGCGGGCGAGGTCCGGGTCGTCAAGGCGGGCATAGCTGCGCGCGATGATGTAATAGGCCAGCGGGTCCTTGGGGTCGGATTTGAGCACCACCTTGGCAAGCTCGATCGCCAGCCCCGGATCGCCTGCGTCCAGCGCGTTGATCGCCAGGTTGCGCACCTGTGCCGCGTTCAGCTCGACCGGCGCGGCAAGGCCGTCTCGTGCCGTGGTCGCCACGAGCCCGACCGCAAGGGTCAGGCACAGCGCCGCTTGCCGGAGCGGACCAAGGCGGCGAAACGGGGCGGGGTGCGGCATGTGCCGATCCCTCAGTTGCTGCGTTCCAGAACGAACAATCCGAACTCTTCCACGTCGGACACGCCGGCTACATGGCCCGATGCGAACAGCGCACCGGCCACCGCATTGGCATTTGACCCGCCAAAGGCCCCGCCATAATCGCCCCGGTCTTGCTGTTGCTGGGTGACATCGCCCGAGAACGAGCCGTCAGCCTGAATATCCGCTGGCGCGATCTCCAGCGAGTCGAGATCCGCCCCGGTGGCGGCATAGGTGCGATTGTAGATCTGCCCCTTGACGCGCATGGTCGAGAAATCCGCATCGATCCGCGCATCGCCAAAGACCCGCCCGGCCTGTCGCGGACGCACCGCGGGATCCGTGCCCGGCGGCACCGGCAACAGCGCATCGCCATTGTCCGGCAGGTTCATCAGGCCGACATATTCGCCATCATAGCGCACATCGGCATCGACGGGGTTGGCCGATGGCACCGCGAAACCGTTGGCGGAATAGGTGGCGCCACCATTGTAATAGCCATCCAGCCCGCCGGACACCGCCAGCACGCCACGCGCGTTGTCGACCTCGCGGGCATAGGCCGTGGTGTGGGTGTTGAGCGCGTCGGGCTGGCGTTCAAATGCCTGGTACTGGCCGCGCGGGGAATCCAGCGAGGCCTCGCGCACATAATCTACCGGCAGGGGCGTGCCATTGAACGCGACGCCGGTGATCACCAGCCGGGGATCGGTGGGGTCGGCCGTATAGGACGCGGCATCCAGATCGCTGGAAACCGCCTCGGGGATCGGGCTTGTCGGCTCGATCGGATCGGTTCCACCGCCGTCGTCTTCATCGAGAAATGGGTTGCCGCCGCTGCACGCCGACACCGCTGTCGCAAGTGCGACACCAATCACAAACCGCTTCATCTGCCTCATCAACCTTTTGGTGGTCGTTGCGCACAGACTCCGCGTCCCGCGCTAAAAAGTCAACGCGTATACATGCCAAAGGCGATCAACGTGGCCGATAAGTGACCCCCATTTAGCGGTTCACGCGCGCAAGATCGCTATATACAGTCGAATTCTCAAGAGATTCTGCCGGGAAAGGATTCGCCATGCCGCTGTCACCAGAACAACAGGCCGAAATCGACGCATTGCGGGCCAGCCCGCAGCCGACCCTGCGCGCGGTGGCTCCGGGGATGGAAAAACATCTCTATCAGGCGCGCCCGGTTCTGGATCACGGATTTGTCCGGGTGATCGACTATATGGGCGACGACGCGGCGATCTGCCAGGCGGCCCGGGTGAGCTATGGCAAGGGCACCAAGTCGGTCCAGAATGACGAGGGGCTGATCCGCTACCTGATGCGACACTGGCATTCGACGCCGTTTGAAATGTGTGAACTCAAGCTGCATGTGAAACTGCCGGTCTTTGTCGCCCGGCAGTGGATCCGGCACCGGACCGCGAATGTGAACGAGTATTCTGCCCGTTATTCGATCCTGGATCGCGAATTTTACATTCCGACGCCGGATCACATCAACGCCCAGTCGCAAGTCAACAACCAGGGGCGGGGCGAGGTGCTGCAAGGCGAAGAGGCGGCGCGGGTGCTGGAGATCCTCAAGGCGGATTCCGCGCGGTGCTATGACAATTACGAAGCGATGATCTCGGCTGACGGGCAAGAGGGGCTGGCCCGCGAATTGGCACGGATGAACCTGCCGGCGAATATCTATACCCAATGGTACTGGAAGGTGGATCTGCACAATCTCTTCCACTTCCTGCGCCTGAGAGCGGATTCCCACGCGCAGTATGAAATCCGCGTCTATGCCGATGCGATCTGCGAGATGGTGGCGGATTGGGTGCCCGCCGCCTATGGTGCCTTTGAAGACTACCGGATGGGGGCGGTCACCATGTCGGCCCAGATGGTCGACTGCCTGCGCCGGATGCTGAAGGGCGAAGACGTGACCAAGGACAATTCCGGCATGAGCGCGCGCGAATGGCGTGAATTCGAAGAGGTCATTCGCTGACCCTTTGCGAGTCACCTCCGGCCTGGCGGGCCGGGATCATATTGCACCGCGATAACCCGCCCGCAGGCCCCGGCCAAATCGGCGATGCGCTCCTTGAAACCGGAGGGGCGCATACATACCCATCTTATATGTTTCGCGTTTAACCAGAAACATCCGGCACCGCCTATCGCGTTGAAACCCTGGTTCCGGGTGGCGATGGCCTCTGTCGGGCGCGGAACGCTTTTCACGAGGCAGACGGGAGATCGCCAATGCATATTCAGGTCAACACCGATAACGTCATCCACGGGGACGCGCGCATAACAGAGGTCGCCGAGCAGGCCGTGCATTCGGATCTCGGCCATTTCGAAGAGCGCCTGACGCGGGTCGAGGTCCACCTCAAGGACCAGAACGCGGACAAGCACGGGCCCGAACATATCCGCTGTATCATCGAGGCACGCCCGCGCGGCATGGAACCGCTGGCGGCGCATCACGACGCGGCGGACATCCAGGGGGCGCTGAGGGGCGCGTCCAAGAAGCTCAGGGCGCGGCTCTCCAGCGAGTTTGACAAGCATGACGCGCATCATTGAAGGGGCAGTCAATCACCGATCGCCACCCGGGACTCGCGCGAACGACCCGGGCGGCGTTAACCTTGATCGTGGTTGCGCTGACATTGCGATGTGTGATCCACAAGGCAATCTACCCTAGCGGGAAACGACGTTGCGCGGCGTCACTCAATGGGCGAATCCTTCAAAGAATCTTGGCGGATCCGGGGGGAAACACACTGTTTCCTGCCCGTAAGGGGTGGACACGACTCGGTCAGGCCGGGATTATCCTTGTATTGGTGCGTATGCCTGTCGTGAGTGGTGGGCCATTTTCAGTAAGTAGTGTTGGCGGCTTGGGGTGATTGCACACTTTGGAGTGCAGATCACACGTGTCTGAACGCTGCGGTCGTGTAACGCCGCAAGCCGTCGACTATTTCCCGCTCCCGCTCCAGGGGCAGGACAGGAGCGGTCCGGTGCGAAGCAAGAGCGCAAGAGCGCCGGCATTTGAGGTCGGCCCGTGCGCCCGATGAAACCATCTCCAACAGGCACCCAACCGGAAGCAACCGGTGGAATCGTAGGGCAACCTAAAGCGCGTCCCGTATGCGCGCCGGGACGCGGCGATTCATTTTTCCGGGTGGTTCAGAGCGGCTTCAGGTTCGCGGCCATTTCCCGACCATCGCGACCTTCCTGCAGTTCATATTCGACCTTCTGATTATCTGCCAGGCCGGTCAGGCCTGATCTTTCTACAGCCGAGATATGCACAAACACATCCTTGCCCCCGGTATCG
This sequence comes from Microbulbifer sp. S227A, assembly GCF_049800935.1. Classification (NCBI taxonomy): domain Bacteria; kingdom Pseudomonadati; phylum Pseudomonadota; class Gammaproteobacteria; order Cellvibrionales; family Microbulbiferaceae; genus Microbulbifer; species Microbulbifer sp. S227A. The sequence continues at coordinate 498,092 of NZ_JBNAFZ010000001.1, read as the reverse complement.
GGCGCAATGAAGCCGTAGCCTTTCGTCGTGTTAAACCATTTCACGGTGCCGGTTGGCATTTCCCGTGTCTCCTTCTAATTTACTTGTGCCCCGAAATCGCGGAGGCGTTCCGTTTGCGCACGCTCCCCCGGCCGTGATCGTGCCGGCCGCCCGGAACAAGTGCACGCAGAAGGAGTGTACTGACTCCTAAGATCGCACGACCCGATGAAAAATCAAGAAAAAGGGGCTGCAATTCGCCGGATTGACGGATATTTGCGCATCAACAGAGGAGATGTGCCATGATGCTCTACGGGCTCAAGACCTGCGACACCTGCCGCAAGGCGCTGAAATCGTTGCCAGAGGCCTGTTTTGTCGATGTGCGCGGCGCGGGTGTTCCGCGCGATGTGTTGCAGCGCGCCGAGGCGCAATTCGGCGCGGCGCTGCTGAACACGCGCTCGACCACCTGGCGTGGGCTGAGTGAAACAGAGCGCGCGCGGCCAGCGCTCGAGTTGCTGGCCGATCATCCAGCCCTGATGAAACGACCGCTAATCGCAAATGGCGACCAGTTGACGCTGGGTTGGGGCGCGGATGTGCAGGCGGCCCTTGGCGTGGCCTAGCGCGATACCTATCTCGGGATCACGCATAGGAGGGCAGGGATGCGCAACGCCGCACTGATCTTGGGAGTTATTGCCGGTATCGCCGGCATGATCGTCGGTTTCTTCAGCTATGGCTATACCGCCGCGATTGAACGCTGGGGTGAAATCGAGGGGCTGGCGGTTCAGGTGCAGGATGTCGATCTGATCCGTACCATGTCGGTTGTTGCGCCGATGCTGGCAATTGCCGGCGGTGCGATGGCACGGGCGCGGGCCTTGTGGGGCGGCGTGTTGCTGATCTTGTCGGCGGGTGGCATGTACCACGCCTTTGGGTTCAACGTTTTCACCATGTTTCCCATCGCCTTTGCCGCAACGGCGGGTTTGCTGGCGGTGGCGGCGGGCAAGCCGGACGAGGAAAAGGCGCATTTCTGACGATCCGGGCGGTCATCGACGCGCCCGGACCGGCAAGGCGTGATCAGGACAGGCGGCCCATCAGCCGGTCAAGCGACAGCGGCCCCGCGCCCTTGATGACAATCACCAGCAGCAGCATGATCCAGAGGGTCCGTTGATCCATGATAAGGCTGCCCGAGGCGGCATCGAACCACGCGCCAAGAGTCGTTGCATCGGTGGCACCATGTCCGATGATATCGGTGGCGGATTGCAAGATCACGAATCCGATCATGCCGATGGCGGCCAGCCGGCTGAGCAGCCCCACGAGGAACAGCGCGGGCAGGATGAACTCTGCCCAGGTGCCGAGCAGCGCCACCGCCCAATAGAACAGCCCGAGTTGCGAACTGTCATAGCTGACCGCTTCCATGGCGCGGGGAAAGATTTGCACATAGGCACCGTCAGACGGGAAAAACAGGCCGAGTACGCCGCTGCCCACCTTGGTCAGCGCCGATTTCCAGAAATAGACCAACAGCACGGCAGCGAATACAAAGCGCGCCAGGGTCGGCAGGATCAGGCCGGAATGGCGGTCAAGCCAATCGAACACGGCATTGTGCAACGAGATCAGCGCGGTCATGGGGTCAGTCCTTGTTTGTCAGAGATGTGATTGCGTTGCCCGCCAGCAGCAGGGTCAGCGGTACGGTCATGTCGAAACTGGCAGCGTCCTGTTGGGCAATGTCGAGCGCCTCGCCGATGCTTTGCCCACGCAAAAGCGCGTCGATCCATGCGCGGCCACCCGGTGGCAGCAGGTCGGGAACCGGGTCGAATTCCGCCCGCGTGATCAACACGTCCTCAGCACCCGCCGTGGGCTTGGGCGCGTCGGACCGTGTGTTGTATCGCCAGATGCCATGGATCGGCCAACCCGACCGTACCACCCGGACCGCCGGGGCCAGCGTGAGCCGCGTGGCCAGCAAGGTCTCGGGCGACAGTCCGGCCAGCGCATCGGGCGTGATCGGCGCGGCATCGGCGGCGTGATAGGCATGGCGCAGGGCCAGTTCGAGCCGCGCGATGTCGGGCAGATAGCCCAGATGCGCGAGCTGCGGCAGGGTTGCGATGAAATCCGGCAGGGCCGCGCCATAAAACATCATCAGCGGCGAATCGGGGGGATGCGCGCGCACGAACAGACCGGCCAGCCCGTCCATGTTCTCTTTGCCGAGCAGCCTGGCGAGAACCGGAAACCCGGTATGCAGTGCCTCGACCAGCGAAACGACCACGTTGTTGCGATAGACATCGAACCGTGCGCCTGCCGGATGCCCGTCAGCGTCGCGCAGTCCATCCGGCACGGCGCGGTCGGGGGCGAGCAGAGCCTGGCGAAACAAGGATTGCGATACGGTTGTCACGCCGCGATCCGCGCAAGTGAACTGGCGGCGCGCGCCGCTTCATCGCGCAGCACCGGCCAATCGGGCACGTCATTGTCCCACTCCACCAACACCGGCAGGGGCCCCGAGCGGGTCAGCGTTTGATCCAGCAACGCCCAGACCGGATCGACAACGGGTTTGCCGTGGCTGTCAATCAACAGGGGGGCGCCGTGTTCGTCGGTGTCCTCGTCATGCCCGCCCACGTGAATCTCGCCCACCTCGGCGAGGGGAAAGGCATCGATGTAATCCAGCGGCGTGGTTTTCAGGTTGGTGGCCGAGACAAAGACGTTGTTCACATCCAGCAACAGACCACAGCCGGTGCGCCGCACCAGTTCGGCAAGGAACTCGGGCTCGGACCAGCTGCTTTCCGCAAAGGCGAGATAACTTGACGGGTTCTCGAGCAGCATCCGGCGGCCAAGCATGGTCTGGACCTGGTCGATATGCGCGGCAACACGGGTCAGCGTGGCGTTGGTATAGGGCAGGGGAAGCAGGTCGTTCAGGAACTCGGCCCCATGCGTGGACCACGCCAGATGCTCGGAAAAGCTCGCCGGATTCAGCCAGCCCAGAAGATGTTTCAGCCGGTCGAGATGCGCCGCGTCAAGCGCCGCCTCGCCGCCGATTGACAGGCCCACACCATGCACCGAAACTGGGAACCGTTCGGCCAGCGCGCGCAGTTGCGCAAGGGGGCGGCCGCCATTGCCCATATAGTTCTCGGCATGGATTTCGAGCCACTCCACCGGGCCGGGGGCGTCGATGATCTCGGAAAAATGTTGCGGCTTGTAGCCGACCCCGACACCTGCTGGCAGCGATCCGGCTTTGAATGTGGCGTCCAGCATGGCGGCGGTCTCTCGTCGGTCGGACGGGCCGTTGCCGGCCCGCCCGGTTGCACGGCTTATGCCGGCAGATCGCGGTTCAGAGCTTCAAGCGAGCCGTGGCGCGCGGTGCCGTCGGCCATCGCCGGCAGGTCCAGACCTTCGCAGGTTCCGGCATCCACCAGCGTCCAGGCGTTGCCCTGATAGTCGACCGTCGAGGTTCCGGCGCATGTGGTGCCCGGGCCCGCGGCACAGTCATTCTGACCGGCCAGCGAGATGCCATAGCATTTCTCCTTGGCCTGTGCGCTCGCGGTATTGGCGGTAGCGGCCAATGCAGCGGCGACGGCACCTGCGACGGCCAGTGTTTTTGCGGTGTTGGACATGGTTGGTCTCCCTGGAATTGTTCAACATCTTGGGTCGGTGATGAAAAAAAGATACGTGGTCTGCCGCGCCAGTTGAATTCACGAGCCCGTGTCTCACGTCCCCGTCAGGCCGTGTTACGACCATCGGGACCAAAACCGTCCAAAATCAGGGGAGATTTGTCAAATGTTTCAACCCGGCCCGCGATCCGGGGCCGGATTGTTACGCTTGATGCGTGAATATTACAAAAGATCGGGCGGCGTGGCTTCGCGCGACAGGGCGGTTGTAACATCTGCCAGCGCCTGAACGCTGGTCCGCTTTTCACCCAGGCGGCGCACGGATACGGTGCGCTCTTCGATCTCGCGCCCGCCGACCGCAAGGATGACAGGAACCTTGCCCACCGAATGTTCACGGACCTTGTAGTTGATCTTTTCATTGCGCAGATCGGCTTCTGCCCGAACTCCGGCCTTGCGCAGCTCGGCGACGACCTCGTGGACGTACTCATCGGCCTCCGAGGTGATCGAGGCCACGACGACCTGGCGCGGGGCCAGCCAGAAGGGCAGCTTGCCGGCGTGTTCTTCGATCAGGATGCCGATGAAGCGTTCGAACGATCCCAGCGTCGCGCGGTGCAGCATGTAGGGGCGGTGTTTCGATCCGTCGGCACCGATAAAGTTGGCGTCCAGCCGCTCGGGCAGGTTGGGATCGACCTGCAAGGTGCCGCATTGCCAGTCACGGCCGATCGCATCGGTCAGCGTGAATTCGAGCTTGGGCCCATAGAACGCGCCTTCACCTTCGAGCGTCTCGTATTCATAGCCCGCCGCGTTACAGGCATCGCCAAGCGCCTTTTCCACGAAGTCCCAGCTTTCGTCGCTGCCGATGCGTTGTTCGGGCCGCGTCGAAAGCTTGATGGTCCAGTCATGGAAACCCAGATCCGCATAGACCTTGGACAGGAAGGCGATGAATTTTGCGGTTTCGGATTCGATCTGATCCTCGGCACAGAAGATATGGCCGTCATCCTGGGTAAAGCCACGCACCCGCATGATGCCATGCAGCGCGCCGGAGGGTTCATACCGGGCACAGGAGCCGAATTCCGCCATGCGCAGGGGCAGGTCGCGATAGGATTTCAAACCCTGGTTGAACACCTGAACGTGACAGGGGCAGTTCATCGGTTTCAGGGCATTGATCGCCTTTTCGCGGGCGTGGTCTTCGTCGACTTCGACGATGAACATGTTCTCCTGGTACTTGTCCCAGTGGCCCGAGGCTTCCCACAGCTTGCGGTCGACCACCTGCGGGGTGTTGACCTCGACATAACCGTCGCGTTCCTGCATCCGGCGCATGTAGTCCTGAAGGGTCGTGTAGATCTTCCAGCCGTTGGGGTGCCAGAAAATCTGGCCCGGAGCCTCTTCCTGCATGTGAAACAGGTCCATCTCGCGGCCCAGCTTGCGGTGATCGCGCTTGGCGGCCTCTTCCAGCATGTGAAGATGCGCCTTGAGCTTTTCCTTGTTCTGAAAGGCCACGCCATAGATCCGCTGCAACATCGCGCGGTCGCTGTCGCCGCGCCAATAGGCACCGGCAATCGACATCAGCTTGAACGCATCGCCCGGCACCTGCCCGGTATTTTGCAGATGCGGCCCGCGGCACAGGTCCTGCCAATGCCCGTGCCAATACATGCGCAGCGGCTCGTCCCCGGGAATCGCCTCGATCAGCTCGACCTTGTAGGGTTCGTTGTTGGCGGTATAGTGTTTGATCGCGCGCTCGCGCTCCCAGACTTCGGTGGTCACGGGATCGCGCTTGTTGATGATCTCTTTCATCTTCTTTTCGATCAGGCCGAGATCCTCGGGGGTAAACGGGGTTTCGCGGTCGAAATCGTAATACCAGCCATTGTCGATCACCGGGCCGATCGTGACCTTGGTGTCGGGCCAGATTTCCTGAACCGCGCGCGCCATGATGTGGGCGAGGTCATGACGAATCAGCTCGTTGGCCTGGGCTTCGTCCTTCAGGGTGTGGATCGCGATGTCTGCATCCGCCTCGATGGGCCAGGCCAGGTCCCAATGCTGGCCGTTGACCGTCGCGCTGATGGCCTTTTTCGCCAGCGAGGTCGAGATGTCGGCGGCAACCTGCGCCGCGGTGATACCGGCGTCATAGGATCGCGCATTGCCATCGGGAAGGGTGAGAGAGATTTGGGCCATTGGGGCCTCCTCGTCGGTTTGGCGCCCACTGAACGCCCGGTTGCGGGTTATGTCTGCGGGCGACTGTTTGGGCCGGGTTCCGGGCCAAGTCAACCGCCTATTGCAACAGTTGGGGACTTGTCAGCCCGGCAGCAGGTCGTGATAGTCCGCGCCAAATGGTTCACGGCCCGAATGTCCGGGGCCGCATGGGACCTGACCCGGAGTGTCACATCATGATTTCCGCCCTTCGCGCGCTTGCCGCCCTGCTGTTGTGCCTTGGCCTGTTCTCCTGTACGCGCCCGCCGGATTTGATCGGTATCGACAACGGGACCGAGCCGGTGCTGGGCGTGACCGATGCCAGCCGCCAGAAGATATTCATCGCCACCACCCGCGAGGCGACCGAGGCGATCGGGGTGTTCTATTCGGGCGAGCGGGCACCGGAGCTTGGGCTGTCCTCGGTGGTGGTGTCGATTCCGCCCAGCCACCAACCGGGCATGATCGAACGGCCGAAACGGCTGCCTCCCGACCCCCGCACGGAATTCGCCGTGATCGAACCTGCCGTCTATGCCAATGCGAATTCTTTCGTTGCCGGGATCAACGCCGAACTGGCGCGCCGCGCGCCACAGGATCGCGATGTTCTGCTGTTCATCCATGGCTATAACAACACCTTTACCGATTCCGTGCTGCGGATCGCGCAATTTGTCGAGGACACGAATTTTTCCGGTGTGCCGGTGCTGTTTTCCTGGGCCTCCGCGGGCAAGGCCTCGCATTACGTCTATGACCTGAACAGCGCCCTGGCGGCGCGGCCACAGCTGTTGAACACGGCGCGGATGCTGCGTGGATCGCAGGCACGGGGCGTTGACCTGTTCGCGCATTCCATGGGCTCGTTGCTGACGGTCGAAGCGCTGGTCGAGGCGAGCGTTTCCGACAGGCCGGACGCGTTTCGCGGAGTGGACAACGTCATGTTCGCGGCACCGGATATCGATCTGGACCTGTTCAAGACCCAGCTGGGCCGGATGAAGGGCAAGACCGGCAATTTCTTTGTCTTCGTGTCCCGCGACGACCGGGCGTTGATGGTGTCGCGGCGCATTTCGGGTGGTGTCGAGCGGGTCGGCGCGGCGGATGCCGGGGAATTGTCGGCGCTTGGCGTGACGGTGATCGACCTGAGCGAGATCGACGATTCCGCCTCGGGCACCCATTCCAAGTTTGCCGGGTCTCCCGAAGTGGTGCAGCTGATCGGGTCGAGCCTGGAAAAGGACAATTTCGACACCAAGGTGCAGCCGCCCACGCTTGTCGAGGTGCTGAACGACGTGCCGGTGGTGCGGGTGCTTGTCCCGGATTGAAACCGGGCAAGGGCGCGCGGAAACCTAGTCCGGCCGGGGCACGTCGCGCCGGATCGCCCCGGAAAAGCCGGGCTTCAACCCATGCGCCCTTGCGCGGGGGTCGATGCGGCCCAGTGCGCGCAGATCGGGCAGCGTGTGGCGCATGTCGAGCGCCTGATGGTCATAGGCGTAATCGGGCAGGTATCCGTTCACCAGCAACCGCCAGTCCAGCGGCAGCCCGTTGCCGATGGCCTGCATCATCCGCACCACCACGGTGGTGCAATTTGTGGTCAGCGAGTTGTAGAACGCGGGCTGTTGGGCGAGCGCGTTGGCATCGCGCACATATTCGGTCAGCAAGGCGCGCGCGACCTGCGGATCGGCGGCAAGGCGAAACAGCTGCACGTCTTCGTTGCGCAGGTTCGAGCGAACCCCCACCACGTCGCGCTCATCCGCGGCGACGATGACCAGCGTATTGGATTTGAACGCATCGGCGATAGGGGAAAACGCCCCATCCGACTCGCGCCGGACCTCGACCGACCAGGCGAGGTGTTCCCCGTCGGAAAAGCCAAAGCTGACGATGAAATGCGCCATCAGCGGACCCGCCCAATAGGACAGGAACATGTCCACCGTCTGCAATTGCGCCAGGTCATAGCTGCGGGTTTCCCACTGGGCGGTGGCCTTGTCCGGGCCGTGCCAGTCGAAATTGCGCAGGTTGTCGAGCGTCAGGATGTCACCGTCGATCTGGCCTGTCACCTGTCGCGCCACATCCGGCGCCCAGTTGCGTTCGGCGGGCGGGGTGATGCCATTCCACCAGAACAACAGGCCCGCCAGTACCAGCCCGAACAGCCCGAGCGCCCCGATCCTGCGCCGGGTAAACAGCAGGGTGCCGGCAATCAGGCCAAACACCGCGAATCCGGCAATCGCGAACAGTTTGCCCTGCCCGGTCAGCGGCGCGTGATACCAGAGCGCCAGGCACCCCCAGACCGTCGCCAGCGCGACAGCCAACAGGCACAGCAGGACGGGGATGAGGCGAATGATCCTGAACATGGGCAATCCTTGGTGGTTGGCCCCGCCTTACGTACTCTGCGCCCGACCCACAAGCGGGTTGCCATGCCGGGCCCGGTGGCGCGCGGGGCCTTGCTCAATTCGGCATTTGCAGCCGCCGTCCGGTCGTGCATGATCGGCGAAAATTCCGGAGGAACCATGCACGACCCTGCCTATCTTGAAACCCCGCAGAACCGGCGCATCGCCTATCACAAGAGCGATGGGAACGGGCCCTGCATCGTGTTCCTTGGCGGGCTGAAATCCGACATGGAGGGCACCAAGGCGGTGCATCTTGAGGCCTGGGCAAAACAGCGGGGGCAGGCCTTTCTGCGGTTTGACTATTCCGGTCACGGCCAAAGCAGCGCGCGGTTCGAGGAGGGCTGTATCGGCGATTGGGCCGAGGATACGCTCGAGGCCGTCACCGCGCTGACCGAGGGGCCGCTGGTGGTTGTCGGCTCGTCCATGGGGGGCTGGCAGGCGCTGTTGCTGGCGCGGGCGATTCCCGACCGCATCGCGGGGCTTGTCACCATCGCCGCCGCACCCGACTTTACCGAGGACGGCTATTGGGCCAGTTTCAGCGATGCGCAGAAACAGGCGCTTGAGACGGTCGGCCATGTGGAACTGCCGTCTGACTACATGGAGCCCTATGTCATCAGCAAGCGAATGATCGAAGATGGCCGCACCCGGCTGGTGCTGCGCGCGCCGCTGCCCCTGCCGTTTCCGGTACGCTGCCTGCAAGGCACGAATGACACCGCGGTTAGCACCGAAACCGCGCTGCGCCTGCTGAACCATGCGGATTGTCCCGATATGCGGCTGACGCTGGTCAAGGATGCGGATCACCGCTTTTCCGACGACACCTGCCTGGGGCTGATCGAGGCGGCGGTAGCCGATATCCTGGACCGGGCCGGATGACGTATCGACGCGTGAGGGCCATCGCCTGCCGGACACCTGAACAAGGAGCATGAACATGGATCAACGGATCAGCCTTGTCACGCTGGGCGTGACCGACATCGACGCAGCTGCGGCCTTCTACGAAAGCCTGGGGTGGCAGCGGGTGCCGGGCAATGAAGGCGTGATCGCCTTTGATCTCATTGGCCAGACCCTTGGCCTTTACCCCATCGCGGACCTGGCGCGTGACATGGGGCTGCCCGTCGAGACGCTTGGGCACGGGGCCATGACGCTGGCCTGCAACGTGCGCGACAAGGCGCAGGTTGCCGAGGTGCTGCGCGCCGCCGAACAGGCCGGGGCAACCGTGTTGAAACCCGCGCATGACGTTTTCTGGGGTGGGCATATCGGCTATTTCCGGGCACCGGACGGCTGTATCTGGGAGGTGGCCTACAACCCCCATGCGCCGCTTGCCGAGGATGGCTCGTTTCGCTGGGCGGGCTATGCCTGATGCGGCCACCGCGCAGTATGCGGGGGCTTGAAAACCTGGGGCGGGTGCGGCTGTCCCGGTATTTCTACATGCGCGATTTTCTCTATTCTGAGATCGCCAACATGCACCGGCTGAGCAATATTCCCGACGATCCGGACCGCGCCATTGAAAACGGCCGCTCGTTCTGCCGGTTGTTGCTGGACCCGCTGGAAGAGACCTTTGGCCGGATCGCGGTGCGGTCCGGATATCGGTCTGCGGCGCTGAACCGGTACGGCAACGAAAACCACCTGAATTGTGCGCGCAACGACAACCCGCTGGAATGCCATATCTGGGATCGAGGCGAGGGGGATCAGCGCATCGCCGGGGCCTCGGTGGTGATCCCGTGGTTCGCCGACCAATACGAGGCCGGGCGCGATTGGCGGGACCTGGCGTGGTGGCTGCACGATCACCTGGACTATTCCGAGGTCTGGTTTTTCCCCAAGCTCTGCGCCTTCAACCTGGTCTGGCGGCCCGTACCGCTGCAGCGGATCGACAGCTATATCGCGCCTCGGGGCTGCTTGTTGCGGGCGGGGCAGGTGCCTGGTGAACCGTTGGCACGGCGGCGGGACCGTTACGCCGATTTTCCGCCCTTTCGCGGCATTTCCCTGCCGGTGGCCATGCATTCGGACACGGGATGAGAGCCGGCGGCTTGCCGGTCAGTCGTAAAGCGCCTTGCGCTCGTCGCGGGTGAAGACGCGAACCGGCGCGATCGGATCGCCGGTTTGCAGGTCAAAGAACGGGGTCTGCCGCCACCGCCCGGACAGCCGCGCGGCGATCATGCGGGACAGGGCGCGGAACACCATGCGCCCGCCGTTCTTGTGCCGGGGCGGCCCGCCGGGTTGCGGCACAAAGCTCTGCGCAACGACCGGGCCAAAGAGTTCGGGGTTGTCGGCGGTGTCAAGCAGCACCGTGACAAAGGCCAGCCCGGGGCGCGCCAGAGTGTTGAACATCGGCGTCTTGCAGCAACTGGCATACCAGCGCAGCGGTCCCTTTGGGCTGAGCCGCAGGATGGCAAGATATTCGGTGCCGGTTTCAAACTCGATGGTGTCGGGGCTTGTCTGCACCAGGTCGACACCGTCCGGGCCGGCATCGCCGCCGCCAAGGTAACGCCCCACCGCGCGGCAATCGCGACAGTGACAGATCAGGTGGGTGCCGGTTCTGGAGGTGGCGGGCCGGACCCGCCCACGCACCTTCCCGCACGTGCAGGACAGGGTGGTGGACGGGGTATCGCTCATCGGAGTCGCGGCCTATTCGGCGGCGACATTCTTGTTCGCCGCCCGCTTGCGACCGGGTCGGGGGGCCGAGCGGCTGTTGGCGTCGATAAAGTCGAGTACCAGCGGGCGGATATTGTCGCGCCACGACTTGCCCGCAAAGATGCCATAGTGACCCGCGCCGGGTTCGACATGGCTGGCCTTCTTGCTGTCGGGCAGGCCGGTGCAGAGATCAAGCGCTGCGATGCACTGGCCGGGGGCCGAGATATCGTCCTTGGCGCCCTCGACGGATTTGACCGCCACATTGGTGATCTTGCCGATATCAACCTGATGCCCGTCCACGACAAAGACATTGCGCGCGATTTCGCGTTCCTTGAAGATCCGCTCGACGGTGGACAGGTAGAATTCCGCGGGCATGTCCATCACCGCGAGGTATTCGTCGTAGAAGCGGTTATGCGCATCGTGATCGGATGCCTCGCCACGCGCGACGCGCAGGATCTGGTCGGTAAAGGCGCTGGCATGGCGTTCCGCGTTCATCGACATGAACGACGCCAATTGCAGCAGGCCGGGATAGACCAAGCGCCCGACGCCCGGATACTTGAACCCGACACGTTGAATCATGGTTTCTTCCAACTGGCCCATGGTCACGCGCCGGCCGAAATCGGTCACGTCGGTGGGGGTCGCGTCGGGGTCGACCGGGCCGCCGATCAGCGTCAGCGAACAGGGCTGTGCCTCGGGGTCCTGTTCGGCCAGATAGGCGGTCGCGGCCAGCGTCAGGGGCGCGGGCTGGCAGACGGCGATCACATGGGTGTCCGGGCCAAGCTCGCGCATGAAATCGACGAGGTACAGCGTATAGTCCTCGATATCGAACTTGCCCGCGGATACCGGGATGTCGCGCGCATTGTGCCAGTCGGTGACATAGACTTCGCAATCCACCAGCAGCGACTTGACCGTGCTGCGCAGCAGCGTGGCATAATGGCCCGACATCGGCGCAACAAGCAGCACCTTGCGCGGGCTGGGTTCGCGGCCCGTCACCTTGAAATGGATCAGGTCGCCAAAGGGGCGTTCAACCACGGTTTCGATATTGACCAGGTGATCCTTGCCGTCTTCGCAGGTGAAAGTGCGGATACCCCAGTCGGGCTTGACAACCATACGTTGAAAGGTGCGTTCCGTGACATCCCCCCATGCCGCCATCCAGTTCAGCGCGGGATTTGGAATCATGCTGAATATCGGATAGGATGCAAGGGCCAGGGCAGACGCGCCCATCCACTGGTTGGTGTTGCGAGTCGCCTCCATCAAATCGTAGGTTATCATGTAGCGCATTTCGGGACTCCAAGTGTTTAAAACGACCCAAATTTGGGTCGGACCATTCGTCGCTTTGCCCCCCGAAACCGGCGACGCTATTCTGCACAGCAGCAAGATTACGAGGTATTCCTTAAAATGACAACCAAGCAAGACGGCGCAACCGAAAAATCCGGTGAGCACTTGGAGAAGTTCCAGAAAAATTTGGAGAAAATTGAAAACCTGTCCCGGCGTCTGATGGAGGTCATGACCCACAAGAGCGGCCACAACGCCGCGCTGGACGCGCCGAAACAGGATCTGTTTGCAAAAGCGGCAACCGCCTATTGGTCGGATGCGATGCAGAACCCGTCCAAGATGATCGAGCAGCAGGTCGCCTATTGGGGGAAATCGCTCAAGCATTTCGCCGAGGTGCAGGAGACGCTCGCCAAGGGGAAACTCGCCGCGCCGGCAGACCCGGGGCCGCAGGACCGCCGGTTTTCCAACCCGCTGTGGGACAAGCACCCGTATTTCAACTTTCTCAAGCAGCAATACCTGATCAATTCCGAGGCGATCAAGCAATCGGTCGACAGCGTTCAGGACATGGACCGCAAAGAGAAACAGCGCCTGACCTATTTCGCCAACCAGATCGTCGACATGATGGCACCGACGAATTTCTTCGCGACCAACCCGGATGCGCTGGAAAAGGCTATCGAGACCGATGGAAAGTCGCTGGTGGCGGGGCTTGAGAACCTGATTTCCGATCTCGAGGCGAACAACGGCGAGCTGGTTGTGCGGCTGGCCGACGAAAAGGCGTTCGAGCTGGGCGGCAATATCGCCACCACGCCCGGCGAGGTGGTGTACCGCAACCGGATGATGGAGCTGATCCAGTACAAGCCGGTGACTGACACGGTGCATGAAATCCCGCTGGTGATCTTTCCGCCCTGGATCAACAAGTTCTACATCCTGGATCTCAAGGCGCAGAACAGCCTGATCAAGTGGATTACCGAGCAGGGCTATACCCTGTTCGTGGTCAGCTGGATCAACCCGGATGCCAGCTATTCCGACACCGGGCTGGAGGATTACATCCAGGACGGCTATCTGGCGGCGATCGAAGAGGTCAAGGCCATCTGCGGTACGAGCCAGGTGAACGCGGTCGGGTATTGTATCGCTGGAACGACCCTGTCGCTGTCGCTGTCGCTGTTGAAACAGCGGGGCGACAAATCGGTAAAATCCGCCACGCTGTTCACCGCGCTGACCGATTTTGGCGACCAGGGCGAGTTCACGCCCTTCCTGTCGGATGATTTCATCGACGGGATCGAGGCCGAGGTAAAGGACAAGGGGGTGCTGCCCTCATATATCATGGCGCGCACCTTCAGCTTCCTGCGTTCCAATGACCTGGTCTATAAACCCGCCATCCGCAGCTACATGATGGGCGAAGCGCCGCCGGCCTTCGACCTGCTCTACTGGAACGGCGACGGGGCCAACCTGCCGGCCAAGATGTCGGTGCAATATCTGCGCGGCCTTTGCCAGCGCAACGAGTTCACCCAGGGCGGTTTCGATCTGGCCGGGCACACGCTCAGGATCTCGGATGTCGACGTGCCGCTGTTCGCGGTGACCTGCGAGACGGATCACATCGCGGCCTGGAAAGACTGCTATCGCGGGGTCCAGATGATGGGATCGCGCAGCAAGGAGTTCATCGTTTCGGAATCCGGGCATATCGCCGGCATCGTGAACCCGCCGAGCAAGAACAAGTACGGGCATTACACCAACTCGGATCTCAAGCTGTCCGACACTGACTGGATGTCCGGCGCGCAACGCCATGACGGCTCTTGGTGGCCGCGGTGGGAAAGCTGGCTGAAAAAGCGTTCTGGCAAGCAGGTGCCAGCACGCGAAATCCATGATTCGACTCGCCCATCGCTTGCGCAGGCTCCGGGCACCTATGTGAAGATCAAGGCAAATGCCTGATAAGTCAGGGAAATAAAAATTATGCTGCGGCGCAGCAAAAAAATGTTGAAATGCCGCGTCGCAGCATACATATTGTCCTCAGCAGACAGACACGGGATCGTCCCGGTCAGACAAGCAAGGATTAGGACAATGGCAAACACCCAAGATTTCACCGCCGTCATGAAAGACATGATGGGCAGCTTCCCCGTTGACACCAAAGCAATGGAAGAAGCCTTCAAAACCCAGGCGACCCTGAACGAGAAACTGTCCGCAGTTGCTCTGGACGCTGCTTCCAAATCGGCCGAGCTGTCCAGCAAATGGACCAAAGACACCATCGCCAAGCTGGGTGAAGTTTCCAAAGCGAAAGCCGAGCCGGCCGACTACGCCAAAGCCGCAACCGATTTCGCTTCGGCTTCCGCTGAAGTTGCTGCCGAAAACCTGGCCGCCTTCGCCGAAATCGCGAAAAAAGTTCAGACCGAAACCGTCGAGCTGCTGATGGCCGCTGGCAAAGACATCACCGAAGATGCAACTGCTGCCGTCAAAAAAGCCACCAGCGACGTGACCGCTGCGGCCAAGAAAGCAGCCGCCAAGTAAGGCGCGCACGCTACGATTTGCGCCAACTCCTCCCAACCGGTGCAATCGCGGGGACAGGTCGCAAGACCTGTCCCCATTTTTTTGCCTGGCTGTCGCCGGGCCGCATCAGGCCGGCAATTTGCGCCTGATCCAATTTAGATTTCCCATGCCGATCCGCGCGGTCTTTCTTTTTGTGCTGCACTCGCATAGGCTTTTCTGCAATGCATCATGTCTCGGGAGGACGATCGGTGGCGGAAATGGAAAAACCCCTTCTTATCAAGCGATACGCCAGTCGTCGGCTGTATAACACCGAGACCAGCGACTATGTCACGCTGGAGGATATCGCGAGCTTTATTCGCGACGGGCGCGAGGTTCAGATCGTTGACCTCAAGTCGGGGGATGATCTGACCCGTCAGTACCTGTTGCAGATCATTGCCGAGCATGAAAGCCGGGGCGAGAACGTGCTGCCGGTGACGGTGCTGAATGACCTGGTGCGCAGCTACATGGTGCCGGGCGGCGGCATGATGCCCCAGTTCCTGCAAAGCTCGTTCGAGATGCTGCGCGAGAACCAGGCCAAGATGATGGAAAACATGTCGGCGATGAACCCGATGTCCAAGATGCCCGGTTTCGAGGCGATGAAGGCGCAGCAGGCCGCGTTCCTCAAGGCGATGACCGGTGGCATGGGCGGATCATGGAACAGCCCTTTGGCCGAGGATTCCAAGGGCAACGATGCCTCCGAGAATCTCGAAGACATCAAGAAACAGCTCGCCGACCTTCAGAACAAGCTGTCCAAGCTCAAATAACCCCGCGCGCAACGGAAAGCGGCAGGCTGGCCATGGGGGCCAGCCGGGGTTCCGCCATGCGGGGTGATCAGGTTCCGTAAGCGGCAACCGGACCCATCACATCCTCGACCGCGCCCAGGATGATGTCGGCAATGACGTTCAACTCGGCCTTGCTCAGCCGTACGGGCAGGCGCACGTCGCAGGCGCGCATCAGCATGGCGCGGGTGCGGGGCAGCTCCGGCAGGTCGGGGATGAACTGCCAGTTCCAGAAGGCCCGGGCATTGTCCGCGCTCTGACCGAATATCTGTACCTTGACCCCACGCGCCTCGGCGGCGGCGGCAAAGGACAGAATTTCGAATTCGTCCATGGCGACAAGGTTGAATTGGATCGAATCCGGCGCGCGGACTTCTTGTGGCAAGGGCGCGGGCACCTCGATATTCGGGGAGGCGTTCAGCCGCGCGGCCACGTGGTCGTGGTTCGCCAATCCATCACGCACCCGCCGGTCCAGTTCCGGAATCTGGGCACGGACAACCACGGCGGAAAGGTTGCTCATCCGCAGGTTATAAAGTGGCAGCCGGTTCTGCCATCGGGCAAAGGCGGCCTGCAATTTGGGCGATGATCCGCTGTGTTTTTGCCAGTTGTGCTCATAAGCCCCCGACATGATCACCGCACGCGCCACCAGATCGGCATCGTCGGTGATGAGGATGCCGCCTTCGCCGGCGTTGATCATCTTGTAGGACTGGAACGAGAAACAGCCGATCCGGCCGATGGTGCCGATGTTGCGACCGTTCCACGTGGTGCCCAGCGAATGCGCCGCATCTTCGATCACCGGAATGTCGCGCGCGTCGCATAGCGCCATGATAGCGTCCATGTCGCTGGTATGTCCGCGCATGTGGCTGATGATGACCGCCTGCACATCGGCGAGCTTGGCTTCAAAATCCGCGATGTCGATACGGTAATTCTCGCCCACTTCGCACAGAACCGGTGTGCAATCCGCGTGCATCACCGATGACGGGACCGCCGCAAAGGTAAAGCCGGGGATCAGGACCCGCGCGTCGCGGGGCAGGTCGAGCGCCTTGAGCGACAGGAACAGCGCCGCCGAGCAGGACGACACCGCCAGCGCATATTTGCTGCCCAATTGTGCGGCAAATTCGGCTTCGAGCAGCGCGACCGGCGCGTCGGCAGGCGCGGTATAGCGAAAAAGGTCGCCCGACTGCATCAACGCGTCGATGGCGTCACGGGCTGATTGCGGGATGGGTTCTGCGTCATGGACGTTCGGTGGCAAGGTCATATTTCGATTTCCTTAACTTAACCTGTGGCTTTACTAAATCAGTTGACGAAGACTGCCAATAGGAAATCGGGCCTGCCCGGCGGAACCCCGCCTTGGGGGCTTTGCCGGCGTGCCTGTCGGTCGCGGCCCGCGTTCGCAATGCGGCGGGGCTCGATCACGGGGGCATGTTGCGCGGTTGGTGGTTCAGGTACCCAGGCGGTCGCGCAGGCTGTACCAGGTCATTGCCAGCACCAGCAGCGGCGAGCGCAGCATCGCGCCCCCCGGAAACGCCGGCGCGGGAACGCGGGCCATGGTGTCAAACCCCTCGGCCTCGCCCCGCACGGCCATGGCCATCAATTGCCCGGCATGGGTTGCGGTGCCGACCCCGTGCCCGGAATAGCCCGAAGCCGACAGCATGTTCGGCCCGAGCCGCGCGAGAAATGGCATCCGCTTCATGGTGATCGCCAGGGTCCCGCCCCAGGCATATTCGATCGCGACATCGCCAAGGTGCGGGTAGATCTCGGTCATCGGTTTGCGCACGACGGCGGCAATATCGGCGGGGAAGGTATAGCCATAGCTTTCGCCGCCGCCAAAAAGCAGGCGGCCGTCGGCGCTCAGCCGGAAGTAATTCACCACAAACTTGCTGTCGGCGACCGCCACATCCCGGGTCAGAATCCGCGCGGTTTCGGCGCCAAGCGGTTCGGTTGCGATGATGAAATTGTTGATCGGCATCACCCGCGCGGCGACCCTGCGGTTCAGCCCGCCGAGATAGCCGTTGCAGGCCAGGATCACATGATCGGCGATCACCCGGCCCTTGTCGGTTTGCACGGTTGCGGGCCGGCCTTCGGCGATATGGTGAACGTGGCTTTCCTCGTATATGCGCACGCCCGCCGCTGCCGCCGCCCGTCCGAGGCCAAGCGCATAGTTCAGCGGATGCAGATGTGCCGCGCCCCAGTCCAGCGTGCCGCCCTTGTAGGCGGGCGAGGGGCAGAGCCCGTGGCAGGCGGCGGCGTCCAGAAGCTCGATCTGATCATAGCCATAGCGCGCCTCGAGATGCTCGGCATAGCGGTGCAACTCGGCAACGTCGCGCCCCGAGCTGGCGGTATGGGCCACCCCCGGTTTCAGATCGCAGGCGATCTGATGGCGCGCGATCAGGGATTTCACCAGGGCCTTGCCATCCTCTGCCAGGTGCCAGAGCTTGTGTGCCTCGCCCTCGCCAAGCAGGCGTTCTAGCCCGTCCTGATCCATGCGCTGGCCGCTGCCCAGCTGCCCGCCATTGCGCCCGGAGGCCCCAAACCCGATGCGATGCGCGTCAAGCAGCACCACATCCATTCCCGCCTCGGCCAGATGCAGCGCCGCGGACAGGCCGGTATAACCGGCCCCGACCACACAGACATCGGCCCGGGTTTCGCCGCGCAGGGGGGCGTGGCGGGCGGCATCATGTGCGGTCGCGGCATACCAGCTTTGGGGGAATTCGCCGCGCCGGTCGTTTGAGAACAGCAGGTTCATGATGACCTCACGGTGCCAGTGGGCCCACTAGACGTTCAGCAGCAGATGCTCGCGTTCCCACGGCGAAATCACTTGCAGGAATTCCTCGTATTCGGCGCGCTTGACAATGCTGTAGACACGGGCAAATTCCTCGCCGAGCACCGCATGCAGGTCGGCGGCATTCTCGAACAGGGTCAGCGCCTCGCCCATCACGCGGGGGATGTCCTCTTCGCCCTCATAGGCATCGCCCCGGAATTGCTTGTGCGGGCGGCGCTCATGCATCATCCCGAGATAGCCACAGGCCAGCGAGGCCGCGATACACAGATACGGGTTGCAGTCCATCCCGGCCAGCCGGTTCTCCACCCGCCGCGCTTCGGGGCCGGACAGGGGGATGCGGATGCCGGTTGTGCGATTGTCACGGCCCCATTCAAGGTTGATCGGCGCGGCGTGATCGCGGGTATAGCGGCGATAGCTGTTCACATAGGGGGCCATGACCGCGATGGCCGAGGGCAGGTGATGCTGCATCCCGCCGATGAAATGGTAAAACGCGTCGGTTTCGCCCCCTTGCGGTCCGGAAAACAGGTTCTTGCCACTGTCCGCATCAAGGATCGAGTGGTGGATATGCATCGCGCTGCCCGGTTCCTCGGCGATGGGCTTGGCCATGAAGGTGGCAAAGCAATCGTGGCGCAGCGCCGCCTCGCGGATCAGCCGCTTGAAATAGAACACTTCGTCCGCGAGCTTGACCGGATGCCCGTGGCGCAGGTTGATCTCAAGCTGACCCGCGCCGCCCTCCTGCGTGATGCCGTCGATTTCAAACCCCTGCGCTTCGGCAAAGTCGTATATGTCGTCGATCACCGGCCCGAATTCGTCCACCGCCGTCATCGAATAGGCCTGGCGTGCCGCCGCCGGCCGGCCAGAGCGGCCCATCATCGGCTCGATCTGCTTGGCCGGATCGACGTTGCGCGCCACCAGGTAGAATTCCATCTCGGGCGCCACCACGGGTTTCCAGCCCTGGTCCTCGTAGAGCTTGACCACCCGCTTCAACACGTTGCGCGGGGAACAGGGCACCGGGTTGCCCTTGCGGTCAAAGGCGTCGTGGATCACCTGCAAGGTCCAGTCGCCGGTCCAGGGGGCCGCGGTCGCGGTGGTCATGTCCGGGCGCAGGATCATGTCTTTTTCGATGAAGCCGTCCTCGCCCGCCGCTTCGCCCCAATCGCCGGTAATGGTCTGGTAAAAGATGCTGTCGGGCAGGTGAAAGTAATCCTGCTTGGCGAACTTGCTGGCGGGCACCGCCTTGCCCCGCGCGATGCCGGGCAGGTCGGAAATGATGCACTCCACCTCGTCCAGCCGCCGCCCCTCGAGATAGCTGCGCGCGGCGTCGGGCAGGCGGTCGCTCAGGTCGGTCATCTGCTGTGTCCCTTCTTGAAGAACGCGGCCATTTGCGCCGCGATCCTGTCATTGTCGACCGGATCCGCCAAGCGCCTTGTTGCCGCCGCCAGCTGGTCATCGGGCACCACGCCCCTGCCGCGTGTGCGGATCAGCCCATCGATGAAATCGCTGCCGAACTCGGGATGCGGCTGGACCGTCCAGACCGTATCGCCATAGGCAATGATCGCGTTTTTGCAGAAGTCATTCGAGGCGAGCACCCGCGCGCCCTCGGGCAGCTCGACCACCTGGTCCTGGTGCCAGGCATTCAGGGTCAGGGTTTCGCCGCCCAGGTCATACTCGGTCGCGCCCACGGCCCAGCCGCCCGCGAATTTCTCGACCTTGCCGCCCAGGGCCTGGGCGATGACCTGGTGGCCGAAACACACTCCGATCAGCGGCAGGCCCCTGGCGACGATATCGCGGATCAACTCTTGGAGCGGCGCAATCCACGGATGATCCTCATAGGCCCCGTGCTTGGACCCCGTGATCAGCCAGCCATCGGCGTCATCCGCCCCGGTGGGGAACTGGTTGTCGACAACGGCAAAATTGACAAAGTCGAAATCATGCCCGTCCAGAAGGGTCTGGAACATCGAGTCATAATTGCCGGTGGACGCCAGCAGGCTGTCTGGCGCGTGTCCGGTTTGCAGGATGCCGATTTTCATGGTTCACCAGGGATTTGATCAAATTCAGGATAGCACCCGCCCGGTGCCCCGGCAAGAGGGGTCAGACCGACTCGAGGTAGCTGAGCCAATGTGTTTCGGGGGCGCGACGGGAAAATACCTCGCGCTCCTGCCGTTTTGTCATCACCAGGTTGCGGATCAGCTGCGGCGAGAATATGCGCGCGATCAGCGGATCGGCTTCGAAGGCGTCGATCGCCGCGTCCCAGCTCGGCGCGAGATGCGGCAGCCCGCGGATTTCATAGGCGTTCCCGGTGACCGGTGTGGGGGGCGTCATTGAATCCTCGATCCCGGTAAGGGCCGCGCCAAGGATCACGCCAAGCACCAGATACGGGTTGATGTCGCCGCCCGCCACCCGGTGTTCGATGCGCCGCGCGGCGGGCGGGCCACCGGGAATGCGGATCGCGGCGGTGCGGTTTTCATAGGCCCAGGCGGCGTTGGACGGGGCATGGGCACCGGGCACCAGCCGGTCATAGGAATTGCCGTGCGGCGCAAAGATAAGCGTGCTGGGTGGCATCGCCGCGATGCAGCCGGCCACCGCCGACAGCAAGACCGGGCTGCCCTTGGCCTCGCCATTGTTGAAGATGTTGTTGCCCTCAGCATCCAGAACCGAGAAATGCACGTGCATCCCGTTGCCCGCATCATCGGAATAGGGCTTGGCCATGAAGGTCGCGGCAAACCCGTGCTGGCGGGCGATACCGCGCACCAAAGCCTTGAAAAGCCACGCGTCATCGGCGGCGCGCAGCGCGTCCTGATGGTTCAGGTTGACTTCGAACTGGCCGATGCCGCTTTCGGAAATCGCGGTTTGCGCCGGAATGCCCATGGCTTCGCAGCCATCATAGAGCGCGGTAAAGAAATCGTCGAACGCATCCATCTGCGACAGGGACAGGATCGCCTCGCCATACAGGGGGCGGCCGGTGACCGGGTTCAGCGGCGCGGTCGGGGCCATGCCGCTGTCATCGACCAGCGTAAACTCCATCTCGGTGGCCGCAAGCACGCGCCAGTCCCGCGCCGCATAGCGGTCGAGCACCGAGATCAGCGCATGGCGCGGATCACCGGAAAACGGCGCGCCGCGTTCGGTATACATGGTCATCGGCACCAGCGCCGAGGGCTTGGCCAGCCACGGCATCGGCACCGGACCACGCTCGGTCGGGCGCAGGATGCCATCGGCATCGCCGCTTTCAAAGACCAGCGGACTGTCTTCGATATCGGCGCCCCACAGGTCGACGTTGAGCACGGAATAGGGCATGCGAATGGCGCCCTTGTCGAGCTTTTCGGCAAATGACGCCGGAACGCGTTTCCCTCTCATCTGTCCATTAAGATCGCATGCCGCGATTCGAAAGGTTGGAAAAGCGCGAAGATCCATGAAGACCATCCTGATGGGAAACGGGAGTTATGAGGCAAGCTGTACCGCAAGAAACCGCGCCTGTCATGTGAATTTGATCAAATTATGGAGCCATGACTTGCCTATGGAGACTGGGTCTTCCGTTAACACCGTCAGGCAGAATGGGATTGCAACTCCACCTATCCGCTGTGTTCCTGCCAGCCGGAATGGGCGACCTGGATAGGAGAGCAAGAAGATGTAGGTTTCGAATCCTAAGGGTTCTTTGTGCAATGTGTTTGTTGTTGTTATGATCGTTGGACAAATTCGTGGAGGATATTCATGCCGGCGATGACTTCTTTTTGTTCAGTGGTAGATCCGTCTGATTGCGATTTTCTTGGCCATATGAACGTTTCCCGCTACTTCGCAGCCTGTTCTGATGGTGTATTCGCAATCCAGTCGAGAATGGGGCTGACGGCAAATGATATGCGAGACGGTCGACGGCTCTCATTCGCAGTAGTCAATGCTCAAAGCGACTTTCACGCTGAGTTGCTTGCCGGTGACGCGATAAAGTTGGAAACCACTGTGATGGGGATGGGTTCCAAGTCCATGACATTCAGACATCAATTGTTCAGGTCAGATGGCGAAATTCTCGCTTTCGAGACAATCTTTAAGTGCGTGCTGATGTGCCTCGCGACGCGGAGAGCGACTGATATTCCAAACGAGGTTCGCGAAACAGCCGAACACTGGTTGGAGCAGCAGACGTAATCTTCTAAATTGTCTCGCGTCAATGTTTATGGGGTCCGAGGTCGGCATATGGTGCGAGGTCTTCGTTCCTTCCCTCACCGGATCAGGGTGGTGCGGAAGCGGGGGCGGGGGCGGCGTTCGGCGGGGAGGTGGCGGTTGAGCCGTTTGCCGATCAGGCCAAACACCGCCACGATGATCAGGGTCACGAGGATGAAATACCCCGCGAGGATCGGGTAGGGGATGAACGGGTTGAAGGTCTTGTCGGCGAAATAGCTGGCGTAATAGAGCGCGTCGCCCCGTTGTTGCCATGCGGGAAAGCCAGAGAAGAACACCAGCGTTGTTGCGTGAAACAGAAAGATCGCTTCGTTCGTATAGGCGGGCCAGGCCAGGCGCAGCATGGTGGGCCAGATGATGCGTTTGAACCGAGGCCAGCCGGTCATGCCATAGGCGTCGGCGGCCTCGGTATCGCCCTTGGGGATCGAGCGCAGCGCGCCATAGAAGATTTCGCCCGTATAGGCGGCGGTGTTCAGGAACAGCACGATCAGCGCGCCAAGCCACGCGGCGGTAAAGGCGCCAAAGGCGGGGTAGCTGCTCTTGAGGCTGAGAAACAGGAAATAGGCAAAGAAGAACTGGATGAACAGTGGCGAGCCGCGAAAGACGAAGATGAACCATTCCGCCGGTTTGCGAATCCAGCGCGAGCCCGCGCCCTTGGCCACGGCCAGCCCGGTGGCGAGGAAGAAACCGATGGTCAGCGCCATGATCCCGAAATAGACGTTCCAGATCATCCCCGAACCGATCAGGGTGAATTGCTCGCATAGGGTGAAGCCTTCGCGTGGCAGCAGGCGCTCGCCGAACCCGACCGAGCGCAGGGCATAGTCCTGGATGGTTTGCTGGCAAGACGACATCAGGTGGCCGCCTTTCTCTGGGCTTCGCCGCCCGAGGTTGCCTGTCCATGCGTCAGGCGCTTCATCACACGTTCCAGCGCGATTTCGGAAACCCGGGTGAAGCCGAGATAGAAGATCAGCAGGAACAGGAAATACCACATGCGCCAGTCGCCATGGGGATAATCGGTGAATTTGCTGGTCTTGGTGCCTCCCAGTTCCCGCGCCCAGTACACGATGTCTTCGATCCCCAACAGGAACAGCAGCGGCGTTGCCTTGATCAGCACCATCCACAGGTTCGACAGGCCGGGCAGGGCAAAAACCCACATTTGCGGCACAAGCACGCGCCAGAAGGTCTGGCGGTGGGTCATGCCATAGGCTTCGGCGGTTTCAAGCTGTGCATTGGGAACCGCGCGCATGCCGCCATACAGCACGTTGGCGGCAAAGGCGCCAAAGACGATGGCAAAGGTAAAGACGGCCAAAAAGAAACCATAGGTTTCGTGGATATATTGCGGCGCATTGCCCAGCGGCATCTTGGCGGCCTGGCAGACCACGAAATCCGAGCCTTGCCGGACCGGCTGGTCCCAGTCGGGGCAGATGACCCGGTGCCGCAGGTATT
Source organism: Microbulbifer sp. S227A (assembly GCF_049800935.1). NCBI lineage: Bacteria > Pseudomonadati > Pseudomonadota > Gammaproteobacteria > Cellvibrionales > Microbulbiferaceae > Microbulbifer > Microbulbifer sp. S227A. The sequence continues at coordinate 474,376 of NZ_JBNAFZ010000001.1, read as the reverse complement.
CGACTGCCTGATCCAGCGCGATCACGAAAAACAGGAAAAACGCGATATCGGGCACGCCCCGCACGATGGCGATGTAGATCTTGCCAAGCCAGCGCAGCGGCGCGATGCGGGACCGGGCCGCCATCGCGCCAAGAAATCCGAACCCGAGCGCAACCGGTGCCGTGATCGCCAGCAACAGCAGGACCTTGAAAAAGGCCACGTAGAACGACATGTGCACGCCGGTCGTCAGGTAGCACGAGAACCAGGCGAGCGTGCCAAGCGTGTCGGGGTCACTGCAATAAGAGAACATGAGGTATGCCGCGGTCCGGGGTCAGGCCCGCCGGGATGGCGGGCCTGATGCTCGGGTGTCAGTAGGTCGTGGTGTCGTCGCCGAACCACTTTTTCAGCATGGTGTTCAGCGTGCCGTCTTCCTTCATCGTGGTGATGGCGGCGTCGAACTTTTCCTTCAGTTCGCTGTCGCTTTCGCGCAGGCCCATGCCGATGCCGCCGCCAAGCGGTACTTCATCGCCGACAAAGACCAGCTCGCCGCCGGATTCCTCGACCAGCGGCACCAGATAGTCGCGGTCGGCAAACACCGCGTCGGCCTCGCCGTTGCGCACGGCGGCAACGGTTTCTTCGGGCGTGGCAAATTCGACCAGCGTGGCACCGCTCGCGGCGACATGCCCGGCCTGGATCGTCGCGGTCTGCGCGGCGACAACGCCGCCGATCACGTCGACCCCGTCAGAGGCGGCAACATAGGCCGAGGCGGTCGGGGGGAAATAGTTCTGGGTAAAGTCGATCACCTCGTCACGCTCGTCGGTGATGCTCATGCCGGCCATGATGGTGTCATAGTTGCCGGACACCAGGTTGGGGATGATCGAATCCCAGTCGTTCTTGACCCATTCACAGGTCAGCGCGGCACGTTTGCACAGCTCGTCGCCCAGCTCGCGTTCAAAGCCGTCGACATCGCCCGCGTCGTTGATGAAATTGTACGGAGGATAGGCCCCCTCGGTGCCCATGCGGATGGTCTTGTCTTGGGCCATCGCCATGCCGGCGGTCACGGCCAGCGCGGCGGCGCTCAGGATCAGGTGCTTCATTGATGGTACTCCCTTGGCTTTTCTTGTTTACGCGGCGTGGGTTGCAGACAGGAACCCGCGCAGGCGTTCGGATTTGGGGTTGCCGAACAATTCATCCGGGTGCCCCTGTTCTTCGATCAGGCCCTGGTGCAGGAACACCACGTGGTCGGACACGTCATGGGCCAGCTTCATGTCGTGGGTCACGATCAGCATGGTCCGCCCCTCGCGGGCCAGGTCCTTGATGACCTTGACCACCTCTTGCTCCAGCTCGGGGTCAAGTGCCGATGTGGGTTCGTCAAACAGCAGCGCCTCGGGCTCCATGCACAGGGCGCGGGCGATGGCGGCGCGTTGTTGTTGCCCGCCCGAAAGCTGCGCCGGATAGACATCGCATTTGTTGCCGATCCCGACCTTGTCCAGATACTGGCGCGCCGCCGCTTCGACCTCGGCCTTGTCCCGGCCCAGAACCGTTACCGGGGCTTCCATTACGTTTTGCAGGATCGACATGTGGGACCACAGGTTGAACTGCTGGAACACCATCGACAGGTTGGTGCGGATGCGCAGGACCTGCCTGGCGTCGGCGGGGCGGCGATGATGGGAATCCCCTTTCCAGAGCACCGGTTCGCCCTTGAACAGGATGTCGCCTTGCTGGCTGTCTTCCAGCAGGTTGGCACAGCGCAGCAGGGTGGACTTACCCGATCCCGACGACCCGATCAGCGATACGACATCGCCGCGCCGGGCATTGATGTCCACACCCTTGAGCACTTCCAGCTCGCCATAGCTCTTGTGCAGGTTCTTGATTTCGATGACGGAAGGGGGGGCTTGCACGTGTGATCCGGTGATTGTGGCGGTTTCAGTACGGCAGTAGGAATGAAATTTCCGTTCAATGCAATGCGCAATCGCCGGCAGGCCGCATGGAATCGCCCGATTTGACGAAGGGGAACCCGCCTGTGATCAAGGTGCAGGCGGATTGGCAACCGCCAGATATGCGGTGGCCGGGATATCAATCAACCCCTTGATGTGCAGGGCGGCGCGGTCTTGCGTGGCAAGATCGCCGATGGCGGCCCGGATCGCGGCGGCAATTGGCGCGACGTCGCGATCCCGCGCGGTGATTAGGGGCAGGCCGGGGGTTGGCGGGGTGGTCCCGACCACCTTGAGGGCGCCCACAACCGGGTCATGCTCGCAGAGCAGCGCCCATGTTACCGCATCGATTCCGGCAATGTCGGCCCGCCCTTCGGCAACCGCGCGGGCAGAGGCCGCGTGGGCCCCGGTCTTGATATGGGTGGCAAAAGTGACCCCGAGGCCGTTCATGTGATTGATCGGCGCTGCCCAGCCCGATTGCGACAAGGCTTCGTTATAGGCAAACCTTTGCCCCGCGAAATCCTGCGGTTGCTCGCCCGGAGCATGGGCATGGGCGATCAGAACCGAGTGATAATAGCCGGGCGGGCAGCCGGCCAAGCCATAATCCGGCGTCGCCACCAGCGACACCGCATCATGTAGCCGGGTGCGATAGGGCATGCCACAGGTTTGCGCCAACAGCAGGTCGGCCGATTGCCAGATTTCCCAGGGGTCCGGATCACGGGTCAGCCGCTCGGGGCCAAATCCCAGGCGCACCCTGATCCTGTCCCAGAACCGGTCATTGGCGGGGCGAAGCGCGGGCATGTCATACATGCCCAGGTATGCAATCATGATTTCTCGGCGTGTTGCCGGGCCATCGCGCTATCCACATCGCTGACACCCAGCAGGCTCGCTACCAGCCGCAGCAGCGCGTCCTCTTCTTCGGCGCGTTCTCCATCGGCCAGAACCACGGTCCACAAGGACTGCACAACCGAGCGGCGATCCTCGTAAGGAACGGCATCCTTGATGGCCCGGGTAAAGCGCACCGTGTCGGGGGCTTCGGATTCCAGGGTTTCCGCCTGTCCGCGCAGTTTCGTGGCTTCAAACGGCGACAGGCCATAACGATCCGCGATGATCCGGTCGATCCGCGAGATTTCGGCGGCGGAATAATCGTTGTCCGAACGGGCGACCCGCACCAGCAGGGCGGTCAATGCCAGCCGTGCATCCGAATGGGCAAGCGGCGCGGGTTCCGGCTGGGTCAGCCGTTTCAGGAAATCACCAAACATGTGTCAGATATAGGCAAAGCGCCGCCGAACGCAAACCGCAGAATGCGGGGCAGGGTCAGGAAATCGCCCCATTGGCCTGTTCGGCCTTTTCCCGCGCGGCCTTGCTCTCGATAAAGCTCAGCCCCATCGCCTTGCGGGCGCTTTCCAGCACGCGCAATTCGTCTTCCTTGGGGTCGCCGTCGGCCAGCACCACTTCCCACAGCGCGTCCAGCGCGGCCAGACGTTCCTCGAGCCCGGTGGTCTCGCGGATCAGCTTGGCAAAGGTATCGGTTTCGGGGGCGGCGGCGTGCAGCTTTTCACAGGTCGCGCGAATTTTCGCCGCTTCGATGGCGTTATGCTGGAACAGCCGGGCCAGGATGCGGTCGATCAGGCTGATTTCCTCGACCTGGTAATTCTGGTCGGACTTGGCCACGCGCACCAAGAGCGCACCCAGGGCCAGTTCGGCGTCCGGGTCGGGCAGGTCTTCGGTGTTGCTGGCGCGAAACGCGGCAAAAAGCTTGCTCAACATTGGCAAAGGTTATCCGGTCTGTCTGGCTTCGCCAAGCGAATCCTATTGTGTTTCCCGTTCATGCCGCATCGCTTGCCGGGGCCTGTTGCGGCACCCGCAGGCAAGCGGCGGTTTTCGGGCCGCCCGGCACGGGATCAGCCGTCATAGCCTTCGATCACCACGAGGTCGCTGATTGAAACCGGGTCGCGCAGGGCCTTGGCGGTCTGGTATCCGGTGCTTTCGTAACAGGCCAGCGCGGTGTCATAGCTGTCGAATTCGATCACCACGGTGCGTTGGCGCGACGATCCTTCGCGGACCTGATGCTGGCCGCCGCGCACCAGGAACCGGCCACCGAACTCGGCAAAGGGCGCGGCGTTGGCGGCGATGTATTGCTTGTAGGTGTCCATGTCGTCCACGTCGACATGCCCGATCCAGTATCCCTTGGCCATGACAGTTATCCTTGCTGGGTTGTTCCGCCGAAACTCGCGCGGATTTCCGTCACATGCAACCGGGGAAACGCCGCCTGCGGATCAGCCCAGCGTGCGCAGCAGCAATCCGCCGGCAATCAGCACGATCAGCAGCCCGGCAAAGATCTCGATCGCCGGCAACAGCCGCGCCGCAAGGCCGCCATTGGCGAGCGAGGCAATCAGCCCGCCGCGCATTCCAACCGCGCCCAGCCCGACCGCCACCGTCACCGCCCCGGTTCCGAGCGCCATCGCAAAGGCCCCGGCGATACCGGCAAACGGGATGCCCATCTGCCAGGTGATCAGCAGGACAAACAGCGCCCCGGTACAGGGCCGGATGGCAATGCCCGCGATCAGGACAAGCGCCTCGGTCAGGGTGCGGGCGCTGGCGACTTCCTCGGGGGTCGGGCCGTGGCGATGGCCGCAGGACCCGCAAACGCCGTCGTGATCATGCCCGTGGTCGTGATGCCCGTGGTCGTGTTCGTGATGGTGGCCATGGCCATGATCATGGGCGGGCTCGGGTTTGCGCGCGTGGCGCAGCCCCCGCAGGATCAGCCAGCCCCCGATCAGCGCGATTGCCGCGTATGAGGCCGGCGCCATGATGTCTTCGGTCAGCCCAACCATCTGCTCGCGTCCAAGGGACAACAGGAACACCCCGGCATAGACCAGCGCCACCGCGGTCACCGCCTGGCCCAGCGAGGCGGCCATGCCAATCGTCGCCAGCCGCAGCGCCGGCACCTTGCGCCCCAAGCCATAGCCGCCGATCAGAACCTTGCCATGTCCGGGGCCGACCGCGTGGAAAAACCCATAGGCGAAACAGGCGACCATCAGCACCAGGAACGACCCTTCGCCCCCGCCGCGCAAGGCGCGCAGGGTGCGGGCGATGCTGTTCTGGAATTCGCGCTGCTCCTGCGCCGCAAGCGTGGCGATCTGGTCAAAACCGCCGCTGAGCCACAGCCACAGCGCATAGGCCAGCGCCAGCAGAACAGGAACGATCAGGAGTCTGGGCATGAAACGCGAATCTCGGTGGCGAACCGGGCGCCGATCAGGGGAATGTCATTCTCTTCGAGATCGGCATCGGCATTGATGGTCAACAGCATCTGCCGCATCTGTTCCAGTTCGCTGTCAATATCGGGCGCGATCTTGTCGAGCGTGCACAGCGACGCCGGCAGGATCCGCACCGGCAAGGACACCTCGTAGGCGGTATAATAGGTCTCGTCATAGGCGTGCAGCGACAGCACGTGGCCCGCCAGATCGGGCTGGTCCGTGACCTTGCGGACATGGGTGGTGGTGATGCGCCCGTCCTGCAAGGTGGCGGTGGCGTCCTGCGGGCCGGAGAGCGCAAGCGGCGCACCGTCCAGCGCGGCAACAAGGTCGCCATTATAGCCCTGCACCCAGTTCATGTCGAAACCGGTCAGCCGCGCCTTGTCCTCGTCGGTCAGGACGCCGTCGAAATCCTGGTCGACCTGCAATTCTTCGGTGATCAGCAGCGAATAATACTCGTCATAGGTCCAGGTGACTTTCACCTGTGTCAACGCCCCCGCATCATCCAGCATGATCTCGAGCCCCGTATCGATGAAGATATGGGGATGCGCCAGCGCGGGCAGGGGCGCGACGCAGAGCAGCAGGGACAGCAGACGTATCATGCGCAGACCCTAAACCCTCGGGAATGTCGCGGCAATCGCATTGCTGTGATCCCTGCCTCAGACCAGCCGCGAGGTTTCCTTGGCCGCGCGCACGAAATCGGCAAAGAGCGGGTGCGGGGCAAAGGGCTTGGATTTGAGCTCGGGATGGAATTGCACCCCGATGAACCACGGATGATCGCGCCATTCGACGATTTCCGGCAGCCGCCCATCCGGGGACATGCCGGAGAACTGCAACCCGACCTCTTCGAGCTTTTCGCGATACTTGATGTCGACCTCGTAGCGGTGGCGGTGGCGTTCCTCGATATGGGTGGTGCCATAGACCTTGGACACGCGCGAGCCTTCCTTGAGGGTCGCGTCATACGCGCCCAACCGCATGGTGCCGCCCTTGTCGTCGCCGACCTTGCGTTCGACCTTGTGGTTGCCCTGCACCCATTCCTTGAGATGGTAGACAACCGGTTCAAAGCGCTTCTTGCCAGCCTCGTGGTCGAATTCCTCGGAACCCGCGGTCTTGAGCCCCGCCACGTTGCGGGCCGCTTCGATTACCGCCATCTGCATCCCGAGACAGATACCCAGATAGGGAACCTCGCGGGTGCGGGCGAACTCGGCGGCCTTGATCTTGCCCTCGGTGCCACGCTCGCCAAAGCCGCCGGGCACCAGAATGGCGTGATAGCCTTCGAGATAGGGGGCCGGATCTTCGGTGTCGAATATCTCGGCATCGACCCATTCGATCCGGACCTTGACGCGATTGGCCATGCCGCCATGGGTCAGGGCCTCGGCGATGGACTTATAGGCGTCCTCAAGCTGGGTATACTTGCCGACGATGGCGATCTTGACCTGGCCTTCGGGGTTGTAGATCCGGTCGGCCACGTCTTCCCACCGGGCGAGGTTGGGCTTGGGCGCGGGGGTGATGGCAAAGGCATCAAGAACTGCCTGATCCAGCCCCTCGCGGTGATAGGCCAGCGGCGCTTCGTAGATCGATTTGAGATCCTGTGCCGCGATCACCGAGTCCGGGCGCACATTGCAGAAAAGGGCCAGCTTTTCGCGCTCCTTGTCGGGGATCGGGCCCTCGGAGCGGCAAACGAGGATATCGGGGGCAAGGCCGATACTGCGCAGCTCCTTGACGCTGTGCTGGGTCGGCTTGGTCTTCAACTCGCCGCTGGCCTTGATATAGGGCAGCAGGGTCAGGTGCATGAAGATACATTGCCCGCGTGGACGGTCCTGGCTGAACTGGCGGATCGCCTCGAAAAACGGCAGGCCCTCGATGTCGCCCACGGTGCCGCCGATTTCACAGAGCATGAAATCGACCTCGTCCTCGCCGATGGAGATGAAATCCTTGATCTCGTTGGTGACATGGGGAATGACCTGGATGGTCTTGCCCAGATAGTCGCCACGGCGCTCTTTCTCGAGCACGGTGGAATAGATGCGCCCCGAACTGACGGAATCGGTCTTGCGGGCGGCGACGCCGGTAAAGCGTTCGTAATGGCCAAGGTCGAGATCGGTTTCCGCGCCGTCATCGGTGACGAACACTTCGCCATGTTCAAACGGGCTCATCGTGCCGGGATCGACGTTCAGATAGGGATCGAGCTTGCGCAACCGGACCGAGAAACCGCGTGCCTGCAACAGCGATCCAAGCGCCGCCGAAGCCAGCCCCTTGCCCAGTGAAGACACAACACCGCCGGTGATAAAGATAAAACGCGCCATGCTCTCGGCTGCTCCCGTGACTGTCGAATTTCTGTTTCGTTTCTGTCTCGCAACGGTTCGAAAAACCGATGCATCACGGGATTTCATCCATACAGGATTCGCCCGTCATGCGCAAGAGAACCGCAAGATGCTGTTACGGTTCTCTCTTTCTCTTCAAGGTATTGTAGTTAGCCGGTTTAGTCGGCCTTTGGCACCAGCGGCGCGTCGCTGCCTTCGCTGGGCGGCAGCAGATCCTGTGCATCCGGCAGCGCGGGAACGGTCTCTTCCGCCGCCGGGGCAGAGCCGCCAAGCCGGTCGATGACCGAGGTGCCCGCCGCCTTTTGCGCCGCCAGAACCGTCAGGGTGATCGACGTACAGATGAACGCGACCGCCAGGATCCATGTCAGCTTGCCAAGCGCGGTTGCCGCCGCACGGCCCGAGATCGCGCCGCCACCGCCGCCACCCATGCCAAGCCCGCCGCCCTCGGACCGCTGCAAGAGCACGACTCCGATCAGGCCAAGGGCCAGTATCAGGTGGACGATGAGAATGACGTTTTCCATGAGGACCTGCGGCATAGGGCGTGTGTATCGGGGGGGTATGTAGGCAAGATTGCCGAGAGGGGCAAGGGACGATCTGGGGGCTGGACAAATCGGGCCGCCGGTCGTCATGCTGGGACCATGCCACATGATCATTCCGACCCGGAACACCCGCATGCCCTGTTGCCGCCCGACCCGGCGCTCAGGGTCAAGGCGCTCGAGACCATCCTGACCCGCAAGGGGCTGGTGGATCCCGCCGCGCTGGATGAAATCATCGACACCTACCAGAACCGCATCGGCCCGAACAATGGCGCCCGGGTCGTTGCCCGCGCCTGGAGCGATCCGGCGTTTCTCGACCGCCTGCGCGAGGACGCGACAGAAGTGATCTCGGAACTCGGGTTCTTTGGCCGGCAGGGCGAACATATCGTCGCCGTCGAGAACACGGCTGAGCTGCACAACATGGTGGTCTGCACCCTGTGCAGCTGTTACCCGTGGCCGCTGCTCGGGATCCCGCCGGGCTGGTACAAATCGGATGCCTATCGGGCCCGCGCGGTGCGCGAGCCGCGCAGGGTGCTGGCGGAATTCGGCGTGACCCTGCCCGAGACGATGGCGGTGCGGGTCTGGGATTCGACGGCCGAGATCAGGTATCTGGTGATCCCGATGCGTCCGCCGGGAACCGAAGGTCTGTCCGAGACCGAACTGGCCGCATTGGTCACCCGCGACAGCATGATCGGCACCGGTCTGGCGAGGGCAACGGCATGAGCCGCGCACATGACATGGGCGGGCGGTTCGGTGATGGTGCCGTGGTGCCGGAACCGCAGGGCATTCCGCAGCTCGGGGCCGAGTGGCAATCACGCGCGCTGGCACTGACGCTGGCCGCCGGCTCGCTGGGGCAATGGAACCTGGATACATCGCGCCATGCGCGCGAGCGATTGTCGCCAAAGGATTATGCCCGGTTTTCCTATTTCGAGAAATGGCTCGCCGCGCTGGCGGATCTGCTGGTCGACACGGGAATTCTGGATCGGGACGATCTGCGGGGCAGGGGGGATGACGGCTTGCATGATCTCGCGGGGCGGGCGCTGACGGCGGCGCGGGTCGCTTCGGTGCTGGCGGCGGGCGGCCCGGCGGATCGGGAGGCCGAAATACGCCCCCGGTTCGAACGCGGGCAGGCGGTCAGGACCGCGCGCCCGGCGGGCAACCGGCACGTCGAGGGCGGGCATACCCGGTTGCCGGCCTATGCGGCGGGCGCGCAGGGGTATATCCTGATGCATCACGGCACGCATGTATTCCCCGACAGCAACGCCCACGGCCTTGGCGAGTGCCCGCAACACCTCTATACGGTGGTGTTTCGCGCGGCGCAGCTCTGGAGCCACCCGGAACATCCCGATGACGAGGTGACGCTTGATCTCTGGGAAAGCTACCTGGAGCCCGCATGAGCGAGCGACCCGAACCGGTGTTTTCCGCGCCCTGGCATGCCCAGGCCTTTGCGCTGACCGTGCATCTCAATGAAACCGGGCATTTTGCATGGGCCGACTGGGCCGAACGGTTCGGCGCGAATCTGGCGCGACATGGGCTTGCGCGCGAGCTGGACGGGGGGGACGACTATTTCGCCGTCTGGCTCGAGACCCTGGAAAACCTGCTGGCAGAGGATGGCAGTGCCGGGCGTGCCGAGGCCGAGCAGATGCGCGCCGACTGGGAACGGGCCTATCTGGCGACACCGCATGGAGCGCCGGTGCGGCTTGGGCGCTGAGCCCGGTGCGCGCGTGTGAATTTGAGGTTTCGCTGACCGCGGACCGCCGTTATACCGGCGCGGGTTTCATAGTCGCATAGAAGGAACGGACATGGCCAATGTCGTTGTGGTCGGCGCCCAGTGGGGTGACGAGGGAAAAGGCAAGATCGTGGATTGGCTCAGCGAACGGGCCGATGTGATCGCCCGGTTTCAGGGTGGCCATAACGCGGGCCACACGCTGGTCATCGATGGCGAGGTTTACAAGCTCAACGCCCTGCCTTCCGGGGTGGTACGCGGTGGCAAGCTGAGCGTGATCGGCAACGGCGTGGTGCTTGATCCGTGGCACCTGCTGAATGAGATCGACTCGATCCGCAAGCAGGGTGTCGCAATCACGCCCGAGACGCTGATGATCGCCGAGAACACGCCGCTGATTCTGCCGATCCACGGCGAGCTGGACCGCGCCCGCGAGGAAGCCGCCAGCAAGGGCACCAAGATCGGCACCACGGGGCGCGGCATCGGCCCGGCCTATGAGGACAAGGTGGGCCGCCGCTCGGTCCGGGTTGCGGACCTGGCGGATGATGCGACGCTTGAGGCACGGGTGGACCGCGCCTTGCAGCACCACGACCCGATGCGCAAGGGGCTGGGGCTTGAGCCGATCGACCGTGACGGGCTGATCGCGCAGCTGAAAGAGATCGCGCCCGCGATCCTGGAATATGCCGCGCCGGTGTGGAAGGTGCTCAATGAAAAGCGCAAGGCGGGCAAGCGCATCCTGTTCGAAGGCGCACAGGGTTCGTTGCTCGATATCGATTTCGGCACCTATCCCTTTGTCACCTCGTCAAACGTGATCGCCGGTCAGGCCGCCACCGGCACCGGCATCGGGCCGGGCTCCATCGATTTTGTTCTGGGCATCGTCAAGGCCTATACCACCCGGGTTGGCGAGGGGCCTTTCCCCACCGAATTGCAGGACGCGGATGGCCAGCGCCTTGGCGAACGCGGGCATGAATTCGGCACCGTGACCGGCCGGCAGCGGCGCTGTGGCTGGTTCGATGCGGTGCTGGTGCGCCAGACCTGTGCGACCAGCGGCGTCAACGGCATTTCGCTGACCAAGCTTGATGTGCTGGACGGGTTCGAAACGCTCAAGATCTGCGTGGGGTACGAACTGGACGGTCAACGGCTCGACTATCTGCCGACCGCCGCCGATCAGCAGGCCCGGTGTGTGCCGGTCTACGAAGAGATGCCCGGCTGGTCCGAGAGCACCGAGGGCGCGCGCAGCTGGGCCGATCTGCCGGCGGCGGCGATCAAATACGTGCGCCGTGTCGAAGAGCTGATCGATTGCCCGGTGGCGCTGCTCTCGACGTCGCCGGAACGCGATGACACCATCCTGGTCACCGACCCCTTTGCCGACTGACATGGGCAAGCCGGCAAAAAAAGGTCTCAGCTACAAGGCGCGCCGCCGGTGGGCGCTGGTGATCCTGCTGGTCGGGCTGCCGATCTACATCATGGTGGCCGTCACCATCATGAACAGCCTGAACCGCCCGCCGATACTGGTCGAGTTCCTGGTCTATATCGTGCTGGGCGTGGTCTGGGCCTTGCCCTTCAAATTCGTCTTTCGCGGTATCGGCCAGGCCGATCCGGACCAGGGCCAGAACGACAACGGCAAATCCTGACGCGCCGGGTGTTTGCGGTAACACCGGAAATCGGGCTGCCCGATGGGCGGCCCGCGCTTGTTTTCAGAACTTGAAAAATTTTTTTCGCCGGGATCGCAAACCCGGTTGACGTTCCCGCATGATTCCCACCCGTGCAGAATAAGCAGTTGATAAAATTGGCGTAAATTTCGGTCTCTTTGACGCGGCGTTGGCTTTGGAATTTGGCAATTGTCATATTTTTGTGCCATTGCACCCAAAATACGCAAGAAACACGTCCCGTTTTTGAAACACGGGCATATAGTCGCAGGTGAAAGACATCAGCTATGACTCGCGTGTTCCGATCAGGGGACGGCCCTGGGTCCAACCGGGGAGAAGTCTTTTCCGTAACCTGGTCACCGTCGCGGATACGCGGACTGGAGGTAATATATAATGACGGCAAAATTGGTAGTTGGCGTTGATGGGCACAGTTCGGGCGAGCGCGCCCTGGACTTTGCCGCACGGCTCGCCAGCAAAATGGACGCGTGCGAATTGCTCGTGGTCTATATCATTGAATGGTCCCCCTATTCGTTCCAGACTCCCGAGGAAAACGAGCAGCGCCACAACCGGCGCGAAAAAGAGATCGCCATCGCCAAAGAGCGGATCGTCGAACCGGCGGTCGCGCAGCTGACCAAGGATGGTCTGAACGCGCGCGGCATCGTGCGGCATGGCAACGTGGCGGATGCGCTCAACGACGTGGCCAGCAAGGAAAAGGCAGAACAGATCATCGTCGCCCGGTCCAGCGAACGCTCGCTTTCGCAACGGATATTTGGCAGCTCGACGGCAAACCTGGTGATGGAAGCCAGCGTCCCGGTCACCGTTGTCGGATAGGAGGAACACCATATGAAACGCGCAGTTACAACAATCCTGTCCGCCGCCACCGCACTTGCCGTGGCCGCCCCGGCGCTGGCCCAGGAAGCCATGTCGCTCGATGAAAAGGTCAATGCCGCCTTTGCCAAGGCAACCGGCCCCTTTGTCAGCCTGATCTTTGCGCCGCTGCCGGGCACCAATTTCCCGTGGATCGTGCTGTGGCTGGTGGTCGCGGCCACCGTGTTCACGCTCTACTTTGCCTTTGTGCAGTTGCGGTTCTTCAGCCACGCGATTGCGCTGGTCAAGGGGGACTATTCCGATCCCAACGACGCCGGCGAGGTCAGTCACTTCCAGGCGCTCGCCACCGCGTTGTCAGGGACCGTCGGTCTCGGCAACATCGCGGGTGTTGCGGTTGCGGTCGGTATCGGCGGGCCGGGTGCGACCTTCTGGATGATCCTGGCGGGTCTGCTGGGGATGGCGTCCAAGTTCACCGAATGTACGCTGGGTGTGAAATACCGGAACGAATATCCCGACGGCACGGTGTCGGGCGGCCCGATGTACTACATGTCCAAGGGCTTTAACGAGCTGGGCCTGCCGGGGGGCAAGATCCTCGCGGTGCTGTTCTCGATCTTCTGTATCCTCGGCGCCTTTGGCGGCGGCAACATGTTCCAGGCCAATCAGGCGCATGCGCAGATTTCGGGTCTTGTCGGCAACTATCCCGGCTGGATCACCGGCGTGGTGTTTGCGGCCATCGTGTTCCTGGTGATCGTCGGCGGCATCAAGTCGATTGCCCGCGTGACCGAAAAGGTCGTGCCCTTCATGGGTCTGCTCTATGTCGGTGCGGCGCTGATCATCCTGCTGGTCAATTATGACAAGATCGGCTGGGCCTTTGGCCAGATCTTTGCCGGTGCCTTTACCGGGCTTGGCGTTGCGGGCGGCATGGTCGGCGCGCTGATCCAGGGCTTCAAGCGGGCGGCGTTCTCGAACGAGGCCGGCGTGGGTTCCGCGGCCATCGCTCACTCGGCGGTGCGGACCAAGGAGCCGATCACCGAGGGTTTCGTGTCGCTTCTGGAACCGCTGATCGATACGGTAATCATCTGCACCATGACTGCCCTTGTGATCACCATTTCCGGCGTTCAGCAGGTTGATCCGGCGACGGGTCTGTTCATCCTGACCGAAGACGGCAGCATGATCGCAACCGAAGGTGGCGTGCAGGGCGTTCAGCTGACCTCGGCCGCCTTTGCCTCCGGGATCAGCTGGTTCCCGGTGGTGCTCTTTGCCTTCTCGACGATGATCTCCTGGTCCTATTACGGCCTCAAGGCCTGGACCTATCTGTTCGGGGAAGGCAAGACGACCGAGCTGATCTTCAAGCTGATCTTCTGCGTCTTCGTGGTCATCGGTGCTGCGGCCAATCTCGGGCCTGTCATCGACTTCTCGGATGCGGCGATCTTTGCGATGGCGGTGGTCAACGTGTTTGCGCTCTACTTCCTGATGAAGATCGTGCGCAAGGAGCTGGCCTCCTACAGCAGCCGTCTGGCCTCGGGCGAAATCCGCAAGTTCGGACACTGACGGCACGTGATGGCGGGCCGCGATCGTGGCCCGCTTCGATCTGAACCAAAGACGGCGGCTCCGAAACCGGGCCGCCGTTTGCTATTGGGCCATGCGGGCTGTGTTCAGCCAGCGGCGCGTTTTACGGGCCGGAAGCCGATCTCGTCAGATACCGAGAAACGCCCCCGGCCGGCTTCCTCGATCTTGCCGGCGCGCAACAGGTTGCCAAATGAGCGCAGGCTCTCTTCGCGATCATAAGCGTCGCCGTCTAGCTGGCGCAGTTTGCTCATCAACTGGGGGCGCGAGAATTGCTTGCGGCCTTCGACAAAGCTCAGATAGGCCGCCGCCGCCTCGAGCAGGTCGGGCAGTTCGGTTGCGCCTTGGTCTCGGGCAAATTCCGCAAAACTCGTATCGCTGTCGTCGGTGTCCCGCGCGTATTCGGGCATTGCCGGATAGACCCGGCGCGGGCGTACCGGTCCACGCTGCGCGGCATCCTCGCTATCGTCGACCCGCAGTCCGGGCACCAGTTTCAGCGGTGCGTCACCGTCGGCATCGCTTGGACGGCGGGGGCGGTCGGGGTCCGGACGGGACGGGTTGACCGCGCTGGCCAGGTCGTCGCGATAGGCGTTGTCGGTATCCTGCACTTCGCCGGATCCGGCGCGTCCGCGTTCCTTGCTGACTGCTGCGGCGGCGCGCAGGTGGCTATAGGTCTCGCGGGCGTTTGACGATTCCGGTTCGTCCATGCGGGCCTCGGCGGTGGCCATCAGCCGGGACAGCTCATCGCCGCCGAGCAAGAGCTTGTTCTTTTGCCCGCGCGGGGTCTCTGGCTGGTCGGGGGCTTCGCGCAGTTCTCCTGCCGCCACCGCGGCATCGAGCGATGCGCGTTTGACCTTGACCACCTGCGGCGGCTCCGGGTCAGGGGTGCCCGCGGAAATCATCTGTTCCGGTTTCAACAGGTAGGGGACCGAATAATCTTCCTCAGCTTCAGCTTCTGGCGGCAAGGCATCGTCCAGAACGCTTTTGACAAAATCGAACCCGTCGGGGTTCGTTGACGAGGTATCGGGCTGCGGCTCGGGCTGGATCGCGGTCTCTGAACCCGTCTTCGCTTGTTCTGCGTCAGGCTCCGGCTGTTGATCGTCGCCGGTCTCCTCGTCCTGCGCGGTTTCGGCGTCGTCCTCGTCCGGGTCCGCATCCGCCGCGTCGTCGCGCAGGGCATCGGCCATATCCTCCGAATAGGACCCGGCAAAGAATTCTTCCACCGTGTCGACATCTTCGGGCTGGTCGTCGTCCTCAAGCTCTGCGGCGTTCTGGGCCACGACCGCACGCAGGCGTTGCAGCTTGGCCGACACGCTTTCGGTGACGGGGGCCTCGGCGCCCTCATCCGCCGCGTCGCCGGGTTCCGAAACCTTGGCCATCACTTCGGCCAGGCTGAGACCGTCGGGATCGGCCTCGATATCCGGGTCCGCCCGCCGTTCTGACAGGCTGTCGGGGTCGGGCACGAATTCGGCGTCTTCGGCCCGGAGCAGGATGCTGCCCCGTTCGCTGGTGCGGATGTCGACCGGGCGCGGTTCGTTGTTCCTGGCAATACGGGCAAGTTTCGCCGTGTCGGGCAGCATTTCGTGTTCCCCGAATCCGGGGTCCGAGGCCGAGAGGGCGCGGAAATACTCGGTGATTTCCTTGAGCGTGCCCACCGAGTCGTCAAACCCTTCGAGCGTGCATGAAAATGCCCCGTAGGATACCGTCAGAACCTTGTTGTTGTTCGCCATGCCATCCATCCTCAGAGACGTGTCGCGCACCCTTACACAATCACGCGGTTTAATTTACCCTGTCGCGGGCGTCAAAACGGGGTCAGACCAGATCCCGATTTCAGTACCTCATTGTGGCCAGAATGTGGTCACCTTCCAAATAAGGGATTAACGGGCATATGAAAGAGGTCATCATCCACAGCGATACCGGTATCACGCTGGTTGGTGGAGGCGAGATCGGTCCGGGGGATATGTCGTTGGCCCTGCGCCTTGCACCTATGCTGGTTGCGGTGGATGGCGGGGCGGGGGCGGCGCTGGCGGGGGGGCATGGCGTGCACGCGGTGATCGGAGATTTCGACAGCCTGACCCCCCGAGATCGCGCGCGGATTCCCGCCGACCGGCTGCACCTGATCGCGGAACAGGACAGCACCGATTTCGAAAAGGCGCTGCGCAGCGTCAGCGCGCCGGTGATTCTCGCGGTGGGGTTCCTGGGGGGGCGGCTCGACCACCAGCTTGCCGCGTTCAACGGGCTGACCCGGTTTCCCGATATGCGCTGTATCCTGATCGGCGCGACCGAGATCGTCTTTCACCTGCCGCCGTCGCTGTCTCTCGGGCTGGCGGCGGGTGACGTGGTGTCGCTGTTTCCGATGGCACCGGTCGCGGGCCGGTCACAGGGGCTGAAATGGCCGATTGATGGGCTGGCCCTTGAGCCGGCCGGGCGGATCGGCACATCGAACCGCGCATTGGGCGAGGTGCGGCTTGAAACTGACGGTCCGGGGCTGCTGGCGATCCTGCCACGCGCTGCGATCGAGTCGGTGATCACTCCGCTGGCAAGGTCTCGTTGTCACGCGCCTGCCGGGCAACCTGACGCGCCACGGCCTGCTCGCGCATGATGACATAGAGTCCCGCCGCAATGGTGACGAGAATGCCGACGCTGGCCAGCGTGTTGGGCAGATCGCGAAAGATCAGCCAGCCAATGGCCGTGGCCACCGGGATTTCCAGATATTGCATCGGGGCAAGCGTGGCGGCGGGCGCATAGCGCAGCGACCAGGTCATCAGCAGATGGGCGGCGGTTCCCAGCAATCCGATCGCCATCAGCAGGCCCCATTCGGTGCCGCTCGGCTGGATCATGGCGAGGCCTGGCCAGCCGGCGGCATGTCCTACCAGCAAGGCAGGCAGCAGCAGGAATGTGGCGATCACACCGCTGACCGCCTGAAGCCCGATCGGGTCGGTCTCCTTGGCCAGTTGCCGCGTCACCAGCATGAAGAACGAGAAATTGATCGCCACCACCAGCGGCCAGAGCGCGGGCCAGCCGATTTCGACAAAGCTCGGCTGGATCACCATCAGCGTCCCGACAAAGCCGACGATGCACCCGATGAACCGGCGGCTGCCGACCTCTTCGCCCAGCACGAACTTGCCCAGCAAGAGCATGATGAACGGCATGACAAAGGCAATCGCCACCGCATCGGCGAGCGGCAGGTATTGCAGGGCGGTGAACATGGCGCCGATGCCGGTGATGTGCAACAGCGTGCGCACCACCGTCAGCACCAGGACCCGCCCCCGCATCCGCCAGAGCCGGCCGGTGAAATAGACAATCGGGATCAGCACCAGCGCCTGTACCGCGAATCGCACGAGGAGCAGCTGGCCCAATGGCACGGATTGGCCAAGCAGCTTGGCCACCGCGTCGCCCATCGGGGCGACGATGCAAAAGCCAAGCATCAAGAGAACGCCCAGAACGGGCCGGTCGGTGGACATGGTCAGCACGCTAGCATCGCGGCGGCAGGATGCAAGGAAACGTTGTGTTTACCAAACGTTACATAACCATGTGGCGAGTAGATCGGGTGTGGTTCATAAGTATCTGTAAGCAAGGTGAAAATCCTCAACGCCACTGGCGCAGGTCGGGTGTTTCGGGGCAGGGCGGCCCGCTGTCCTCATGCCGGGAAAGTGTGTTTCACGGGTTCGGCGAATCGCGGTTCAGCAATTGGGCACGTTGACCGCGAGACCACCCAGCGAGGTTTCCTTGTAGCGTTCGCTCATGTCCTCTCCGGTTTGGCGCATGGTCTCGATACAGGCGTCCAGCGGCACCAGATGGGTGCCGTCGCCCCGCAGGGCGAGGCTGGCGGCTGAAACGGCCTTGATCGCGCCCAGGCCGTTGCGCTCGATACAGGGCACTTGCACCAGCCCGCGCACCGGATCGCAGGTCATGCCCAGGTGATGCTCAAGCGCGATCTCCGCGGCGTTTTCCACCTGCTGCGGGGTGCCGCCCATGACCGCGCACAGGCCGGCGGCGGCCATTGCGGATGCGCTGCCCACCTCGGCCTGGCATCCCGCCTCGGCCCCCGAGATCGAGGCGTTGAACTTGACCAGCCCGCCAATCGCGGCGGCGGTCAGCAGGAAATCCTCGACATGTGCGGTCGACGCGCCGGGGACGTGATCGAGATAATAGCGCAGCACCGCCGGCAACACGCCCGCCGCGCCATTGGTCGGGGCGGTCACAACCTGTCCGCCGGCGGCGTTTTCTTCGTTCACCGCCATCGCATAGACGCTCATCCAGTCATTGATCGTATGCGGTGCGGTCAGGTTCATGCCGCGCTCGGCAAGCAGCGCTTCGTGTATGCCCTTGGCCCGCCGTTTCACCGTCAGGCCGCCGGGCAGGATGCCGTCGGTGGTCAGCCCCCGGTCGATACAGGCATTCATGACCTCCCACAGCCGCGCGCTGCCGCTGCGAAGCCGGTCCGCACCGCCGCGCGAGAGTTCGTTGGCGCGTTTCATCGCGGCGATGGACTTACCCGACTCGCGCGCCATGTCGAGCATCTCGGCGGCGGATTTGAACGGGTAGGGCACCGGAGCGCCGTCATCGGTGGCCTTGCCCGCGGCCAGCTCTTCTTCGGTCATGACAAATCCGCCGCCGATGGAATAATAGGTCTGGCTCAGGGTCACGTCGCCCTGCGCATCGGTGGCCATCAGGATCATGCCGTTGGCATGGCCGGGCAAGGCGCGGTCATAGTCAAAGATCAGATCGGTTGCCGGGTTGAACGCCAGTGTGCCCAGCCCCTCGGGGGTCATGCGGTGGGTGGATTTGATCTCGGCCAGCGCCCTGGCGGCGGCCTCTGCGTCATAGGTTTCGGGGTGAAACCCGGCGAGCCCCAGGATGGTGGCCCGGTCGGTGGCATGGCCGACCCCGGTAAAAGCCAGGCTGCCATGCAGCGACACCCGCAGCCCGGCAAAGCCAAAGGGCGAGGCACGCATCTGGTCAAGGAACCGGGCGGCGGCCACCATCGGTCCCATCGTGTGCGAAGAGGACGGACCGACGCCGATCTTGAACATGTCGAAAACCGAAAGGAACATGATGCATCCCCTGCCTGAGTGCTGTTTGATGCTCTATCTCATGTCCGACCGGGTCGCGACGACAGGAAAACGACGCTTTGCCGGGCGATATGGCATTTTCGCCGCTCAGGTGGCGCTGCCCTCGGGCGGGCGGGCAAGGGTCGGGGCGGTAAACGGGGTCGGCCCCAGGCCTTCGGCATCCTGCGCCGCACGGGTGGCCGGATGGGTTTCAAGCCCCGCAAGCAGGCTGTGCAGCCTTGGCCAGCGTCCGAGTTCGAACCAGCGCCGGTCGCCATCATCCGGATACAGCGCCATCCACCGCAACAGGCAGGCCAGATACCAGCACAGCCCGCTGGGTGCGTCCGGGCAGAGCCAGCCGGGCCGGTACGCGGCCATGTCGTCAAGAATTTCAAGATGGGTCTGCAACCGCCCCTGCACAGTCTCGCGCAGCGTGGTCCGGGCCGTGTCGCCGCTGCCGATATACAGCTGCGGGTAAAAGGTGATGCGCATATCCGCATGCAGGGTGTTGGACAGGAAGAACAGCCATTTCAGATAGGCCGCGCGATCCGGATCCGACGGTGGCGGCGCGCCCCTGCCATGACGATCCGCCAGCCAGAGCAGAATCGCGCCGGTTTCAAAAATCGCACCATCGGACGTTTCCAGTACCGGGATCAGACCGTTGGGATTGAGCCGCAGGTAGCCGGCGCCGCGCTGTGCCTGTTGCGCCCGGTCGACCAGCGCGGTCTCGTAGGGCATCCCAAGCGTTTCCAGCGCGAGCCGGATGATCAGCGACGCGTTGTCAGGGGCATAGTGCAGACGGTAGCCCGGATTCATGATCGCGTTGCAACCGTGACGTAATGGGTCAGCGAGAACCAGAAACGGCCATTCTGCGCCAATGTGGCCTGTTCCCGCGCCCAATCCGCGATTTCACTCTCGCTCATCGCCCCGGTCGAGAGCGCAAAGCCGGACATCAGATGGATCATCACCTGCGCCAGGCCATCCGGGCGCAGGTCGATGTCGCAGGTGGTATGGGGGATCACCGACACCGTGTGAAACCCGCTGTCGCGCAGCGCGGCGGGCAGCAGCTGCGGCACCCGGCGTTCCGCCAGATGC
This sequence comes from Microbulbifer sp. S227A, assembly GCF_049800935.1. Lineage (NCBI taxonomy): Bacteria > Pseudomonadati > Pseudomonadota > Gammaproteobacteria > Cellvibrionales > Microbulbiferaceae > Microbulbifer > Microbulbifer sp. S227A. Next base: position 454,434 of record NZ_JBNAFZ010000001.1, on the reverse strand, counting down.
GCGTCCCATGCATGGATCATGCGGGCCATCCGGTCTGGGTGTTCGCTGTGCCAGACCAGCGTGTCGAAATGCATGTCCGAGATGACCACGCGGCCAGCCGGGCGCAGCACGCGATGCAGGTCGGACAGGGCCGGGCGCAGGTCGTCGAGATATTCGAACACCTGCAACGACACCGCCTTGTCGGCGCTGTGCTCGGCGAGCGGCATGGCCCCGGCGTGTCCCGGCATCAGCGCGACATTGTCACGCCCGGCACAGCGGTCCCTGGCGGCGCGCAGCATGTCCTCGCTGGCATCCACACCCAGAACCCGCCCCGAGGGGCCAACCGCACGCGACAGTTCCAGCGTCAGCAACCCGTTGCCACATCCCAGGTCGACGATGCGCTCGCCCGGCGCGGGGGCAAGGGCGTCAAAGCTCATCCGGCGTCGTCTGGAAAAGTCGCTGCCATGATAGGCATCTTCCAGAAACCGCGTCGTCTGCGCGTCAAACTTCAGCATCCCGTCCCCTCCCGCTTGCGGCGCAGGATACCATGGCGGCCCGGTCCGGCCAAACACAGTTCGCTGCATTTCGCCCCTCGCCCCTCTCGGACAACTCGCCTATAAGGCCGGGAATTGACCTGGAGACGTGCCGATGACCGCAGAACTGTCACCCGCCGACAAGGCGAAATCCGTTGCGGCGAACCGCGCCGCGGAGTTTGTCACGGACGGGATGCAGGTCGGGCTTGGAACCGGCAGCACCGCCGCCTGGCTGGTCAAGCGCCTTGGCCAGCGGGTGCGCGACGAAGGGTTGAAAATTCGCGGCGTGCCCACTTCGACCCGTACCGCCGTGCAGGCGCGCGAAGAGGGTATCGAGGTGATCACCCTGGACGAGGCCGGCTGGCTTGACCTGACCATCGACGGGGCCGATGAATTCGACAGCGAACTGAGCCTGATCAAAGGCGGCGGCGGGGCCCATTTGCAGGAAAAGATCGTCGCCAGGGCCAGTGACCGGATGATCGTGATTGCCGATGCCGCCAAGAAGGTCGCGACCCTGGGCGCGTTCCCCCTGCCGGTCGAGGTGCTCGGATTTGGTCTGAAGAGCACGCAAAAGCTGATCGAGGCGGCGCTGGCCGACATGGACGTGGGCGGGCGCGGTACTGCGCTGCGCATGACGGGGGATGCGCCCTTTGTCACCGATGAAGGCAATCATATCATCGATCTGCACCTGCAACGGATCGGCGATGCGGCGGCGCTGGCGGTGGCGCTGAACCAGGTGCCCGGCGTGGTCGAGAACGGCCTGTTCATCGAAATGTGTGATCTCGTGATCGTCGGACATGCTGACGGGGCGGTCGACCTGCACCAAGTGACGCAGGGCGCGGCCTGAGAGTGGCCCGCACCAGGAACAGACAGAACCAGACAGCGGATTGAAGGAACAGCCGGATGAACTTTGACTATGATCTCTTCGTGATCGGCGGTGGCTCGGGCGGGGTCCGCGCGGCGCGGGTGGCGGCATCGGAAACCGGGGCCAAGGTCGGGCTGGCCGAAGATGACCGCTATGGCGGCACCTGTGTGATCCGGGGTTGTGTTCCGAAAAAGCTGATGGTGTTTGCCTCGGAATATGGCGAGATGGCGTCCGAGGCTCGCTCTTATGGCTGGGATATCGGCGATGGCGATTTCAACTGGACCACGTTTCGCGGCAAGCTGAACGCCGAGCTGGACCGGCTGGAAGGGGTCTATCGCAAGCTGCTGGCCAATGCCGGTGTCACGACCTATGACGCGCGCGCGATCATCAAGGATGCGCATACCATCACCCTGTCGAGCGGCGAGGACATCACCGCCAAACATATCCTGGTGGCAACGGGCGGACGCCCGGTGCGGCCCGAACGCGAGAACGCCGATCTGGGCATTGTGTCCGACGACATCTTTCACCTGGATGAACTGCCGAAATCGATCCTGATCATCGGGGGCGGGTACATTGCCTGTGAATTCGCCTGCATCATGCATGGTCTCGGGGTCGAGGTGACGCAATATTATCGCGGGGCCCAGGTGCTGCGCGGATTTGACGAAGAGGGGCGCGGGCTTGTGGCCGAGTCCATGCGCGAGCGCGGCATCGACCTGCATACCGGCACCGACATCATCGAGATGGGTCCGGCGGGCCCCGGCGGCAAGGCCGGCGACCCGGTGCGCGTCAAGGCCACCAATGGCAGCGAACGGGTGTTTGACACGGTGCTTTTTGCAACCGGTCGGGCTCCGAACTCCGACAACATGGGCCTTGAAGAGGTCGGGATCACGCTGGGCCGCAAGGGCCAGATCGAGGTGGATGAGTACAGCCAGACCGCCGTGCCGTCGATCTATGCGATTGGCGACGTGACCGATCGCGTGAACCTGACCCCGGTTGCCATCCGCGAAGGCATGGCCTTTGTCGAAACCGTGTTCCGGGGTAACCCGACGCCGGTGGATCACGAGCTGATCGCCAGCGCGATCTTTACCCAGCCCGAATTCGGCACCGTTGGCCTGAGCGAAGAGGCCGCCGCCGAACAGGAACCGATCGAGGTCTATTGCACCAGCTTCCGGCCGATGCAGACCGCCTTTGCCGACAAGCCCGACCGGGTGATGATGAAACTTGTCGTCAGCAAGGCCAGCCGCAGGGTGCTAGGCTGTCATATCGTTGCGCCCAATGCCGGCGAGATGATCCAGCTCGCGGGAATCGCGGTCAAGATGGGGGCCACCAAGGAAGATTTCGATCGTACCGTTGCGGTTCACCCGACAATGAGCGAAGAAATCGTGACGATGAAAACACCGATCCGGACCGCCTGAGCGTTTCGGGCTTGAATAAATCGATGGGGCATACACCTATCAACTGAGCATCAGAACAGCGTCGTGAGGCGCGGTATGACAAGGGGAAACACAACATATGGCGGGAAACAGTGGCGGTCCCTGGGGGGGTGGCGGTTCATCCGGCGGCGGTGGCGGCGATGACGATCGCCGCAATGGCGGCGGCAGGAGAGGCGGAGAGGGCAAGCCCGGCTCTGACAACGCGCAGCTTCCGGAAATCGACGAGCTGGTCAAGAAGGGCCAGGAGCAGCTGCGCGTCCTGATGGGCGGCCGTGGCGGCTCTGGCCAGAAGGGCGGCGGCTCGAACGGGACAGGCGGACCCGGTGGCGGCGGGGGCAGCCCGCTGTTCACGCGCGGAACCCTGATGCTGGGCGCGGTGGTTGCCGCCGTGGCCTGGGGTATGGCCAGCTTTTATACCGTCAAGCCGGAAGAGAAATCGGTCGAACTGTTTCTTGGCGAATTCTCGTCGATCGGTGAACCCGGCCTGAACTTTGCGCCCTGGCCCTTTGTGACGGCCGAGGTGATCCCGGTCACCCGCGAACAGATCGAAGAGATCGGCGCCGGAACCCGCGGCAATGACGCGGGGCTGATGCTGACCGGGGATGAAAACATCGTCGATATCGATTTCCAGGTGGTCTGGAACATCGCGGCCCCCGACCAGTACCTGTTCAACCTGCGCGATCCGCGCCTGACCATTCAGGCGGTTTCGGAATCGGCCATGCGCGAGATCATCGCGCAATCCGACCTCGCGCCGATCCTGAACCGCGACCGTGGCATCATCGCGCAGCGGCTCGAAGAACTGATCCAGAGCACCATGGACAGCTATGACAGTGGCGTGAACATCGTGCGGGTGAACTTTGACGGTGCCGATCCCCCGGAGCCGGTCAAGGACGCCTTCCGCGAGGTTCAGTCCGCCGGGCAGGAACGCGACCGGCTCGAGAAACAGGCCGACGCCTATGCAAACCGTGTGCTTGCCGGTGCGCGGGGTGAGGCCGCCCAGACACTGGAAGAAGCCGAAGGCTATCGGGCCCGCGTGGTGAACGAAGCCACCGGTGAAGCCAGCCGCTTTAGCGCGGTGCGCCAGGAATATGACAAGGCGCCCGAAGTGACCCGCAAGCGCCTGTACCTGGAGACGATGGAACAGGTGCTGGGTGACGTGAACAAGATCATTCTGGATGACACCAGCGCCGGTGGCGGTGGCCAGGGCGTGGTGCCCTACCTGCCCCTGAACGAGCTTCGCAAGCCAGCCCGGGAGACGAACTGATGCGGAAAACCACTTTTCTCCTCCCCATCCTCGTCCTGATCGTGGTGGCGACGCTGTCGGCGGTGTTCATCGTGGACGAACGTGAACGGGCGCTGGTCCTGCAATTTGGCCGCGTGGTCGACGTCAAGGAAGAACCGGGACTCGCGTTCAAGATCCCGGTGATCCAGGAGGTCGTGACCTATGATGACCGTATCCTCGGGCGTGAAGTCGGCCCGCTGGAAGTCACGCCGCTGGATGACCGGCGGCTGGTCGTCGACGCCTTTGCGCGCTATCGCATCACCAACGTGCGCCAGTTCCGCGAGGCGGTTGGTGTCGGGGGCATTCCTGCCGCCGAGGCGCGGCTCGACTCGATCCTGCGGTCACAGATTCGCGAGGTTCTGGGTTCGGTCAGCTCGGATGACATCCTGAGCTCCGACCGGGCGACGCTGATGCTGCGCATCCGCAACGCGGCGATTTCCGAGGCCCGTGCCCTGGGTCTCGAAGTGATCGACGTGCGCCTGAAACGCACCGACCTGCCACAGGCCAACCTCGAAGCCACGTTTGCCCGGATGCGGGCCGAGCGGGAACGCGAGGCGGCGGACGAGGTTGCACGCGGTGAAGAGGCGGCGCAACGGGTGCGCGCCCAGGCCGACCGGACCGTGGTCGAACTGGTCTCGGATGCCCAGCGGGAAGCCGAAATCATCCGCGGTGAGGCCGACGCGCTGCGCAACAGCATCTTTGCCGAAGCCTATGGGCAAGATCAGGAATTCTTTGAATTCTACCGCTCGCTCATCGCCTATCAGCGGGCACTGAAGGGGGACAATTCGTCGATGGTGATGTCACCGGACTCCGAATTCTTCAACTACATGCGCTCGCCCACAGGCGTGGTGCCCCAAGAGTAGGATACCCGATGGGTATGATCCTTCTGGCCCTCGGGCTGGTACTGATTGTCGAGGGGCTGGCCTGGGTGCTGGCCCCTTCGTTTATCGAGCAGATGCTCGAGATGCTGCGCAGCCTGCCGATATCTGCGCGCCGCCAGCTTGGCGCGCTGGCCATCGTCAGCGGCTTGATCCTGTTGTGGGGCGCGCAATGGCTGGGCGTGGTGTGAAATTTCGGTGATCGGCGCGGATACCGGCGTTCAAATCTGCATGAATATGGGCATTACCATTGGCGGTGCCCCGCAAAGCTCCTACATTGTCCAGCGAAGGCAGGATCGGCACGGCATTTTAGCCGGTCCCGGAATAATGAAGAACACAGAGGAGATGGCACAGTGAGGCCACAGGCGATTGCGATTTCAGCGGCGGACGATCACACCCACCGGGCGCGGATACGGCTGCTATGGATGGGTTTCCTGGCGCTGAGCTTCCTTCTGGTGCAGGCGCTCGCGGCACAGGCCAAGCCGGAAAGCCTTGCCCCGCTGGCCCAGAAGATCAGCCCCTCGGTGGTCAACATCACCACCTCAACGGTGGTCGAAGGGCGCACCGGGCCACAGGGCATCGTGCCCGAAGGCTCGCCTTTCGAAGATTTCTTCCGTGAATTCCAGGATCGCAACAACAACGGCGAACAGCGCCCGCGCCGCTCGTCGGCATTGGGGTCGGGCTTCGTGATTTCCGAAGATGGCTATGTGGTGACAAACAACCACGTGATCGACGGCGCGGACGAGATCCTGATCGAATTCTTCTCGGGGGATGAATTGCCCGCCAAGGTGGTCGGAACCGACCCGAATACCGACATCGCGCTGCTCAAGGTCGAATCGGATGAACCGCTGGCCTTTGTCAGCTTTGGCGACAGCGACAACGCGCTGGTCGGGGATTGGGTCATGGCGATGGGCAACCCGCTGGGGCAGGGGTTCTCGGTATCCGCCGGCATCGTTTCGGCGCGCAACCGGGCCTTGTCAGGCACCTATGACGATTACATCCAGACCGACGCGGCGATCAACCGGGGCAACTCGGGCGGGCCGCTGTTCAACATGGATGGCGAGGTGATCGGCGTGAACACCGCGATTCTGTCACCCAATGGCGGCTCGATCGGCATCGGCTTTTCCATGGCCTCCAACGTGGTGAATCGCGTGGTCGACCAGCTGAAGGAATTCGGGGAAACCCGGCGCGGCTGGCTGGGTGTGCGCATCCAGGACGTGACCGAGGAAATCGCCGAGGCGATGGGGCTGGAAGTGGTCGCGGGGGCGTTGATCACCGATGTGCCGGATGGCCCTGCCAAGGACGCAGGATTGCTGTCGGGTGATGTGATCGTCAATTTCGACGGCACCGAGGTCACGGATACCCGCAGCCTTGTGCGCAAGGTGGGCAATACCGCCGTCGGCAAGGCGGTGCGTGTGGTGGTGTATCGCGATGGCGCGACCAAGACGGTTCTGGTGACGCTGGGCCGCCGCGAAGAAGCGGAAGGCGCGGTACCGGCCGCGGCCAGCAAGCCCGATGCCGAGATCAAGGAAGAGGACGTTCTGGGCATGACCATCACCGTGCTGACGCCGCAGCTGCGCGAAGAGCTGGGGATCGACGAAGGTCTGGGCGGCCTGGTGGTGATGGATATCGACGAAACCTCGGAGGCTTTTGAAAAAGGGCTGCGCGCCGGGGATCTGATCACCGAGGTCGGCCAGCAGAAGGTAACCTCGATCAAACAGATGCAAGAGCAGATCACGGCGGCAAAAGAGGCCGGTCGCAAATCGCTTCTGCTGCTGGTGCGGCGTGGCGGCGATCCGCGCTTTGTCGCGCTCAATATCGAAGAGTGACACCGTCGCGGCCGGGGTCGCGATCCTGTCCTGCAACGGCAAAGAGCCATGCGTGAAAACGCATGGCTCTTTTTCCGGGGGCCAGCAGGGGAGGAGCACACAGGGAAAATGGCCGGCCCTGGAAACTGGGGGACAGGTGGCTAGGGCCACCTGCCCGGAGAATGCAAACGGTTCTGAATGCGATTGAACTGTTTATCGAGGGAAACAAGGAAACTGATTACAAGCCCCAAGGGGGAAACACGATGTCTTGGGACCAGGGAACAGGAACGATTTCGGAGCGAAATAGGACGATGTGTCATGGTAGCTCCTTTCTTCTCAAATCATTAATTTTGCCAGAGGCGTTACACTTGAAATCTTTAACGTTGCCAGAGGCGTTGCACTTCTCATGCATCCGTTATGCCGGTGAATCGCCGGGACGTATGTGAACCAGCACACATAGCGGCGCAAAAAAGTGCCGGAGTCGGAAAAATTATCGGAGCGGCGCTGCCGCGTGACAGGATCAGATCTGGTCGGGTTCGGCCAGCCGTGACAGGCCTTCCCAATCCTGGATCACCAGGCCGCCGCGCGCGCCCTGGATGATTCCGTCGCGTTTCCATATCGACAGGATCTTGGACACCGCCTCGCGGGTGGCTCCGACGAACTCGGCCAGTTCGGCCTGTGACAGGTCGAGCTTGCACGGGGTCACCGTCGCCTCGGGGGCGAGATGCAGGATCTTGCGGGCCAGCCGTGTGGGCAGGGGCAGGAACACCTGCTCGTTGAGTTGGCGGCCCATCCAGCGCATGCGCTGGCCGGCAAGGTGGATCATGTCGACCGCAAGTTCCGGTTGTTTGCGGATTTGCCTGAGCACGTCCGCATGGCGCACCCGCCACAGCAGCGAGTCTTCGACCGCGGTGGCTGTGGCGGTACGGGCACCGGGATCGAACATGGTGATTTCACCGAACATTTCCCCACGCCGCATCATTTCCAGCGTCAGTTTGCGACCATCCATCGCAAGCACGCTGAATTCCACCGCCCCTTTGATGATCGCATAAAGCGCATCGCCCTCATCGCCCTGTTCAAACAGCGTTTCCCCCGCCACTAGGGTGATTTCCGTGGCCTGTTCGGCCAGCATGTCCTTTAGCCCAGCCGACACATCCGACAGGAATCCGATTTCGGGCAGGCTCTGAGGTGCCATGCAATATCTTCCCTTTGCTCTCTCCGGCGGCAGAATAGCAAATTACAAAGGGGCGGCAAAAGCGGGAAAAGCCCGGTTCCGGCAGGGAAAGTGGTCAATTTGGCGGTCAGCCATGGCGCGGGTCGGCATCACCGGAGCATCCTTGGGGCACGAGCGGGCAAATGCGGGAATCTGCCGGTTTCGGCTGTTTCGGCGTCTCGCCTGAGGCAGAATCGGCTGGCATGCTTCAGGATGCTTGACTAAAGAGGCAATCGTGACAGGCAGGGGAGCCGGAAGACATGGCAAAGATCACCTATATCGAGCATGGCGGAAAACAGCACGTCGTCGAGGTCGCCAACGGGCTGACCGTGATGGAAGGCGCGCGCGACAACAACATCCCGGGCATCGAGGCCGATTGCGGCGGGGCCTGTGCCTGTTCGACATGTCATGTCTATGTGGACCCGGCCTGGGTCGAAAAGGTTCCGGCCAAGGACGACATGGAAGAGGACATGCTCGATTTTGCCTATGAACCCGATCCCGCCCGGTCGCGCCTGACCTGCCAGATCAAGGTCACCGATGCGCTGGACGGGCTGATCGTGCAGATGCCCGAAAAACAGATCTGATTGCGGATTGCGAACCGGGCGCGGCGTCGACCCGCCCGCCCGTGGACAGGGTCCATTCGCCGCGCCGGGCAGGCCGGGATGAGTTCCTGCGGATGTTGACACCGCCCGGCCGCCCCCTAAGCGATTGACAAAACCGGCGCGCTGGCCAAGCCTGTGGAACAGGGAGGTCGGGGCGATGAAATACGCATTGCTTGTGGAAGATGCGGACGGGATCTCGCGATTTGTCGACCGCGAGGCAGTGCTGCCGTTCCGGGATTTCGTACCGCCCGCTGCGCCATTGATGATTTCCGATGCCATGACTGCGACCGGCTTTGTCTTTCTGACCCTGCCGGCCGGCTGGCGCGGCATCCGTCACCGGTCGCCCCATTGCCAGATTGCCGCCATCCTGTCCGGGTGTTTCCGGGTGCGGGCCGGCTCGGGCGAGGTGCGCGATTTTCGTGCGGGCGCGTTGTTCTGGATGGCGGATACCACCGGCGAGGGGCATGAGTCCTCGGCCGAGGGGGGTGAGCCGGTGACCATGTTGATCGTTCAGACCCCGGACATACCGGAAAATGGATAGCCGGCCCGTTCCCGACAGCATATCGGGTATTGCCCGAGACATCGGCAGTCATCTAACGCGTTGAAATTTCGTATTTCAGGCCGCGTTGGATGATGCAGGTTTCGCGCGAAACCTTAGAGCGCCCGCCAGCCGATGTCGCGCCGATAGAACCCCCCGGGCCAGTCGATCGCATCCGCCATCTCATAGGCGCGCTGCCGGGCTTCGGCCAGGCTCTTGCCCCGTGCCGTGACGTTCAGAACCCGCCCGCCGGTGGCGGTGAACTGTCCGTCATTGCGTGACGTGCCCGCGTGAAAGCACATCTGCGCGCTGGTTTCCGGCAGGCCGTCCAGCCCGCCGATCACGTCGCCCTTCTGGTAGCCGCCGGGATAGCCCTGTGCCGCCATGACAACCGTCATCGCGTGATCGTCAGCCCAGTGGACCTGTGTCTTGTCCAGCCGGCCGTCGGCGGCGGCATGCATCAGGTCCATCGCCTGCGCGCCGAGCCGCATCATCAGGACCTGGCATTCGGGGTCGCCGAACCGCACGTTGTACTCGACCAGGCGCGGCTGGCCGTCCTTGATCATCAGCCCGACATAAAGCACCCCCTGGTAGGGCATATCGCGGCGGGCCATTTCCGCCATGGTGGGGCGCACGATCTGGTTCAGGGCTTTTTCGATGATCGCGTCGGTCATGACCGGGGCAGGGGAATAGGCCCCCATGCCGCCGGTATTGGGGCCGGTATCGCCTTCGCCGACGCGTTTGTGATCCTGGGCGGTGCCGACCGGCAGCACGGTCTCGCCGTCGCAAAGCACGAAGAAGGAGGCTTCTTCGCCTTCCATGAACTCTTCGATCACCACCTCTGCCCCGGCCCCGCCAAAGGCCCCGCCGAACATGTCGTCGATGGCGTCCAGTGCCTCGGCTTCGGTCATCGCGACGATCACGCCCTTGCCGGCGGCCAGCCCGTCCGCCTTGACCACGATCGGGGCACCCTGGGCCCGCACATGCGCCCGGGCGGCCTCGGCATCGGTGAAGTGGCCATAGGCCGCGGTCGGCGCGCCGGCGGCGTCGCAAATCTCCTTGGTAAAGCTCTTGGAGGCTTCGAGCCGGGCCGCCGCAGCCGAGGGGCCGAAGACCAGGAAACCGCCTTCGCGCAACCGGTCGGCCACACCGGCGGCGAGCGGGGCTTCTGGGCCGATGATCACGAAATCGATGGCGTTTTCTTCGCAAAAGGTCACCACCGCGCCGCCATCCTCGATATCCAGCGCCGCGCAGGCGGCGATGCGGGCGATGCCGGCATTGCCCGGCGCCACGATCAGCTTGTCGCATTTCGGGTTCTGCATCACCGCCCAGGCCAGGCTGTGTTCGCGCCCGCCGCTGCCGAGAATGAGGATGTTCATGAAAATGCGCTCCGATCTGCTTGGCCTTGTTGCGCTCGCGTTCTAAGCTGCGCGCACAGGCGAAACAAGGCACCCTCATGAGCGATCTGATCGACGACCCGATGCCGGGTCAGAACCTGCCGGAATATTCGGTGACGGAACTCTCGGGTGCGGTCAAACGCACGCTCGAGGGAGAGTTCGGGCGTATCCGCGTCAAGGGCGAGGTCGGGCGCGTGTTCAAGGCGCGCTCGGGGCATCTCTATTTCGATGTCAAGGATGACCGCTCGGTGCTGGCCTGTACCACGTGGAAAGGACAGATTTCCGGTTTGTCCGTGGTCCCCGAAGAGGGGCTGGAAGTGGTTGTCACCGGCCGCATGACCGCCTTTGGCGGACAGTCGAAATACAACATGAATGTCGACGAGGTGGCTGTTGCCGGGCAGGGCGCGTTGATGGCGCTGCTTGAGAAACGCAAGAAACAGCTTGCCGCCGAGGGCCTGTTCGATCCGGCGCGCAAGCGACCCCTGCCATACCTGCCGGGGATCATCGGGGTTGTGACATCGCCTTCGGGGGCGGTGATTCGCGACATCCTGCACCGGCTGCGCGACCGTTTCCCGCGCAAGGTTCTGATCTGGCCGGTGGCGGTCCAGGGCGCGGCCTGTGCGCCCGAGGTGGCGCGGGCCATCGCCGGGTTCAACCGGCTGACCCCGGGCGGGGCGTTGCCGCGGCCCGATCTGCTCATCGTGGCGCGCGGTGGTGGCTCGGTCGAGGACCTGTGGGGCTTTAACGAGGAAATCGTCGCCCGTGCGGCGGCGGCATCGGATATCCCGCTGATCTCGGCGGTCGGACATGAAACCGACACCACCCTGATCGATTTCGTGTCGGACCAGCGGGCGCCAACGCCCACCGCGGCGGCGGAACTGGCGGTGCCGGTGCGGCTTGACCTGATGGCCCATATGGACGGGCAGGGGGCACGGCTCAGCCGCGCCATCAGCCACGGCATCACGCGGCGGCGTCAGCGGCTTGCCGACCTGGCGCGTGCGCTGCCCCGGCCCGATGGGCTGCTCGACTCGCCGCGCCAGCGGTTGGACCAGGTGGGCGACCGGCTTGATTCGGCGCTGATCCGGTCGGTTCAGGCGCGGCGCATCCGGCTTGCCGACCTGTCAGGCAGCCTGCGCCCCTCGGCGTTGCAAAGGATGCTGCGCAATCACCGTCAGGATCTCGACGCCAGGGCGCGGCTTTTGCCGCAGGCACAGGATCGGGCGATTCGCCGCCGGGCCGAAGCCTTGTCCGGACTGTCGTCGCGGCTGCGCCCGACACAGCTGGCGACGCGGCTGGATCAGAAAGCCGCCAGCTACCGGGTGCTGGGCAACCGGCTGGCAATCGCCGCGACCACCGGCACCGCCCGCCTGCGCAGCAAGGTCGAGGGGATGGACCGGCTGCTGGCGACCTTGGGATACGAAGCCACGCTGCGGCGTGGTTATGCGGTGGTGCGCGACGAGGAGCGCGTGATCACGTCGCGCGAGGACGCGGCGCGGTTGGCCTCGCTCGAGATCCAGTTTGCCGACGGGAGGCTGGTCGTGGCCAATGCCCCATCGCGAAAAACCGCCCGGACATCAAAGAAGCCCGAGCAGGGCAGCCTGTTTTAGCCGGCTCTGCCGGTGGCCGGGGCTCAGACGCCGACTTCCGGCCCGTAGCACAGCATCTCGGCGTCGTTTTCCTGTGCCTCGTAGAGTTCGGTTTCGTCCGGGCTGTTCTCGAACCGTGCCACAAGCCCGCGCGGACCCAGCGAAAAGGCCCAGCATTGCACGTCAAGGTGGTCTTCGTAGACAAAGCAGATCTGCTCGTCCTGTTGATACCACACACCTTCCTGGCATTTGCCGTCGAGAAAGGACCAGATCACCCGGCGGTCATCCAGATAGCGTTCAACCCCGTAGGCCTTGCCGTCATAGCCGTAATACAGCGTCTTGCCGCGGGTATAAGCGTCAAAGGCCTCGGCGGTCATGGGCTCCTGCGCCAGGGTGGGCGCGGCTAGCAGGCACAGGGGAATCAGGGCGCGTCGCATCATGGGGCGACCTTGCCAGAATGCCGCGCGTCATTCCACGGGGTCTGCCGGGTGCCAGCGGGCAAGGTGCGGGTCCATCACCCGCCGCCACAGGCGGGGGACCATGGCGAGGGTCGCCATCAGCGGCATCGAGCGCGGTAATATCGGCATGGTGTCGCTATCAAGGTCGAGCGCGGCGAACGGCCGCGCGGGGCGCTGGTGATGGTCCGAGTGGCGCGGCGCGTTCAGCATCATCGCGCCGGAATACCAATGCGGCGCATTCCACGAATGCTGGGGTCCGGCGGGTTCCCGGCGGCCATCGGGCCGAGTGGCGCGGCGCAACCCGTAATGTTGCACATAGTCGGCCAACAGCAACTGCATCTGGGCATAGCCGGCCAGGATGAGCAAGGCCGCGATCCCGCGCGGCCCCGCGAGCCCATAGGCGGCGATCAGCATCAGCATCCCGCCGCCGCAATAGGCGACATAGGGGTGGCTGATCGCGCGCGGCGGCGGAACCTTGCGGGCACGGGCGGCGTTCTCCGCGGCCCAGCCCGCGCGGAATGAGCCGATCCACGCGCGGGGCCAGAACGCGTAAAATCCCTGTCCCGCAGGTGCCGAGTTTGGATCGTCTCCGGTGGCGACATGCACGTGATGCACCTTGGGATGCGCCGAACCGTGATGGCCGAACAGCAGGGCGATGAACACCATCTTGCCCAGCCGGCGCGGCCAGGTCTCGGGCCGGTGGAGCAATTCATGCGCGTTCGAGTTGCCGACCTGCCCGAAATACAGACCCAGGGCCAGCCCCAGCATCGCCCGCGCCGCAAAACCGGTCTCGGGACCGGCGGCAATGGACCAGACCCCCAGCATCAGCAGCGGCAGATGCAGCACCGAAAGCGCGACATTCAGGGCCAGCCCCATCCGCTCGGCGCGCGCATCCTGGCGGCTGGGCAGGGGCGCGACAGGCAGGCGATCCATCAGCATCACGAAACCACTCACACAGAGCAACGCCGCAAAGGACCAAGCCCCGCCCCGGAAACAGGCCGCGACCAGAATGACGATCGGGCCGAGGCTGGCCAGGGCATAGCGCAACATGACTGGGATCGGTGCTCTTGGTTCCGGTTGGGGGCTCGCGGTCGGTTGCGCTCAGCATCGCGCGCGTTGCCGGGGCTGTCAATTTACGCGCGCCGGTCGCCGGATATGCCCGGCGATGGTTGCCATGGCTGCGTTCAATTCGGCTTTCCTGGCCCGCAGGCGCGGCGCGGGCGCGTGGACACCCTTTCAAACCGGGGCAAACCCGATTAGGTGGGGGAACGACCCGCGTGGAGACCGGCATGGCGTTTTTCAAGAAGCTCAAGGACAAGCTGTTCAAATCCTCTTCGAAACTCGAAGAGGGGCTTGATGCGATCGTCGAGGATGGCGGCGAGGTGGAAGAGGTCGTGCAAACGCCCGAACCGGTTGCTCAACCCGCCCCTGCCGCGCCGGAGCGGTCGGCAGAGGCCGATCCGGTTGTGCCCGCACCGCCGGTTGCGGCCCCGGATCCCGAGAGCGTGCCCCAGAGTGTGCCCGAGATCGAACCCGAGATCGAACCCGAGACCGAACCGGAACCGCGGCCTGTGCTGCCAGTTCCCGATCCCGCGCCGCGGCATGAGCCGCAGCCTGCAGCGAAACCACAATCCCAATCGCCCGGGTTGCTGGGGCGCCTGTTGGGGCGGTCGGCACCCGGTACCGTGGTGCGCCGGACGCTGGACGACGACATGCTCGAACAGTTGGAAGAGCTGTTGATCACCGCCGACATGGGCGTGGACACGGCGCTGCGCGTTACCGCCAACATGGCCGAAGGACGGTTTGGCAAAAAGCTCTCGACTGACGAGATCAAGGCGTTGCTGGCCAGCGAGATCGCCCGGATCATGGACCCCGTGGCAAGGCCGCTGCCAATCTATCCCAAGCGCCCGCAAGTGGTCCTGGTGGTCGGGGTGAACGGGTCGGGCAAGACAACCACCATCGGCAAGCTGGCGAGCCAGTTCAAGGCGGCGGGCAAATCGGTGGTGATCGCCGCCGGGGATACGTTTCGCGCGGCTGCCGTTGAACAGTTGCAGGTCTGGGGTGAACGCGCGGGTGTGCCGGTCTTGACCGCGCCCGAGGGCACCGATCCGGCCAGCCTGGCGTTTGACGCGATGACCAAGGCGCAGGAGGACGGGGCCGACCTGTTGATGATCGACACTGCCGGGCGGTTGCAGAATCGCGCCGACCTGATGGAAGAGCTGGCCAAGATCATCCGCGTCATCCGCAAGAAAGACCCGGATGCGCCGCATAACACCCTGTTGGTGCTGGATGCGACCACCGGGCAGAACGCGCTGAGCCAGGTCGAGACCTTCCGCAAGATTTCCGATGTGTCGGGGCTGGTCATGACCAAGCTGGACGGCACCGCCAAGGGGGGCGTGCTGGTGGCGCTGGCCGACAAGTTCGGGCTGCCGATCCACGCCATCGGGGTGGGAGAACAGATCGACGATCTCGCGCCCTTCGATCCCGAGGAGTTTGCCGCCGCCCTGACCGGTTCGGACAGCCCGGCGTGACCGTGCTGCAATGGCGGTCTGCAACGGCCCGGTCGGGACCCGTCTGTCATGAGTGACTGGCTGCTTTCGCTTGAGGGCACCGCCGCGGGGCACACGCTTGCCCTGTGGCTGGCGGTCGCGGCGGCGTTCCTGCACGCGGTGTTCGGAGCCTTGCAAAAGGGGCGGCATGACCCGTGGTTGTCGCGCGGGGCCATCGACGCCTCATATGGTCTGATGGCGGCGCCCTTTGCGCTGTTCGTGGTGCCCTGGCCCGAGCCGCATATGTGGCCGATTTTCGCCGGGGCCTGGCTGATCCACGTGATCTACAAAGTCTTGCAGGCGCTGGCCTATACCAAGGGGTCCTATACGGTGGTCTACCCGGTGGTGCGCGGCACCGGGTCGCTGTTTGCGGTGATCGGGGCCTACCTGCTGTTTGGCGAAGTATTCACGGCCGGTCAATGGGCGGGAGTGGCGGTGCTGCTCGCGGGGATATTCGGGCTCGCGGCCTATAACCTGCGCTATCTGGACAGCCAGCGGGAGACCCTGAACCTGGCGCTGGCACTGGCGGTGATGACGGGGCTCTTTGTGGCGCTATATACCACCTATGACGCCTTTGGCATTCGCTCGGCGGCCGATCCCTTCACCTTTCTGGCGTGGTTTTTCATGATCGACGGTCTGGTGATGCCGGTTTACGCGGCGATGCGCTGGCGCGCGATGGTGGACCGTCCGGCGCTGCCGCCCTTGCTTGTGCGCGGCGTGGCGGGCGGGCTTGTCGCCTTTGCCAGCTTTGGCGGGATCATGATGGCGACGCGGCTGGACAAGGTGGGCGAGGCGGCGGTGCTGCGCGAAACCTCGACCGTCTTCGCGGCGCTGATCGGCTGGCTGGTGCTGAAGGAAACGGTGGGACCGCGGCGGATCACGCTCATGGGCTTGATTGCCCTGGGCGCGGTAATAGTTGAGATGGGCGGATAGGAGCGGATATGGCCGAACAGAAACCAAAAGAGATCAACATGGTCCTCAAGCAGGTGCTGGAACTGGGGCCGACCATCGCCTTTTTCCTGCTCTACCTGCGCATTCAGGACGATGTCTTTACCTTCAACGGGACCGAGTATTCCGGTTTTATCGTCGCGGCGGTGGTGTTCGTGCCGATCCTGCTGGTGTCGATGGCGATCCTGTGGCGGCTGACCGGACATCTCAGCCGGATGCAGGTTTTCACCGCCATCATGGTGATCTTTTTCGGCGGCCTGACCGCGTGGTTCAACGATGAAAAGTTCTTCAAGATGAAGACCACCATCGTCTATCTCTGCTTTTCCACCCTGCTGGGCATCGGGCTGTTGCAGGGTAAATCCTATCTCGCCTACGTGATGGGCGAGCTGATGCCGATGCGCGACGAGGGCTGGATGATCCTGACCCGTCGCTTGTTCCTGGTGTTCATCGTGCTGGCGATCGGCAACGAACTGGTCTGGCGCAACATGTCGGATGCGGCCTGGGTCAAGATCGAGACCTTTGCCTTTCCGGCGGCACTTTTCGGCTTTTTGTGGTGGCAGATCCTCGCCTTGCAGAAATACATGATCGATCCGGATGACAAGTCCGACCCGGACGTCCGCGCCTGACCGTATCGGGCGCGGTCAGGTTGGCGTCTGTGTGAACATCACGGGTTGCGGCAATCCGGGGCGGGGACATATCCGTGACCAGCGCCGCGCCGGGCGCGCCGGCAGCCCCGCGCGCAGCCGGTCGAGCGTCAGGATGCCGGGGCGACGCATGAGAGCGCCATAGAAATTGAGAATTCCCGGCCGCATGTAGCTTGACCAGTGACAGATGCGTCGCGACGGTGGCGCGATCCGGGCCCCCAGGCAAGCGAGATGCGCCAGCGTGTCGGGGCAATCCAGCTGTAATGTCACCGCGTTGTCGGCATCCAGCCCCTGACCCAGGGTCCGGTCGGATCGCCGGGGCGGGGCGATCAGGCGCTCGTAGAGGCAATCGAAAATGTCGTTCTCGCGGCTGGTTATGTTGATGAAACTGGCCGTGCGCCCGGCCTCGGTCTGCAGCGCGTCACGTATCCGGGACTGGTAGCAGGCCCCGGTCATCGAGATGATGCGATCCACCGCGCCTCGCGGCAGGTGGTGCAGCGCCTCGGCGGCGACCTCGATCCCCATGGAATGTGCCACGATATGCACCCGCCGATGCGGCGCGCGTTTCCTGATCAGCCTTAGCGTTCTGGCCAGCGCCCGGCCCGCACCGGCGGCGCGACGCCGCGCCCCCCAGATCGACCCGCGCGCGAACCATCCCAGGGCCAGCCCCAGGCCGGCGTCGGTGGCGTCTTCGCCGAGCCCCAGCCCGCGCGGCCAGCTTGGCGCGATCCAGGGCAGCGGCTCCGGGTCGAGGCTGAGGATGTGGCGGTGTGGGCAATGGCTGTGGCGGCCGGGTTCATAGCTGAACCCGTGGATCATCACGATAACCGGCCCGGGCCCGTCGGCCAGCCGGTTCAGAACGCGGGCGGGGGATTGCGGCGAGCCGTGCAGCTCGCATTCCTCGTCCCTCGCGTTCAGTCGGATGATTGGCATCGCTCCGGTCTCATACAAGATGCTGTGTCTACAGCTTGTCTTGACGCTAGGACGAAATGATGAAGGCCATGTTACGGGACCGTAACGGTGGTCTTACAATGGCTTGACCCGCCGCCCCCTGTCGCGCTAAGCAGCAGGCAGACGACGTGGCGATTTGTTACCGGATTGCGGGCCACGATAAACAACACCGCTAAAAGGTCAGGATGAAAGGCTCCTTTCGCTTGACCGCGATCGGGGCCATTTTTGATGCGCCCCCACATGAGCAAGAGGGTGATATGACCAAGACCTGGAACAAGAGCACGACGGCCGTACACGGTGGCACGCGGCGCAGTCAGTATGGCGAAGTGAGCGAAGCGATCTTTCTGACGCAGGGGTTTGTTTACGACAGCGCCGAGGCCGCCGAGGCGCGGTTTATCGAGGCCGGCGAGGATGAGTTCATCTATGCCCGCTATGGCAACCCGACGGTGCGCATGTTCGAGGAGCGCATTGCGGCGCTGGAAGGGGCCGAGGACGCGTTTGCCGCCGCATCCGGCATGGCGGCGGTCTCGGGGGCATTGACGGCGATGCTCAAGGCGGGGGATCACGTGGTGTCGGCGCGGGCCTTGTTCGGGTCGTGCCTCTATGTTCTTGAGGATGTCCTGACGCGCTTTGGCGTCGAAGTGACCTTTGTCGATGGCACCGATCTTGACCAGTGGAAGGCCGCCATTCGTCCCGACACCCGCGCGGTTTTCTTTGAGTCGATGTCCAACCCGACGCTGGAAGTGATCGACATTGCCGCCGTCAGCGCGCTGGCCCATGCGGTTGGCGCAACCGTACTGGTTGACAACGTGTTTGCCACGCCGGTGTTTTCGCGGGCAATCGAACAGGGTGCGGATGTGGTGGTCTATTCCGCCACCAAGCATATCGATGGCCAGGGCAGGGCGCTTGGCGGGATCATCCTCGGCACCCGCGCGTTCATTCGCAAGACTGTCGAACCCTATATGAAACACACCGGTGGCGCGATGAGCCCGTTCAGTGCGTGGATCATGCTCAAGGGGCTGGAAACCATGTCGCTGCGGGTGAATGCCCAGGCGGCGTCGGCGCTGGCGATTGCCGATGCGTTGCAAGGTCATGACGCCCTGGCGCGGGTGCTCTATCCGGGGCATCCCTCGCATGCCCAGCACGCGCTTTGCCAATCGCAGATGGGCAAGGGCGGTACGGTCGTGTCGCTTGATCTCAGGGGAGGGCAGGATGCAGCGTTTCGCTTTCTCAATGCGCTGAGCATCCCGAAGATTTCCAATAATCTCGGGGATGCGAAATCAATCGTGACGCATCCGGCGACAACCACCCATCAGCGTCTGAGCGAAGAGCAGCGCGCCGATCTCGGGATCACGCCGGGGCTGGTGCGATTTTCGGTGGGGATCGAGGATACCGACGATCTGATCGCGGATGTCAAACGGGCGCTGGCGGCCGCGGACTAGACGTTGCCGCGCTGGACCAGTTGAAAGGCGCTGCGCAGCTCATCGACCAACAGGTCAATATCCGCGCGGCTGGTTGCGTGGTTGCTGATCGATACGCGAATGATCTGGCGGCCGCGCCAGACGCCGTGGCTGGGATAGACCCGGCCGCTCGTCTGCACCTGTTGCAGCACCTTGCGGGTCAGTTCGTCAGTGTCGCAGCGTATCGCCACCTGGTTGGCGACCACGTCGTTCACCACCGCAAGCCCCGGTTCATCGGTGAGCCGCTCTGCCAGATATGTGGCCAGCGCGCAGTGGCGTGAGATCATCTCTTGCAGGCCGGACACCCCGAGATGTTTCAGGATGGCATAGCTTGGCACGCCGCGCGCCCGGCGGCTGAGCTCGAACGTGCTGTCGCTGGGTTCCCAGGTCTCGCCGGTATCCGGCAGATAGGCTCCGCGCGCGCTCATCGCCGAGACCAGCGCCGCGCGCTCGCGCAGGATGCACAGGCCCGCATCATAGGGCGCGTTCAGCCATTTGTGCAGGTCGACGGCCCAACTGTCGGCATCGGCCACGCCCGCAAGCCGGTGGCGCAGGTCGGGAACCGCGTGCAGCCACAGGCCAAAAGCTCCGTCCACGTGCACCCATCCGCGCATATCCCGCACCAGCGGCATGATTTCGGCAAAGGGATCGAACGCCCCGGTGTTGATCTGGCCCGCCTGCAAGACAACCAGCGGCGGGGCGTTGCAGGCTGCAAGCGCCGTTCGAACCGCGTCGATCTGCATGCGCCCCTGATCATCCGTGGCGACCCGCACGGCCCGATCCAGCCCGAAACCGGCATATTTCAGGCCGGCGAGCGGAGCAGAATGCGCGTCGGCACCGATCAGCACCGGAATCTCGGGTGCCCCGAACAGGCCCTGCGCGGCAATGTCCCAACCCTGCCGGGCAAGCAAGGCATCGCGGGCGGCGATGATGCCCTGGGTATTCGCCACCGTGGCGCCGGTCACCAGACCGACACCGCACCCCGCCGGCAAGGCCAGCAGGTCGAGGCACCAGCGGCACAGGGTCTGCTCGATTACCGCGACCGACGGGCTCTCCCAGGACGAGGCCGCATTCTGCCCCCAGGCCGAGACGAGAATATCCGCCGCGACGCCCACCGGCATCGATCCGCCACAGACATAACCGAAAAACCGGGGCGAACCGTGACCGTGGATGCCCCCCGCGGCCTGCTCCACGAGATCGCGGATGACGGTCGCGGCGTCTTGGCCATGTGGCGGCAACGGCGTGGCGAAACGGGCGGAGATCTCGGCAGGGCGCAGCGCTGGTGTGACCCGCCCGTCCACCAGTGATTCGCGATAGGCGATGGCATGCTCCGTGGCGTGTCTGATCGCCGCGCTGTCATCACCGGAAAGGGGCGCGCGCGCCGTATCTGCTGGCGGTTCCATTCTTGCTCCTCCGATGGGCGGGCCGCGGCCCAAGCCTAGGCGGCGGCAGACGGCCCTGTCCAGCCCGTTGCCAATCTACGCTGGCGGCTGATCCGCTGCGGCGTTTCGTGCGTAGTCAAAGGTGGCAATGGAAATACCCACCGCAACAAACTATGTAGGGTCTGCACAACCGCCCGGCTGGGCAGGACAGGAGCGCGAAATGAACATCCACACGCCGGATATCGAACGTACCCCGGATGACAGCCAGGCCAAGGTTGCGCTGGATGTGTTGCGTGCCTGGGCCCGTGGCGCGAGCGAGGCCGAGATCCTGGCGCTGGATCCCGCGATTGCCCGGCTGCTGCCCGAATCGGGTCTGAATTATCCGTCGCTGTCGCGCGAATATCCCGAGGATTTCACGGTCGACGCGGCCTACAAGGCGTCGATGCCCGACCTTCAGAACGGCCCGTCCAGTCTGATCCGCGGCTCGCAGCAACAGATCCAGCATGTGGGGATCAGCAATTTTCGCCTGCCGATCCGGTTTCATACCAAGCGCGACGGCGATCTGACGCTGGAAACCTCGGTCACCGGTACGGTGAGCCTTGATGCCGACAAGAAGGGCATCAACATGTCG
The DNA here is from genome assembly GCF_049800935.1 of Microbulbifer sp. S227A. Lineage (NCBI taxonomy): Bacteria > Pseudomonadati > Pseudomonadota > Gammaproteobacteria > Cellvibrionales > Microbulbiferaceae > Microbulbifer > Microbulbifer sp. S227A. The sequence goes on along the minus strand of NZ_JBNAFZ010000001.1, from coordinate 433,297 downwards.
CGCATCATGCGCAGCTTTTACAAGCATTCCGAGCGCACCTTCAGCTTCGAAGTGATCGAGGCGGCGCTTGACGACTACATGACCGATCTCGACAGCCTGGACGCGCGGATCCAGATGCGCTTTTCCTTTCCCGCACGGGTTGAAAGCCTGCGTTCCGGCCTGTCCGGGTACCAATATTACGATATCGCGCTGGAACTGGTGGAATCCGCCGGAATCCGCAAGAAGATCATGCATCTGGACTATGTCTATTCTTCGACCTGCCCCTGTTCGCTGGAGCTCTCCGAACATGCCCGCGCCCTGCGCAACCAGCTCGCGACGCCGCATTCCCAGCGATCCGTGGCGCGGATCTCGGTCGAGATCGAGCGCGATGCCGGCTGCCTGTGGTTCGAGGATCTGATCGAAGCCTGCCGCCGTGCCGTGCCGACCGAGACACAGGTCATGGTGAAACGCGAGGACGAGCAGGCCTTTGCCGAACTGAATGCCGCCAACCCGATCTTTGTCGAAGACGCGGCGCGGCTGTTTTGCGAGCAGCTCAAGGCCGATCACCGTATCGGCGATTTCCGCGTGGTCGCCAGTCACCAGGAAAGCCTGCACAGCCATGACGCGGTCAGCATCCTGACCGAGGGCGAGTTGTTTGCTGCGCAGAGTCTCGACCCACGGTTGTTCGGCACGTTGGTTCATCCCGGCTGATTCTCTTGGCTACGGATGCGGTGTCCGCACCTGCGCTGGCGTTTTCCTGCTGGCGAAATCGGCATTGGCATCGGGCACTTACACCGCAAGACGTGCAATTACGCCGCATCGCAGCATTCCCTGCTGCAATGCACGTATTTGTCGTGTATGTAAGGGGCAGAGCAGGGCTGAATCTGTCTCGGGATATCCGGGAAGGGCCCGCCGGAGGCAGAACAGATGAACCAGGCGATCGACCGCTTTGGCGAAATGGCGGATACATGGGCAAGTGTTGCCAAACTGATGGCGGATACCCAATGGGTGCTGACCATGCGTTTGCTCGGCCTGTCCGGGGCGTGGTCATTGCCGGAGGGCGAGAGCCAGGCGATGATCGGCGAAAAATATCCGGCATTCATCGAGGCCTTTCTCAGCGGCACCTTTGCAATGATGTCCGGGGACAGCCCCGACCGAGTGTTTCGGGAAACACTTGAGCCGATTTCAAGCAAGGCCAGCGCCAATCGCGAACGATTGATCGATCGCGGCCCGCTTGTATTCGGCCAACGCGTTGCCGGAAACTGAACACGTTTGAACGGAGTAAGACCAGAATGACCCCATTGCCCAACGCGCTGGACGTACAGGCCGCATATGCGCGGATGACCAGCAAGATTTTCAGCAACAATCTCAAATTCGTCGAGATGATGACCCGCACGGCCTGGCAGGCCCAGATGGCACCGATCCGGGCGATGCAAAGCACCGGCTTTGCCACCGTACCCTCGGCCAAGGCTGCGCCGAAGCCCGCCGCCAAGCCTGCCCCGGCTGCCAAGCCTGCGCCGGCCCCTGTTGTGAAACCCGCTGCCAAAACGGCTTCGGCTCCGGTCGCGAAACCCGCCCCGAAGCCCGCTGCCAAAACGGCTTCGGCTCCGGTCGCGAAACCCGCCCCGAAGCCCGCTGCCAAAACGGCTTCGGCTCCGGTCGCGAAACCCGCCCCGAAGCCCGCTGCCAAAGCGGCGCCGGCTCCTGCCGCGAAACCCGCCCCGAAGCCTGCGGCCAAAGCGGCTCCGGCTCCCGCTGCGAAGCCTGCGGCCAAAGCAGCTTCGGCTCCCGCTGCCAAGGCTGCACCGAAACCGGCTGCCAAGGCCGCGCCGGCTGCTGCACCCAAACCCGCTGCCAAAGCGGCTCCGAAACGGGCTGCCAAAGCCACTCCGGCCCCGGCCGCCAAGGCCGCAGCGAAACCTGCCGCCAAGGCCGCGCCCAAAGCTGCGAGCCCCGCAGCGTCTTCGGCGACCACAACGCCCAAATCGTAATCTCTCAGGACGCGTGCGCGGCGGCCTAAATTCCCCGCAGCGCGACAGAGACGGGTGATCAAGACGCGGTCCGCAGGAATGCGGGCCGCGTTTGCGTTTATGCTGCGGCGCAGAAAATGCCTGTCAGATGAATGGCAAATCTGTTATGATTGCCCCGTGTGGGAGGAAACCGGACGATCCTGATCGAGGTTTCCAATGAACAAAGACACGATCCAAATCGAATACGCCGCCGCCGGGTGGCGCCGTCGGCTAGATTGCTTTTTTGCCGAACAGGGGCAGGGGTTCAACGCCGGTCTGATCAGCCAGGGAAGGCTGCACCAGCTCATGATGCTCGAAGCGCTCAGCGATGCCGAACTCGGTGAAATCGGGCTGCGGCGCGGTGACATCCCGGCCTTTGTCTTTGCGGATCTCATCGGGGCGGTAACGGGCGATGCTTGACACGCCTTGCTGGGCACGCCAACGCTGCGCCCCATGATGGATCTGCGCCCAGTTGGATACGTGATCGGATTGCTTATCGCCATTCTCGGCGGGGCGATGCTGTTGCCGATGTTCACCGATCTCTATTACGGCAACGAACACTGGCCGGTGTTCTTTGAATGTGCGGTCATAACCGTTATGGCCGGCGGCGTCACCGCGCTCAGCTGCGCCAACGGGGTCAAGCAGGGGCTCACCATTCAGCAGATCTTTCTGCTCACCTCGGCGGTATGGGTCGCCTTGCCCCTGTTTGGCGCGCTGCCGTTGATGCTGGGGCAAACCCAGCTGTCCTTTACCGATGCCTATTTCGAATCCATGTCGGGCCTCACCACCACCGGGTCCACGGTGATCAGCGGTCTGGACGACCTGCCGCATGGGTTGCTGTTGTGGCGTGGCCTGCTGCAGTGGCTGGGCGGGGTGGGGGTTGTCGTGGTGGCGATGGTCTTCCTGCCCGAGCTGCGGGTTGGCGGCATGCAGATATTCCGTTCAGAAGCCTTTGATACAATGGGAAAAATCCTGCCCCGCGCCACCGAAATCTCAAGCCAGATCTCGGTGATCTACCTGGCCCTGACATTCGGCTGTATCGCCAGCTATGCGGCGCTTGGCATGGATATGTTTGACGCGGTGGTGCATGCGCTGACCACGGTTTCGACCGGCGGTTTTGCCAATTACGATGCTTCTTTCGCGACCTTCTCGGGGCCGCTGGAATATGTCGCGTCGATTTTCATGATCCTCGCGGCGCTGCCCTTTGTGCGCTATGTGCAATTGATGAACGGCAATTCGAACGCGATCTGGCGCGATCCGCAGATCCGGGCGTTTTTTGGCACCATCCTCGTTCTGGTGCTGGTCATGTGGGCGGAACTTCAGCGTATCTTTCCCCACCACTGGGAGCAGTCCTTTCGCGAGGCGCTGTTCAACATCACCTCGATCATCAGCGGTACGGGCTATGCCAGCGTCGATTACATGACCTGGGGGCCGCTTCTGGTGACGCTGTTTTTCCTGATCGGGCTGATCGGCGGTTGCGCCGGTTCGACAACCTGTTCGATCAAGATCTTCCGTTTCCAGCTGCTCTTTGCGTCAATCCGCGTACAGCTGCAACGCATCCGGTTGCCCAACGGGGTATTCATCCCGCGCTATGACGGCAAGCGGGTGGATGACGACGTGTTGAACTCGGTCATGTCGTTCTTCGTGTTCTTCATCGTCACCATCGGGATCGTCAGCTGGGCGCTGGCGATGACCGGGCTGGATTTCGTAACCTCGATCTCGGGGGCCGCGACCGCCGTTGCAAATGTCGGGCCGGGGCTTGGCGACATCATCGGCCCGGCGGGCAACTTTGCCACGCTCAACGATTCCGCCAAATGGATCCTGTCCTTTGCGATGCTTTGCGGGCGTCTCGAGCTGATGGCGATCTTTGTTATCTTTACCGTTCAATTCTGGAGGGCCTGATGCCTGACACCGCACCGTCCAATCGCCGCCCGCTTGGCGCGCAGATTTCCCACATGCTGCGTGATCGCGGCGTCGATGTGATCTTTGGCATTCCTGGCGTACATAACCAGGAAATGTATCGCGGCATCGAAGAGGCGGGGATCACCCATGTTCTCGCGCGCCACGAACAGGGGGCGGGGTTCATGGCCGATGGCTATGCCCGTGCCACCGGCAAGCCGGGGGTGGCCTATGTGATCACCGGACCGGGGCTCTGCAACATCATGACACCGCTGGGACAGGCGCAATCGGATTCGGTTCCGGTGCTGGCGATCTCGTCCTGTCTTGATGAGACCGCCGCGCGCAAGGGGCAACTGCACCAGATGAACGATCAGGAAGTCGCCGCCGCCACCGTGTGTGACTGGTCGGCGACCGCGCTCAGCGCACAGGCGGCCTATGGGCTGGTTGACCGCGCGCTCGAGGAATTCGAGAGCGACCGGCCCCGGGCCAAGCATATCCAGGTGCCGATTGCACAGCTTGAAGCGCTTGCCGATGCTGCCCCGGCCCCGAACATGCCGGCGAAACCCTGCACCGCAGGCCAGGCCGAGATCGCGCCGATCCTGTCGCTGCTGAACGTGGCACGGCGGCCGTTGTTCATCCTGGGCGGTGGCGCAAAGGGGGCCTTCTGGCGGCAGATCATGTCGCAAACCGGTGCGGCCTGCTTCACCACCTATGCCGGGCGCGGCTGTGTCGGGGCGGGGTATCCGCTTGATTTTGGCTCGACCCTTGCCCGCCCCGGAAGTGCCGACATCATCGCCAGCGCCGATCTGGTCATTGCCATCGGCACCGAGCTGGCCGAGGTGGATCTCTGGCGCGCGCATCTCGGGCACAAGGCGCCGCTGGTGCGGGTCGATCTGGACCCGACCTGCCTGTCGGACGCGCAACGGGCAACGGTCAAGATCCGCGCCGATGCGCGTGATGTTGCGGTGGCCCTGCAAGAGGCGACCGAGACCTTTGCGCCAAGGACCGGCTGGGATGCCAGGGAGGTTTCCGATGCCCGCGACCGCTGGCGCGCGGAAACATCGGCGGAACGTCCGGGCATTGCGCCGATCTGCGATGCGCTTGGCGAGGTGCTGTCAGCGGATACGATGATCTATTCGGACATGACGCAGTTTGCCTATGTCGCCAATGAAATCTGGCCCATGCATCGCCCGGGCCACTGGCACCATCCCAGCGGCTTTGGCACGCTTGGCTATGCGTTGCCCGCCGGTATCGGGGGGGCGGTGGGCCGTCCGGGCAAGCAGACCATGGTGATCATCGGCGATTACGGGTTCCAGTATACCGTGGCCGAGCTTGGGGCGGCGGTCGAACTGGGCTTGCCGCTGCCGATCCTGTTGTGGGACAATGGCAAGCTCAAGGAAATCGAAGACAGCATGACCCGCGCCCAGATCGCGCCCAACGCGGTGATCGCCCGCAATCCGGATTTCTGCAAGCTGGCCGAAGCCTATGGTGCCCGTGCCACGTCTCCCAAGACCTTGCAGGATTTGCAGAATGACGTGCGCGCCGCCTTTGCGGCGGATGGTCCGACCCTGATCCATGTCACGCCGGCGATCACCGGCACGGGTGGTATCTAGGGGCTGATCCCGTCGGGTGCGGGCCTAGCCCAGCACCCGGTAGCCGCGCCCGGACATGCAGTTGCGGACGATGTTCTCGCGGCTGTTGTTCTGGCGCGCGATGCCCGAGGCCAGACCGGCAATCGCGCCCACGGCGGCGGCTTCTCCGAGGTTGTCGCTGTTGCCGTTCCAGATCACCGTCGAGGCCGCACCGATCCCCGCGCCCGCGGCGGTCGAGCCGGCAACCCGCCCGTCCACGACACCGCCCGAGGCCGCGAGCTGCTGACAGGCGGCCAGATCGGACTCATAGGTTGGCCCCTTGGGGCCGTCGATCACCGGCGTGTAATTGGCTCCGCTTTTGGCGCACGCCGTCGCAATCAACAGCGCGGGGAGCATGGCGAGCGGGCGCGATCGTGACATTCCGGTTCTCTCCTTGGTCCCGTGCATGTCACCACACGGGACCGGCCATGTCCAAGAAAAACGGCGTGTTCCGTTGCGGCCCTAGTCCCAGCAGCTGACCAGAACGGTCATGCCCGACGCGATGCGGCTCACCTCGGCAGGGGCAAGATCGGTGTGTTCGGTATCGTCCTCGACGCTCAGCCCGGCGGTGTCCATGATGGAGCGGATGCTGTCCGCATCGGCGGCAAAGCTCACATCCGCAGGAAGTTGCTTGCCATCATCCGTGGTCTTGGGCAGCAGCATTCCCAGCACGCCGCCACCCGCGTCGAGCACCGGGCCGCCCGCGTCGCCGGGCAGGGCGTTCAGTGCCAGGCGGCTCATCCCGGTTTCGCCGCGCAGCCCTTTGACATCCGCCAGCGTGCCAAAGGTCAGGGTGGGCGCGCCCAGCTTGCCCTCATAGCTGAAGCCGGCCACCGCGATCTCGGATTGCAGCCGCCCCTTGGCAGCGCGGAACCGGGCCACCGACATCGGCGCCAGCGATTGCTGCGGGCGCAGCACCGCGATCCCCAGCCGTTCATCGCTGGTCACCAGGTCGGCCTGGTATTCCTCGTCCAGCGTGATCCGGGTGCAGCCCGCCGCCGCATCCGAGGTGGTGATCACCGTCCCCTTGCCATCGACGTAAAACCCGGACCGCGACAGGCGGGGTTTGCGGACCTCAAGCCCGGCCACCAGATCGACATCCTGCACCGTGTCGGCCCCGGCCGCGGGGTCCAGAACCCCCGGTGTCCGGCCAAAGCTGGCCTTCATCGCTTCGAGCACCCGCTGCCGGCGCGCCTCGTCGCCATTGGGCCAGATCAGGGTGAACCCCTTGATCTCGCCATTTTCAAGGCTGGCCTCGGTGTAAGAGGTAAATGTCTTGCCATGCCCTTCGAGGGTAAAGCTGTTCCGGCCACGCTGGCGCGCGCCGTCCAGCGGCACGATTTCCAGCGTCTGCATGATGTCATAGAGGCCAAACAGCGTCGATTGCGTTCCCGGCTGGCTGATCAGCAGCACCTTGGCCGCGAGCGCATCGCTGGTGGCCTCGTAATGGGCAAAGGGCGGCTCGTAGCGGTCAAAGCCGACAACGCCGGCGGGCAAATCCATCTCGATCCCGGCCCGGGCATCGCCAACACGGGCCATTCCCACGCTGATCAGCGGTTCGTTATACTGATCCATCAACGCCTTGCGCTGCGCGGTGGTCAGGATGCCGGTGGCTTCAAAGCCGTTATTCACCTGCCAGTCGGACATGGACCGGCGGGTGCCGCGCCCGAACGAGCCGTCGATGACCGAGTTGTAGAACCCTGCCGCGCGCAGGGCGATTTGCAGGTTCCGGCGCTCATCCGCGCTGAGCAGGCGTTCACTGCGCCGGGCCTCTGTGGGGGTCTCGTCCGACGGGGTGGCGACGACAGCGGGCGTATCCGCCTGTGGTTCGGCCTGCGCGACGGGCGCGGCCACGACACCATGGTTCAGGACGTTGGCCCCCTCGGGCCAGAACTGCGCCCCGAGATTGCGCGAATAGGCGATGAAGGAATCCGAGGGAATCAACCGGTCGCCGCGATAGACCTGAAGCACCCGTTGCGCATCCGCGGGCAAGTATGGCCCGAGCAGGATGCCATACCACGTGCCGCCCAGAGAAAAGCCGTTCACATCCGCGAGCCGCCCCGCGTAGTCCTGCGCGCGGGTTCGGGCCACCTGCAAATTCGGGTGCGCCTCGATCTGGACCCAGACGGCCTCTTCCTGCCCCTGTTGCGCCGAAACCGTGCCGCCCAGCATAGACGCAGCAACCAGCAGCGATGCGAAAAACTTCCTGACCATATAGACCTTGCCTCGAACCGTCTTGAATTTTCGGCACCTAAGCAGGAAACTCCGGCAATTGCCACGGGTTTCCGCCGGTGCGCCCGCGCTCTTTGCGGCGTTGACCCCGCTGTGCCACAGGCATAGGTAAAAGCCGCTTCTGTCGGCCATGTCGCCGGGGCAGGGGCGCCATTCTCCGGACCGCAACGGGACACGCCGCATGACCGACCAGACCACAGCCCCACGTTCCTTTCAGGACATCATCCTGAGGCTTCAATCCTACTGGGCCTCCAAGGGCTGCGCCATTATGCAACCCTATGACATGGAGGTCGGGGCCGGTACCTTTCACCCGGCGACGACGCTGCGTGCCCTGGGCAGCCAGCATTGGGCCGCGGCCTATGTTCAGCCGTCGCGCCGCCCGACCGACGGGCGCTATGGCGAAAACCCCAACCGGTTGCAGCATTATTACCAGTACCAGGTGCTGATCAAACCCAGCCCGCCCGATTTGCAGGCGCTCTATCTCGGGTCGCTGGCGGCCATCGGCATCGACATGGAGCTGCACGACATCCGGTTTGTCGAAGACGACTGGGAGAGCCCGACTCTGGGTGCCTGGGGGCTTGGCTGGGAGGTCTGGTGCGATGGCATGGAGGTGAGCCAGTTTACCTATTTCCAGCAGGTCGGCGGCCATGACTGTAGCCCGGTTTCGGGCGAGTTGACCTATGGCCTGGAACGGCTGGCGATGTATGTGCTGGGTGTCGAACACGTGATGGACATGCCGTTCAACGACCCGGACGCCCCGATTGCTCTGAGCTATGGCGACGTGTTCAAACAGACCGAACAGGAATACGCCCGCTGGAACTTTGACACCGCCAATACCGAGATGCTGCTGCGCCACTTCGAAGAAGCCGAAGAAGAATGCGCCGCGATCCTTGCCCAGCCCGCACAGGACCCCAAGACCGGCAAGCGGATCATCATGGCGCACCCGGCCTATGACCAGTGCATCAAGGCGAGCCATATCTTCAACCTGCTGGATGCGCGCGGGGTGATTTCGGTGACCGAGCGCCAGGCCTATATCGGCCGTGTCCGCGCCCTTGCCAAGCAATGCGCCGATGCCTTTGTGCAGACCGCCGCCGGTGGTCACGCCGCATGATTCATCCTGACCGCAATCGCGGCAATCGGGCGGCGTCATGACGCTGGGCCGGATTGTCATCGTGCTGCTTCTGCTGGCCGCGCTGGTGGCGGGGGCGGCGCTCTATTACTTGCAGATCTATGGCTATTACTATTCCGTGGACCCCGAGCCGGGGCGGGACGTGCTGCTGGTTTCGACCGCGCCCGAGATCCCCGAACCGATTGCCTATGACGGGTTCCAGGCCATCGATGCGGACAGTTCGCCGATCCGCTATCGCGCCTGTTTCACCACCGGCGCCCGGCCCGAAACGCTGGCGCGCGATCATGTCACGGTCGCCGGTGCGACCCCGCGCAACGCGCCGTTCTGGTTCGACTGTTTCGATGCGGAATATATCGCGGCACAGATCGAGGCCGGACAGGCGCGGGTGTTCCTTGGCGGCAAGAACGTGCATTATGGTGTGGACCGCCTCGTCGCGATCACCTCGGATGGGCGCGGTTTCGCGTGGAACGAGCTGAACAATTGCGGGGCCAAGGCCTATGACGGCACCGTCATCGGCGAGGAATGCCCGCCACTTGATCCGCCCAGCGACTGAGCCGGACCCGTCCAGATGAGCGCCAGCTACCTTGTCCCCGATTTCCTGACCGCAACGCTCGGCTTTGCCGTGTTCCTTGCGGGTGCGCAAACCAATGCGCGGGTGGGGCTGTTGCGGCGGTTCAACATCCCCGAACCGGTGACTGGCGGGCTGGCAATGGCGGTGCTGGTGCTGGCGGTCTATCTGGCCACCGGTGTGGAAATCAGCTTTGAACTCGCCACGCGGGATTTCCTGCTGGTGCTGTTCTTTGCCGGGATCGGCCTCAATGCCCGGTTTTCCGACCTGTTGGCCGGAGGCAAGCCGCTGGTTCTGCTGGCGATCCTGACGGTGTTGGCGATCCTGGCGCAGAACCTGATCGGTGTGCTGGGGGCGACCGTCTTTGGCTTTCCCGCGCAGACCGGCGTGATGTTCGGCTCGGCGGCGCTGATCGGCGGGCACGGAACCGCGATTGCATGGGCACCCGACGTGGCCGCTGCGACGGGGCTTGAGAATGTTGCCGAGCTCGGCGTCGCGGTGGCGACGCTCGGTCTGGTGCTGGCGGCGCTGATCGGTGGTCCGATTGCCGGGCACCTGATCGCGCGGTACAACCTGGCCCCCGATCGCCCGGACGAGGTCAACACCGTCGGCCTGGCCAGCGGCCCGGATGGCGACGACGCCGCGATCAACCACATGTCGATCATGCGGGTGCTGCTCTATCTCAATCTGGCGATCATTCTCGGTTATGTTCTGCATGGCGCGCTGGCGGCGGCGGGGGTCAAGCTGCCGCTCTTTGTGCCCTGCCTGATCATGGGCATCGCCATTGCCAACCTGCGCGCGTTGCTGTTTCCTCGTGCCCGCCCGGTGACGCGCACGCGGTCGCTGGCGCTGATCTCGGAATTCGCCCTTGGCGCGTTTCTCGCCATGTCGCTGATGAGCCTGCAACTCTGGACCATTGCCGACCTTGGCGTCGCGATTGCCGCCATCATGCTCGCGCAGACCGTGTTCACGGTGATTTTCGTGCGTTACCTGCTGTTTGAGCTGATGGGGCGGGGTTATCGGGCCGCCGTTCTCGCGGCGGGGTTCGGTGGCTTTGCCCTGGGCGCGACCCCGACAGCCATCGCCAATATGACCGCCGTGACCAAGCGCTTTGGCCCGTCGCCTATTGCCTTTGTCATACTCCCCCTTGTATCCGCCTTTATCGTCGATATCGCCAACGCGGTGATCATCCAGATGATCCTGAACTTCTGAGGACCAGCCATGCCCGACCTGCTCATTGAACTCTTTTCCGAAGAGATCCCCGCGCGGATGCAGGCCCGCGCCGCCGAGGACCTGAAAAAGCGCGTGACCGACGGGCTGGTCGAGGCCGGCCTGACCTATGCCGGTGCCGCTGCCTTTTCGACCCCGCGCCGCCTGACCCTCGCCATCGAGGGGATGCAGGCCGAGTCGCCGGCACTGCGCGAAGAGCGCAAGGGGCCGCGCGTGGATGCGCCGGAAAAGGCGATCCAGGGGTTTCTGCGCGGTGCCGGCGTGGCGCTGGATGATCTGGAGCAACGCGACACGCCCAAGGGCGCGGTCTATTTCGCGGTGATCGAAAAGCCGGGTCGCCCCGCCGCCGAGATCATTGCCGAAGTGCTGGAAACCACCATCCGCAACTTTCCCTGGCCCAAATCCATGCGATGGGGCAGCGGCACACTGCGTTGGGTGCGCCCCTTGCATTCGATCCTGTGCATCCTGACGGACGAGGCCGGCACCACCACCGTTCCGATGACGCTGGACGGGCTGGCGGCGGGCGACAGCACCGAGGGGCATCGCTTCATGGCGCCGGGGCGGTTCCCGGTCACTTCGTTCGAGGATTACGAGGCCAAGCTCAAACGCGCCCATGTCATGCTGAACCCTGCGGAACGGGCGGATCATATCTGGGCCGACGCCACCAATCTCGCCTTTGCCGCGGGGCTTGAGGTGGTCGAGGACAAGGGCCTGTTGGCCGAGGTGGCGGGGCTGGTCGAATGGCCGGTGACGCTGATGGGACAGATCGACGACGATTTCCTCGACCTGCCGCCCGAGGTTCTGCAAACCTCGATGCGCGAGCATCAGAAATTCTTTTCCGTGCGCAACCCGGCGACGGGGCGGATCGAGCGGTTCATCACCGTCGCCAACCGCGAAACCGCCGATCAGGGCGCGACCATCCTGGCGGGCAACCAAAAGGTGCTGTCGGCGCGTCTGGCCGATGCCAAGTTCTTCTGGGAAAACGACCTGCGGGTGGCCAGATCGGACATGGCTGTCTGGACGCAATCGCTGGAAAACGTGACATTTCACAACAAGCTGGGCAGCCAGGGCGACCGCATCCGCCGCATTTCGGCGCTGGCCCGCGAACTGGCCCCGTCGGTGGGGGCCGACGCAGATCAGGCCGGGCTGGCGGCAGAGCTGGCCAAGGCCGACCTGTCCAGCGAGATGGTCTATGAATTCCCAGAGCTTCAGGGACTTATGGGGCGGTATTACATCGAAGCCGCTGGCCATCCCGCCGAAATCGCCGCCGTGGCGCAGGAGCATTACTCGCCCCTCGGCCCCTCGGATGACGTGCCCACCGCTCCGCTCTCGGTTGCCGTGGCGCTGGCCGACAAGCTCGACATGCTGACGGGGTTCTGGGCGATTGACGAGAAACCCACGGGGTCCAAAGACCCCTTCGCGCTGCGTCGGGCAGCTTTGGGGGTGGTGAGGCTGATCCTGACGAAGGGCCTGAAACTTGGTCTCGTAGATCTGATCGAACTGCACCTGGATGGGGTTTTTGAAGCTTGCACAGCGGCACTGCGCAAGGAAGAGGGGGCAGTTGCCATCGCGCGCGCTTCGGTCAAAATGATTGATGGTCGGCAGGTTGACCAGAAAACAATGGACCTCCTCGCCTTCATCCACGACCGCCTCAAGGTCTACCTGCGCGATCAGGGCATCCGCCATGACATCATCGACGCCTGCATCGCAATGGCGGGCAATGACGATCTGAACCTGCTGGTCAAACGGGCGCGGGCGCTGAATGACGTGCTGGCGACCGAGGATGGCGAGAACCTGTTGCAGGGGTTCAAGCGCGCCAACAACATCCTGTCCCAGGCCGAGGACAAGGACGGGGTCGAATATTCCTATGGCGCGGATGTGAAGTTTGCCGAGGATGACAGCGAAAAGGCGCTGTTCGCGGCGCTGGACGCAGCCAAGGCCGAGATCGACCCGGCGCTGGCGGCGCAGGATTTCCCGACCGCCATGGCCGCGATGGCCGGGCTGCGCGCGCCGATCGATGCGTTTTTCGAGAACGTGCAGGTCAACACCGACAATCAGACCGTGCGCCGCAACCGGTTGAACCTGCTGAGCCAGATCCGCAGCATCTGTAGCTCGGTGGCCGACCTGACCCGCGTCGAAGGCTGACGACCGGGCGTACGCTTTCTCTTGCGCCGCCGCCCCCTGCGCCTATGCTGCGGCGCAGGAATTCCCTATGAGCGGCGGCGCAGAAAACCCATGCAAAACAACCCGCATACCACGCTGATCACCTCCGACGCGCCGCTGGCCGCGTCGACCCATGGGGGCCGCGCCAAATGTCTGCAACGGCTGGTGCGCCTTGACATGCCGGTGCCGCGCACCGTGGCGCTGTCGTTTGATGCGGTGCATCGCATCGCCGCCGATGAAATGCCCGATATCGTCGCCATTGTCGGCCAGTTCGAGCCCGAGACCCTGCTCTGTGTGCGCCCGTCCTCGGAAGACCCGGACTGGGGCGGGCCGGGGGCGGTGCTGAATGTGGGCATGAACGATGCGCGCTATGCCGAGCTGTGCAGCAGCCTGGGCGAGGATGCGGCGGCGGCGTTGTACCTGCGGTTCGTGCAATCCTATTCCTTTCACGTGGCGCGGCTCGACCCGGACATGTTCGACGGGGTTGCGAGCGACGGGGCACAGGGGCTGCGCGAGACCTTGCTGGCCTATGAAACCGAGACCGAAGAGCGTTTCCCGCAGGACCCGGCGGATCAGCTGGCGGCGGTGCTGCGGTCGATGGCGCGGGCCTGGGAGGGCACCTCGGCGCGATTGCTGCGCCAGGCCAAGGGTGCCCCGGCGGATGCGGGGCTGGGCCTCGTGGTGCAGGAGATGATCCCCGGCGTCGGGCAGGGCGAATGCGGCTCGGGGGTCTTGCAGCTGGTGGATCGCGAAACCGGCAAGCCGCAGATCACCGGCCGCTACCTGAGCCAGAGCCAGGGCCGCGATGCGCTTGGGGCCGGAAGCGAGGCGCTGTATCTCGAGGTGGACGAACGCGGCCCGTCGCTGGCCGAGGCCGCGCCCGAAGCCTTTGCCGATCTCAAGGACCACGCCGCCCTGATGAGGCGCAAGCTGCGCGAAGAGATGCAGGTGGAATTCGTCATCGGCGACGGGCAGGTGCATATTCTGGACGGGGTGCGGGTATCGCGCAGCAGCCGCGCGGCGGTCAGGATCGCCGTGCAGCTGGCCCGCGACGGCATCATCACGCCGCAAGAGGCGGTGATGCGCATCGACCCGCACGCGGTGACCGAGCTGTTGCACCGGCAGGTGGCACCCGATGCCAGGCGGGACGTGTTGGCCACCGGCATTGCCGCCAGCCCCGGCGCCGCGACCGGGCGGATTGTCTTTACCTCGGCCGAGGCACAGTCATCCGCCGCGCGGGGCGAGGCCTGTATCCTGATCCGCCGGGAAACCTCGCCCGAGGATATCCGCGGGATGCACGCCGCCGCCGGGGTGCTGACCGAACGCGGCGGCATCACCAGCCACGCGGCGGTGATCGGGCGCGGGCTGGGCCTGCCCTGCATCGTGGGGGCGTCGACATTGCGCTTTGTCACCGGCAAGCGGCAATTGATCGCGCCCGATGGCCGGGTGTTGCGTGCCGGTGACATCATCACCATCGATGGCGGCAATGGCCAGGTGCTCGCGGGGGAACCGGCGATGATCGAGGCGGCGCTGGACGATGCGTTCCAGACCTTGATGGGCTGGGCGGACGATGCACGCGACATCGGCATCCGCGCCAATGCCGACAGCCCCGCCGACGCCCAGACCGCGCGCAATTTCGACGCGCAGGGCATCGGGCTGTGCCGGACCGAGCACATGTTTTTCGATCCCGGCCGGATGACGGTCATGCGCGAGATGATCTTTGCCCAGACCTCTGCCGGTCGCGCGGCGGTGCTTGAGCGGCTGCTGCCCATGCAGCGCGACGATTTCATGCAGCTGTTTCGTATCATGCAGGGCAAGCCGGTCTGCATTCGCCTGTTCGACCCGCCGCTGCACGAGTTCCTGCCCAACACCAAGTCGGGGCAACGGGAGCTGGCCGAGGCGCTGAACCTGCCGGTCAGCGACGTGGTGCGGCAGGTCGAGGCGATGGAGGAATACAACCCGATGCTGGGCCTGCGCGGGGTGCGGCTCGGGGTGACGGTGCCCGAGATCTACGACATGCAGGCCCGTGCGATCTTTGAGGCGACGCTGCGCGCCAGCGAAGATGGCGAACCGGTGGTGCCCGAGATCATGATCCCGCTGGTGTCGGCCCGCCGCGAGGTCGAACTGGTCAAGAAACGGGTCGATGCGGTGGCCGCCGCGGTGCGCGCCGAGCAGGGCAAATCGTTCAACTATCGCCTTGGCGTCATGGTCGAGACCCCGCGCGCCTGTCTGCGCGCCGCCGAATTCGCGCCCTACACGTCGTTTCTCAGCTTTGGCACCAATGACCTGACCCAGATGACCTATGGGCTGTCGCGCGACGATGCCGGGCGGTTCATGTCGGATTATGTTCAACAACATGTCTTTCCCGAAGACCCGTTCCATGTTCTGGATACCGAAGGCGTTGGCGAATTGGTGCAGCTGGGGGCCGAGCGGGGCCGGGCCAGCAATCCGGGCCTGACCCTGTCGATCTGCGGCGAACATGGCGGCAATCCCGAATCCATCGATTTCTGCCGGGCGGCGGGGTTTGACTATGTTTCCTGTTCGCCGTTCCGGGTTCCCGTGGCCCGGCTGGCGGCGGCGCAACTGGCTATCGCGGACAAGCTGGCGGGAGGTTGAAGCGGGAAATTGCCGCAAATCCCGCCGCGTGCGGGGCTGACTGACTCAAATACGGGCAGTTCATACGCGAAAATCCGCTTGCAAAATCCACAAAACTGGATCTTGCACAAAATTTTGTCTATGGCCTGCCCTGCGCTTGTCGCGGGAGGGTCCGGCGCGGATCGTTCTTTGGGGATTTGTACAAAATGCTTCGCTTGAAAACCGCAATCGCGGCTGCCTGCCTTTTTGCGATTGGAACCGGCCTTGCGCCCGACGCGGCCCATGCCGATGTCAAACGCGCTGACCCTGTCGAAGAGACACAGGAACGCACCAAGACCAAGCGCATGGGACTTGGCCCATACCTGAAATCGCTGCTGACCGCTTCACAACCGCGGGCCGAGATCAAACCGATCACCGCGACCTTTTCCAGAAGCTGGATTGACAGCCAACCGCCTGCCAGCGGTGGCGAGCAATGGCGCTGCCTGTCCGAGGCGCTGTATTTCGAGGCGCGCGGGGAAACCGTCAAAGGTCAGTTCGCCGTTGCGGAAGTGATCCTGAACCGGGTCGAAAGCAGCCGCTTTCCCGATTCCGTTTGCGCGGTGATCAACCAAGGCACCGGACGCCGCTACCAGTGCCAGTTCACCTACACATGTGACGGCCACGAGGAGATCATCGCAGAGCCGGGGGCGTTTCGCCGGGTCTCCAAGGTGGCGCGTGCCGCAATCGACGGGGTCAGCAGCGAGTTGACCGACGGCGCAACCTATTACCACACCAACGCAGTGCGCCCGTCCTGGTCGCGCCGGTTCCAGGAAACCGCGCGTATTGGTGTGCACGTTTTCTATCGCCCGGGGATCCGCACCGCGAGCAGCGAGTGATCCCAGCGGCGCGATGCCGCCATACGGCGTCGTCAGGGGCGGCCATCCTGGAGGGGGTTTCCGCAAGGAAATCATGAGATGGGCCGCAGACCCTGAAACGACGCACCGCACCGACCGCCACCCTGGTGATGCCGGACGGTCAAGGCCAGCGGTCATGAGCTTGGGAGGGTTCATGGGCGCTGGCCTGCTTTTCTCCTGGCCTCCACACGGTTGCCACATCCGGGCCGATTGGCGGCTGGTCGTGGCTTGCCCGTGCTGCTAGGTTGGCCGGTAAACCCGGCGTGCCCCTGTTTCGGGCACAAACATAAGGCTCCCTGATGACTTCTGAAATTCGCCTCGCTTTCGCGCATCCTTCCGAGCGCGCCGAAGCAACCGCCTCGCAGGACCCGCTGGACCGGATATCGTTGCGCGATCACATCGTTGCGGTCGATATCGGCGCATTCCAGGCCGAGCGCGGCAAGAGCCAGCGGATTTGTTTCAACGTGGTGGTCGAGGTACAGCCGCTTACCGGGCCGATCGACGATGATGTCGACCGCATCCTGTCCTATGACAAGGTAACAGAAGCGATCCAGCATGAGCTGGCCGAAGAGCGGCTCAACCTTCTGGAAACCCTCGCGGCGCGGATTGCCGAGCGCATCCTGCTGGAACCCCAGGCAATGCGGGTGTTCGTGCGGGTGGAAAAGCTCGACCGGGGGCCGGGTGCCCTTGGGGTCGAGATCGTGCGCGGTCGCGACCAGATCGCGCCAGAGGGCTTGGACAGTGCCGCGCATGACGATGACCGCCCGCATCCGCGCCTGACCTACCTGTCAAACCGCGCCATTGCATCCGATAACCTGTCGGGCTGGATCGACCAGCTTGCCGGGGGGGATCGCCCGCTGGTGTTGTGTGTCGGGGCGCATGAGCAACCGCGCCCGATGACCGGGCACAAGATGACGCAACGCCGGATCGACCTGCTGGCCATCGAACAGAACGCCTGGGCGCTTGCCGCGCGTGATCTGCGCTGCAAGGTGGTGTCGACGCGAACCGAACTCGACTGGGCGATGAAGAATGGCCAGATCTGTGTCTGGGCCCCGTCCAAGATCGTGCTCGATGCGGTTGACGGCCCCTCTGCCGCGCCGTCCGATGCGGTGGCGTTGGCGGCGTGGTTCGCGGCAACCTTTGCCGCGGACGAGATGCTGGTGATTGGCGCGGACCTGCCGGAGGACGCGGGCGTGCCCCTGCGCGCGGTGCCGGTCGAGCAGCAAATCCTGTGACACAGGCCGCGAGACCGCTGGTCCAGCATGGACGCATGAGACCCGGCGACGCGGTGCCGTTGGCGGGTACGCCGCATCTGTGGTTCACTCATGCCGAGATCCATGCGCGCAACGTGCCGCCCCGTGTCGTGCAGGTGCGCGATCTGCCTCGGGAGTTGCTCGAAAACCTTACCGCGCCGCGTGCGCCGGTGATGGGGCTCGACATGACCGGGCCGCAGATCATGGGTATTCTGAACGTCACGCCAGACAGCTTTTCCGACGGCGGGCGGCACAACACGCTAGATGCCGCCCGCGCGGTGGCGCAGGACATGGTGCGGTCCGGGGCGACGATCATCGATATCGGGGGCGAATCGACCCGTCCCGGGGCCGACACCATTGATGATGATATCGAAACAAAGCGTACGGCGCCGGTGATTTCCGCCCTGATGCGGGAAACCGATATGCGGATTTCCATCGATACCCGCAAATCCGCCGTTGCGCAGGCGGCCATCGCGGCGGGCGCGTCGATGGTCAATGACGTGGCCGGTTTTACCTATGATGCCGCGCTTGGCCCGCTCTGCGCCTCTGCCGGTGTGCCGATCTGCATCATGCACGCGCTCGGCGATCCGGCGACGATGCAGCAGGACCCGCGCTATGATAACGTGTTGCTGGATGTCTATGCCTATTTGCAGGACCGCGTGACCGCGCTGGAGCGCATCGGGATCTCCCGTGATCGCATGGTCATCGATCCGGGGATCGGCTTTGGCAAGACCGAGGCGCATAACCTTGCGCTATTGCGCAATATCGCCCTGTTTCACGGCCTCGGCTGCCCGATCCTGCTTGGTGTGTCGCGAAAGCGGTTCATCGGATCGATCGGCCAGGCTCCGGAGCCTGCCAGCCGTGCGCCCGGTTCCATCGCCGTGGGGCTTGCCGCGCTGGCGCAGGGTGTGCAAATCCTGCGGGTACATGACGTGGCCGAGACGGCGCAGGCCCTGCGTCTCTGGGCGGCAGCGAGATAGCGACAAGGACATCTGATGCGAGAATTGTTTGGAACCGACGGCGTTCGTGGCAAGGCCAATGTTCATCCGATGACCGCCGACATGGCGTTGCGGATCGGGGCCGCGGTGGGGCGGTACTTTCGGCGCGAGGCCGGTGGCGTGCATCGGGTGGTGATCGGCAAGGATACACGCCTGTCTGGCTACATGTTCGAGAACGCCCTGACCGCCGGGCTGACATCGACCGGCATGAACGTGCTGCTGCTCGGCCCGGTGCCGACACCGGCGGTGGGGCTGATGACCCGGTCGATGCGGGCCGACCTGGGGGTGATGATCTCGGCCAGCCACAACCCGGCCGAAGACAATGGCATCAAGTTCTTTGGACCCGATGGCTACAAGTTGTCGGACCAGGTCGAGGTCGAGATCGAGGCGTTGATCGGCCAGGGGGTGGAGCCGGCGCAGGCAATGAATATCGGGCGTGCCAAGCGTATCGACGATGCCCGGTTCCGCTATGGCGAGCGGGTCAAATCCTCGTTGCCGCGCGACCTGCGGCTGGACGGGCTGAAGGTGGTGATTGATTGCGCCAACGGGGCCGCCTATCGCACCGCGCCGGAAACCCTTTGGGAACTTGGGGCCGAAGTGATCCCGGTGGGGGTGTCGCCCGACGGGCACAACATCAACCGGGGTTGCGGATCGACCAAACCGCTCGCGGCGGCGGAAACGGTGGTGGCCCATGGGGCCGATGTGGGAATCTGCCTGGACGGCGATGCCGACCGCGTGATCCTGATCGACGAAACCGGCACCATCGCGGATGGCGACCAGCTGATGGCGCTGCTGGCCACGCGCCGCGCCGCCGAGGACCAGCTTGCCGGCGGGGCGTTGGTGGCGACGGTGATGTCCAACCTGGGCCTTGAGCGCCACCTTCAGGCACAGGGGTTGCGGCTCGAACGGACCGGGGTGGGGGATCGCTATGTGGTCGAACGCATGCGCGAGGGCGGCTATAATCTTGGTGGTGAACAATCGGGCCATATCGTGATGACCGACTATGCCACCACCGGTGACGGGTTAATGGCGGGGCTGCATTTCCTGGCTGAAATGGTGCGCTCGGACACCCCGGCAAGCGTGCTGGCGCGCCAGTTCGAGCCGGTTCCGCAATTGCTCCGCAACGTGCGCTATGGCGACGGGCAGCAGCCGCTGGAATTGCCATTGGTGCAGAGCGCGATTGCCGATGCCGAGGCCGAGCTGCGGGGCAAGGGGCGATTGCTGATCCGCAAGTCGGGCACCGAACCGTTGATCCGGGTGATGGCCGAATGCGAGGATCCGGCGATGCTCGAGCGCACCGTGGACAGTATCGTTCAGACGGTGAGCGACGCGGTTGGCTCGGACGCGGCGGCGCAATAGGGCGCAAGCCGCGATCGTGGCTCAACCCTGCGGGCCAGACCGCGCGAACAGTCGTCGCAACGCGCCGTATTGGCTGAGCCCCATCCCGCCAAGGATCAGGACCATCGCCAGCATCAGGCTATGGGGCAGGGGTTCGTGCAGGAACGCCGCCCCCAGGATGACCGACCAGAGCGGCACCTGGTAATTGGTCAGCCCCATGAAAACCGGCCCGGCGCTGCGGATGACCAGAACCCGCAACAGGTTGGCCGCCGCCGTGGGGATCAGCCCAAGCACCGCGAGATAGAACAGCGTCTCGTTCGGCGGACGGGGTGGCAACCCTTCGACAACCAGTGCCGCGGGCAGGACCAGGCCCGCGCCGATCACCAGTTGCAGGGCGGCAAGTGCGTAGGGGTCGATCGGAGGCAGCTTGCGCATCATGACCGAACTGATCGCATAGCACCCGGCAGCAGAGAGACAGGCCATGCGACCCCAGCCCTCAAGCGCGGTGCCGGTGCTGTCAAGGGCCTGCCCACCGATCAGCACCACGACCCCGGCAAAGCCGATGAGGAACCCCAATGTCCGGCGCGGTGTCATGCGCTCACCGGGGATCAGGACATGGGCCAGCGGCAGCACCATCAGCACCACCGCCGCCATCGACACCCCGGCAAAACCGCTTGTGACATGTTGCTGCCCCCAGCTGAGCAGCATGAAGGGCAGGGCGCTGCTGAGGATCCCGGTGATCGCCAGCGCCCCCCATGCGGTCTGGTCGCCAAGCCACAAGCGCCCGCCCATCATCCGCCAGATCGCCAGGGTCAGCATCGCGGCAAACCCGATCCGCGCGGTGGCGAGCCAAAACGGCGTGATCCCGCGCAATGCCAGCTCGATCACCAGGAACGTGCCGCCCCAGACCAGCCCCAATGTGGCGATCATGGCCCAGCTCCTGGCGGTGATGTCGGGGCGGGATTCCATTCAGATCAATACCTTGTTGTGTCGTGGTTGCGTGCCACATGCCCTGAAACAACGAGACCCCGGCGCCGGGCCGGGGTCAAGAAGGAACGCTTCGATGCGGATCGAAGGGTGCGCGAACGCACCCTGAACCGGATCAGTTCTTTTCTTTGTCGACCATCTTGCCGGCGCTGATCCACGGCATCATGCCGCGCAGCTTTTCGCCAACCTGTTCGATCTGATGTTCGTCATTCAGGCGGCGTGTGCCTTTGAAGAACGGCTGGCCAACCTGGTTCTCCGCCATGAAGTCGCGCACGAACTTGCCGGTCTGGATGTCGCTCAGAACCGCTTTCATCCGGGCCTTGGTCTCGTCATAGGGCAGGATGCGCGGACCGCTGACATATTCGCCGTATTCCGCGGTATTCGAGATCGAGTAGTTCATGTTGGCGATGCCGCCTTCATAGATCAGGTCGACGATCAGCTTCACTTCGTGCAGGCATTCGAAATAGGCCATTTCCGGGGCGTAACCGGCTTCGACCAGGGTTTCAAAGCCCATGCGGATCAGTTCGACCAGACCGCCACAGAGCACGGCCTGTTCACCGAACAGGTCGGTTTCGCATTCCTCGCGGAAGTTGGTCTCGATGATGCCCGAGCGGCCGCCACCGATGGCCGAGCAATAGGACAGGCCGATTTCCAGCGCCTTGCCCGATGCGTCGTTGTTGACCGCAACCAGGCAAGGTACGCCGCCGCCCTTGGTGTATTCACCGCGCACGGTGTGGCCGGGGCCTTTGGGGGCCATCATGATGACGTCGACGCCCGGCTTGGGCTCGATCAGGCCGAAATGCACGTTCAGGCCGTGGGCAAAGGCAATTGCCGCGCCTTCGCGGATGTTGTCATGCACGTATTTCTTGTAGGTCTCGGCCTGCAATTCGTCGGGCATGGTGAACATGATCAGGTCGGCCCATGCGGCGGCTTCGGCGATCCCCATGACCTGCAGGCCCTCGGCTTCCGCCTTGGCGGCACTGGGGCTGCCTTCGCGCAGTGCGACGGCCAGGTTCTTGGCACCGGAATCGCGCAGGTTCAGCGCGTGCGCGTGCCCCTGGCTGCCATAGCCCAGAATGGCCACTTTCTTGTCCTTGATCAGGTTGATGTCGCAATCGCGATCATAATACACGCGCATCTTGGCGTTCCTTTTGCTGTCATGTCTTCTGGGTGGGGTGTATCCGGCGAGGCGCAGGAATGGCAGGGGGGCGGGGTAGATATTTGGGCCGAATTTTGCGATAGTTATTCCCGGAATGGATAATTGGTGAAAAATTCATGCTTGATGATCTCGACCGTCGCCTGTTGCGTCTGTTGCAGCAAGAGCCGACCCTGACCAATGCCGAACTGGCGAACGCGACCGGTCTGAACACGTCCAAGGTGTTCCGCCGGATCGAGAAGATGCAGGCGCAGGGGCTGATCCTCGGGAAAGAGGCGGTGATCGACTGGGCGGCGCTTGGTTACACGGTTGAGGTGAGTCTCAGGGTCACGCTGGACAAGACCCAGCCCCGCGCCTTTGACGA
Source organism: Microbulbifer sp. S227A (assembly GCF_049800935.1). Classification (NCBI taxonomy): domain Bacteria; kingdom Pseudomonadati; phylum Pseudomonadota; class Gammaproteobacteria; order Cellvibrionales; family Microbulbiferaceae; genus Microbulbifer; species Microbulbifer sp. S227A. Next base: position 410,873 of record NZ_JBNAFZ010000001.1, on the reverse strand, counting down.
TTTCATCGCGGCGGCGCGCGAGGTGCCCGAAGTGCTCGAAATCCAGACCTTCCTGGGGCGTGTGGACGTGCGGCTTTCGATCATCGCCCGTGACATGGCACAGTACCAACAGGTCTACCGGACCCGGATCCTGAACCTGCCGCATATCGCCGATATCGAGGCGCTGATGCACCTGTCGCGTATCAAGAGCAACGAGGCGCTGCCCATATGATCGAACTTGATGACACCGACCGGGAAATCCTGCGCGCCCTGAGCCAGGATGCCAGCCAGAGCGCCGGGGCAATTGGTCGTCGGCTGGGCATGTCGCAACCCGCCATCTGGCGGCGGATCCGGCGGCTTGAGACGGAAAAGGTGATCAAGGGAACGCGGCTGCGGCTGAATGCCGAGGCGCTTGGTTTTGGCGTCACGGTGTTCCTTGGCGTCAAGCTGGCCCGCAAGGGACAGGTCAGCCTTGACGATTTCGAACGCGCGGTCAGCGCCATCCCCGAGGTGCAGACGGTCGAGCATGTGCTGGGGCTCTATGATTTTCGCCTGCGGGTTGTGGCACGGGATTTGTCCGATTTCGAACGGGTGCTGCGCCGGCGGATCATGACCCTGCCCGGCGCGGGTGAGGTCGAAGCCAATGTCCTGCTGAGCGAAGAGCGCCGCCCGGGCCCCGTCGGTTAGGCGGGCGGGCGGAAATCGCGGTTTGCCAACCCGTCTTGCGCGGGCTAAGGAAAGGCGCGTATTTCCACGGAGGACCCCATGCCCGCGCTGCTCGATACCGTTGATCCCCAAGGACTTCAGGAATTTTCCGTCGTCTTCACCGATCGCTCGCTCAACCATATGTCCGCCGTGTTCCAGAAGGTGATGCGCGACATTTCCGAGATGCTGAAAGAGGTCTATGGTGCCGATGCGGTGGCCATCATTCCCGGTGGCGGCACCTATGGGATGGAGGCCGTGGCCCGCCAATTCGCGCGCGACGCCAAGGTTCTGGTGGTGCGCAACGGCTGGTTCTCCTATCGCTGGAGCCAGATTTTCGAAACCGGCGGCCTGACCGCGCAGACCAGCGTGATGAAGGCCCGTCAGACCGCGAATGCCAGCCCGTCGCCCTTTGCCCCCGCCCCGATCGACGAGGTGGTGGCCGAGATCCGGGCCTCGCGCCCGGACGTGGTCTTTGCCCCGCATGTGGAAACCGCCGCCGGCGTGATCCTGCCCGATGACTATGTCACCGCGATGGCCGCCGCCGCGCATGAGGTTGGCGCGTTGATGGTGCTCGACTGTATCGCCTCGGGCTGTGCCTGGGTGGACATGAAGGCCACCGGGGTCGACGTGCTGATTTCCGCGCCGCAAAAGGGCTGGAGCGCCTCGCCCTGTGCCGGGCTGGTGATGATGTCGCAGCGGGCCGAGGCGCGTCTGGCCGAAACCAGCTCGGACAGCTTTGCAATCGATCTGGGCAAATGGCGGCAGATCATGGTGGCCTATGAAAACGGTGGCCACGCCTATCATGCCACCATGCCGACCGACGCGCTGCGCGATTTCCGCGACACGATGCAGGAAACCCGCGACTACGGGTTCGAGCGTCTGCGTGACGCGCAGTGGGCGCTTGGCAATGGCGTGCGGGCGATGCTTGGGAGCAAGGGCGTGGTTTCGGTTGCCGCCGATGGCTTTGGCGCGCCGGGTGTCGTGGTCAGCTATACCAGCGATCCGGAGATCCAGAACGGCAAGAAATTCGCCGCGCTCGGGATGCAGATCGCCGCTGGTGTGCCGCTGCAATGTGATGAACCCGCCGATTTCAGCACCTTCCGGCTGGGCCTCTTTGGCCTCGACAAGCTGTATGACGTTGAGGGCACTATCGCACGCCTTGAAACGGCGCTTGATCAGGTTCTGTAACGGGCGCCAATCGGTGCCTACCTGACACCCAACCCCATCTGCATCAGGGTGCGGCGCACCGGGGGCAGCGAATAGAGCGCATTCAACCCCGCTGCGCGCGCGTCGCGCAGCGGCCGGGCCTGAACCATCGATGCGCGGTTGAGCAGGTCGATCCCCTGCGCGCGCAGGCTGACATCGCGGAACCGGGCCGCGTGATAGGCGTCGAGCATCGCGGCATCGCCCAGCCCGTCCGGACGCGCCAGCGCAAGCTCCAGCAGACAGCGCAGGTCGGCAAGCGACATGTTCAGCCCCTGCGCGCCAATCGGCGGCACCACATGTGCCGCCTCGGCCATCAGGGCAAGCCGTTCCCCGGACATGCGCTCGGCCTTTTGATTGATGATCGGCCAGATCGTGCGCCGCGAGGCCAGGTGCAGCGAACCAAAGAGACCGCAGGAACGTTCGGTCATCGCGGCTTCGAACGCGGATGTTTCCAGGTCAAAGAGCGCGGCGGCACGAGGCCCCTGTTCCATCCAGACCACGGCGGACGAGGGCTGTCCCTGGTAATCGGGCAGGGGCACCAGGGTAAACGGGCCGCCGGTGCGGTGGATTTCGGTCGACACATTGTCGTGGGGCACCGCATGGGTGACGGCAAATGCCAGCGCCTTCTGTCCATAGCGGATGGTTTGCACGCCGATCCCGGCGGCCTCGCGCATGGCGGATCCGCGCCCGTCGGCGGCGATCACCATCCGTGTCTTGATCCGGCTGCCATCGATCAGGCCCACGCGGGCTTCGGCCTGTCGGGTGAACAGGCTGGCGGTGCCGGTGCCGGGGCGAAAATCCACAGTCGGCAGGTGGTCGAGCCGGGCCACCAGCTCGCGCCGCAACAGCCAGTTGGGCAGGTTCCAGCCAAAGGGTTGTTCGGACACGTCCGCGGCATTGAAATCGCGCACGATACGCGGTTCGGGCTGCGCGCCGCCGGCATCGACGATGCGCATGGTGCGCAGCGGCGCGGCGTGCGGGGCAAGACGTTCCCACAGACCGCAAGGCTCAAGCAGGCCGCGCGCCGGTTGCAGGATCGCGGTGGTGCGAAGGTCGGAACCTTCGGCATCGCGATTGGTGATCGGCGGGGCGGGATCGACACAGATCACGTCAAAGCCCGCATGGCCGAACACCACCGCCGCGGTCAGCCCGGCAACCCCGCCGCCGGAAATCAGAATGTCACAGGTCTCGGCCATCGGATCAGCCCTCTTGGTTTGCGCAACCTATGTCGGGAAACCGCCGGGGACCAAGCGACACGCTGTCCCGGAGAAGCGAGCGGCAACATGTTAGATCACCGTTTTCAGGAATGCGCTCAGGTTGTCGGTATGGTGGTGGATATGGTCGGCGGCAAACCGGTCCGGAGCCACATGAACGGTACGCATCCCCATGTCATGCGGGGCGGCGAGGTTGCGGTGGTCATCCTCGAACATCGCCGCGCGCCGCGGATCGGTGCGGTCCTGGGCAAAGATGGTCTCAAAGGCTTGCCGCTCGGGTTTCGGCAGGAAACCCGCATGCTCGATCCCATAGACCGCATCAAACAGCCCGGAGAGGCCGCGCGCGCCCAGAACCCGTTCGGCATAGGGGGCACAGCCATTGGTATAAACGATGCGCCGTCCCGGAAGGTCAGTGATCAGGGCGCGCAGCTCGGGGTCGGCTTCGAGATGATCCAGCGAAATGTCGTGTACATCGGTCAGGTAGGGGCCGGGATCGACATCGTGCTCGCGCATCAGCCCGGCCAGCGTGGTTCCGTATTGTTGCCAGTATTGCCGACGCAGCAAATCAGCCTGCCCGCGCTCAACACCAAGCGCATCCATCACGAATTGGGTCATGCGCAGCTCGATCTGATCGAACAGGCGGGCCTGTGGCGGATAGAGGGTGTTGTCGAGATCGAACACCCAGGTGGTGACATGAGAGAACGCGGCTTTGACCATATGCGTGACCTAGGGCACGGCGGCGCACAAATCAACGGCGGGGTTGATTGCATGTCGTTCCGGCCTGTAGACATGACGGACCCAAGGCCGGAAAGGACGGGATGACCCAGATCAAACAACCGCAGACCGATGCCTATAGCCTGATCCTCGAAGCCATTGACGTGGGGGTCTACAAGCCTGGCGACCGGCTGGTGGAGAGCGACCTTGCGGAACGGTTCGGCGTGTCCCGGACCCCGATCCGCGAGGCCTTGCAGCGCCTGGAAACCCAGTCGTTGCTGGAGCGGGACGGGCGGTCGCTGATCGTGGCCTCGCTCAATCACAACCAGATGGCCGAGCTGTATGTCGTCCGGCGCGAGCTTGAGGGGCTTGCGGCGCGGCTTGCGGCGCAACATGCCACCGCGGAAGAGATCGCGGTTCTGCGGGCGATGGTTTCCGCCGATGATGCATTGGTCAACGACCCGGCGGCGCTGGCCCGGGCCAACCGGCGGTTCCACAAGCAGATCCACCTGGCCTCGCATAATCGCTACCTGGTGCAGCAACTCGACCTCGTGCATCGCACCATGGCGTTGATGGCGACAACCTCGCTGGCGGCGCAGGGGCGGGGGCAGATCGCGCAAAGCGAACATGATGGCATCGTCAGCGCCATCGAAGCGCGCGACGAGGCGCAGGCCGAGGCCGCGTTGAAAGAGCATATTTCGGTGGCCTTCATGACGCGGCTGAAACAGGATGCAGACGCCCGCGAGCGCACGGACTAGCGGCTGCTCCGGCGTAAAAGCTAATCGGTGCCGAGTTCCGAAGCGGCATGGCCGTGCTGGGTCTTGTCCCAGTAATAGGGGCGCAGGATCAACTCGTAGAGCGCCTTGTAGGCGGCAATCGCGGCCAGCGGGAAATAGAAGGGCATCGTCGGCACCCATCGCAGCAGAAAGCGTCGTTCGGGTGCCATGACGGCGGTGACACCAATGCCAAGCACCAGCAGCTCCGCACAAACAAACAGCGCGGTGATCATCGTTGCCGTCGATGTCGAAACCAGCGTGTGAACCGGGTGCTGCCACCCCAGCAACACCAGCCAGAACGACCAGAGCACCGGGGCCAGCAGGAACTGGCAGAGCGTGCCGACGAAAAACGCCTGAAGGCTGAGAAACCGCGCCAGACCGAGATCAACGAGCAACTGGCGGGGGCGGCGCATATGGACCAGGTAGGTGACCATGAACCCCTTGAGCCAGCGGGACCGCTGCTTGATCCAGGGCCAGGGACGGCAATTCGCCTCTTCGAACGTAACCGTCGGTATCAATTCGGTACGATACCCCGCTCGGCACAGGCGCACGCCCAGATCGGCATCCTCGGTCACGTTATGAGCGTCCCAGCCGCCAAGTTCCTCGAGCTTGTCCCGCCGGAAGAACAGGGTCGTCCCGCCCAGCGGAATCACCAGCCCCAGCCGCGCGATCCCCGGCAATACCACCCGGAACCAGCTAGCGTATTCGATGGTAAAGCACCGCGCCAGCCAATTGGTGCGCGGATTGTAATAGTCAAGAATGCCCTGGAGGCAGACCACGTCGTCAGGGGCGTCGGCAAATCGCGCTGCGACGGTTTCAAGCTGGTCGGGCATCGGCGCGTCCTCGGCGTCCCAGACACCGATGATCTCGCCCCGGCAGAAGTCCAGCGCATAGTTCATGGCGCGGGGCTTGGTGGTCAGACCCTCATGCGCCGGAACGCTGATGACCCGCATCCAAGCGGGCAGCTGGGTCTGGGCCAGGGTCTGGCGGGTGACATCGTCATGTTCCTCAAGCACCAGAACCACATCCAGCAACGCCTTGGGATAGGTCAGTTTTTCCAGGCGACGGATCAATGCACCGGCAATCTCCTTTTCGCGAAACAACGGCACGAGTACCGAGATCTTGGGGCGACGGGGCCGGGGGCGAAGGGCAATGGGCGAATCGGCAACAAACGGCGCGGGCCGCTGCCCCGCGAGATAGGCGGCAAAGGCGATCAGCTTGAGCCCCGCGAACATCACCAGCGTCGCAATGGCCAGGATGCTGAGCGCCGCCAGCACTGACACCGGCGCGATGACCAGCGGTATCGCCAGCAGAAACAGCACAAGCGGCAGCGTCACGGGATGGCGCGATTGCCAGGTGCGGCAACTGTACTGCGCCGCGACCCGCGCACCGGCGGCCTTGGCCATGGGCAGGGTAAACCTCTCGGCGATCGAGGCTTCGATCTGGGCGCCGCTGGCCAGGATCGGCAGGACGCCGGCATAGACATCGCCAAGCGCGTCACGCACCGCGTCAAATCGATCCGGACGATCCGTGGCAATCAGAACGGTGCCATCTTCCCGCCGCCACGGGATCACCCGATGCCGCAGCCAGAAGCCGTGGGACATCCTGTGGCACAGGTCCTCGTCCGGGGGCTCCTGTGTGAGGTCCACCTCGCGGATCTGGTGTTGCTGCGCAAGCGCGTCGCGAATATCGGCGGGGCTGGCCCAGCCTTCGGAGACCAGAATTTCGCCAAGCGGCGCGCCAAGGGTCAGTTGCAGGTGCAACGCGCGCACCAGCTGACCCGGGGTGATGGAGCCGCTTTCGACAAGGTGCCGACCCAGCGGCAAACGACTGCGCACCGGCTCGATCAGCGCGGGCCGGGAGGTCAGTAATCGCAGGTTTTGTGTATTCATCCCCGTTGTCCGACCTGCAGTTGAAGTCGGACGTCACCGTGGCGCGGTGCGAGTTAACAACAGATTAAGTTGCTGGTATTTATCGAAAATACGCGGGACTTTGGCCGCGGTATCAGCCCTTTTGCACGCTCATCGCCTCGGCAAAGCGCTCGAACAGATAGAAACTGTCCTGTGGGCCCGGCGAGGCTTCGGGGTGATATTGCACCGAATAGACCGGACGTTCGGTCATCCGGATACCACAGTTGGAGCCATCGAAAAGCGACCGGTGGGTTTCGACAATACCGTCGGGAAGCGTTTGGGCATCGACGGCAAACCCATGATTCATCGAGGTAATTTCAACCTTGCCGGACTCCATGTCCTTGACCGGGTGATTGGCCCCGTGATGGCCGTGGTTCATCTTGACGGTCTTGGCCCCAAGCGCCAGTGCCAGCATCTGGTGACCCAGGCAGATGCCGAATACCGGGATATCGGTCTTGTCCAGCACGTCGCGGATCATCGGCACCGCATAGCTGCCGGTGGCGGCGGGGTCGCCGGGACCGTTGGACAGGAACAAGCCGTCGGGTTGATGGGCCAGAACCTCTTCGGAAGTTGCGGTCGCGGGCAGCACCGTCACATCGCAGCCGGCACTTGCGAGACAACGCAGGATGTTGCGCTTGGCTCCGTAATCGATGGCGACAACCTTGTGTTTCGGTGCCTCTTGCGGGGCATAGCCCTCGGGCCAGGCCCACCGCATCTCATTCCACCGATAGGATTGCGCACAGGTGACTTCCTTGGCGAGATCCATGCCCTCAAGGCCGGCAAACCCGCGCGCCGCGGCGACGAGCGCTTCGAGATCAAACACGCCATCGGGGTCATGTGCCAGCGCCACATGGGGGGCGCCCTGCTGGCGGATCGCGCGGGTCAGGCGGCGGGTATCGACACCGCCAATGGCGATGCGGCCACGCCGCGTCAGCCACTCCTGCAAACGCTCGGTGGCGCGCCAGTTGCTCGGCGCGGTCGGATCCCATTTCACCACCATGCCCGAGGCAACCGGGTCGCTGGTTTCATCATCTTCGGGGTTCACCCCGACATTGCCGATATGCGGGAAGGTAAAGGTGACGATCTGGCCCGCATAGGACGGATCGGTCATGATTTCCTGATAGCCGGTCATCGCGGTGTTGAAACACAGCTCGGCGGTTGTCTGCCCGGTGGCACCGAAGCCGGTTCCGTAGAACACGGTTCCATCCGCAAGTGCCAGGCAGGCGGTGGGCTTTGGCAGGGCGGATTTGGCCATGGCGCGACTCTCCTAAAGGCTAAATTCACGGATACCTATGCGGCGCACGGGTACAGGTCAAGCCCGGTCACAATTTGGGACATTGTTTGTTATCAAGGAGTTACGTTGCGACCGCATGGTTGTATCGCGCTTTTTACTTCTGTAGTGTCGGTGTTTCGAACTCCATGGGGATGGAACAAGCGATATGAATATGCGAACGCGGGTGAATGATGCCCTCAAACAGGCAATGCGAGACAAGGCCACGATGCGCTTGTCGACCTTGCGATTGATCTGTGCGGCGATCAAGGATCAGGACATTGCAGCGCGTGGCGAAGGGCCGGAAAGCGGTGTCGGTGACGCCGATGTGCTGGCGATCCTGAGCAAGATGACCAAGCAGAGACAGGAAAGCGCGCGCGCCTATGAAGAGGGCGGGCGCATCGATCTTGCCGAAAGAGAACGGCAGGAGATTGAAATCATTGAAGAGTTCTTGCCCAAACAGCTGGGCGAGGACGAGATCGCCAAGGCGGTACGGTCGGCGGTGGAATCGACCGGCGCAACCTCGATCCGCGACATGGGCAAGGTGATGGCCGAGCTCAAGGGGCGCTATACCGGGCAGATGGATTTCGGCAAGGTCGGGCCATTGGTCAAGGACCGGCTCTGCGCGGGCTGAACTCCGGGCCTTGTATGTCCCTTGTCCGGGCCGGGTCAGGCGGTGACACTGAATTGCAAACGATCGCGCGGCTCCATGTGATTCGCGCGATTTCTGTGTGCGCCGGCGTCAGGGCCGCAATGCGCGACTCAATTCGTCGAACAGGGCGATGCGCTCGTCCTCTGATAGGAACGCGCCAATCTCGACCTCTCGCCCGCCCCCCTTGAGCGTCACGTAATGCGGCACCGGGCCGTCGGAATCGTGCATCTGGGTGGTGGCCCAATAGCGATTGCATTGCCATTCCTGTACCGGACTCCGTGGGTTGTGGCGGATCAGCCGGGCGTGGCTGTCGGTCAGGGTCAGGACTTCGAGAACCTGCGCGTCGCGGTGGTTGCGCTCAAGTGCGTACCAAAGCCCGGCGATGGCCAGCATCAGGAAGGGCAGCAAACCCCAGAGCAGCACGCTTCCCAATACCGGCAGCAGCGGCAGCAGGATCAACAGGAACGTGGCAAGGATGAATCCTGCAAACCCTTTGGGGGGCAGTGATTCATGCGGCCAGAGCCGAAGCTCGCGGGTGGTGGCATCGATATGTGACCAGCTATAGGGCATCGCGGCGTTCGACTTGGCAATTCGTCGCATGGTAACGTGCATGGCGCGGCGGGTGAATGCCGATTTCAACTGAACCGGCAAGGGCGGCTAGGCAAGCCAGGCACACGCCGCGTCGCGGTCGGGGCTGTCAAAATACCGGCTCTCGGCGGCAATGAAATGACGCATCAGGTTCTGCGCCAGCTTCTGCCATGCCGCATCGCCCAAAACGGCCACCCGCGTGGGAATGTGGTGGTGCTGCCGGACCAGCTTCAGGTGATCGCCAAGGGCGGCCAGCCCGAGCCAGCCATCGAAACCGGTCAGGTCGAGCAAGAGTTTGAACCGCCCGTGATCGCGGATATAGGCGTCCATATCGTCATTGGCCCGCGCATAGGCGGCGCTGTCCAGCTTGCCCAGCAATTGAACCTGCAGGATGCCATTGCCGAGGTCGCGCATGTGCAGGCTGCCCAGAGATTCGGTGAGCCAGCGCCGGGCGTCGTCAAGCTCTTGGTGGTCAAAGGTTTCGACGGCACCGGGCAGGGCAAAGCCCATGAACTGTACCATGTTTTCAACCCAGTCCAGATCGGTGACAACGGCGATCCGCTCAAAGCCGGACCAGTGGCGCAACCCAAGCCTGGCATCCGCCCAGGCGGCCTTGGCGGTGAACCCGGAAAAATCTGGCCCCACCTGCAACAGCAACCGAAGGCGATTTCCGCTAGCGGCGGCCTCGTCCATCGCCGGGGTGAGCGTGCCGGCATAATCCTCGGCGGTCAGTGTATCGGATATCCGGATTTCCAGAACACCCTGCGCGGTAAGGGGAGAGACGGTGATCATCGGGAACCTCCGTTGCTGTGCATGTTCAAGAGTTAGGCCGGGATCGGCAGTCTCGCAAGACGTTCGGCGGAACCTTGCGGTCCGGTCCAGGGATCGCGAGAGGCTAACGAAAAAGGCCCCGGATAACCGGGGCCTTCGTCAATCTCGTGTCGCGGGATCAGTGGGCGTGGCCCTTGTCCCAGTCTTCCTGCTTGGGCAGGATTTCGAACGTATGTTCCGGCGGCGGGCTGGGCAGGGTCCATTCCAGCGTATCCGCGTATTCGTTCCACGGGTTGTTTTCGGTGACCTTGGCACCGCGGGTCAGCGTGTACCAGATGATGCCGAAGAACAGCAGGAACGAGGCGAAGGACAGGAAGGCACCAAGGCTCGACCACCAGTTCCAGTAGGCAAATGCCTCGGGATAGTCGATATAGCGGCGCGGCATGCCCTGACGGCCCAGGAAGTGCTGCGGGAAGAAGGTCAGGTTGGCCCCGATGAACATCATCCAGAAGTGAATCTTGCCAAGGGTTTCGGGGTACATGCGGCCGGTCATCTTGGGCAGGTAGAAATAGATACCCGCAAAGATGGTAAAGACCGCGCCGAGGCTCATCACGTAGTGGAAGTGCGCAACGACGTAGTAGGTATCGTGGTAATAACGGTCCACGGCGGCCTGCGACAGCACGATCCCGGTAACGCCACCGATGGTGAACAGGAACAGGAAGCCAAAGGCCCAGAGCATCGGTGTCTTGAACTCGATCGAGCCGCTCCACATGGTGGCGATCCAGCTGAACACCTTGACGCCAGTGGGCACCGCGATGGTCATCGTCGCCAGCATGAAATAGGCCTGCTGGTTCAGGGTCATGCCGACCGTGTACATGTGGTGCGCCCACACGACAAAGCCGAGGAAACCAATGGCGATCAGCGCCCAGACCATCGGCAGGTAGCCAAAGATCGGCTTGCGCGCAAAGGTGCCGATGATGTGGCTGATCAGGCCGAAACCGGGCAGGATCACGATGTACACTTCCGGGTGGCCAAAGAACCACAGGATGTGCTGGTAGAGGATCGGATCGCCACCGCCGGCCGGGTCAAAGAAGGTAAAGCCGAAGTTGCGGTCCATCAGCAGCATGGTGATCGCACCCGCCAGAACCGGCAGCGAGAGCAGGATCAGCCACGCGGTGACAAAGATCGACCAGGCGAACAGCGGCACCTTGAACAGGGTCATGCCGGGGGCACGCATGTTCAGGAAGGTGGTGATCATGTTGATCGCCCCGAGGATCGACGAGGCACCGGAGACGTGTACCGCGAAGATCGCGAAATCCATCGACATGCCGCCTTCGTTGACCGAGAGCGGCGGGTAGAGCACCCAGCCCACACCGGACCCGGCCTGGTCATTGCCGCCTGGGGCCAGTACCGAGCAGACCGCCAGGGTGGTGCCAAAGACATAGAGCCAGAAGGACAGGTTGTTCATGCGCGGGAATGCCATATCGGGCGCGCCGATCTGCAAGGGCATGAAATAGTTGCCAAACCCGCCAAAAAGCGCGGGGATCACGACAAAGAACATCATCAGGATGCCGTGGCCGGTGATCAGCACGTTCCAGAGATGCCCGTTCGGAGTGCAGGGCGTCGACGAATCCGCGAAGAGCCGCGCGCCTTCCATGCACATGTGCTGAACGCCGGGTTCCATCAGTTCGATCCGCATGTACACGGTGAACGCGACAGAGATCAAACCGGCGAGTGCGGACACGATCAGGTAGAGAATCCCGATGTCCTTGTGGTTGGTGGACATGAACCAGCGCGTGAAGAAACTGCGCTCGTCCGCGTGCTCGTGACCATGAATGGCTGCGTCGGCCATTTGGCGCCTCCTGTAACATATGAACACGCGCGGAAGTCTGGCGCGTGCGTATTTCCAGTGAGGTTTTAGAATGACTACAGAAGGGCTTCAATGGTGGAGTTTGATTTGGGTCAAGATAAATTGCCGCGCCCCCCTTGTTTTGCGCGACGACATGGCGGGGCGGGGCGGGGCCGGTACGAGGGGCGGGGCCGGCATGAGGGGCGGGCCGGTACGGGTTTGGGTTGACCTCCGCGGGATCGCTTCGCACAAAGCCCCGAGCGGATTGAAGCGAGCGGGTTGGAACGTGCGGGTTGAACCGTGCGGGTTGAAACAGGAGAGCGGGCCGATGACCTATGATGACGACAACATCTTTGCAAAGATCCTGCGGGGCGAGATTCCGTCGATGCGGGTTCATGAAGATGAGGACACTCTGGTGTTCATGGACATCATGCCGCGCGCGGATGGTCATTGCCTGGTCATTCCCAAAACGCCGTGCCGCAACATCCTTGATGCCGACGAGGCACAGCTGGCGGCGGTGATGCGGACGGTGCAGAAACTGGCGCGCGCGGTGATGACGGCGTTTGACGCGACCGGGGTGACGATACAGCAGTTCAACGAGGCGGATGGCGGACAAGAAGTGTTCCACCTGCATTTCCACGTCTTGCCGCGCCATGCGGATGTCGGCCTGCGCCCGCCGGGCAAGATGGGGGATATGGACGCGATCCAGGCCCATGCCGACAGGATTCGCGCAGCCCTTGCCGGCTAGGGCACCGCACTGGCCGGACGTGTGCAACCGGCTTTGACGCGTCGCGCTTTGGCGCTTGTGAAATCAACAGGTTGCAAGACGCCTATTCGCTGAGCAACACGTCGCGAAACCTTCGCCACCTGATGTTTCGGCTTGATGGTCAGCGATGGGTGGCGATGGCGGTGCCGGCGGCGTGGCCCGAGGACCAGGCCCACTGGAAATTATAGCCGCCGAGCCAGCCTGTGACATCAACCGCTTCGCCGATCGCATACAGGCCGGGTACCGATTGTGCCTGCATGGTTTTCGAGGACAGGGCGGCGGTGTCGATGCCGCCCAGGGTAACTTCGGCGGTGCGGTAACCTTCGCTGCCACCGGGGGTGAGGCGCCAGTCGGAAAGCGCGGCGACCAGGGCATCCAGCGCCTTGTCCGACTGGTCGGCGAGGCGTTCGGACAGGTTCAGCCGCGTGGAGAGATGTTGCACCAGCCGCGCGGGAAGGTGGCGCGACAGTTCCGTGCCCAGCTGCCGGCGACCTTCACGCTGCCGCTGGTTGCGCAGGATGTCCCGCAGCGCGAGATCCGGGGCCAGGTTCACGGTGATGTCCTCGCCTTCGCGCCAATAGGACGAGAGTTGCAGAACCGCCGGGCCGGAGAGGCCGCGATGGGTAAAGAGCAGCGCTTCGTCAAAGCTGGCGTGCTGGTTGGACAGGCGCGCGGCGAGGGAAACCCCGGAGAGATCGGAGAACCGCCCGTCCGGAAAGGTCAGGGGAACGAGGGCCGGGCGGGTCTCGGTGACCGGCAGGTCGAATTGCGCGGCGATATCATAGGCTAGGCCGGTGGCCCCCATCTTGGGGATCGATTTGCCGCCGGTGGCCAAAACGAGGGTCTTGCAGCCCACTTCCCGCCGGGTGCCTTCGCGATCCAGCGACAGCGCGAACCCGGTTTCGGTCTTGCGCAGGTCACGGAGCGCGGTTTGCAGCCAGAGGGTAGCGCCGGCACGGTCGAGTTCGGCCATCAGCATGGCGATGATCTGCCTGGCGGAACCGTCGCAGAACAATTGGCCCAGCGTCTTTTCATGCCACGCGATGTCGTGCCGTTGCACAAGGTCGAGAAAGTCCCACTGGGTATAGCGCGCCAGGGCGGATTTGGCGAAATGCGGGTTCCGCGAGAGGAAATTCCCGGGCCCGGCATGCAGGTTGGTGAAATTGCAGCGCCCGCCGCCGGAAATACGGATCTTTTCGCCCGGCGCGCGGGCGTGGTCGATGAGCAGCACGTTGGGGCCCGCATGGGCGGCGCACATCAGGCCGGCCGCGCCAGCCCCCAGAATGACGGTTTCAAATTCCATGCCCGCCGGTTGGCGCGGATTGCCGCCAAAGGCAAGAGGAAGAGACTGGCCTGACGTTGGTTTTTGCTGTAGCCTCGCGGCACAGACCCCGCAAAGGGGCGTAACGAGGCAGAAACGGCGGTAATCCATGACCGAGATGGTGTATGGCGCGGTCCCCGAGCGGGCCGGTGATCCTATTCTTCCAAAATGGTGGCGGACCATAGACAAGTGGTCGATGTCCTGCGTGCTGATCCTGTTCGTGATCGGCCTGCTGCTGGGGCTTGCGGCCTCGCCACCGCTGGCGGCGCGCAACGGGTTCGAGCCGTTCCACTATGTCAGCCGGCAGGCCGTGTTCGGCAGCCTTGCGCTGGTTGCGATGCTGCTGACGTCTATGATGTCGCCCACCCTCGTGCGGCGGCTGGCGGTGCTGGGCTTTCTCGCGGCCTTTGTCGGGCTGGCATTGCTGCCCTTTCTGGGCACCGATTTCGGCAAGGGAGCGGTGCGGTGGTACAGCCTTGGCTTTGCCAGCGTTCAACCGTCCGAATTTCTCAAGCCCGGCTTTGTCGTCGTCGGGGCCTGGATGCTCGCCGCGAGCCAGCAGATCAACGGGCCGCCGGGCACGACCTGGTCCTTTGCGCTTTGTGTCGCGATCGTCCTGATGCTGGCCTTGCAGCCGGATTTCGGCCAGGCCTGTCTGGTGCTGTTCGGCTGGGGCGTGATGTATTTCGTGGCCGGCGCGCCCATGGTGCTGTTGGTCGGCATGGCCGGTCTGGTCATCCTGGGGGGCACGTTGGCCTATTCCAATTCCGAGCATTTCGCCCGTCGCATCGACGGGTTCCTGAACCCGGATGTGGACCCGACAACCCAGCTTGGCTATGCCACCAACGCGATCCGCGAAGGCGGCCTGTTCGGCGTGGGCGTGGGCGAGGGCCAGGTGAAATGGTCGCTGCCCGATGCGCATACGGATTTCATCGTCGCCGTGGCTGCCGAGGAATACGGTCTGGTGCTCGTGCTGATCATCATCGCGCTTTATGCGGGCATCGTGGTGCGTTCGCTGCTGCGCCTGATGCGCGAGCGTGATCCGTTCATCCGGCTGGCGGGCACCGGGCTCGCCTGTACCTTTGGCGTACAGGCAATGATCAACATGGGGGTGGCCGTGCGGTTGCTGCCGGCCAAGGGAATGACGCTGCCCTTTGTGAGCTATGGCGGTTCGTCGCTGATCGCGGGGGGGATTGCGGTCGGCATGTTGCTGGCCTTTACCCGCACCCGGCCACAGGGGGAATTCGCCGATCTGCTGCGGGGGCGCGGCAGATGAGACAGCCGCTCCTGATGATGGCGGCGGGGGGCACCGGCGGGCACATGTTCCCGGCGCAGGCACTGGCCGAGGCGATGTTACAGCGCGGCTGGCGGGTCAGGCTGTCGACCGATGCGCGGGGCGCGCGGTACACTGGCGGTTTCCCGCATTCAACCGAGATCACCCAAGTCAACAGCGCCACGTTTGCCCGTGGAGGTCTCGCCGCCAAGGCGATGGTTGCCCCGCGGATCGCGTCGGGCGTGATGGGGGCGATGTTGCAGATGCGCCGCGACCGCCCGGATGTGGTGGTGGGGTTCGGCGGCTACCCGTCGATCCCGGCGCTTGGCGCGGCGGTGCTGCTCAAGCTGCCGCGCATGATTCATGAACAGAACGGTGTTCTGGGGCGCGTCAACCAGCTGTTTTCGACCCGCGTGGCCTGTGTCGGCTGTGGAGTCTGGCCCACCGAATTGCCCGAGGGCGCAGATGGGATCCACGTGGGCAACCCGGTGCGGGCGGCGGTGCTCGACAGGGCGGGGGCGTCATATATTCCGCCGGGGGATTACCCCATGTCGCTGCTGGTGATGGGCGGCAGCCAGGGCGCGCGCATTCTTTCTGATGTGGTGCCCGATGCAATTGTCGCGCTGCCCGATGCGGTTCGCCGGCACCTGCGCGTCAGCCACCAGGCCCGTCCCGAGGATATCGACCGGGTGACGGCACGCTATGCGGCCAATGGCATCGACGCTGATGTGCAGCCGTTCTTTCAGGACGTGCCCCGCCGGATGAGCGAGGCGCAACTGGTGATCAGCCGGGCGGGGGCGTCGTCGATCGCCGATCTGACGGTGATCGGGCGGCCCTCGATCCTGATCCCGTTTGCCGCGGCGGCGGGCGATCACCAGACCGCCAATGCCCGAGGTCTGGTCGAGGCGGGGGCAGCGATCATGATCCCCGAGCGCGCCCTTGCGGTGCAGAGCCTGGCCGAGCAGATGGCGGCGATCCTGGAGAATCCGGGCGCGGCGATGCAGATGTGCCGTGCCGCCCTGGGCGCGGGTGCGCCGGACGCGACAGAGCGTCTTGTTGCGCTGGTCAGCGAATTGGCACAAAGGACAGAGTGAACTCATGATGGATGGAAGCCCGGTTATGAACGCAGCGACCAAACTCCCCCTCGACATCGGGCCGATTCATTTTGTCGGCATCGGCGGTATCGGCATGTCGGGCATTGCAGAGGTGCTGCTGAACCATGGCTATCGGGTGCAGGGCTCGGACCTGAAGGCGTCCAAGATCACCGACCGGCTGGCCGGGCTCGGGGCCGAGATCAGCATCGGGCAAAGGGCGGAAAACCTTGGCGCGGCCGAGGTGGTGGTGATTTCCTCGGCGATCAAGCCGGGCAATGCCGAACTGGACGAAGCCCGCAAGCGCGGCCTGCCGGTGGTACGCCGGGCCGAGATGCTGGCCGAGTTGATGCGCCTGAAATCCAACATCGCCATTGCCGGCACCCATGGCAAGACAACCACCACCACGATGATGGCCGAGTTGATGGTCGCCGGGCATTTCGACCCGACGGTGATCAATGGCGGCATCATCCATGCCTACGGATCGAACGCCCGGATGGGGCAGGGCGAATGGATGGTGGTCGAGGCGGATGAAAGCGACGGCACCTTCAACCGGCTGCCCGCAACCATTGCGATTGTCACCAATATCGACCCCGAGCATATGGAGCATTGGGGCGACTTCCAGACACTGCGCGACGGGTTCCTCGAATTCGTTTCCAACATTCCGTTCTATGGCGTCGCGGTGTGCTGTACCGACCATCCCGAGGTTCAGGCGCTGGTGGGGCGCATCACTGACCGCCGCGTGGTGACTTACGGGTTCAACACCCAGGCCGACGTGCGGGCGGTGAACCTGACCTACAAGGCGGGCGTGGCGCATTTCGACATCCAGCTTCAGGGCGAGGACAAGGTGATTTCGGGCTGCACCTTGCCGATGCCCGGCGATCATAACGTGTCAAACGCACTCTCGGCGGTTGCGGTGGCCCGCCATCTGGGGATGAAGGCCGACGAGATCCGTGCCGCGCTCGCGGCTTTTGGCGGCGTCAATCGCCGCTTTACCAAGGTGGGCGAGGTGGATGGCGTGACCATCATCGACGATTATGGCCATCACCCGGTGGAGATCACCGCCGTGCTCAAGGCCGCGCGCCAGGCCACCGAGGGACGCGTCATCGCCGTGCATCAGCCGCACCGCTACAGCCGCCTGCATGATCTGTTCGAAGATTTCTGCGGCTGTTTCAACGATGCGGACGTGGTGGCGATCGCCGAGGTATTCGCCGCCGGAGAAGAGCCGATCGAAGGCGCCAGCCGCGATGACCTGGTTGCGGGGCTGATCCGGCATGGCCACCGCCATGCGCGGGCGTTGATCTCGGAAGAGGATCTGGAGCGGCTGGTCCGCGAACAGGCGCGCGCCGGAGACATGGTGGTCTGTCTCGGGGCAGGCACGATCAGCGCCTGGGCGAACAACCTGCCAGACCGCCTGCGCGGGTGACCCCGCGCGGACCTGCGGCTTTTGCATGGCATTTGCCGCAATGCGGGATTGCCTTTGGGGATGCGGGCTGCAATAGCGTGCCCCTGTTCCGTCGCGAGACCCGGCTGCCGGGGCGGGCGGCAATCGGTGATGCCACTGAGGACCTGAAAATGCCATTGTCCCTGATTCTCGCGGCGCTCTGGGCGCTGGTCGCCAATGTGCTTGCGCTGCTGCCCAGTCGCGACAACCACTGGCGGCGGGCTTATGGGCTGATTGCGGCGGGCATCCCGATCCTGGGGTTTGTCACCTATGAAAACGGGCCGTGGATCGGCCTGGCGGTGCTGGTGGCGGGCATGTCCGTGCTGCGCTGGCCGGTGATCTACCTGAGCCGCTGGGCCCGGCGCAAATCGCTGGGGGTGCGCGACCATGGGTGATCCGGGCAAGGCGCCGGTGCGCGGGCGGCTGACGGCGGGCCGTTCACTTGCCGAACTGACATGGCTGCGGGTCGGGGGTCCGGCGGACTGGCTGTTCCAGCCTGCCGATCCCGACGATCTGTCGGCCTTCCTGGCCTGGCTCGCCCCGGACATCGCGGTGTTTCCCATGGGCGTCGGGTCGAATCTGATCGTGCGCGATGGCGGCATTCGCGCGGTGGTGATCCGGCTGGGGCGGGGGTTCAACCAGATCGAGATCAGCGGCGAGACCGTGACCGCGGGCGCTGCTGCGCTTGACGCCCATGTGGCGCGCAAGGCCGCCGATGCGGGGCTGGACCTGACCTTTCTGCGCACCATTCCGGGCAGCATTGGCGGCGCGGTGCGGATGAATGCCGGCTGCTATGGCAGCTATATGGCCGACCACCTGGTCTCGGCGCGGGCGGTGTTACGCGACGGCACGATCGCGACGCTGACGCCGGAGGATCTCAAACCGCGATACCGGCAGACCGATCTGCCCGATGGTGCGGTACTGATCGACGCGACATTGCGGGCAGATGCCGGGGACGCCGGCGAATTGCACGCCCGCATGGCGGCGCAGCTGCAAAAACGCGACGAAACCCAGCCAACCAAAGATCGCAGCGCGGGATCGACCTTTCGCAATCCTGCCGGGTTTTCGAGCACCGGGCGGGCCGATGACGTGCATGATCTCAAGGCGTGGAAGGTTATCGACAATGCCGGGATGCGCGGCGCGCGGCGCGGCGGTGCGCAGATGAGCGAAAAACACTCGAATTTCCTGATCAACGCCGAGGGGGCCAGCGCCGCCGACCTGGAAGGATTGGGCGAAGAGGTGCGAAAAAAGGTTTACGATTCAAGCGGGATCACGCTAGAGTGGGAAATCATGCGGGTCGGCGAACCTGCGGAAAACTGAAGGCCCCGAACACATCCGCACAGGCAAAAAAAAGGGTGTGACATAATCGGGTGAAATGAAAAACACCGGCCGCAAAAGGCACGGGAAATCGAGGCGCTAGTCGTGGGTCAGTCGAGCAGGACACCCCGGACAGTTGCGGTATTGATGGGCGGACCCTCGGCAGAGCGCGAGGTGTCCCTGTCGACTGGGCGTGAATGCGCAGCCGCTCTGCGGGACGAAGGATTTGAAGTAACAGAGCTGGACGCGGGTCCGGATCTGTGTGACCGGCTGGGTGCGCTGTCTCCCGATGTCGTGTTCAACGCGCTGCATGGGCGTTGGGGCGAAGACGGCTGCGTGCAGGGGCTGCTGGAATGGCTGGGCCAGCCCTATACGCATTCCGGCGTGCTGGCCTCGGCGCTGGCGATGGACAAGCAGCGCAGCAAGGAGTGTTTTCGCGCCGCCGGTCTGCCCGTTGTCGAGAGCCTGATCTGTTCCCGCGACGAAGTGCGGTCGCGTCACGTGATGGCACCGCCCTACGTGGTCAAGCCCAACAACGAAGGCTCATCGGTCGGGGTATATCTGGTGCATGAAGAGGCCAATGGCCCGCCGCGGCTGTCGGATGACATGCCCGCGCAGGTGATGGTCGAGACCTTCGCGCCGGGGCGCGAGTTGACCACCACTGTGATGGGCGACCGGCCACTGACCGTGACCGACATCCTGACCGATGGCTGGTATGATTACGATGCCAAGTACAAGCCCGGCGGCTCGCGCCACGTGGTGCCGGCCGAGATTCCCTCCGGGATTTTCGATCTGTGCATGGAATATGCCCTGCGCGCCCATGACGCGCTTGGCTGCAAGGGGATCAGCCGCACCGATTTCCGCTGGGACGAAGCGCGCGGGGCGGCGGGGCTGATCCTGCTGGAGACCAACACCCAGCCGGGCATGACCCCGACATCCCTCAGCCCCGAACAGGCCGAGGCCGCCGGCATCGGCTTTGGGGCCCTGTGCCGTTGGCTGGTCGAGGACGCGTCATGCAACCGGTAACGCCCGCCCCCCGCGACCCCGCGCCGTCGCGCATGCGCTATCGCATGCAGCGCTGGATGCTGACGCCCGGCATCCGCACCGCGCTGCGCATCGGTGTGCCGCTGGTGGTCGTGCTGGGTGCCGCTGGCGGGTTTCTGGCCGATCAGGAACGGCGCGACGCGCTCATGCTCAAATTCAGCGAACTGCGCGCCAGCATCGAGGAACGTCCCGAGTTCATGGTCGGCCTGATGGCCATCGACGGGGCCTCGCCCGGCCTGTCGGATGACATCCGCGAGGCCGTGCCGCTGGATTTTCCGGTCAGTTCCTTTGATCTCGACCTTGAGCAAATCCGCACCGAGATTGCCGGGCTCGATCCGGTCAGGAATGCCAGCGTGCGCATTCGTCCGGGCGGGGTGCTGCAGGTCGATGTGATCGCGCGCAAGCCGGCGGTGATCTGGCGCACCCGGAACGGCGTTGAACTGCTGGACCGGACGGGCGCGCATATCGATCTGATCGGCAGCCGGCTTGAATATCCCGACCTCGCGGTGATCGCGGGCGAGGGGGCGGATGCGGTGGTGCCCGAGGCGCTGGCGCTGATTGATGCCGCCGAACCGCTGGGGGATCGCCTGCGGGGGCTGGTTCGGGTGGGCGAACGCCGATGGGACGTGGTGCTGGACCGCGATCAACGCATCCTGTTGCCGCCGGACCGTCCGGTGCGGGCGCTGGAGCGGGTGATTGCCCTGAGCCAAGCACAGGACATGCTCGAGCGGGATGTGGCGGTGGTCGATCTGCGGCTTGAATCGCGGCCGACCCTCAGAATGACATCGGACGCCGTCGAAAACTGGTGGCGAATTCGGGAAATAAACGGAAGCGGGCAGTAACCAATGGCAGATTTCTACCACACACAGCGGGCAATGCGGCAAATGCGGCGGCAGGCGTTGCAACGTGGCGTGATCGCGATCCTGGACGTGGGAAGCTCCAAGACCGCTTGCCTGGTGCTGCGCTTTGACGGGGCTGAACAACTGAGCGAGGACAACTCGATCGGTTCGCTGGCGGGGCAGTCGGCGTTTCGCGTGATCGGTGCCGCGACGACCCGCGCGCGCGGGGTGCAGTTTGGCGAGATCACCGCGATGCAGGAAACCGAGCGGGCGATCCGCACGGCGGTGCAGGCGGCACAGAAGATGGCGGATATCCGGGTCGATCATGTCATTGCCTGTTTCTCGGGGGCAAGCCCGCGCTCCTATGGGCTTGATGCGCAGATCGAACTCGAAGGGCAGGTCGTGACCGAGGCCGAAGTAGCCCGCGTGCTGGCCGCCTGTGACGTGCCGGAATACGGCTCCGGTCGCGAGGTACTGCATGCGCAACCGGTCAATTTCGCGCTGGATCACCGTTCGGGGCTGATTGACCCGCGTGGGCAGTTGGGGCAATCGCTATCGGTGGATATGCATATGCTGACCGTGGATGCGGACGCGGTGCAGAACCTGGTTCATTGTGTCAAACGCTGTGATCTGGAACTCGCCGGTATTGCCAGTTCTGCCTATGCCAGCGGCATTTCGGCGTTGGTCGAGGACGAGCAGGAGCTTGGCGCGGCCTGTGTCGACATGGGTGGCGGCTCGACCGGGGTTTCCATATTTATGAAGAAGCACATGATATATGCCGACAGCGTCCGCATGGGCGGCGATCATGTCACCTCCGACATCTCCATGGGGCTGGGCATCCCGGCGAGCAATGCCGAACGCATCAAGACCTTTTACGGCGGGGTGCACGCAACCGGCATGGATGACCGCGAACTGATCGATATCGGCGGGGACACGGGCGATTATGAACATGACCGCCGCACCGTCAGCCGTGCCGAGCTGATCGGCATCATGCGTCCGCGTGTCGAGGAAATCCTCGAAGAGGTCCGTGTGCGTCTGGACGCTGCGGGGTTCGAGCATTTGCCCAGCCAGCAGATCGTGCTGACCGGTGGCGGAAGCCAGATACCCGGCCTTGACGGGCTGGCCAGCCGCATTCTGGGCCAGCAGGTGCGCCTGGGTCGTCCACTGCGGGTGCACGGGCTGCCGCAGGCGGCCACCGGCCCCGGTTTTGCCAGCGCCGTAGGGCTCGCCCTGTTCGCGGCGCACCCTCAGGACGAATGGTGGGATTTCGAAATTCCCGTGGATCGCTATCCGGCGCGGTCGTTTCGCCGCGCCGTGAAGTGGTTCCGGGACAATTGGTGACCGCTAGATATTGCCAAACAGGCGACATTGGGCGGAAACACGCGCGAAATGGTCCATATTTTGGGGTGTTTTTGCGTTTTTGTGGTGACGTCCGGCCCTATGGCAGCTAAGGTCGTGACAATTGGACGAAAAAACACCCGCGAATGTGGGTCGGCAGAACAGGCGGAACTCAAATGACATTGAATCTCTCGATGCCCGGACAGGACGATTTGAAACCCCGGATCACCGTGTTTGGTGTTGGTGGGGCGGGCGGCAACGCCGTGAACAACATGATCGAAAAGCAGCTCGACGGTGTCGAGTTTGTTGTCGCCAACACCGATGCACAGGCGCTCCAGCAGAGCGCGTCGCAGAACCGGGTGCAGCTGGGCGTGAAAGTCACCGAAGGTCTGGGCGCAGGTGCCCGTCCGAGCGTCGGCGCGGCCGCCGCCGAGGAGAGCATCGAACAGATCGTCGATCACCTGGCTGGCGCGCATATGTGCTTTATCACTGCCGGCATGGGCGGTGGTACGGGAACCGGTGCCGCGCCGATCATCGCACAGGCGGCGCGGGAGCTGGGCGTTCTGACCGTTGGCGTCGTGACCAAACCGTTCCAGTTCGAGGGCGGCAAGCGGATGCGCCAGGCGGAAGATGGCGTCGAAAGCCTGCAAAAGGTCGTCGATACCCTGATCATCATTCCGAACCAGAACCTGTTCCGGCTGGCGAATGAGAAAACCACCTTTACCGAAGCCTTCTCGATGGCTGACGACGTGCTGTACCAGGGTGTGAAGGGTGTGACTGACCTGATGGTGCGTCCGGGCCTGATCAACCTCGATTTTGCCGATGTCCGCGCCGTCATGGACGAGATGGGCAAGGCGATGATGGGCACCGGCGAGGCCGAGGGCGAAGATCGCGCGATCCAGGCCGCGGAAAAGGCCATCGCCAACCCGCTGCTCGACGAGATCAGCCTGCGCGGTGCCAAGGGTGTCCTGATCAACATCACCGGCAGCCACGACCTGACGCTGTTCGAGCTCGACGAAGCGGCCAACCGTATCCGCGAGGAAGTCGACCCCGAGGCAAACATCATCGTCGGTTCGACGCTGGATACCGACATGGAAGGCGTGATGCGCGTCAGCGTTGTTGCCACCGGTATCGACGCGGTCGAAGTGAATACCGATATTCCGGTGCCGCGCCGGTCGATGTCGGCTCCGCTGCGCACCAGCGTCAGCACCGAGGAAGACCGCGCGGAAGCGAAAAAGGAAGAGGCACCGGTCGTTGCAGCCGCGCCCGAAGCCCCGCAGGAGCGGACCTTGTTCGAAACCGTCGAGCCGGTTGAGGCGGTGGTCGAAGAGGAACAGGAAGAGTTCTATCCCCCGGCGGCCGAAACCCGCGAACAAGAGGATGACGGCCTGCCGCCGCCGGCCTATGAGCCGCGTGTCGCCGCGTTCGAGCCCCGCAACGAACAGGCCGAGGTCGAGAAGTTCGTGGCACCACGGGCTCCGGCACCGGGCACCCCGTCGCCCGAGGCGCTGGCCCGACTGCAACGTGCGGTTCAGAACGTGCCGAGTGCTGCGCAACGTGGCACCGCCGCGCAGTCGCGCCGCCCGGTCGCTGCGACCCCCATCGATGCCGGCGACAAGCCCCGGTTCAGCGTCAACTCGCTGATCAACCGGATGACCGGCCATGCGGGCGATACCCCGGCGGAACGCGGGGCGCAAACCGCCCGCCAGCAACCGCCGATGCACCAGCGTGACGTCGCGGAACCCTATCAGGACGAGCCCGATCACGAGCAGGATCGCATCGAGGTTCCGGCATTTTTGCGCCGCCAAGCCAATTAACCTTGTCACAATAGACAGCAAAAAGGCCGCCCTGGGGCGGCCTTTTTGTATTTGAAAACAGCATATTGCATGGGTTGCGGCGGGGTTCTGCCGATCTGTTACATGCATGTTTCATTCGGTTACAAAGATTGAGTTGAGTGACAATTAGCAGCCGATTAACTGATGCTACGCCAGCCCGAACGTGGCTGGAGAAACGGTTAGAGGCCAGTCTTGCAAAATACGCTCAAAGCCCCGGTGACATTCGAAGGTGTCGGTCTGCACAGCGGTGCGCCGGCCCGTATGGTGTTGCGCCCGGCCCAGGCCGGATTTGGCATACGCTTTCGCCGCACCGATATCGAGCTCGGCAATGCCGTGATTCCGGCCCTGTGGGACCGTGTCGAGCGCAGCCCGCTCTGCACCCGCCTGGTGAACGAGGCCGGGGTATCGGTATCCACGGTTGAACATGTGATGGCCGCGCTGTCCGGTTGCGGCGTCAACAACGCATTGATCGATATCGACGGCCCCGAGGTTCCGATCCTTGACGGATCATCCGCGCCTTTCGTGCGGGGCATCATGGCGCGCGGTGTGCAGGGGCAGGGTGCGCCGGTTGTGGCCATCGAGATCCTGCAACCCGTCACGGTGGAAAAGGACGGCGCGCGCGCGACCCTGTTGCCGGCAGAGGGCTTCGAGATCGAGTTTCACATCGATTTCGCCGACAAGGCGATCGGTCGCCAGAGCAAGGTTCTGGACATGCGCAACGGTGCCTTTGCCCGCGAATTGTGCGACAGCCGCACCTTCTGCCGCCAGGCGGATGTGGACGCGATGCACGCGCAGGGGCTGGCGCTTGGCGGGACATTGGACAATGCGGTCGTCGTCGATGGCGATGACGTTCTGAGCCCGGGCGGTTTCCGCCATGACGACGAAGCGGTCCGCCACAAGATGTTGGATGCGCTCGGCGATCTGGCGCTGGCTGGCGGTCCGATTCTGGGGCGTTACGTGGGCGAGCGGGCCGGCCATTCGCTGACCAATACCCTGCTGCGCGCGTTGTTCGACACGCCCGGATCCTTCCGGATGGTGATCTGCGATGGCGCAGAGGCGGCGCGCCTGCCGGGCCAGGGGCTTGTATGGTCGGAGATTCCGCAAGTCGCCTGACCTGAACCCGCCACAACCGACACGATCGCGTCCTCATGTCTTTAAGGCGTTTTGCACCCGAAAATATTGTGCTAGACCCAACCGCAATCGGGGCTACACCCCGGATCAGGCGACAAGGGTAATCTAGAATGTTGGGTGGCAAGTTCAGGGCCAAGGTCATCGGCGCGGTTCTTCTCGCGGCATTTCTCGCCGCGTGCAGTGGCGGTCCGAGGGCGGACCGGACCGAGTCGCTTGAGAGCTATACCCCGGAACAGATTTTCGAACGCGGTGAGTTCGACCTCGCCCGCAATCGCACCGATGACGCGGCCTGGTATTTCTCCGAGATCGAACGGCTGTATCCCTATTCCACATGGGCCAAGCGCGCGCTGATCATGCAGGCCTATTCCTTCCACCAGGGCAAGGACTATCCCAACAGCCGCGCCGCCGCTCAGCGCTATATCGACTTCTATCCGGCGGATGAAGATGCCGCCTATGCGCAATACCTGCTGGCGCTCAGCTACTATGACCAGATCGACGAGGTGGGGCGCGATCAGGGCCTGACCTTCCAGGCGCTGCAAGCCCTGCGCGCGGTGATCGAACAATATCCGGATAGTGAATATGCCACCTCGGCGATTCTGAAGTTTGACCTCGCCTTTGACCACCTGGCAGGCAAGGAAATGGAGATCGGCCGCTATTACCTGCGCCGCAGCCATTATACGGCGGCTATCAACCGGTTCCGGGTGGTGATCGAGGACTTCCAGACCACCAGCCACACCGCCGAAGCCTTGTTCCGGGTTATCGAAGCCTATCTGTCGCTCGGTCTCGTGGACGAGGCACAGACAGCGGGTGCGATCCTTGGCTATAATTACCGCTCGTCGGAATGGTATGAAGACGCCTATCAACTGCTGACCAGCCGTGGCCTAAAGATGAAGAGCCGTGGCAACAACTGGCTCAGCCAGATCTATCGGCAGTCGGTCAAGGGGCAGTGGCTCTGACGCCGGGCCGGGTCGGATCGGGGATGGGCTTGCCGCGACTCATGATGTTCAGCCAGATATGATGCAATGTTGACACGGGGCAACGGCAGGGATCGCCAAGGGCCCCGCAGGCGGGATAGGTGGAATGCTGCGCGCGCTTGATATTCGCGACATGCTGATCATCGATCGGCTGGAACTTGCGTTTCAGCCCGGATTGAACGTGCTCACCGGGGAAACCGGCGCGGGCAAGTCGATCCTGCTGGATTCGCTGGGTTTTGTCCTGGGCTGGCGGGGCCGTGCAGAGTTGGTGCGGCAAGGGGCCGAACAGGGTGAGGTTGCTGCCGTGTTCGACCTGCCCGCGGGGCACGCGGCCCATGCGATCCTGCAAGAGGCGGGGTTGCCGGGCGGAGATGAATTGATCCTGCGCCGGATCAACCGGCCTGACGGGCGCAAGACCGCCTGGGTCAATGACCGGCGCTGTTCCGGGGATGTGCTGCGCGCGCTTTCCGAAACGCTGGTCGAGCTGCATGGGCAACATGACGACCGTGGTCTGCTTGACCCGCGCGGACATCGCGACATGCTTGACGCTTTTGGCGGGCTGGAGCCGGCCCGGTTGGAAACCCGCAGCGCATGGCAAGAGCTATCGCGCGCACAACGCCATGTGGATGCCACCCGCGCCGCGCTTGAGGCGATCCGGGCAGAGGAGGAGTTCCTGCGCCACGCGGTTGCCGAGTTCGACACGCTCGACCCGCAGGCCGGAGAGGATGCCGAGCTTGATACCCGCCGCCGGCGGATGCAGGGTGCCGCGCGTATCCGCGAGGATGTCGCCCGGGCGCTTGGCCTGCTGGGCACGGATGGCGCCGAGGGCGCGATGGCCGATGCCCTGCGGTGGCTGGACGGGGTGGCGGACCAGGCGGATGGCACGCTCGAAGCACCGCTGGCGGCGCTGAGCCGGGCGATGGTCGAACTGGGCGAAGCGCAATCCGGGGTGGACGCCAGCCTCGAGACGCTGGATTTCGACGAGCATGAATTGCTGAACACCGAAGAGCGGTTGTTTGCGCTGCGCGCGCTGGCCCGCAAACATGACTGCCCCCCTGACGGGCTGCCCGGGGTGGGTGTTGCGCTGCGGGATCGTCTGGCGACGCTGGATGCCGGCGACGCCGACCTGGCACAGCAAGAGGCCGCACTTTCGGCTGCGCGGGTAGCCTATGATACGGCTGCGGACAGGCTCACGGCGCAACGTGCCGCCGCTGCCGGGCGGCTGGATGCGGCGGTGATGGCAGAACTGGCACCCTTGCGCATGGAGCGCGCCGAATTCCGCACCATCCTGGATGCCGCCGAGCCGGGACCGGATGGCAAGGACATGGCAACCTTTACCGTCGCCACCAATCCGGGGGCACCGGCGGGCGCGCTGAACAAGATCGCCTCGGGGGGCGAACTCAGCCGTTTCCTGCTGGCGCTCAAGGTTTGCCTGTCGGCGCGGGATGGCGGGGTGACGATGATTTTCGACGAGATCGACCGGGGCGTGGGTGGCGCAACCGCCGATGCGGTTGGACGGCGTTTGGCCGGGCTGGCGGAGCAGGGGCAGGTATTGGTTGTCACGCATTCACCACAGGTTGCCGCACGCGGGGCGCATCATTGGCGGGTCGAGAAACAGGTCAGCAATGGCACCACCCTGTCGCGCGTCGTAGCCCTGGCCAGGGACGCGCGCGTCGATGAAATCGCCCGTATGCTTGCCGGTGACACGGTGACACAAGAGGCCCGCGCGGCGGCGGGCGCCCTGCTCGCGGGGTGAGGGGGGCGGAGGCACCCGGAACAAGAGCCGGTTGTGCGAGATCGATGTTTCATGACGGGGCGAAAACGCTTTAGACAAGAAGGGCACAGACACCGGTATCCAGATGCCAGAAACCACCCGTTCGATCCTTGCCAAGCAATTGGCGCAATCCGGGGATGCCCTGCGCAACGGTCTGTCGCTGATGCGGCGGCGCGGGCCAAGCCATGTCCAGTTCTGGTTCATCGCGCTGCTCATCGGGATCGCGGCGGGGTTCGCGGCCCTTGGTTTCCGTCTGGGTATCGCATGGTTGCAGGCCACGCTCTATGGCACGGATGATGTCCGCCTGTTGCACAGCCACGCGCAGCAATTGCCGTGGTACTGGATCCTGGTGATCCCGATTGTCGGTGGCCTTGTCGTCGGTGTGATCCTCAACCGCTTTACCCCGGATGGCCGGGTGCGGGCGGTTGCCGATGTGATCGAGGGCGCGGCGCTGCGCGACGGGCGGGTGGAAACCCGCGCCGGGCTGGCATCGCTCGCGGCGTCTTTCATCACGCTCAGCTCGGGGGGATCGTCCGGGCGCGAAGGCCCGGTGGTTCACATGGCGGGGGTAATTTCCACATGGGTCAGTGACCGCATCCATGCCGATGGCATCACCGGACGCGACCTGTTGGGTTGTGCGGTCGCCGCCGCCGTCTCGGCCAGCTTCAATGCCCCCATTGCCGGGGCGATCTTTGCGCTGGAGGTGGTGCTGCGCCATTTCGCGGTTCATTCCTTTGCGCCGATCGCCATCGCCAGCGTCGCCGGGACCGTCATCAACCGGTTGCATCTCGGGGATGTGGCCGAGTTCAACCTGATCACGCCGGGGGCGCTGCAATTCTATGTCGAGCTGCCGGCCTTTCTGTTGCTTGGCCTGGTCTGTGGGGTCGTCGCGGCGGTGTTGATGCGGGCGATTTTCTGGACCGAGAACATGGCCGATCACCTGCAACGGCAGATCGGATTCCCGGCCTGGAGCCGCCCGGCCATTGCCGGCGGGATGCTGGGCGTGATCGCGATCTGGTTTCCGCATATCATCGGTGTGGGCTATGAAACCACGCGGATTGCCCTGTCTGGCGAGTTGGTGCTGCTGACCGCGATCCTGTTCACCGTGGTCAAGGTGGCGGCGGTGGCGATCACCATGGGCGGGCGCATGGGGGGCGGGGTGTTTTCGCCCTCCCTGATGGTCGGGGCGCTGACTGGATTGTCCTTTGGCATCATCGCCACAAACGTGCTTCCCGAAGTGTCGGGCACCCATGCGCTCTATGCCTTTGCCGGCATGGGGGCGGTGGCGGCTGCGGTTCTGGGCGCGCCGATTTCGACCACGCTGATCGTGTTCGAGCTGACCGGTGACTGGCAGATCGGGATTGCCGTCATGGTCTCGGTCAGCCTGTCGACGGCGCTGGCTTCGCGGATCGTGGACCGCTCGTTCTTTCTCACGCAGTTGCAGCGCCGGGGGATCGGTCTTGCGGCGGGGCCGCAGGCCTATGTGCTGTCGCTGTTGCGGGCCGGGGCGGTGATGCGCCCGCCCGAGCACGCGCGTGCCGCCGATCCGGACCGTTGTGCCGAGTTGATCGGCGAGGGGGTCTGTATCACGCCGTCCAGCACGCTGGAATCTGCCATGCCCATGCTTGAGCGGGGCAAGGACAGGTTCCTGCCGGTAGTGGTTCTCGATGGCGATGACAGCGCGCCCCGGTTGGTGGGGGCGCTGTTTTACGTCGATGCGCTCAAGGCCTATAACCGGGCGCTTGCGGCAACGGCGGCCGAAGAGCATTCCTGAGCGCGATACCGGCTGTCCAGCGCGGCGGGCACAAAATCCACGTCGGATTCATCCGTTAACATGCAGAATATCAACGGCTTTTTATGGTGCACGTTCAACGCGAGCCACGATAGGGACAATTGTCTGAAAGTTGACGCAATTGAGTCCTCTTTTCACCATCAAGCCGCGCGAAAACAGCATCAGTGAGTTAATCAGTACGCGGAGTACATCGCATGACGTTCAAACTTTCGGGGCTGGCTGCGGCCGCATTTGTCATCGTAGCCAGCCTTGTTTCACCGGCCAGTGCCGCAACTGTTGACGCCGCCAATGCGGTGTCGTTCGAATTCGACTTTTCCTCGATGGGGGATACCAGCTTCTATCGCTTTGGCTACAATTGTGGCGGCTGTGACGGCGAGGGCCGGTTTGAATCCGGGGCCACGATGCAGCTTGATTTCGGAACAACGCTGGGGGCCTCCGATATCGGTTCCCGCACCTTCACCAACCCGTTCAATTTCGCGATCAACAATGTCAGCTCCGGCCTGACCCCCGAAATCGCGGTTTCCGGCTCGGTTGACACGCTGTACATGACCTTCCGTTTTGTCGATGACGTCTTTGATGTCACGGCTGCGTCGATCTACGGCCAGGAGACCGGCCACATGGCGGGCAGCTTTGCGGGAACCGTCGCGCCGTCTCCGGTGCCGCTGCCGGCAGGGTTCCTGCTGATGGCGAGCGCGATTGGTGGCCTGGCCTTTGTGCGGCGCAAGCAGGTGTCAGGCAAGCTATCGTAAAGAGTATCGTGATCGCCCCGTTGCTGCGGGGCATCGCACAGGGTCATTTCATCTCAACCGGGGCAAAAAGCCCCGGTTTTTTCATATGCAATCGACGCTCAGACCTGTTCGACCTTGATCGACTCGCCGATGCTGAAGGCAAGGTGGTTCTTGATCGCGGCCACCGCATCCAGCGGGTTTTCATAGGTCCAGACCGCGTTCTCGGTGACCGAAGACTTGTTGACGATGGAATAGTAATTGGCGTCGCCCTTGTGCGGGCAATGGGTGGTCTTGTCGGTACGATCCAGGAACGCCATCGCGATGTCGTCGCGCGGAAAATAGATCACCGGGGCCAGGTCGCCCTCGCTAAGTTCGAGCGCGCCGGTGGTTTCGCCCAGTATTGCGCCGCCTGACCGTACGGTCCACGTGCCCGGTTTCCTGCGTATTCGAATATGGTCTGCCATCTGGTTTCCCCCTGGAAAAAATGCATCCGGCCCGGTGTGCCGGCGCGAAATATGGTGCCGCATCCTCAGATCGGGGCGGTGGCCGCATCCAACCACATCTGCGCTGACTTGCCTACCCGAGGCGCGATCTTTTCACGGACTTCGCCATGATAGGCATTCAGCCATCGGCGTTCGTCGCGCGACAACATGTCGGTCACGATCAGCCGCCGGTCAATCGGTACGAAAGTCAGGGTTTTCCAGCACAGCATTTCGCGCTCGGCATCGCCGCCTGGCGGGGTCGTTGCATCCTGCACCACCAACAGGTTCTCGATCCGAATGCCAAAGACCCCTTCGCGGTAATATCCGGGTTCGTTGGACAGGATCATGCCGCTTTCCAGCGGTACCATGCTCATCCTGCTGAGCCGTTGCGGCCCCTCGTGAACGCTCAGATAGGCACCGACCCCGTGACCGAGCCCGTGATTGAAATCCTGCCCCGCCAGCCACAGGGGCATCCGCCCGACCGCCTCGATATCGCGTCCTGCCAGCCCGCGGGGCCAGCGCAGACGCGACATGGCGATCATGCCCTGCAACACGCGGGTAAAGGCCGCGCGTTCTTCCTGGCCCGGTGCGCCAATCGCGATGGTGCGGGTGATATCGGTGGTGCCGTCAAGATATTGCCCGCCGCTGTCCAGAACCAGAAGATGACCCTCTTGCAGAACGCTGTCGGTCTCTTCGCTGACCCGGTAATGCATGATCGCCCCGTTTGGGCCGGTGCCGGAAATCGTGTCAAAGCTGATGTCTTGCAGGGCATTGTCCCTGCGCCGGATCTCTTCGAGTTGCTTGACCACGGCGATTTCGCTCAGGCCGCCAACCGGTTGCGCATCGAGCCATGCCAGGAGTTCCACCATCGCCGCCCCGTCGCGCAGATGCGCCGCCGCGCTGCCATCGATCTCGGCGCGGTTCTTGCGCGCCTTGGGCAGCGCGCAGGGATCATCGCCAAACACCGCCGCCATGCCCAGCACATCGGCGAGCTTTTGCGGCGCCGACGACTTTTCGATCCGCACCGGGCCGGGCAACGCGGCAATGGTCTCAAGAAAGGTCTCTGGCGGGCGGATGGTCACACTCTCATCCAGATGACCGCGCAGCGAGGTCAGCTTGCTCCCTTCCATGAACAGGTCGACGCGCCCGTCATCATGCAACACGGCGAACCCGTGTGCGACAGGGTTCCGGGCAATGTCCGAGCCGCGAATGTTCAACAGCCACATGATCGAGTCGGGCAGGGTGATCACCGCCGCGCGATGTCCCGCCGCGCGCAGATCCCCGGCCAGCCGCTGGCATTTGGAACTGGCGGTTTCCCCGGCAAATTCAATCGGATGCGCCTTGACCGGCCGCATTGGCGGAGGCGGTTGATCCGCCCAGATGCGATCGACCAGATTATTGGATTGCTCCATCTGGATACCGGAGCCCGCCAACGCCAGCCCCCAGCGTTCAACTTCGGCCACCGTATGCAGCCAGGGGTCGAACCCGACACGCCCGCCGCCGGGGAGATGACGGATCAGCCATTCGGGCAGGCTGGTTTCGGGCCAGGGCACCGGCGTGTAATCGGGCGCGACCTGTGCCTTGACCTGTGTGCGATAGCGCCCATCGACAAAGACCCCGGCCACATCCCGCAACGCGGCGCAGAACCCCGCCGAGCCGGTAAACCCGGTAAGCCAGGCCAGCCGCGCGTCGTGATCGGCGACATATTCGCCCTGATGCGCGTCGGCGCGCGGCACCAAAAACCCGTCAAGCCCGCGTTCCCGCATTTGCGCCCGCAAAAGGGCGAGCCGGGGTGGCCCCTGTTCGGGCCGAGAAGTCACTTCGAAACTCTGGAACATGTCTGGCCTGCCTGCTTCCTGTCGTCGGGCGAAATCTGGGCGGCGCGGCGGCAAATGTCCAGCCCGCCCGGGCTTGCGAAACGCGGCAGACGGGCGCTAGGCTGACCGAAACGGGTTCGGGGTATTGACCGATGAAACATCTGCTCGCCGTTCTTTGCCTGCTGCCGATGGGGGCGATCGCCGAAGGCACCGAGGAACAGGTCGACATGCCCGACCTCGCCGCGGATGCGCTGGTGGACAAGGCCGGTGACGCCAGGCGCGTTCGTGGCCTGGAATTGTCACGCGCCGTCAATGGTCGAAACGGCGGCAAGACCATGTGCGCCACCACCAACGCCTATAGCGATTCCGGCAGCTTCATCGGGCTCACCTATTGGGAATTCACCTTCGACGCGGATGGGGCGGAACTGACATCCATGCGCAACGTGACCGGCCTGAACAGCGATTGTTACAGCGCCCGCTACAAGAAATACTAGCCGGTAGCGTCTAAGACGCGCGTCGCCAAACGCCACCCGTATTCACGGATTTCCGCGCGGGCAGACAGGCGCGTTCGGGATGTCGTCACATAATTCGGCAACCTCCCGCCACCGTGATGCATCAAACCAGACGCCACGCGCGCGTCTCAGTGTGAAGGGTGCAGACCATTGCCGAGCCCCGCGTCACCAACCACGCCGGACAGCAGCATGATGCGTGCGTAAGGCGGTATGAGGATGGTTCAAGAACCATGACTGACAGGCATCCCTGCGAGCGCGGACGAGTCGTCAGCGGCGCCGAAGTATTTTCGCCAAGCGAACAGTTTGGCCTTGTAACCCCTGTCTCCTCTTGGCTATACGCGTCGACGGAGACGTGGCCGAGTGGTCGAAGGCGCTCCCCTGCTAAGGGAGTAAACGGGGAACCGTTTCGAGGGTTCGAATCCCTTCGTCTCCGCCATTACCCATTGACTTCATTGGATGAAATAGAACGTAGGCCAATATACCCACGAACTACCCACAGCCTGAAAGGGCCTTGGAATGGCCGAAACCTTCGATCTAGACGACTTCGACAACCCGCCCCCGCCGCCGCGATATCTGTACAAATACCTCTCTGCGGAGCGCGTCGGCAACGTCTTGGAGGGTGGAACAGTGCGTTTCACGCCTCTTATGAACACGAACGATACCTTTGAGGTACGTTCGACGTTCGAAAAGCTGGCAGGCCCTAAGTTCATTGCGATGCTATCGGAGCAAATGGACACTACAGTGTCAGAGGCAAACGTGCGCGAGATGATCGCGGAGGAACTAAAGAAATATGGGCTTGGTTTCCTGCCCCCAGAAGTTGCAATAAAACTTGTCGAGCAACAGACGGGTCAGAGCCTTCTTACGATGCTGCGCACTCAGATGCAGTCTGCCGTTGACACTATGCTTGTCCCAACGTTCAACGACCCCAAGAACATTGAAGGTCTACTCGAAAAGTTGGGCCGTGAATTGCTTTGTTTTTCGCTGTCCGAGCGTATGGACGTGGCCCCAATGTGGGCACACTACGCCGACAACAACAGCGGCTTTGTAGTCGCCTTTGACACCGAGCATGAATGGTTCCAGCGTCGAAAGGACGGACAGAAAACCCGTTTGCAAAAGGTGACTTACTTCGACGGTAAGGTTGAAGAACCCTTGGCAGATATTCAAGCCGCTCTCATTTCAAAAACTACGGCATGGGAATACGAACGCGAGTGGCGGCTATATGTGAAGGAAGATCAGGTCGATAGAACCGTTGGTGATCCCACCGACCCAATTCATCTACTGGACTTTCCGCACGACGCCGTTGACAGCGTGATCTTGGGGCCGAAGGCACGCGAGGAAACTGTGCAGAGAATAAGCATTGCTTTGGCCGCAAGGTATCCGAGTGCCTGGCTTGTTCGTGCCGTGCCGAACCGTTCGAGCCATACCTACGACGAAGTGTCAGAATGAAAAAAACCCGGCTGCGTCGGTGCACGCAATCCGGGGTCAGTTGCCCTTGGCACTTAGGGAAGGGTCGTCAGGCGGCGACGGTATAGGACGCGCGGCATACCTCTTGCGCCCGGCTGCGGTCTTTGGACGTGACCGCATATAGGGGGCAGAACAAGACGGCGGCTTCGGTCAAGTCCAGCGCCAAGCCTTCGGCGGCAAGGGCTGCGTTCATGGATTGCGACGGCGACGTTATGCCCACAGCAACGACGCGGGGCACGTCCCATCGGCTTTCGGGAACGTGGTGCAAGATGTGGTGCAGCCGGTCGCTTACAACAATGTCAGGCCGCACTCTTCGCTGGGGAACAGAACGCCAAAGGTAAAGCCAGACGGCCCCTTGAACCGGCGGCGGGTAGATGCCCATGTGATTACCAGCGATAATGGAGGAGCCCATGACAGGACAGAAGACAGGTTTACTGGCGCTTACGCTGGTGATTGCAACCGCATTCGCCGTACCGCTATCCGCGCAGGAGCAACCGCGCCAGATCATCGTGACCGGCGAGGGCGAGGTTGCGGCCACGCCCGACATGGCGACGATCACGCTGGGTGTCACGAACGAAGCGCGCGAGGCCAAGGAGGCGATGGCGGCGACCTCGGCGGCGGTGGCTCAGGTGCTCGAACGGCTGGGCGCTGCGGGTGTCGCGCAAAAGGATGTGCAGACACAGCGCCTGTCGTTGAACCCGGTCTGGTCCGGGCGCGGCACGTCCGGAACCTATGAGTCAAAGATCACCGGGTTCTCCGCCAGTAACACGGTGATGATGCGGGTGCGCGACCTGGAGGGGCTTGGCACGACTCTGGATGCGGTGATCTCGGCAGGTGCCAATGAGTTCAACGGTTTGCAGTTTGACGTTCAGGAACCGCGCCCGTTGCAGGACGCGGCGCGTCGGGCGGCGGTCAAGGATGCGCTGGCCAAGGCGCAGCTGCTGGCGGACGCGGCCGGGGTGACGCTTGGGCCGATCACTTCGATCACCGAGCAGGGCGGCGGTGGGCCGCGCCCGATGATGATGCAGCGCGCCGCCATGGCCGAGGCTTCGGTGCCGGTCGCCGCCGGAGAGCTCAGCCTGTCCGCGTCGGTGTCGGTGGTTTTTGCCATCGCGGACTAGCGAGGGCGGGGCCGCACCGGGCGGCCCCGTTCAACTTAGCTGGCTGCCTTGGACAGGGCCTGGTCAAGATCGGCGATCAGGTCGTCGGCATCCTCGATGCCGATCGAGATGCGCACCACATTGGCCTGCGCGCCCGCGGCTTCCTGCTGTTGGGGTGTCAGCTGCCGGTGGGTGGTGCTGGCCGAATGGATGACCAGCGAGCGCGTGTCGCCCAGGTTGGCGACATGGCTGAAGATTTCCAGCGCATCCACCAGCTTGATACAGGCGTCATAGCCGCCCTTGACCGCAAAGGTGAACAAGCCGCCCGCGCCCTTGGGGCAGATGGTCTTGACCCGATCGTAATAAGGCGAGGATTCCAGCCCCGCATAGGTCACGTATTCCACGCGCGGATCATCCTCGAGCCACTTGGCGACCTTCTTGGCATTTTCCACATGGCGCTCCATGCGCAGGCTGAGGGTTTCGATCCCCATCAGCGTGTAATGCGCCGCCTGCGGGTTCATCGTCATGCCCAGGTCACGCAGGCCGATGGCGATCCCGTGGAAAGTATAGGCCAGCGGACCAAAGGTTTCGTGGAACTTGAGCCCGTGATAGGCGGGTTCCGGTTGGCTGAGCGAGGGGAATTTGTCATTCGCGGACCAGTCGAACTTGCCCGAATCCACGATACAGCCGCCGGTGACGGTGCCGTTGCCGGTCAGGTATTTGGTGGTCGAATGCACGACCAGCGTCGCGCCATGTTCGATGGGCCGGCACAGATAGGGGGTGGCGCTGGTGTTGTCGACAACAAGCGGGATGCCCGCGTCATCGGAAATCGCCGAAATCGCGTCCAGATCGGTGATGTATCCGCCGGGGTTGGCAACGGATTCGCAGAACACCGCGCGGGTATTGTCATCGATCGCCGCCTTGACCGCGTCGAGATCGTCGAAATCGACAAAGGTGGCGGACCATCCGAAACGCTTGATGGTGTTGCTGAACTGGGTGACGGTGCCGCCATAGAGCCGGGTCGAGGCGACGATGTTGCAGCCGGGCTGCATCAGCGGGAACAGCGCCATGATCTGGGCCGCGTGACCGGACGAACAGCATACCGCGCCGACGCCGCCTTCCAGGGTTGCGATACGTTCTTGCAGCACCGCGACCGTGGGGTTGGTCAGGCGGGAATAGATATAGCCGACCTCTTGCAGGTTGAACAATGCCGCGGCGTGTTCGGCATCGCGAAACACATAGGCGGTGGTCTGGTAGATCGGCGTCTGACGCGCGCCAGTGGCGGGATCCGGGCGCGCGCCGGCGTGGATCTGAAGCGTGTCAAAGCCGTAGGTGGGGCCGTCGGTCATGGTGTTCTCCGTGGTGATCGTTGCTCAAAGACCTATGCCATCGCTTCGGGCATGACAACTCTCGCCTGTGGGCGGCGCGGGCGTCGCTCCACGGGGATGGCGGTTGCAATCACACGGACAGTGGCCGCTCGCCCGACGGCATCGGTTGCAAGCCAAACGCCCGCCACCGGTCGGGTGGCGGGCGTTCGGGTTTTCTAGGCGGGATCAGACGCCAGCGTCGAGATCATCGGCGTCGAGGCCACCGGCCAGATCGGCACCAAAGGCGTCATCCGAACCATCGGCATAGCTGCCAGAGCCGGCATCGACCGCACAGGCATCGGTTCCGCAGGCATCGGCCTCGTCGGCACCACCATCGGCACCACAGGCATAGCCGCCACAGGAACCATCGGGGGCAGCGGTAGAGAATACTGGAAGGGTTCCCCCATCACCCTCATTGCCCTCGTCGCCCTCGTCGCCTTCGTTGTCCTCGTTGCCTTCGTCGTTCTCGTCACCCTCATCGCCTTCGTTGCCCTCGTTACCCTCGTTGTTCTCGTCGCCTTCGTCGCCTTCGTTGGCTTCGTCGCCTTCGTTGTTTTCATTGCCTTCGTCGTTCTCGTCGCCTTCGTTATCCTCGTTGCCTTCGTTGAATTCATCGCCTTCGTCGCCTTCGTCGCCTTCACCGCCGCTGTCAGGCTCGCCTTCGTCGCCTTCGTTGCCCTCGTCACCTTCGTCGTTGTTGTTGTCTTCGTTGCCTTCGTCGCCTTCATTGCCTTCGTTGTGTTCGTCGCCTTCGTTGCCCTCGTTGCTTTCGTTGCCCTCGTCGCCTTCGTCGCCCTCGTCGTTCTCGTCGCCTTCGTCGATCTCGTCGCCTTCATTGCCTTCGTCGTGTTCGTCACCTTCGTTGTCCTCGTTGCCTTCGATGCCTTCGTTGCCCTCGTCGCCTTCGTCGCCTTCGTTGTTCTCGTTGCCTTCATTGCCTTCGTCGCCCATGTCGCCGGCTACGAATTCATCGCCTTCATTGCCCTCGTCGCCTTCGTCATTCTCGTTGTCTTCGTTGCCCTCGTTGTTTTCGTTTCCTTCGTCGCCCTCGTCGCCTTCGTTGTCTTCGTCGGCCTCATCGCCTTCGTTGCCCTCGTCACCCTCGTCGGCTTCGTTGTCCTCGTCGGTCTCGTTGCCTTCGTCGCCCTCGTCGCCTTCGTCATTCTCGTTGTGCTCGTCGCCTTCGTTGGCTTCGTCACCTTCGTCACCTTCGTCGCCTTCGCTGCCTTCGTTGCCTTCGTTGCCCTCGTCGCCTTCGTCGCCCTCGTCGCCTTCGTTGTCCTCGTTGTTCTCGTCGCCCTCGTTGCCTTCGTCGCCCTCGTTGTTCTCGCCGCTTTCGTCGCCTTCGTTGCCTTCGTTGTCCTCGTTGCCTTCGTTGCCCTCGTTGCCTTCATTGCCTTCGTTGTCTTCATTGGCCTCCTGGGTAAAGGCGGCGTCGTCTTCGTCACCCTCGTTGGCCTCGTCGCCCTCGTCGCCTTCGTCTCCTTCCGTACCTTCGTTGCCCTCGTTGCCTTCGTTGCCCTCGTCGTTTTCGTTGCCCTCGTCGGCCTCGTCGCCTTCGTCGTGTTCGTCGCCTTCGTTGTCTTCGTCGTCCTCGTTGCCTTCGTCGTTTTCGTTGCCCTCGTCGTCTTCGTCGCCCTCTACGCCCTCGTTGCCTTCATTGCCTTCGTCGTGTTCGTCATTCTCGTTGTTTTCGTCGCCTTCATCGCCGCCATCGCCCGGCGTGAATTCGTTGTTTTCGTTGCCTTCATCGCCCTCGTCGCCCTCGTCGTCTTCGTTGGCCTCGTCACCTTCGTTGAACTCGTCGCCCTCGTCGCCTTCGTCGTCCTCGTTGCCTTCGTTGCTTTCGTTGCCTTCGTCGTTTTCGTCGCCTTCGTTGTCCTCGTCGGACTCGTTGTTCTCGTCGCCTTCGTCGCCTTCGTTGTCTTCGTTGTCCTCGTCGCCCTCGTCTGACTCGTTGCCCTCGTCATGCTGGTGGTCGAGGGTCGACTGCACATCGCCTTCCTCGCTGCCTTCGTCGCCTTCATTGCCTTCGTTGTTCTCGTTGCCTTCGTCGTTCTCGTCCTGCTCGTTGTCCTCGTTGCCTTCGTTGCCTTCATTGCCCTCGTCGGTTTCGTCGCCTTCGTTATCCTCGTTGGCTTCGTTGCCCTCGTTGCCTTCGTCGCCCTCGTCGCCCTCGTTGTCTTCGTCTATCTCGTCGCCTTCATCGCTCTCGTCATGTTCGTCGCCTTCGTCGTCTTCATTGGCCTCGTCGCCTTCGTCTCCCTCGTCGCCTTCGTCATATTCGTTGTGTTCGTCGTTCTCGTCCTGGAACTCGTTGCCCTCGTCGTCTTCGTCGAACTCGTCGCCTTCATCGCCCTCGTTGCCTTCGTCGAGTTCGTTGCCTTCGTCACCCTCGTCGTTTTCATCGCCTTCGTTGTTCTCGTTGCCTTCATCGCCGTCGTCGTCCGGCGTGTCTTCATTGCCCTCGTTGCCCTCGTCCTGGCCGGGGTCTATCCCCTCGTTGCCTTCGTCCCCCTCGTTGTGCTCATTGCCTTCGTCGACGCCGTCTTCGTTGCCTTCATCGCCCTCGTCATCCTCGTTGCCCTCGTTGCCTTCATCGAGCCCGGCCTCGTTGCCTTCGTTATTCTCATTGCCCTCGTTGCCTTCGTTGCCTTCGTCCTGACCGGCACCGATGCCTTCGTCACCCTCGTTGCCCTCGTTGCCTTCGTTGCCCTCGTCATCCGGGCTGCCGTCTTCGTTGCCCTCGTTGCCTTCATCCTGTCCGGCTTCGTTGCCTTCATCGCCTTCGTTGCCTTCGTTGCCCTCGTTGCCCTCGTCCTGACCGGCGCCGATACCCTCGTCACCCTCGTTGCCTTCGTTCCCCTCGTTGCCTTCGTCCAGGCCCGCTTCGTTGCCTTCGTCGTTCTCGTTGCCCTCGTTCCCCTCGTTGCCTTCGTCTAGGCCGGCTTCATTGCCTTCGTCATCTTCGTTGCCTTCGTTGTCTTCGTTGCCCTCGTCATCAGGGGTGATTTCGTTGCCTTCGTCGCCCTGGTCGTTGCCCTCGTCGCCTTCGTTGCTCTCATTTCCCTCGTCGCCTTCGTTGTTCTCATCGTTTTCGTCGCCCTCGTTGTCCTCGTTGCCCTCATTTCCCTCGTCGTGGATTTCGTTGCCTTCGTCGGCTTCATCGCCTTCGTCGCCTTCGTTGAATTCGTTGCCCTCGTTGTCTTCGTTGGCTTCGTCGCCCTCGTTGCCTTCGTCACCTTCGTCGTTCTCGTTATCCTCGTTGGCTTCGTCGCCCTCGTTGCCCTCGTCGCCCTCGTCATTCTCGTTGTCTTCGTTGCCTTCGTCACCTTCGTCGGCCTCGTCGCCTTCGTCGCCTTCCACGTCCTCGTTGCCCTCATCGCCCTCGTTGCCCTCGTCGCCTTCCGAGTTCAGGCCCGTTTCATCGCCCTCATCCCCTTCGTTGTCCTCGTTGTTCTCGTCGCCCTCGTTGCCTTCATTGCCCTCGTCGCCTTCGTTGTTCTCGTCGCCTTCGTCGCCCTCGTCGAATTCGTCGCCCTCATTGCCTTCGTCGTCTTCGTCGAGCTCGTTGCCCTCGTCGTTTTCGTCGCCTTCGTCGTCTTCGTTGCCTTCGTTGGTCTCGTCGCCCTCGTCGCCGTCATCGGCATCATGGGCCGGATCGGGCGCGGGCATGCCGCCACGGATGCGCTGCGCCTGGATCGGGTCAATCTGCTGGATGTCGCTGTCGCGGTCATCACCGGGCAGGCAGATGTCGGTCGCAGTGGCACGCAAAAAGGCAAGAATGGTCATGATGTCGGTCTCCAAAATAACAAGGTCATGCACCGTCCCGTCACGGGAGGGCGTTCAGATACGGCTGAGGGCAGTCTCGTTGCTGCTTGGAACCGTGAAAAACAGGGGGACGGGCCGGGTCGACTGACCGTCGGTCCAAAGGGCACGGGAACGGGGCCGGGGCGGTTCCGTGCGGGTGGGGGCGACGCGCGGGGCTGCACCAGGGCAGGGTGCCACGGTTGTCGCAAAGATCGGCCGCAGGGCAAGAAGCCCAACGGCAATATCAGCATTTCCAGGGGGGCAGGTTGATTTCAATGGTGAAACAAGCCGTACCAATGGTGCTCGCGCTGCGCGCCCCGCCAAGGTCATTCCGTCTATCACCGCGAAACCCGATACCACTAAACTGACGCCTCCCGAGCGTTCAGAAATGCAAGGCCGGTTGAAATCGTCGCAAAGGCTGCGACCCCGGCGGTTCTCAAATCGTGGCCGGTTCAATGACGCCGCGTTGCGATGTCTCCGGCTGGAAAAGGCCGGCACCTGTGTGAATGCCGACGGGTCGTCTGTCCGCCGGTCCAATTGCGACAAGAGATGCCGCGCGCGGACTTTGGCAGATGAACAAAAGGTTAACCGTCGCTCCCCGTGCTTTCAAGAAAAAGCGGGTGGCCAAAGGCGCGTGATGCCAGGTCTCGGCGGTTGGGGGAGGCGGGGTTGCGCGATTCTCGGCAGGGAGCCGGACTGTGACAGATGCCTGGATCGGGTGTGCCCCGGTTGCGCTGCGCGCCGGATCGCGCGCGGCGATGGCATCCGGGCGGCGGGATATCAGAATGTGGGCGGGGTGCAGGCGCTGATGATCACGCAGTCCTTTTCACCGATATTGCGGAACCGGTGCGGCAGGCGGCTGTCAAAGAGGTAACCATCCCAAGGGTTTAGCACGCGAATCTGGTCGTCCACGGTGATTTCGACGACACCTGCGACGACAATCCCCGCCTCTTCCCCATCGTGGCTCAGAAGGTCGGGGCCAGTATCCGCGCCCGGCGGATAGACTTCGTGCAGCATTTGCAGGGCGTGGCGCGATGCATCGCCGACCTGGCGCAGGGACACCCGCGCCGCAGCCGAACCAAGCCCCATATCCTGCGGCGACAATTCGATCAATTCGTCGGCATTGTAGAAGTATTTCGGCGAATCGTTGGTTTCGAACTCGGAGAAGAATTCCGACATCGTCATCGGGATCGCATCCAGCAGCCGTTTGAGAGAGGCAACCGAGGGGCTGCTCTTGTTCTGCTCGATGAGGGAAATCGCACCGTTGGTCAGCCCGGCGCGCCCGGCAAGATCCCGCTGAGTCAGGCCGCGTGTCTCCCGCACGGACTTGAGTTTGCCGCCAATATCCACGGGTTTCACCTCTTGCTGATCTCTTTGATTGAAATATTAACCCTTGGGGCGTTCTCGCGTCAATCATCTTGTGGTCTGATAACAAACAGTAAATTCAGGTTGTTTAAAAAATGGGCAATGCGCTGTGGAAAGGCTTGCCTCGGTTTGAGAATAATATTAAGCACGAAATGATGATTTTGATCAGCCGTTCAGATGGAGAGCGAGATGACCACTGCAACCAAGGCAGAGACCAAGAAGCCGGCCGCGTCCAAGACCCGCACGCGTCGTAGCACAACCAAGACCGCCGCAACCAAGACCAGCACGGCCAAGACGACCACCGCCAAGGCCAAGGTCGCCGCTGCAAGCAACGCGGCGCTGCTCCAGCGGCGGGAAGCCGCGGTGGCCCGTGGGGTCGCGTCGGCGGCTCCGGTCTTTGCCGCCCGCGCCGAGAATTCCGAGCTCTGGGATGTGGAAGGCAACCGCTTCATCGATTTTGCCGGCGGTATCGCGGTTCTGAACACCGGCCACCGTCACCCCAAGGTGATCGAAGCGGCCAAGGCCCAGGAAGACCTCTATACCCACACCAGCTTTCAAGTGGTGCAGTATGAACCCTATGTGGCGCTGGCCGAAAAGCTGAACGCGCTGGCCCCGGGTGATTTCGCCAAGAAATCGCTGCTTGTGACCACCGGCGCGGAAGCGGTTGAAAACGCTGTCAAGATCGCCCGTGCCGCCACCGGCCGCCCCGGCGTGATCGCGTTTTCGGGCGGATATCACGGGCGCACCAACCTGACGCTGGGCATGACCGGCAAGGTCAACCCCTACAAGAAGGACTTTGGCCCGTTCCCGACCGACATCTTCCGCGCGCCGTTCCCGGATGCCCGCAACGGTGTCACCGTGGATGACGCGCTCAAGGCGTTGCAAACCCTGTTCCTTACGGATGCCGATCCGTCGCGGGTTGCCGCGATCATCCTCGAGCCGGTGCTGGGCGAGGGCGGCTATCACCCGGTTCCCGTCGAAATGTGGCAAGCCCTGCGCGCGATCTGTGACCAGCATGGCATCCTGCTCATCGCGGACGAGATCCAGTCGGGCTTTGGCCGCACCGGCAAATGGTTCGCGATCGAGCACAGCGGCGTTGCGCCCGACCTGATCACCGTCGCCAAGTCGATGGCCGGTGGCTATCCGATTGCCGGGGTGGTTGGCCGCGCCGAGGTCATGGACGCCGCTGCGCCCGGCGGTCTGGGCGGCACCTATGGCGGCAACCCGGTGGCCTGCGCCGCGGCGCTGGCGGCGATCGAGGCCATCGAGGCCGAAGGTCTGCTGGGCCGGTCCATCGCGCTTGGCGAGACCTTCCGCGCCCGCTTTGCCGAGATCGGGGCGCGCACGGCCCCCTACCGGATGTGGGACATTCGCGGTCTCGGCGGCATGCTCGCGGTCGAGTTCGTCACCGATTTCGAAACCGCCGCGCCGGACGCGGCCCTGACCAAATCGGTCATCGCCCATGCCCTGAAACGCGGACTGATCCTGCTGGCCTGCGGCATGCATGGCAACGCGCTGCGCATCATGGTGCCGCTGACCGCGTCGGACGCGATCATCGAGGAAGGTCTCGCGATCTTTGAAGCCGCGCTTGCGGATGCGATGGCCGAATAGGCACAAGGCGCTCCGCCACGCAGAAGTGATATTGCATGGCGGGCGACAGACGATAGGCTGACACGATCAGGCCGGATCCCTTGCCGGGGTCCGGCCTGACTCGCTTGAGGACAAATTGGAACGACCAATGTCACATGTATTTCCCCGCCATTCGAAACTGAATCCCCCGACCGCGGTTGCGGGCGACGGGTGTTACCTGATCGACAGCAACGGAAAACGCTATCTGGATGGCTCGGGCGGGGCGGCGGTATCCTGCCTTGGTCACAGCGACGCCGAGGTCACCGCGGCAATCAAGGCACAGCTCGACAAGCTGGCCTTTGCCCATACCGGGTTCTTCACGTCGGAACCGGCGGAAACGCTCGCGGATCTGTTGATCGACCACGCCCCCGGCGATCTTGACCGGGTGTATTTCGTGTCGGGAGGGTCCGAGGCCACGGAATCCGCGATCAAGCTGGCGCGGCAATATTGGGTCGAAAAGGGCGAACCACAGCGGGGACGGCTGATCGCGCGCAAGCAAAGCTATCACGGCAATACCATCGGCGCGCTGTCGGCGGGCGGCAATGAATGGCGCCGGGCCCAGTTTGGTCCGTTGCTGCTGGATGTGAGCCATATCGACGCCTGCTATGACTACCGTCTGCGTCACGAGGACGAGAGCGCCGAGGAGTACGGCCTGCGCGCCGCCAACGCGCTTGAGGACGAGTTGCTGCGGGTCGGCCCCGAGACGGTCATGGCGTTCATGGCGGAACCGGTGGTCGGTGCGACCGCCGGGGCGCTGGCCCCCGCGCCGGGATATTTCCGCCGTATCCGCGAGATTTGCGACAAGTATGGCGTGTTGTTGATCCTGGACGAGGTGATG
The DNA here is from genome assembly GCF_049800935.1 of Microbulbifer sp. S227A. Taxonomy (NCBI): domain Bacteria; kingdom Pseudomonadati; phylum Pseudomonadota; class Gammaproteobacteria; order Cellvibrionales; family Microbulbiferaceae; genus Microbulbifer; species Microbulbifer sp. S227A. Next base: position 366,188 of record NZ_JBNAFZ010000001.1, on the reverse strand, counting down.
TGCGGCATGGGCCGGACCGGCACGCTCTTTGCCTGCGAACAGGATGGCGTTGCGCCGGATATTGCCTGTATCGCCAAGGGGTTGGGCGCGGGCTATCAGCCGATCGGCGCAATGCTCTGTACTTCCGGTGTTTATGACACCATCGCAGATGGTAGCGGCTTTTTCCAACACGGCCACACCTATATCGGCCACCCGGCCGCCGCGGCGGGGGGGCTCGCCGTGGTGTCGGCGATCCTGAACCGGGGATTGTTGCCACGGGTTCGCGAACAGGGTGACAAGCTGCACCAGCGGCTTGTGGAGCGGTTCGGCCAGCATCCCCATGTGGGCGATCTGCGCGGGCGCGGGTTGTTCCGGGGCATCGAGCTTGTTGAAAACCGCGACACCAAGGAACCCTTCGATCCGTCGCGCGGCATCGCGGGCAAGATCAAGAAGGCCGGGTTCGAGGCCGGGCTGGTCTTTTATCCCATGTCGGGCACGATTGACGGCAAGCGGGGCGATCACATCCTGCTCGCGCCGCCCTTCATAATCAGCGACGATCAGCTCGACGAACTGACCGACAAGGTCGAAACAGCAATTTCCGCGGTCATCTGACCCGAGACGGAGAAGATCAATGAGGTTTCTGGTTTTTGCGGGCGTGGCGGCGCTGTCGGTGCTGTCGCTGATCGGCGTGGCCTATAGCTGGTGGTTCCTGCTGCCTTTCGTGTTGTTTGCCTATCTGAGCGGGATTGGCGTGTATGACGTGGTGCAGAACCGCCACTCGATCCTGCGCAACTATCCGGTGATCGGGCATATGCGTTTTCTGTTCGAGGGCATCCGCCCGGAGATCCGCCAGTACCTGATCGAAAGCGACCAGGACGAAGAGCCGTTTTCCCGCGACAAGCGTTCGATCATCTATCAACGCGCCAAGGGGGTCGAGGACAAGCGGCCATTCGGCACCCGCGCGCGGGTCTATGACTCGGGCTATGAATGGATCACCCATTCGGTGGTGCCCTTGCATATCGAGGATACCGATTTCCGTGTTCACATCGGTGGCGAGCATTGCACGAAACCCTATGACGCCTCGATCTACAACATTTCGGCGATGAGCTTTGGCGCGCTGTCGGCCAATGCGATCATGGCCCTGAATACCGGCGCGAAAAAGGGCGGTTTTGCCCATGACACCGGCGAGGGCGGGATCAGCCGGTATCACAAGCAGGGCGGCGGCGACCTGATCTATGAAATCGGCTCGGGATATTTTGGCTGCCGGACACCGGATGGCCGGTTCGATGTTGCCAGGTACCGCGACCAGGCGGCCAATCCGCAGGTCAAGATGATCGAACTCAAGCTGAGCCAGGGGGCCAAACCGGGGCATGGCGGCATGTTGCCTGCCTCGAAAATCTCGGAAGAAATCGCCGAGGCGCGTGGCATTCCCATGGGGCAGGATTGCGTTTCACCGGCGGCGCATCCCGAGTTTTCGACACCGATCGAGATGATGGAATTCATCGCGACGCTGCGGCAAAACGGCGATGGCAAACCGGTGGGCTTCAAGCTCTGTATCGGGCATCGGCGCGAATTCATGTGTATCGTCAAGGCGATGCTGGAAACCGGTGTGGTGCCCGATTTCATCGTCGTGGATGGCAAGGAGGGCGGCACCGGTGCAGCTCCGCTCGAGTTTGCCAATCACATGGGGATGCCGCTGGTCGAGGGGCTGACCTTTGCCCATAACACGCTGCGCGGCGTCGGCCTGCGGGACAAGCTCAAGATCGGAGCGTCGGGCAAGGTGGTCACCGCCTTTGACATGGCCAAGGTGCTGGCGCTCGGGGCGGATTGGGCAAATTCGGCACGCGGGTTCATGTTCGCGGTGGGCTGCATCCAGGCACAGGCCTGTCACACCAACCATTGCCCGGTCGGCGTGGCGACACAGGACCCGCTGCGCCAGCGGGCGCTTGACGTGACCCGCAAATCCGAGCGCGTTTTCCGGTTTCACCAGAACACGCTCAAGGCGTTGGGCGAGATGACCGGGGCGGCGGGGCTCGATCATCCGGGCAAGTTCCTGCCGCATCACCTGCTGACCCGCGAATCCGACCGCGACATGGTGACCGGACAAGAGGTCTATCCCTATCTGCCCGAGGGCTTTCTGCTGCGCGAGGAAGAGGACGAGTTCGGCTATCTGCTGCGCTGGAACCGGGCGCGGGCGGACAAGTTCCAGCCGGTGGATACCTCTTATGTCTGAGGCAGGGCAGGGCGACCCCGGCGCGTTGCAGTGCGCGCCGCTGTCAGACGCGGACTGGCCCGATCCGATTGACGACATGAAACACGGATTTGCCGGCGGGCTGAACGTGTACCGCACGATGGCGCATCACCCGGCGCTGCTGCGCGCCTGGTCCGATCTGCGCGAACATGTGGTCAACCGGACCGCGCTTGGGCCGCAATTGTCCGAGGTGGTGATCCTGCGCACCGGCGTCCGGCTTGGCTCGGATTATGAATGGAACCAGCACGTGGTTCGCGCCCGCGGCCGGGGGCTTGACGATGCGCGCATCGCCACGCTGCGCGGCGCGGTTTCCGACATGGCCCCGACCGATGGTCTCCTGGCGCGGGCGGTGGATGAACTCTTTGACAATGGCGGGCTCGGCGTGGCGACCCGTGACGCGCTCGGCCAGGCAATCGGGCGCGACGCCGTCTTTGACCTGATGGCAACGGTGGGGTTCTATTCCACGCTGGGATTCATTCTGAATACGTTTGAAACGCCGCTGGATGAGGACATCCGGGCCGATCTTGAGCAAGCCCCTTTTGCGGGCACCTGAGACAGCACCTCTTGCGGGTGTGGCGGGGCGGCGTATCAGCCGTCCCCGTCCAGCGGGAAATGACAGGCCGCCGCGTGATCGTCACCCGCGAGCGGCGGGCGCTCGGTGCGGCAAACCTCCTGAACCTTCCAGCAGCGCGGCGCAAACGGACAACCGGGCAGGTTCGCCATCGGCGAGGGCAGCTCTCCGGTCAGCTTGATCCGGTCCTTGTTGGCCCCCGGTTCGGCGCGCGGCGTCGCCGAGAGCAGCGCCTTGGTATAGGGATGCCTGGGGGCCGCGAACACCGCCTCTTTCGGTCCGGTTTCAACCGCTTGCCCCAGATACATCACGATGATGTCGTCACAGACATGGCGTACCACGCTCAGGTCATGGCTGATGAACAGGTAGGCAAGGTTCATCCGCTCTTGCAGATCGACCAGCAGGTTCAGAACCGCGCTCTGGATCGACACGTCCAGCGCCGAAACCGGTTCGTCCAGCACCAGCACCTTTGGGTCCAGCATCAGCGCGCGGGCAATCGCGATGCGTTGCCGCTGTCCGCCCGAGAACATGTGCGGGTAGCGGTCGAAATGCTCGGGGCGCAGCCCGACCAGCCCGATCATCTCGCGGGCCCTGGCCTCGCGTTCGGCGGCGGACATGCCGGGGCGGTTGATGACCAGCGGTTCCATCAGGATGGTGCCGATCCGCTGGCGCGGGTTCAGCGATCCATACGGATCCTGAAACACGATCTGCACATCGGTGCGCAGGTCCGGCCAGGACGATTTTACCACCGGCTTGCCATCCAGCGTCAATTCACCTGCCGTGGGTTCCTCGATCATCGTGACCATGCGCGCGAGGGTGGATTTGCCACAGCCGGATTCACCCACCACGGCCAGCGTGCGCCCGGCATAGAGGTTGAAATCGACCCGCTGTACCGCGCGCAGGACCTGCGGTTTGCGGAACATGCCGCCCCCGACTTCATAGTGCCGCGCCAATGCGCTTGCGCTCATCACCGGGGCGTTCATGATGCAATCCTCTCGTCGCCATTCAGCGGATAGTGGCACCGCGCCCGGCCCATCGGGTCCGGTTGGGGCACCGGCGGTTCGGCCTTGCACCTGGCGTCGGCAAACTGGCAGCGCGGCGAGAACAGGCACCCTTTGGGCCGGTCGAATTGCCCCGGCACCACGCCGGGAATGGTCGGCAATCGCTTTTCGGTCGCGCGTTCGGGCAGGGCGCTGAGCAGGGCGGCGGTATAGGGGTGATGCGGCGTGGCAAAGAGCCCGGCGACGGGCTGTTCCTCGATCTTCTGGCCGGCATATTGCACGCTGACCCGTTCGGCGGTTTCGGCCACCACGCCCATGTCATGAGTGATCAGTACCAGCCCCATGCCGGTGTCATTGCGCAGGCTGACCAGCAGGTCGAGGATCTGCGCCTGAATGGTCACGTCCAGCGCGGTGGTCGGTTCATCCGCGATCAGCAGCTTGGGATTGCAGGCGATGGCCATGGCGATCATCACCCGCTGGTTCATGCCGCCCGACATCTGGTGCGGGAACACCGACAGGCGCTTTTCCGGGGCGGGGATGCCGACCTGCTCGAAAAGTTCGATGGCGCGGGCATGGCGCGCCTTGCGGTCAAGCCCGAGGTGAAAGCGCAACGCCTCCTTGATCTGCCAGCCCACCGTGAAACAGGGATTCAGCGACGACATCGGTTCCTGAAAGATCATCGCCAGATCCTTGCCGACGATGCGGCGGCGGGCGCTGGCGCTGATGGTCTTGAGGTCGTGACCGTCAAACATCATTTCATCGGCGCTGATCGTGGCGGTCCAGGGCAAGAGCCCCATCAGGGCCAGCATCGAAACCGACTTGCCCGAACCGGATTCGCCCACGATGGCCAGAACATCGCCGGTGTCGACATCGACATCAACGGAATCCACCGCGCGGAACTTGCCCGAGGAGGTCGAGAAATCGACGCTGAGATTGCGGATGCGCAAAAGGCTCATGGGTCAGCTCCGCTTCAGTTTCGGATCGAGGGCGTCGCGCAGCCCGTCACCCATCAGGTTGATCGCCAGAACGGTGACCAGGATGGCAAGACCGGGGAATGTCACCACCCACCAGGCGCGCAGGATGAATTCGCGCGCCTCGGCCAGCATGGTGCCCCATTCGGGAGTGGGCGGCTGGGCCCCCATGCCCAGAAAACCAAGGGCCGCGGCATCGAGGATCGCGGTCGAAAACGACAGCGCCCCCTGCACGATGATCGGCGCAAGGCAGTTGGGCAGCACGGTCACGAACATCAGCCGCAGCAATCCGGCCCCGGCCACGCGGGCCGATGTCACGTAATCTTTCTGCTTTTCCGCCAGCACGCTGGCGCGGGTCAGGCGCACGTAATGGGGTTGCAGCACGATGGCGATAGCGATCATCGCGTTGGTCAGGCTGGGGCCGAGGATCGCGACGAGTACCAGCGCCAGGAGCAGCGACGGAAAGGCCAGGATCACGTCCATGATCCGCATGATGATGCTGTCCAGCCATTGCGGGGCGAAGCCGGCGATCATGCCGATCAGGATGCCGCCGCTGGCGGCGACGGTCACGACGATGACCCCGACAAAGAACGAATAGCGCGCGCCTTCGATCAGCCGCGACAGCATGTCCCGCCCCAGCGGATCGGTGCCCAGGGGATAGGCCCAGCTGCCGCCGTCCTGCCAGGCGGGGGGCAGCAGGGCAAATTCGCGGAACTGTTCGGTCGGGTCATAGGGGGCCAGCCAGGGGCCGAGCGCTGCGCAGATGACAAAGGCGGCAAAGACCCAGAGACCAAAGACCGCGCCGCGATTTTCACGGAAATAGAACCAGAATTCGCGCAGGCGGCCGGGGCGGTCGGTTTCGGCGGGGGCGGTTGCGTCGGTCATCTCAGCGCTTCCTGATCTTGGGGTTGATGACGCCATAGAGGACATCGACGGTCAGGTTCACCACCATCACCATCACGGCGATCAGCAGCAGGCCACCCTGCACAACCGGATAGTCACGGCGGAAAATGCTGTCGAGCATCCACTTGCCGATGCCGGGCCAGCTAAAGATGGTCTCGGTCAGGATCGCGCCGCCCAACAGGGTGCCCACCGACAGGCCGATCACCGTGATCACCGGGATCAGGGCATTGCGCAGGGCGTGCACGCCGTTGATCCGGCGCGGCGACATGCCCTTGGCGCGGGCGGTGCGGATATAGTCTTCGCCCAGCACTTCGAGCATCGCCGACCGGGTCTGGCGCGCGATCACCGCCAGGGGGATGGTGCCCAGGACGATGGCGGGCAATATCAGGTGCCGCACCGCCGAGGCAAAGGCGCCTTTCTGGCCCGACATCAGGCTGTCGATCAGCATGAAGCCGGTGGCGTTGGGGAAGTAATAGACCAGGTCGATCCGCCCCGATACGGGCGTCCAGCCGAGATTGCCAGAGAACACGATGATCAACAGCAGCGCCCACCAGAAGATCGGCATCGAATAGCCCACAAGCGCCGAGCTCATCAGCGCACGATCAAAGAACTTGCCCCGGTTCACGGCGGCGATGACACCGGCGGGCAGCCCCATCACGACAGCAAAGACCATGGCGCAGACCGCCAGTTCCAGTGTCGCGGGAAAGAGCGAAAAGAACTCGTCCCAGACCGGGCGCTTGGTAACAAAGGAATTGCCCAGATCCCCCTGCAAGACACCGGTAAAGTAATCCCAGAACTGAACATAGATCGGCCGGTCAAAGCCGAATTGTTCGGTCAGTTCCTGGTATCGTTCCTCGGTCAGGCCTCGTTCCCCGGCCATCACGATGATCGGATCACCCGGCAACACCCGGATGAACGCAAAGGAAATCAGCGTGACGCCGAGAAAGGTCGGAATGAAGGTCAGCAGGCGGGAACCGAGATATTTCAGCATGGCAGGATCGTCAGCTCCTTGGGATAGGTGGTCAGCGAGGTGCAGCCATCGTCGGTGATCAGCACGTCATCCTCGATACGCACCCCGAAATTGCCGATGTCGTAGAGGCCCGGCTCGTTGGTATAGACCGTTCCGGCAGGCAGGGCCAAGTGGTTGCCGCGCATGATATAGGGGGCTTCGTGTACATCGCGGCCCAGCCCGTGGCCGGTCTTGGTGCGGATGCGGTCGGCATAGGGCGAGGCTTCGAGCACGCCGGTCACCGCATCGTCGATCTGGTGCGCGGTGACGCCGGCACGGGTCATCTCGAAGCCGCGCAGGTTGGCGCGCAGCACCGTGTCATAGACCTGCTGCGCCTCGTCTGTGGCATGTTGCAGAAACACGGTACGGGTGATGTCGGCGGCAAAGCCATGCTTGCGCGCGCCGAAATCTATCAGCAGGGCATCGCCCGGCCTGACCGCGTAACCGGCGCGGGCATGGGCATGGGGGCGGGCGGAATTGTCACCGGCGGCGACAATCGGGCCAAAGGCCATGTCCTCGGCCCCCTCGGCAAACAGGGACTGGATCAGGACCTGTTCGATATCGGTTTCGCTCTGCCCGATGCGCACGCTGTCCAGGGTGCGGGCCAGGGCGCGCTCGGAAATCTCGATGGCGGAGCGCATGGCGGCGATGTCATCGGCGGTCTTGATCATCCGCAGGCCCGAGATCGCCCGCTCGCCATCAATGATGCGCAGGTCTGGCTGCGCGGTTTTCAGGGCGTGATGCACAAAGACCCGCATCACCTGGCCTTCGACGGCCAGCGAGGCAATCTCAAGATGCCCCATCAGCGCGGCAAAGGCGGCGTCATAGCCATCCTGATCGCGCCAGTCGAACACCGCGCCGTCAAACCCCACGAGGTCCCAGCTGCGCAGTTCGAGATTGGGCACCAGCGCCGCCGCCGGGCCGCGGGCGCGGATCACCAGCAGGAACGGGCGTTCGTGGCTCATGAAACTGTGGTTCAGGGCGCGGGTGAAATTCGGGCCCGGCACCAGCCCGATGGCGTCGACATCCAGATCGCGGGCGACAGCGGCATATTGCGACAGGCTGTTGGCGAGGGAATGGGTCACGTGGCTGACTTTCGCTGCGTGAAATTGGCGGAGCGGCACAAACTGCGCCGCTCCGGTCGTGGTTACTTCAGGCCGACGGCGTTGAAGATGTGACCACCCAGCGGGTGCACCACGTAATTGTCGACCTCGGGACGCATCGGCATGTAGACAACCGAATGCGCGATGGTCGCCCAGGGGGCCTGTTCCTTGAAGATCACCTGCGCCTGCTCATAGAGCGGCTGGCGTTCTTCCTGGGTCGGCAGCATCTTGGCCTGCTGGATCAGCTCTTCGAAGGGCTCGTGGCACCATTGGGCGCGGTTCGAGTTCTCGCGGCCGTCACACCCCAGCAGCACGGCAAGGAAGTTGTCCGGGTCGCCATTGTCGCCGGTCCAGCCCAGAAGGATCGCGCCGTCCCGGTCCAACTCGCGCGAGCGCGACAGGTACTCGCCCCATTCATAGGACACGATTTCGACCTCGACACCGATCTTGGCGAAATCCGCCTGCATCAACTCGGCCATGCGGCGCGCGTTGGGGTTATAGGGGCGTTGTACCGGCATCGCCCAGATCTTCATCTTCAGATCGCTGACGCCTTCTGCTTCGAGCGCGGCCTTGGCGGCTTCGGGATCATAGGGATCGTCCACGATGGCATCGTTATATGACCACATGGTCGGCGGAATCGGGTTCTTGGCGATCTGGCCGGCCCCCTGGAACACCACGTCGATGATCGCCTGCTTGTCGATCGCCATGTTCAGCGCCTTGCGCACCTTGGGGTTGTCATAGGGGGCAACCGTGGTGTTGTAGGCGAGGTAGCCCACGTTCAGGCCCTCTTGCTCCATCACCACGACGCCTTCGTTTGCCTTCATGTCGGCAATGTCGGCGGGGTTCGGATAGGGCATGACATGGCATTCACCCGCTTGCAGCTTTTGATAGCGCACGCTGGCATCGGGCGTGATCGCAAAGATCAGCGCTTCGACACGCGCAGGGTCGCCCCAGTAATCGTCATTGCGCACATAGCGGATGACCGCGTCTTTCTGATAGGCTTGGAACACGAAGGGTCCGGTGCCGATGGGGGCCTGGTTCAGCATCTCGGGCGTGCCGGCTTCCATCATCGCGTCGGCATATTCCTTGGACACGATCGAGGCAAAATCCATCGCCATGTTGGCAATGAAGGGCGCTTCGGGACGGGTCAGGTTGAACGTGACCGTATAGTCGTCGACCTTGTCGATCGACTCGATCAGGTCGGGCATCGACATGCCGCCGTAATATTCCCAGGTGCCGCCGGACACCGTGTAATACGGGTTCTCTTCGTTGCCCTGGCGGTCAAAGCTGAAGACCACGTCATCGGCGTTGAAGTCGCGGGTCGGGGTAAAGTTGGCATTGCCGTGGAACTTGACCCCCTGGCGCAGCTTGAACGTGACGCTCTTGCCATCGTCGCTGACTTCCCAGCTTTCGGCCAGCGCCGGGATCACCTCGGTTGTGCCGACCTTGAACTCGGCCAGGCGGTTGTAGATCGGGTGGCTTGAGGCGTCAAAGGTCGTTCCGGCGGTATAGAGCGCCGGATCGAATCCCTCTGGCGAACCTTCCGAGCAATAAACCAGCGCCTGTGCCGAGACGGACCCGGCACTCAGCGCCAGCGCTGTTGCACCGGCCGCCAAACAAGATTTGAATGTCATGAAATTCTCCCAATTTCAGTGTTGTTGCGTGCGCGTTGCGCCAAGTGGCTCTGCGGCCACTACGTGGGGCGCAGCCTGCCACCAAATGTCGCACATGAAAAGGGCCGACCCGAGGTCAGGCCGCGGATTCTTGGCGGCCCTTCGCCCGCTCCGGTTCCCGTGGCTTCGTTGGTAAATCCGAGCGCCGCACCGGAAAAACCGGTCGACCAGAGCATTTCGCCTGCTAGAAAGACAGCCAGATCAAAGGGAGTGAAATGACATGATCGATCTCAAGTTGCCGCTTCTCGCGGCGGCCGTCGCGGCAGGCCTTGCGCTGCCCGCGCTGGCGGAAACGCGGGTCACCTACAAGTCCGCGAAAACCGCGTCGTCCTATTACCAGATGGGGGTGCAGATCGCCGAGGCGATGAAGGCCGGGTCGGAGGGCGACATCATTGTCACCGTCGAAGAGAGCCAGGGCTCGGTGCAGAACGTCATGGAGGTGCGCGCGCGCGGTGCGGATTACGTCTTTACCACGCCGCCGGCGCTGGTGGGGCTGGCGCAGGGCGGCAAGGCGATGTTCGAGGGCAAGGGCGATCCGGCCTTTGACGAGATTCGCGCGCTGTTCCCGATTCCGTCGCTGACCATGCATTTCGTCATGTCCGAGGCTTCGGGCGTGACCGATTTCGCGGGCATGGAGGGCAAGACCATCCTGCTTGGCAAAGGCTCGTTCGGGGCGCGTGAGGGCGAGAAATATCTCGGGCTGTTCGGGCTTGAGGGCAAGGTCAATCTTGCCGATGCCGAGCTTTCGGGGGCGGTTGCCGCGCTCAAGAACGGCCAGATCGACGGTTTTGTGACCGCCGGGTCCTGGCCGGCGCCCAACGTGATCGAGGCGGCGGCCTCTGCCGGTGTGCGGGTGTTGTCGCTGAGCGACGAACAGATTGCCGAGACCAAGCGCGCACGGCTCGTGATCCCGGCGGGCACCTATAACGGGCAAGCCGAAGCCATTGTCACAACCTCGCTTCCGGTGGCGGCCTTTACCACCACCAAGATGGATGACGACACCGCCTATGCGCTGACCCGGACCTTCTGGGAGAGCAAGGCCAGGATGGGGGCCGAAGCCCCGTGGTGGAACGGCGTGGACCAGTCGTTGATGGCCAATATCACCGGCCGGATTCATCCCGGCGCACAGCGTTATTATGCCGAGGCCGGAATCGAACTGACCGACGCGCAAAAGTAACGATCTGACACCATTGGCCGGGCGGTGACCGCCCGGCCAGCAGGAAAGGCAAGACATGACAGACCCCCAAGCAGCGACGCCGCTGCGCGCCCTGTGGCTGATCCTTGCGGCGGTGATGGTCGCGTTCCATATCGGGCTGATCTTCTGGGGGCTGGTGCCCAATCTCGTCAGCCGCCCGCTGCACCTTGCCTTCGTGCTGCCCTGGGTCTTTGTCTTTGGGGCCAGGTCGCGGTCGCAGGCGGTCAGCGGCGGGATTCTGGCGGGGCTCGGCATATCCGCGGCGTTGTGGGTGGCGCTGAACCACGAGGCGCTTGGCGATCAATACGGGTTTCTGGAAAACCGCTTTCAACTCGGAGTCGCGATTGTGCTGCTCGGATGCGTGGTCGAAGCGGCGCGCCGCGCCATCGGCTGGCCATTGCCCCTGGTGGCGGTGCTGGCGCTGGCCTATGCCTTGCTGGGGCAGCATATCCCGGGTGAATTCGGCCATGCGGGCACGCCGCTCTACAGCTTTCTTGGCACGCTCACCATCGCCGAGGGCGGAATATGGGGCAGCCTGACCGCCGTATCGGTCGGCGTCGTGTCGATTTTCGTGATATTCGGCGCGGTGCTGAACGCGGGCGAGGCGGGGCAGGGGTTCATGAATGTCGCCGCCGCCGCGGCGGGGCGGCTCAAGGGGGGCGCGGCCAAGGTGTCGGTGATCTCGTCGGCGTTGTTCGGGTCGATCTCGGGCTCGGCCTCGGCCAATGTCGCCTCAACCGGTGCGATCACGCTGCCGGCGATGACGCGGCTGGGTTATCCCAGACGGCTGGCGGCGGCGGTCGAAGCGGTGGCCAGCTCCGGTGGCCAGATCATGCCGCCGCTGATGGGGGCGGGGGCCTTTGTGATGGTCGAACTGACGGGCATTCCCTATACCGGCATCATGGCCGCGGCGATCCTGCCGGCGCTGCTCTATTTCCTTGCGGTGTGGGTCGGGATCAACGCCTATGCGGGCCGGTTTGAACTGCGCGGCATCGATAAGGCGGATCGCCCGGGCCGGCGCGACGTGCTGATCACGTCGGCGTTTTTCCTCGTGCCATTCGCGGTGCTGCTCTGGGGCATGTTCGGGGCGGGGTTCACACCGCAATATGCCGCAAGCCTGTCGATCCTGGCCGGGGCGGTCCTGCTGTTTTTCAACCGCACGGGCCGGTTTGATCGCGTTCAGGTGGCCGAACGGCTCGCGTCGGCCTTGTTGAACGCGGCACGGCAGATCGCGATGATCGCATCGATCATCTTTTGCGCGTCGATCATCATCGGTGTGCTGTCGATCACCGGGCTGGGGGTCAAGATCACCTCGCTGATCCTGTCCGCCTCGGGCGGGCTGCTCTGGCCGTCGCTGCTGTTGACGGCGCTGGCCTGTCTGGTGCTGGGGATGGAGGTGCCGACAACGGCGGCCTATGTGATCTGTGTTTCGGTTGCGGGCCCGGCGCTGATCCAGCAGGGGGTGGAGCCGTTGCAGGCGCATCTCTTCGTGTTCTGGTTCGCGTTGCTGTCGACCATCACGCCGCCGGTCTGTGGCGCGGTGTTCATCGCGGCGGGCATGATCGGCGAAAGCTGGATCAAGGTGGCGTTGACCGCGATGGCGCTTGGCGTCGGGCTATACGTGATTCCGCTGGCGATGATCGCCAATCCGAACCTGCTGAACCTGGCGGATGCGCCGCTGGCGGCGCTGTTTGCCATGGTTCGAGTTGCGATCGGCCTGGCCCTGCTGAGCCATGGGCTGATCGGGGCGCGGGGCATCGTGGGCAAATGCGCGCTTGGCGGGGCGGGCCTTGGGATTGCCATGTCGGGGCTCTGGCTCTGATCCTGGCCAATGCGCCTTTGGTCCCGGTTTCGCGTCCCGACCGCATGCGGCAGGATCGACCCGTCTGGCGGGCCGGGCCGTGCGCATGGCAACACCCCGCACCCCGGCACCGGGAGGGGATGATGAGGCTGATGAAACTGGTCAGCGCGATTTTCGTGATAGGCTGCGCCGCACTGGCCGTTGTCGCGCAGGCACGGCAAGTTCCCGTGGTACGGGTCGCTGTCCTCAAGATCGGCACCGTCAACTGGGAGCTGGACACCATCCGGCGCAACGGGTTCGACCGGGCAAACGGGTTCGAACTTGCGGTGCTGCCCTATGCCGACAATGGCGCGACGCGGGTGGCCTTTGAAGGCGGCGATGCGGATGTGGCGGTGGTCGATCTGATCTGGGCCGCGCGGCAGAGGGCGGCGGGCAAGGACTATGTGTTCATCCCCTATTCCAGCGCGGTTGGCGGACTGGTTGTCCCCGCCGACAGCCCCGCGCGGCACCTGTCCGATCTGGCCGGTGACAAGATCGGCATCGCGGGCGGGCCGCTCGACAAGAGCTGGCTGATCCTGCAAGCCTATGCGGCGCGGGAATTCGGGATGGACCTCGCGGGGCAAACCGAACAGGTCTATGGCGCGCCGCCGCTGATCTACCGGACCGCGCTGGCCGGGGGTACCGACGGGGCGATCAATTTTTGGCATTTCCTTGCCAGGATGAAGGCCGCGGGGATGCGCGAACTGATCTCGGTTGCCGAGGCATCCGCGGGCCTGGGGCTGGACCCGGACGTGCCGTTGCTCGGATATGTGATGAAGGAAAGCGATCTGGCCGGGCATCCCGGACTGGCGCGGGCGTTTTATGCGGCGACCCGTGCATCCAAGACGCTGCTGGCCACCGAGGATGCCGCATGGGCGCCGCTGCGCGACCGGATGAACGCGGGTTCGGCGGCCGAGTTCCGGGCGCTGCGCGATGATTTCAGGGCGGGGATACCGGCGGAAGGTCCGGTCAACCCCGAGAGCGCCGACGCATTCCTGCGGCTGATGGCGGAACTGGGCGGCGACAGGCTGGTGGGCGGCGCAACGACCTTGCCCGCCGGGTTGTTCGCCCGGACAGAGTGACGTCGTGATCGTTCGCCTGACGTCTCTTGCGGGCCTTCTGGCGCTCTGGGTCATCGTGGCGTGGCTGGGCAATGACCCCGAGGTGCTGCCCATGCCGGGGGCGTTGCTGGGGCCGTTCCGTGCCGAAATCGCATCCGGCAGCCTGCCCCATCACCTTGCGATGACATTGATCCGGGTGGCATGGGCCTTTGTGCTGGCCATGTCGGTGGGGCTGGCGCTCGGATTGGTGATGGGGCTGTTTCCGCGGGTGGACCGGTGGCTTGATCCGTGGCTGGTGGTGTTTCTCAACCTGCCGGCGCTGGTGCTGATCGTGCTGTGTTACCTGTGGATCGGGCTGAACGAGACTGCCGCCATTCTCGCCGTGACCCTGAACAAGATCCCGAATGTCACCACGATCATCCGCGAGGGCGCGCGGGCGCTTGATCCCGATCTCAGGGCCATGGCGCAGGTCTATCGCATGTCCCGGCGCAGCTATCTGCGGCACGTGGTTCTGCCCCAGCTTGCGCCCTTTGTCGCGGCGGCGGCGCGGTCCGGGGTCGCGGTGATCTGGAAGATCGTGCTGGTGGCCGAATTCCTTGGCCGCTCCAGCGGCATCGGCTTTCAGATCCATCTCTATTTCCAGCTCTTCGACGTGGCGCATGTGCTGGTCTATGCGCTGTCCTTCATCGCGGTGATGCTGGCGGTTGAATGGCTGCTGTTGCAACCGTGGGAGCGCCGCGCGCGCCGCTGGAGACGCGCATGATCGCGGTCGAGATCTCCCGCAAACGGTTTGGCGAGACCGAGATCCTGCGCGACATCCGCTTTGTCGTGAAGGCCGGGGAAACGGTGGCCCTGCAGGGGCCGTCTGGCATTGGCAAGACCACGTTGCTGCGGCTGATCGCGGGGATCGACGGGGCGTTTGGCGGGCGGATCGACCGGCCCGAACGGCTGGCGATGGTGTTTCAGGAGCCGACCCTGCTGCCGTGGCGCAGCGCCTTGCAAAACATCACGCTGCTGCATCCCGAACTTGGCCGGGACCGGGCGCGGGCCGCGCTGGAGCGTGTCGCGCTTGGCGGCAAGGCCGATCTGTTTCCGGGGCAATTGTCGCTGGGCCAACAGCGCCGCCTTGCGCTGGCGCGGGCCTTTGCCGCGCGACCGCAGGCGTTGATCCTGGATGAACCCTTTGTGTCGCTGGATCCCGCGCTTGCGGCGGAAATGCTCGACCTGGCGCGTGGCCTGATCGCAGAGGTGCGCCCAGCGACGATATTCGTGACCCATTCCCGCGAGGAGGCGGCCCGCCTGAGCGACCGGGTTCTCAGGCTCGCCGGGCAGCCGGCGACGTTAGGTACGGACGCCTGAAAACCGCGTTTCCCATTCCTCGCGCTGCTCGTCGGTGATCTTGGCAAACAGCACCTCGGGCACGGTGAACGTATGTCCACCGGGCAGGGCGGTGAGCGCGGCGGGCACGTCGTCGGGCCAGCTGTCGTCGTCGCTCTGCAGGGCCGCCATGATCCGCGCGCTGGCATCCGGGACAAAGGGCGCGCTCAGCACCGCGTAGAGCCGCACGAGGTTCAGGCCCAGCCGGACCTGCGCCGCCGCGCGGTCGGGATCGGTCTTGAAGGTGGTCCACGGCGCGGTGTTTTGCAGGTATTCATTGCCGGCGACCCAGATGGCGCGCAATTCCTGCGCCGATTTGCGCACCTCCATCGCCGCCATGTGGCCTTCATAGGCACGCACGCGTTTGGTCAGGTCGGCAATCAGGGATTCTTCGGCCTCGCCATAGCTGCCGGCCTCGGGCACCGCCTCGCCGAACTTGCTGCGGCAGAACTTGGTTATGCGGCTGACGAAATTGCCCAGAACATCGGCGAGATCCTTGTTCACCGATTGCTGGAAGTTTTCCCAGCTGAATTCGCTGTCGCTGCTCTCGGGCGCATGGCTGAGCAGCCACCAGCGCCAGTAGTCGGCGGGCAGGATCTCAAGCGCCTGGTCCATGAACACGCCGCGCCCCTGGCTGGTCGAGAACTGGCCGCCTTCGTAGTTCAGGTAGTTGAAAGACTTCAGGTGATCGACCATCTTCCACGGCTCGCCCGATCCAAGGATCGTGGCCGGAAAGCTGAGGGTGTGGAAGGGCACGTTGTCCTTGCCCATGAACTGAACATACTGGACATCTTCGGCACCCTTGTCGGTGCGCCACCAGCGTTCCCAATCCGCGTCGGTTTTGCCGTTGGCCTCGGCCCATTCGGCGGCGCAGGCGATGTATTCGATGGGGGCATCGAACCACACGTAGAACACCTTGCCTTCCATGCCCGGCCAGTCCGCATCGCCCTTTTTCACCGGGATGCCCCAGTCGAGATCACGGGTGATGCCGCGATCCTGAAGGCCATCGCCATCATGCAGCCATTTCCTGGCGATCGACGTGGTCAGGATCGGCCAGTCGGTCTTGCTGTCGATCCAGTTGTCGAGATCGTCCCGGAGCGCCGATTGCCGCA
Organism: Microbulbifer sp. S227A; assembly: GCF_049800935.1. NCBI lineage: Bacteria > Pseudomonadati > Pseudomonadota > Gammaproteobacteria > Cellvibrionales > Microbulbiferaceae > Microbulbifer > Microbulbifer sp. S227A. The sequence goes on along the minus strand of NZ_JBNAFZ010000001.1, from coordinate 350,142 downwards.
GGTAGAGGTGCTTGGTCTCGCGCACTTCCAGATCGGTCGAGCCCGACACCGCGCTGCGCGGGTTGATCAGGTCGGTGGGGTCGAGCTGCTTGGTGCAGTTCTCGCACTGGTCTCCACGGGCCTTGTCATAGCCGCAATTGGGGCAGGTGCCCTCGATATAGCGGTCGGGCAGAAACCGGCCATCGGCGTTGGAATAAACCTGCTTTTCAGATACTTCGCGGATCAGCCCGTTCTCGGCCAGCTTGCCGGCGAAATGCTGGGTCAGCTTGTGGTTCTGTGGATTGGACGAGCGCCCGAAATGATCAAAGCTCAGGCCAAAGCGCTTGGCGATGTCCGACTGGACCGCGTGCATTTCGGCGCAGTATTCGGCGACCGGTTTTCCCGCCTTGGCGGCGGCCAGTTCGGCGGGCGTGCCATGTTCGTCCGTGGCGCAGAGAAACATCACTTCGTTGCCGCGACAGCGCATGTAGCGGGCATAGAGGTCCGCCGGCAGCTGGCTGCCGATCAGGTTGCCCAGGTGCTTGATGCCGTTGATATAGGGAATCGCCGAAGTGATGAGTATGCGTGCCATTGATCCGTCCGCGCTGAGTTGGCCGCTATGTAGCGCAGGGCTGGCGGGCCGTCACCCCGTCTTTTGCCCGCCCCGCCGCGTCAATCGCTGTCCCGCTGGCGGCGGAACAGACGCCCCACGGTAAAGGATGTGCGCGGGGTGTAGACATAGGGCGTCCTGGTCTCGCTGGTCGGGCGCATCCGCATCCGGGCAATGCCGAACACCACGAGCACCAGATGACCGAGGGCGATCATCATGAACATTGCGGGCGGCCCGAACCAGCCGATCAGGAGCGACGCAACCGCCGGGGCCGCGATGGCCCCAAGCGCGTAAAAGAACATCAGCGCGGCAGAGAGTTCGACGCGCTCCTCGCTCTTGGCGAAATCATGGGCATGGGCGGCGGCAACCGAATAGATCGGGAAGGTGGTCACGCCAAAGACAAAGGCGCTGACCATGACGCCCGCCATTCCGAAACCCGGCGCCCCCATGGTCATCGCGCAACTGGCCACTGCCGCGACCGACAGCCAGATCAGCACCCATCGCCGGTCAAACCGATCCGCCAGCCAGCCGACCGGGTATTGCGCCACCGCCCCGCCGAGCACGAAGGTCGCGAGGAACCAGCCGATCTGCCCCGCCGTCAGCCCGACTTCCTGCCCGTAGACCGGCCCGATCATGCGAAAGCTGGCCGAGGACAGGGCGGCAACGACCACGCCCGCCGCCGCCAAGGGCGACATCTGGACCGCCAGCCCCGGGCGCAGGCGCGGTGCGCTGGGGGTCTCGGGCTGTCGCGCGGTTGTCAGGGTCAGGGGCAGCAGCGCGGCGCAGCAGAGAATGGCCAGGATGTTGTAGCTGACATAGCTCGCGGGTTCGAGCACCCCGATCATCAGCTGCGCCACCAGCGATCCGCTCATGTCCACGACCCGGTAGATGCCCATGGTGCGGCCCCGGCTCTCGTTGGTAACCTTGGCCTGCAACCAGGCCTCGATCACCGTGTAACAGCCGGCCACGCACAGCCCCGACATCACCCGCATCATCGTCCAGGCATAGGGGTCGATCACCAGCATATGCGCCAGCAACCCGATCGCGCCGGCGGCGGTAAAGGCGGCAAAGGCGCGGGAATGGCCGACGCTGCCCATCAGCCGGGGCGCCCACCAGCAGCCGATGAAGAACCCGAGGAAATGCGCCGAGCCCAAGAGGCCGATCTCGGTGGTCGAAAACGACAGGGCGATTCCCGACAGCGCATCCAGCGGCCCCACCCCGCCCGAGGACAATTGCAACAGGATGACGGACAGGAAGAGGGCGGCAAAGGAAATCAACAGGCGCATGGTGCGATCAATCTGGCTGGCTGGGCGGTCGGGGCTTGGCTGTTCTCGACAATATCATGTCGTTTTTGCAAATGGTTGGGCCATGGCTATGCGCTGCCTGTGGCGACTGCAAGCCAAACCGGACCCATCACTACGGCGGATGGGCGCAAAAGCGGCCGCAAGCGAATTGCCATCCGTGACGCGATCGCTAGGTTGCAGCCCAAGCAAGCAAGGAAAGCCGCAATGAAAATGAACCCGCTGGGCCGCACCGGCCTGACCGTATCCGAACTGTGCCTTGGCACAATGACCTTTGGCACCCAGACCGACGAGGCCGAATCCCACGCGCAGATCGACCGGGCGTTGGCGGCGGGGATCAATTTCGTCGACACCGCCGAAATGTACCCGGTCAACCCGGTGCGCGCGGAAACCATCGGCCGCACCGAAGAGATCATCGGCACCTGGAACGCCGCCAACCGGGCGCGGCGCGGTGACTATATCCTCGCGACCAAGCATTCGGGCGAGGGCATGGCCCATGTGCGCAACGGGGCACCGATTTCGGCGGCGACGATCCCGGGCACCATCGAAGGCAACCTGCGGCGGCTGCAAACCGACTATATCGACCTGTACCAGTTCCACTGGCCGAACCGGGGCAGCTACATGTTCCGCAAGAACTGGACCTACGATCCGTCGGGCCAGAACCGCGCGGACACGCTGGCCAATATCGAGGAGTGCCTCGAAGCGCTGCAAAAGCAGGTCGACAAGGGCAATATCCGGCATTTCGGCCTGAGCAACGAAAGCGCCTGGGGCACCGCGCAATGGGTGCGGGTGTCCGAGGATCGCGGCTGGCCGCGCGTCGCATCGATCCAGAACGAATATTCCCTGCTGTGCCGTCTCTATGACACCGATCTGGCCGAGCTGAGCGTGAACGAGGAAGTCGGCCTGTTGTCGTTCTCGCCCCTGGCGGCGGGGCTGCTGACCGGAAAATACGCCGATGGTGCGGTGCCCGATGGCTCGCGCAAGTCGCTGGTGGCCAATCTGGGCGGGCGCGATACGCCCCGCGCGCATGAGGCGGTGGCGGCATATCTGGACGTGGCTGCACGGCATGGGCTTGATCCGGTCCACATGGCGCTGGCCTGGTGTCGCACGCGCCCCTTCATGGCGTCGGCGATCTTTGGCGCGACACATCTGGACCAGCTGGATCACATCCTGGGTTCGGTCGAGGTTGAACTGAGCGACGACGTGCTGGCCGATATCGACGCCGCCCACCGCGCGCATCCCATGCCCTATTAGGCGGGCCGCCTTACGGTGCTGATTGCTCTGCCCGCCGGATGGCGCGGGCAGAGCAGCCATGGGTTGCCTGAAAGGCGCGGGCGAAGGTGGCGGCCGAGCCGAACCCGGTTGCCAGCGCCACATCCAGCAGCGGCATGTCGGTATCGCGCACCAGCCGCATCGCTTCGGCAAGACGCAGGGACAGGTAATGCGCCTTGGGCGTGGTGTTCAGCCGGATGCGGAACTGGGATTGCAACATGCGCGGGCTGGTGCCGGCGCGGCGGGCCAGTTCGGGAATGGCCAGCGGCGCATCCAGCGTCTGCTCCATCAGCGCGCTGACCCGCGCGGTCAGGGCGGAATGCCCCGGATTGCCGCTGCGGCTCTGGGCGCGCGCCGGGTCGGGCGCGCTGTCATAGATAAAGGCCCCGGCCACGCGGGCGGACAGGGCCGCGCCATAGCGGCATTTAATCAGATAGAGCATCATGTCGATCGCCGGGGTTGCGCCGCCGCTGGTCATCCGGGTGCGATCCACATGGAACCGGTTGCGCAGGGGGGTAATCTCGGGGAAGTTCTGGGAGAATTTATCCAGGTCTTCCCAGTGGGTTGTCGCGCTGAACTGATCCAATACCCCGGCTTCCGCCATCAGCCACGGCCCGCCATCGATCCCCGCCAGCGTCGCTCCGCTGGCCGCGATCCGGCGCAGGCCGGCCCGCAACGCGGGGGTGTCATGCCTCTTGAGGTTGAACCCGGCAACCACCAGCAATAGGTCGCATCCCTGAAGACGGCTGAGCGCCGGGCCGGGCACCGAGAGCCCGCTGGTCAATTGCGCGGGGCTCCCTGTGGCGGTGACATACTGCCAGTCAAACAGCCGCCGTCCCGACATCCGGTTGGCGGCGCGCATCGGGTCGACACCGGCGGCAAAGCTGAGCGTGTTGCTGTCGTCCAGAACCAGAACCGCAACATCGAGAGGCCGTGACGTCGGTTCGAGAATGTTAATCGCGGATTTCATCAAGTTAACTGCATAAAGTGCAAATTTTTACTTGCCAAGACGCGCCATCCTGCCGCCAGCAAACAGGAGGATCAGCCGATGCCGCTCACCATGAACAAGGACGTGTTCATCACCTGCGCCGTGACCGGTTCTGGCGGAACCCAGGACCGTAGCCAGCATGTTCCGCGCAGCCCCAAACAGATCGCCGAGAGCGCGATTGCCGCCGCCAAGGCGGGCGCGGCGGTGGTGCATTGCCATGTGCGCGACCCTGAAAGCGGCACGCCCAGCCGCGATCTGGCCTACTACCGCGAAGTGACCGAGCGCATCCGCGAAGCCGAGGTGGACGTGGTCTTGAACCTGACCGCGGGCATGGGCGGAGACATGGTGTTCGGCCCCACCGAAAGCCCGCTGCCGCTGCAACCGGCGGGCACCGACATGATCGGCGCCGCCGAACGGGTGCAGCACGTGGCCAAGTGTCTGCCGGAAATCTGCACGTTGGATTGCGGCACGATGAATTTCGCCGAAGCGGATTATGTCATGACCAATACGCCGGGCATGTTGCAGGCGATGGGGCGGATGATGACCGCGCTTGGGGTCAAGCCCGAGATCGAGGCGTTTGACACCGGGCATCTGTGGTACGCCAAGCAACTGGTCAAGGATGGCGTTCTGGAGAGCCCGGCGCTGGTGCAGCTGTGCATGGGGGTGCCCTGGGGCGCGCCGGATGACCTCAACACCTTCATGGCGATGGTCAACAACGTGCCCGATGACTGGACCTTTTCGGCCTTTGGGCTGGGGCGCAACCAGATGGCCTATGTCGCGGCGGCGGTTCTGGCGGGCGGCAATGTGCGGGTTGGTCTCGAGGATAACCTGTGGCTCGACAAGGGCGTGCTGGCCGAGAACTGGCAATTGGTCGAGCGGGCCGGCACGATCATCGAGAACATGGGCGCGCGGGTCATCGGCCCCGCCGAGGTGCGCGACAAGCTGGGCCTGACCAAGCGGGCACCGGCAACGAAATAGGGCCGTCCGGGGGCGGATATCCCGGGTTACTGGAATGCATGGGCCCAGGCGGGCAAGGGGACGTGATGTCATGAAAACGGCGGCAATCATCGGTGGTGGTGTGATCGGCGGCGGGTGGGCCGCGCGGTTCCTGCTCAATGGCTGGGATGTTCGGGTATTCGATCCGGACCCGGAGGCCGAGCGCAAGATCGGCGAGGTGCTGGACAATGCGCGCCGCTCGCTGCCCGGTCTGAGCGATGCGCCGCTGCCGGCGGAAGGGCGGCTGAGCTTTCACGCGGAGCTGGCCGAGGCGGTTGCCGGTGCCGATTGGATCCAGGAGAGCGTGCCAGAGCGGCTGGAACTCAAGCACAAGGTGTTTGCCGGGGTGCAGGCGGCTTGCCACACGGATGCGATCATCGGGTCATCGACCTCGGGCTTCAAGCCGAGCGAGTTGCAGCAGGGCGCGGCGCGCCCGGGCCAGATCATGGTCACGCACCCGTTCAACCCGGTCTACCTGTTGCCGTTGATCGAGGTGGTGACGACCGCTGAGAACGACCCGGCGCTGGTGGCGCGGGCGCGTGAAACCCTGACCGGGCTGGGCCTGTTCCCGCTTCATGTCAGGAAAGAGATCGACGCGCATATCGCCGACCGGTTCCTGGAGGCGGTCTGGCGCGAGGCGCTGTGGCTGGTCAAGGATGGCATCGCCACCACCGAGGAGATCGACGAGGCGATCCGCATGGGCTTTGGCATCCGCTGGGCGCAAATGGGTCTGTTCGAAACCTATCGCGTGGCCGGGGGCGAGGCCGGGATGAAGCATTTCATGGCACAGTTCGGTCCGGCGCTGAAATGGCCCTGGACCAAGTTGATGGATGTTCCGGACTTCACCGACGAGTTGGTCGATCTGATTGCCGGGCAGTCGGATGCCCAGTCGGGGGCACATTCGATCCGCGAGTTGGAGCGCATCCGTGACAACAACCTCGTGGCGATGATGCGGGCGCTCAAGGGGCAGGGATGGGGCGCGGGGGCCGTGCTGAACCGGCAGGACGACCGCTTGCGCGAGAATTCCACGTTGGCCGGTGGGGTGGACCAGGTCGGCGATCTGTCCCGGCCCATTCTCACCCTGTCGCGCGCGGTTCCGCTCGACTGGACCGATTATAACGGCCACATGAACGAAGCCAAGTATCTGGAAGCCTTTGCCGCCGCGTCCGACCGGTTCATGGAGATCATCGGTTGCGACGCGGACTATATCGCCTCCGGCGGCAGCTATTTCACGGCGCAAACCCATATTCGCCATCTTGCCGAGGCCCATGCGGGCGCGCGGATCGAGATACGCACGCAGATGCTGGTGGGAGAGGGCAAGAAGCTGCACCTGTTTCACAGCATGTATGAAGGGGATCGGCTGCTGGCGACCGGCGAAAGCTTCCTGTTGCATGTCGATCTTGCGACCCGGCGACCGTCTGCGCCGTCATCCGGGATCGAAGAGGCAATGCGTCGCATCCGCGTGGCGCAGGCGGGTTTGCCCTATCCCGAAGGGGCGGGGCAGTCGATCCGCCGCCCCGGCTGAGCTGCGGCGGGCGGTCGATCGGGGCGTCTGCGATTGGTTCAGGCACCCGGCGTTAGGCACCCCCGATACTCGATGGGCTACATGCCGCCCACCTGCCGGCGGGCGTCTCTGCGAGCGGGATACCCGCCGCACCCGCAAAGAGGATGAGCGGTTGCACCGGATACGATGGAACGCTTGATCGAAGAGGGTAGAATACTCTGGCCGAAGAGTGCGACCGGTAGACCAAGAACTAGTTGTTTCGGTGCCGCCGTGAAAGATACCACCATTCACACCACGCAAGGAGAGTATACAGGTGAAATCAAACAAAATCCGATGAAACGTCAGAACCCGCAAAGTCCCTTAGTTCCCCAATGCATGGGGGACTGGTTTGAGCTGCGATAATCTGAAAAAATGAGTGATTGGCGGAGGGGGAAAGGATCGGATTCGGAAGTTCTCCATTTCTTGCGTCACGCCCCTCATATCGGCTGCACAATCTTGCGCAAATCCGACACCTATTTGAACTTAGGCTGGTCATCCAAGCCCGAAGTCATCCCGGAAGCGGTCGATCTGATGCATCCGCTCGTGCAGGATCGTCACGATCCCGATGTCGCCATTCGAGAGATGGCGCCAATAGACGAAATGGCGCTCATACCGAAAGAAAAAACCAACGACCCCGAATTCCGCCGGGATCGGTTTCGAGGCGACACCGTGTCCCGCGATTTTGTCGAAGGCTACGAACAGACCGGTGATGTATTTCTCGGCCTGATCCTCGCCCCACCGGTCGCGGGTGTAGCGGTAGATGTCGTCGAGGCGGTGGGAGGCCGCCTCCTGGATACGAATGGCCGGCACTTGGTCAGGACCGGTTCCGCGCGATCACATCACCCGCCTTCAGGGGCTGATAGCTCTCCTCCGGTGCGGCAAATGCGTGGGTCAGTTCGGTCTTCAACCGGTCGAAGGATTCCGCCTCCACCCGTTCTTTGTCGCGCCGGATCAGGTCCCGGATGTATTCGCTGACGTTCTCATAGTCGCCATCGTCGCCAGTATTCGCCGCGACGAAATCGCTGAGCGCGCCGCTTACGCGGACCGTCATTGTGGTCGGTCTCGACATGGCGTTATCCTCTCGCCTACTTCGTGTTCAATATAACCAAAAAAGAACACACTACAAGTGACCAGAAAATTGAGCGCCTTACCAGGCAACGAGACCCAGCGAATAAGTGACCTTGCAGATTGGCGTGCCCAAACGCCAAAAAAGTCCGCAACCAACTGACTTGCATGCCTTTATTATCTACGCATTCGTCCTCTTGCGGCCACGTGGGTCGTGCGAAAGGAGACGAAAATGCGAGAAACTTGCCTCAATCAGACCGAGCTGGCAGCTCGGTGGAAAATCAGCCCCAGAACACTTGAGCGGTGGCGTTGGATCGACGAAGGTCCCCATTTCCCAAAAATTGGAGGCCGGGTGATCTACCGCCTCGAGGACATCGAGGCCTTCGAACGCGAAGCACTGAAGGCCACGGAGGACGAAAGAGACGGTCGATAATCCAGTTCGCTACGGTGGGGTATACGCCAGTCAGAAGGCGGCTCCTATCTCCCGCTACCCCGATAGGTCCCAAAGCGGTCGAAAAAAGGGGCTACCTATGCGGTTGCCCCCGACCGTCCGTGCTTGCAAGTTCTGCATCACGGCCACCGAGTTGACGCACAGCAACCAGCAATTCCGCAATAGCGTCCACGGCCGCCGCGAGCTTGATCGCCACCATCAGGTTTTCCCGCCCCGCCATCGCAAGGAATGTCGCCAACACCTCGTCGGAGTGGCGCGCCAGTGCGATCAGGTGCGCCCCTCTCGGACCATAGACACCCGAGAACCAGCTCTTCACCGTTTTCTCGTTGGCCCCTGTCCAGGCCGCTACGGTCTTTACGCCCGCCCGACTATTTCCCAGCGACCGTTTCAAAGCAGCCGCGATTTCTTTAATGAAGCCGCCATTCGTTAGCTGCTCCGCTTTACCATTGTATCCATTTTCCCTTGGAAAGAACTTGCCCTTTTTCGGAAACGACATTCCACCCTCCTTCGCTTTACATGGACGCGAAGAATTCAGCCGTTGATTCCGACGGGATCGATGGATTTGCCTGGAATAATGAGGAGATACGGATGTGAGCGGTCGTTGGCCGACCCATTCAGACACGAGCGACGCGCCGCCTGAGAAGGATGTGCCGGCCGTCGCCTATGTGCGGATGTCGACCGATCACCAGAAGTACTCCACCGAGAACCAGCTCGATGTCATTCGCAGCTATGCCGAGGCCCGTGGCCTGATCATTCTGCGTAGGTTTGAGGACTCCGGCCGATCAGGATTACGGCTCGACGGGCGCGAGGCACTGCAGAAGCTGATGGCAGTGGTCCAATCCGGCCTTGCCGATTTCAAAGCGATCCTCGTTTATGACGTCAGCCGGTGGGGACGGTTTCAGGATGCCGATGAAGGCGCATATCACGAGCATGTCTGTTCCCGCGCCGGGATCCGCGTTCACTATTGCGGCGAGCAGTTCGAGAATGACGGCAGTATCGGCTCGAACCTGCTGAAGACCGTAAAGCGAGTCATGGCAGGTGAATACAGCCGCGAGCTCTCGGTCAAGGTCTTCGCCGGGCAATGCCGCTTGGTCGAACTGTGCTATCGCCAGGGCGGCGCGGCCGGGTACGGGCTGCGGCGCGTGTTGATCGACGAGCACGGCAACCCAAAGGGTGAACTGTCCCGGGGCGAGTAAAAGAGTCTGCAGACCGACCGGGTCGTTCTCGTTCCCGGACCGCAACAGGAGCAGGACGTCGTCCGGCGGATGTACAGGATGTTCATGGAGGATGGCTGCTCCGAGCGAGAAATCGCGGGCGCCCTGAACGCCGAAGGCCACCTGACTGATCTCGAACGGCCGTGGACTCGGGCGTCGGTCCACCAAGTCCTGACCAACGAAAACTACATCGGCAACAACGTCTTCAACAAGGTGTCGTTCAAGCTGAAGCAGCGCCGGGTGGTGAATCCGCGCGACATGTGGATCCGGGCCGAAGGCGTCTATCCGGCGATCGTGGACGAGGCATTCTTTCTGCGTGCACGGGAGATCGTCGACGCGCGCAGCCATCATTTCACGGATGATGAATTGCTCGAGGCGCTGCGTGGAGTTCTCAAGAAGAAAGGTGTGCTGTCGGGGCTGATCATAGATGAGCAAGACGACCTGCCCTCCTCCAGCGCCTTTCGCAACCGGTTTGGCAGTCTGCTGCGTGCCTACCAGTTGATCGGCTACGAGCCTGATCGCGACTATCGATACGTCGAGATCAACCGGGCCCTGCGACAGGCGTATCCCGGCATCGTGGCCGAGATCATCGACGGCATAGGAAACCGCGGCGGCCGTGCCGTGCAATACCCTGACACGGACCTGATCCGGGTCAATGACGAGTTCACGGCTTCGGTGGTGCTCGCCCGATGTTTCGAGACCGGGGCCGGATCCTTGCGATGGCGCATTCGCCTCGACGCGGGCCTCGTCCCCGACATCACCATCGCAGTTCGGATGGACGAGATGAACGATGCGCCGCGCGACTACTACGTTCTGCCGAGCATCGACATGACCATGGCAAAGCTGCGACTGTCAGAGGCAACCGACGTAAATGTTCTGCATGAGTTGAAGGCTACGCTCGACGATGCAGGTGTTTACGAGTGGTCCGAAGTCGAGGAGTTCTGCACCCGCTTTTTTGATGGGGAAGATGCCCAGACGCTCAGTCCCCTGATCGACGCCGCGGCAGAGCGGTTCAACGCTGAACTAGATCTCGAGGACAAAGACAAGATCGACTACAAGATCAAAGCCAAGCAGTTCGTGAAGGTCTACGGCCAGATGGCATCCATAATGCCCTTCGAGGTGTTGGCCTGGGAAAAGCTGTTCTGGTTCCTTAAGTTCCTCATCCCGAAACTTAAGATCCAGGATCCGAACCAAGATGCACTCGACGAATTGCTCGAAGCCGTTGACCTTTCCTCATACGGCCTCGAACGAACAAAGTTGAACCACGCAATCGGGCTGGACGCGTCCGAGTCAGAACTCGAGCCACAAAACCCCAATCCGCGAGGGTATCGTGAAGGCGAGGTCCAGGAAGACCCGCTTGAGGAGATCATTCGAAGCTTCAATGAACGCTGGTTTCAAGGTTGGAGCGCGACACCGGAAGAGCAACGCGTGAAGTTTCTCAACATCGTCGACAGCGTGCAGGCGCATCCCGATTACGACGAAAAGTTTAGCGACAACCCGGATCCATTCTCGCGCGATCTAGCATTCGAGAAAATCATGAAAGATGTCATGTTGCGGCGACGCAAGGAAGAGCTCGAGCTGTACAAACTCCACTCCCAAGACCCGTCCTTTAAAGCCTCCTTGTACCAGAGCATCAAGGAAATGCTGCGAAACAGCACTCAGCGCGGCTAGTCAGCGGGTCGACAAGCATTCAGGGAATAGGATTGAGCCGGTTCGACTTCAGTCCCTTTTGGGCGAACGCCACTGGCGGCGTAGTGCACAACGGAGAGTACGTAAAGTATTTGCGTTTTCAGTCGCTTACATAAAATTCACCAAGTCACCGCAGGCAACAGGTTCAGAGAATATCGGCAGAAAGAGAACACTTTAGGTCGTCCGGCCAGGCAGGTTGGTGAACAGTCCCTCCCGCATAACCCTCGAATACAACGAGAAAATCCGGCCGCAGCCGGATCGGGAGAACGCTTTCGCTGGGGCAAGTGGCGGATCGGGTGTCCGTATAACCAGTGTTCTCTTGGAGTTTTAGAGGTTCGCGTGCGTTCATTTTAATGTTGTAATTACATGCCATTAAGTTCGCGCCTGCCTCTTGCGGTTCGTCGCCGTTCGCCCTAAATCAAGGTCAAGTGTGGGAACATATGTGGGAACAGCATGACCTTGAATGCGCGGAAGGTGGACACGGCAGGCCCCGGTCGGCACGGCGACGGGCGGGGGTTATTTCTTTACGTCAAACCCTCGGGCGCACGCTCGTGGGTTCTGCGCTACCAAGTCAAAGGACGCCGCCGCGATCTGGGTCTTGGGCCATACCCGGACGTTAGTCTCGCCATGGCGCGTGACCGCGCGGCAGAAGCGCGGCGACTGATTGCCGAAGGCGAAGACCCGATCAGCAAGAAGCAGCAGGCCAAGCCCAAGACTTTCCGCGAAGCCGCGCTGGAACTAATCGAAAGCAAACGCCCTGGCTGGAAAAATGCCAAGCACGCGGCTCAATGGACGTCCACGCTAGAGGCTTACGTTTTTCCCAAGATCGGCGCGGTACAGGTGGCTAAGGTCGAGACGTCGGACGTTATTGCAGCGCTTACCCCTATTTGGGCGGCGAAACCCGAAACCGCCAATCGGGTGCGCCAGCGCATCGAAGCGGTGATCGACTATGCCTCCGCACTTGGTATTCGCAGCGGCGACAATCCGGCGCGTTGGCGTGGGCATCTGGATCACCTCTTGCCCAAGCCTAAAAAGGTGCGTGCGGTCAAGCACCACCCAGCGCTGCCCCACGCCGAGATTGCCGATTTCATGACTGACCTCGCCCAGCGTGAAGGTGTCGCCGCGCGGGCGCTGGCCTTTACCATCCTCACAGCGGCGCGCTCTGGCGAGACACGCGGCATGACGTGGGGAGAAGTCGATCTGGAGGCCCAGGTCTGGACCATCCCGGCGGGGCGGATGAAGGCAGCAAAGGAACACCGCGTGCCACTGACCGATGCAGCCTTGGTTCTGATCGGGCATCGCGCAGAAGGCACGTTCGACGATGCCCTGATCTTTGGCAGTGAGGCGAAACCCGGCAAACCGATTTCTGACATGAGCATGACCGCCGTGCTGCGCCGCATGGACCGCACCGACATCACCGTCCACGGCTTCCGCTCGACCTTCCGCGATTGGGCGGGCGAAACCACCAGCTTCCCCCGTGAAGTAATCGAAGCAGCGCTGGCGCATGGCATCAAGGACAAGGCCGAAGCCGCCTATGCGCGGTCTGACTTGTTCGACAAGCGACAGTTGCTGATGGAGCTTTGGGCCAGCATTGTTTCGGCCAATGATCTAAGTGAAAACATCGTTCGGCTTGCGCACGCATCTGAGACAAAACGCATATGACCAATTCATGGCTCAATCCACATACAGCGCTTTTTGCATATTAATGAATGCTTGCTTGACAGCGTTCAATCCGCCAAGCCTTTCTTTACCTTCACTGACGCTACCATAACGCGCCGTCAGAAAATTCCCAAGCTTTCCATTCGATAGCTCACTCTCGCCGCGCACCTCATACGCGCTGAGTATCGAAAGGAGCAATGCCTTCATGTCTGCGCCTGTGTCGGAAAATCCATCTGTTCTGACACCATCCGCGCGCTCGTGACGTGTCTTAGGCGGTTGAGTGAACAGGGCATAGCTCAGCACGTCGAAAAGATCGCTGTCGTGAGCGTCCACAAGCGTTCGAATATCACTCAACCTCTCTTGGTCATAACCTCGATCCGAAAGCTGCTTGACGAAGTGGTCACGCGTGTCAGGGTCGCTCCACACGGTGCGAAGCTGGTCCTCGTCCGCGACAATGCCAGTCAAGTCGCCGCACAGCCGTTCGAGGAATTCCTTGGCCGACATGGGTTTGCCGTCTGGTCCCCAATAGGTCGTCGTGGAAAGGTATGCGATTTGGCGCGCCTTGCCGTCCGACAGCTTTACGATGATCTTTTCGCGCGGAGGATCGTCGTCATCGCTGCCTGGTTCGGGTGGGTCAATATCAGGACCCGGCCTCGGCGGATCAACGGGCGGGCGTGGACCATTGGGCGGCTCAGGAGCCAGCGGTTCGCCATCCCACTCGGGATCGTTGAAGTTTTCATGGGCTTTCACGAAATCCCAGATCGTAAAGAAATCCTTGCCCTCATAGGTGCGTGTGCCTCGCCCGATAATTTGTTTGAATTCGATCATCGACCGAACCGGACGCATCAACACGATGTGGCGGACATTCCGAGCATCCACGCCAGTCGAAAGCTTTTGCGAGGTCGTCAGAACCGTCGGGATCGTTTTGTCGTTGTCCTGGAAATCGCGCAGCCATTGCTCGCCGACCGCGCCATCCTCTGCCGTGACGCGGTGGCAATAGCTGGGGTTGTCGCTGGCCTTCACCTGGTTGATCAGGTCACGGACAAGGGCGGCGTGATCTTGTGTGGCGCAGAACACAATCGTTTTCTGGCGCTGATCCACTTGATCCATGAACTCGCGGACACGGCTCAATTCGCGGTCTTCGATAATGATCCGGGTGTTGAAATCACCTTCGGTGAAACTCTCGCCAATCTCGGCCTCGCCTGCCACCAGTTCGTCCACACCGTCATAGACGTATTCGTCAATCGTGCTGACCATCTGGCGCACTTTGAACGGCGTCAAATAGCCATCTTCGATCCCGTCGCGCAGCGCATAGGTGTAGGCCGGTTCGCCGAAATAGGCGTAAGTATCGGCGTTGTGTTTGCGTTTGGGTGTGGCGGTCAGGCCAAGCTGCGCGGCGGGTTCGAAATACTCCAGTACCTGCCGCCATTGGCTTTCGTCCTTGGCCCCGCCCCGGTGACATTCGTCGATCACGATGAAATCAAAGAAGTCGGGCGGATATTGCGTGTATACCGGTTCACCTTCGCCGGTCATGAAGGTCTGGAAAATCGTGAAGAACAGGCTGGCGTTCTTGGGCACGCCTTTGTTCTTGCGGATGGTGCCAGGGTCGATCCGGTTGACGGCATCCGTGGGAAAGGCGCTGAACGCGTTATACGCCTGATCGGCGAGGATGTTGCGGTCGGCAAGGAACAGGATGCGCGGGCGGCGGACGGGTTCGCGCGAGAGGTTCCATTTCGCTTGGAACAGCTTCCACGCGATCTGGAAAGCGATGGAGGTCTTTCCTGTACCCGTTGCTAGCGTCAGCAGGATGCGACGGTCGCCTTTGGCAACAGCCTCAAGCGCCGCCGTGATGGCCTTGTGCTGGTAGTAACGCAGCTCCCACTTGCCGCCATCTGTCTCGAAGTCTACGGCACCGAAGCGTTCACGCCAAACGTTCTGATCGGCGAAAGTGCGATCCCATAGCTCATCGGGCGTTGGAAAGGGCAAATCCATCTCGCCCTCGGCCCCGCTGGTCATGTCTATCTGATACCAGTTCAGACCGTTGGAGGCGTAAGCGTAGCGGGAGCCAAGACGGGTTGCGTAATCCTTGGCCTGACCGACGCCGTTGCGGTGACTGATGCCAGCACGCTTGGCTTCCAGCACAGCGAGCTTCTGGCCTTTGTGGATCAGCACATAGTCGGCAGATAGGCCCTTGCCGCGAGTACCGCCTGACTGGATGCGCCCAGGGCAGATGACTTCACGCCGAACCTTCGAGCCGTTCTTCCCCCAGCCCGCCGCCGCAAGGACGGGGTCTATGCGCTCGGCGCGGGTATCGGCTTCGGTTTCGTCGTAAATGCTCATCTTCATTACTCGTTACGTCATGTTAATTCGCCCGCGAAGGCTTTCTGCAAAAGGGATTGGCGGAGATCGTCCAAATCAAGAGTTTGCGCTTTATACTGCGCTGATGCTGCATCGACCTTGGCGCGAATGCTGGAGAGCTTTTCAACAATTTCTGCCTGCTTCGTTAAATCGCTTGGCATACGGACTTTGAGCTTGCTCCACTTTCCTTTGTTTATTATCGGCAACGTTGCTTGTCCCGCTTGGCGCATCACATCTGCTTGGAACTCAGGCGTCAGCATTTGGTAGTAGAGATATTCACCGCTGATCCCATCTTTTGGAGCAACGGCGTTGATTTGCTGGTTCGTAGCTATCGGGCGATCTGAATAACCTGCCTTTCCAATGGTCGCGCCGATACAAACCATCAGAGCCGATCCTCCCGGAAGGACGCGAGATACTGCCGCTCCTTGCTCGCTCAAGCCTTGATTGTCGTAGACTAGAGAGCCGTCGGGCAAGAAATCGCCTGGCTTAATGAAGGGAATATGATCACCGAGATTACCTTTGTCAGAAGTCTTGGGCGTTGATCCAGTGACTACATCTCCAAGGTCAGCAAGCAATGTTTCATTCCAGGAGATTGTTTCATCGTGAAGCGCCGCTTGCAGCGCACTGCCAAACAACTCCCGCGCGTTTTGTAGGTTAGCTTCGGCGTGGGCGCGGGCACGGGCCAGACCCTCGAAGGCCTCGTCTAGAACCGCAACAATCCGCTGTTGTTCTTCGTGAGGTGGAAGGAAGACCGGAAATGTTGTGATGTCGCGTTGGTAGAGGTGCGGCGTTGTCGCGCCCTCTAGTCTCGACTGTACGATTTCTTGAAAATATGGGCTTAGCAGGCAAAAGTAGAGGTACTTTGGAAGGACTTTGGGTCCGGGTCGGATTAATAGAAGCGAAGAATTGATCGTGGTAGGTTCAAGAACTTCGGGAACCACTCCCAGTTTGCCGATGCCAGCACCATCTTTGCAAATCAAGATGTCGTCCTGCTGGAGCATTATTTCGGGGCTTTCGTCATAGCGCTCCTGCGAAATGTGGAAAGCATCTCGAAAATCGACATAGTCCCCATAATTCAGGGAGTGGACAGAGAGGAATCTGGGCCCCGACTTCGTGTATTCCTTCGCAGTTAGACCTTTCCAGCCGATCCTGCTACGGAGTTCCGCGATCTCGCCGAGCGGTATTTCGATCCAACCTGCCTTAACCGAATCCTTCACAGCATCCCCCGAATGTCTTCGAGGATTTGGGCTGTCTCGGCACCCCGCGTCAGCATGTCGGCGATGATCTCTTCAGGGCTGCGGAGCGCCTCTGCCTCGGGCGCGTTGGGGTTCTTGACCGACAGATCGTAGGTGTCCTCATCCAGATCGGCGCGGTTGACGATCCAGCTTTTCGGCCCGTTCGGGCGCGTGCGTTGGAGTTCCACGAACTCCGCCAGATCATCGTCATTCAGCGGGTTGGTCTTGCCAAGGCTGCGGCCAGGATCGAGCTGGTAGTACCAGATGTCTCGTGTCGGTGCCCCTTTCTCGAAAAACAGCACCACGGTCTTGACCCCCGCGCCCTGGAAGGTGCCTTGCGGGCAATCGAGGATGGTGTGCAGCTCCGCCGCCTCCAGCAATTCCTTGCGCAGCGCGACAGAGGCATTGTCGGTGTTGCTGAGGAAGGTGTTTTTGATCACCACGGAGGCGCGCCCGCCTGCCTTTAGCTTGCGGATGAAGTGTTGCAGGAACAGATAGGCCGTCTCGCCCGTGCGGATAGGAAAGTTCTGCTGCACTTCGCGCCGCTCGCCCCCGCCGAAAGGCGGATTGGCGAGGATGATGTCGTGGCGATCCTTCTCCTGAATATCCATCACGTTCTCATTGAGCGTGTTGGAGTGGATCAGGTTCGGGGCTTCGATGCCGTGAAGGACCATGTTCATGATCCCGATGATGTAGGCGAGGCCCTTCTTCTCTTGGCCATAGAAGGTCCTGGCCTGAAGTGTGTTCCAGCCGCCGCCAATGTCCTTGCGGGTGCCGTCAGGATGGGTTGTCAGATATTGGAACGCTTCGCACAGGAAGCCTGCTGATCCGCAGGCCCCATCGTAAATCGTCTCGCCAATCTGCGGTTGCACAACCTTGATCATGGCACGGATCAGGGGGCGGGGGGTGTAGTATTCGCCCCCATTGCGCCCTGCGTTCCCCATGCGCCGGATACGGGTTTCGTAAAGCTCGGACAGTTCGTGCCGTTGTTCCTGCGTGTTGAACGCGAGGCTGTCTATCTGTTCCAGGACGTCACGCAGGATATAGCCAGACCGAAATTTATTGCGCAGTTCGGTGAACACCTCACCGATTTTGTATTCGATGGTTTGCGGGCTGGTGGCGGATTGGCGGAACCTGGCGAGATAGGGGAACAACTCTTGATCGACGAAGGTGATCAGGTCGTCTCCGATGCGCGCGGCGTTGTGATCGAACGCGCCATCGACCTTGGGCGCGGCCCATTTGTACCACTGGTAGGGTCCGGTGATGATGGGGGCGTAGTCTTTGCCCTCAAGTTCGGCACGGTCGGCGCGTTCGGCTTCCAGATCGTGCAGGTATTTCAGGAACAGCACCCAAGAGGTTTGTTCGACGTAGTCGAGCTCGTTGGCAATGCCTTCTTCGGCGCGAAGGTCTCGCTCGATTTTATTAAATGCGTTTTCGTACACGGCACACTCATTTGAATTGTTCCAGAACAACGGTGATCAGGAATAGTGGGTGAATGCAAGCGGCTTGCAGTGAACGCTAGTTGCCCCCATGCTTCGATAAAGCCAACTGAACGGACGCAAGATATGGCATCATTTAGTGCTTTCATTCGGAAATCTCCTTCAGAGCGTTTGCGGGCTTTTCTGGCAGCGCGAGGTGTTCAAACTGACGGCGATTTCGATTGGGTTAGCGAAGGGCGCGGTGGGGCGTTTGTGAAGTCCATCGAGGCCCTGATTGCGGGCTTGCCCGACGCGCGACAGGACGCGGTGAAGGCTGAGTTGGAGCTATTGGCAGAACTTGCCTCAGACGATGGCATGAGCGGCGTGGCGCATGTTTGCGCCGGGGAAGGCGTCGATCTGGAAGGGTATGAGGGCGTCGAAGACGTCCTATTGATGCTGGCGACGGAGCATGACCGCGTGATGATCGACCGCGTTCAGGTTCAAGCGTCCTACCTGCGCAGGTCCGCCGGAAAACAATGGGCGCGCTTTCAATTCCTAGATGATGGCAAGCCTTGGGTTCTGGATCAACCAAGCGCGCAAAATGCATTCTTGGAGGAAACAGTCGGCATCCTGAAGCTACCCGCACATCGAAAACGTGAGGCCGATTGGTTTCACCCGGTGCGAATTGATCCAGTCACGGGCACGGAAATACAACTGACCCAAGCCACGATTTATGTCGAAGACCACGCCGAAAGCGAATTGGCCTTCGGAGAAACCAGCCTTGAGCGGCACACGCGGCAAAAGGTTCTTGAGGTCGGTGTTGTTTGTGATCCCAAAGAACGGATCGTCGAGATTTGCGCCAAAGGTGGCCACAAAATCCGCGACAAGTATCTGCAAGCCTTTTCAAAGCATTTCGCCCCACGTTCCAAACCGCCCGTCCAAATACCCCGTCGCAATGTTCGTCTTGAAGTGCTTCGCGGTGCGCCGGAATTGACGACCGTACCGGCGGACGGAATTGAACGTGTCGAGGTGTCTTCGCTGTCTTTTCGGTCAATGGATGGGGCATTCTTGATGGCCGAAAAGCGCGGTGAAGATGAGTCTCTCTATCAATTCCTGAAACGGCGGTTTGGGGTAGCGTCGCCATTGCAGGCCGCAGGCTGGCAGATTGTTGCGGCAACCTTGCGCATATTCAAAGCGCCTCGCGATGGCAAAAAGGGCCAAATTCTGACAGTGACACTACGCACGCCCAACACGACGAGCGTACCGAACAAGACCGAGGCGGAGCGGGCATTTGTTTTTGGCCTGTTGGAGCGCTGGGAGTTGTTGGACCCGCCACCGACCAAAGCCGAGTTGTTTGAGGTAATCGAGTGACCGCAACGTCTCGGCTTTGCGAGATTATTGCCCAAGGCGGTAAAGTTTCCACAGATTTTGGCGACGACGATGGCTTTGCGGCTCTAGTCCGTCATGGCTATCTGCGCGAAGCGGGTGTCTTGACTTCGGTTGTGTGCGATGAATGCGACGCGCCGCATTCCGCACCGGTTGTTTATGAGACGGATATGTATGGGTATTACTGCCCGGACCTCGGTTTCCTGCCCCTTGCCGCCGCGCGGTTAGCCGTATTCTCGCCGGATATTCCAAAGTTGATTGAACACTTGGCCGAAGCCCTTGGGTGTCGGCAACGCAAATCGTCCAGCGTTCATGGTGAGACATGGCGGATCGGCGCGGCCCAAGCCGACGCAGCGACGGTGATGCTCTACTTTCACCCGACCTTAGAGACTGAAGACGATGCGCGCGCGCTGCAAGATGCCTTGGGGCGTGAAGCCCGGTCGGAATGGCGGCTTGTGGTGACGGCTCAGGGGGCTTTGCCGATGGCTGGCTTGGCAACGGTGCGCCTCGATGACCTTACCGAGATTGACATCACGACCGGCGCGTTACGCGTTATTGCCGATCCCGGTGTTTTGGCTGGCTCGCCCCGCAAGAATCCTGGTGGACGTCCAAGCGCGCATGGAGATTTGCTCAGGCCCTTGATCGCAGGCCGTATTCGCGATGGTACGGCGGTTGAGGGTGTCAACGCCGAAGCGGGCGAAGTGCGAACCGCATTCAAGGCCAAATATCCTAATCGTTCCATACCGTCGGACTCCGCAATAAAGCGCTACATCAGAAATGAGCGCGGGGGTTCATAACTGGTTCATAACCTCATCTCTGTTTTGAACCACCTCGCGTCCGGCAACGTCCGCTCATGCTCTTACAAAGGAGAATGAGCCATGACGAACACACCGGAATTGATCAACCAGGCCGCGCAAATCCTTGCGGTTTCCCCCAACGAGGCCGCGCGCCTTTGCAGCATCGGACGCACCACACTTTATGCAGCGCTGTCGTCAGGTGAGCTGAAAAGCGTCAAGATCGGCACGCGCCGTCTGATCACCATTGACGCCTTGCGGGACTGGTTGAAGCGCAACGAAACTTCGACGGGCGAGTGAGGCTAAGATGCCCAAAAAAGCGCGCCTGAATGGGATCAAAGCCTTCCGCTGCTATACCTTCGAGGAGGCGGCGGAGGCGTCCGGCGTCACTCCCCGGACTATCCGAAATTGGGTGGTGGACGGTCTGCCGGTCATGGACGGTATGCGCCCCGCACTGATCCGGGGCGACGACCTGCGCGACCACATCAAATCGCAGCGCGACAAGCGGTCAGTCAAGACCCGGATCGACACATTTTATTGCGTCTGTTGCCGGGCAGAACGGAGGGCGGCGGAAGGCATGGCTGACTGTGACATCGTCAGTGGCCGCGCGAAGTTGACAGCGCTCTGCGATGCCTGCGGAACGGTTGTTGCCAAGCCCGTTTCCGAAGCCCTGATTCCCCAAATTGCCCGGACTCTCGACCTCAAAATTACGCGGCACTAGGGCACATTAAGGAGGTGGACAGATGCCCCCTTGTTTTTCCTGTTCAAGGCAGGCGGCGGTGCGCTGCGGAATGCGCCCAATTCGCGCGCTGTTTCGGAAGGGCGGCGGTGCAAAGTTCAGCGGTTCAGGTCCGGGAACCTGTGGCATCCATGCTTGCGAAAAATCCACTCACAAAGAACCGGGGGCTGCTGCGCTCCCCATCTTCGGCACGACCAACTGAACGGAGGCCATCATGGGCAAACGACCGAATGAAAAGAATGAACGCCTGAAGCGTCAGTTCATCGACTATCGCAAATATGCGCGCCAACTGTCCGATAAATCTCTGGATCGGGAACTGGCGGCGTTGGAGCGCTTCGACGTGTGGAACGGGCGAAAGGATTTTGCGCGGTTCCACATCGAGTGGGCCATGGGCTTTCGTACGCATCTTGAGGCAGCGAAGGGCGCGAGCGGTAGCCCTTTGAGCAAATCGACATTGCGCGCCATTCTGGCGACGATGCGTGAGTTCACGCTTTGGCTGTCGCAGCAGGACGGCTTCCGCAGTCGGATCAGGGCGGCGGACGCAGATTATTTCAAACTGTCGCGCCGGGACGAGGCCGAAGCCCGTGCCGCCCCGCCACGCGCTGCACCGGGCATCAAACAGGCCAAACGCGCGCTGGCCTCGATGCCCGACACGACCCCGCGCGAGAAGCGTGACAAGGCGATCTTCGCGCTGCTCTGTCTGACGGGCGTACGTGTGGGGGCGCTGATTTCATTGCGGCTCAAGCACGTCGATCTGGCGGAAAAGTCCGTCACGCAAAACCCGCGCGAAGTGGCGACGAAGTTCGGCAAGAGCCTGCACACCTTCTTCGCCAAGGACTTCTCGGAGGCCGAAGCCGCGCTGGGTGCGTGGATGACCTATCTCGAAGATGAGGCGCTGTTCGGGCCTGACGACCCGCTCTTTCCGGCAACGGCGATTGCGCCACAATCCAACACGGGATTTGCTGCGCATGGATTCGAGCGGCGCGCCTGGAAGACCTCGGAACCCGTGCGCAAGATCGTCAACGGAGCCTTTGCAGCGGCCAAGCTCCCGGCCTTTGGCCCTCACGCCTTCCGTCACATGCTGGCCCGCCACGGCGCAAAAACCAGCGAGTCGGTGGCGGAATTGGTGGCCTTGTCGCAAAACCTTGGCCACACGGACGTTTTGACGACACTGCGCAGCTACGGCCAAATCGACCGCGACACCCAGCGCCGTCTGATCACGGGCGAAGACGACGGCGATTTTCTGGAGGACTGAGGGCGTTGAAACGCGCGGCATGTGTGGGAATGGATGTGGGAACGCAGGCGCGAAGTATCAAGAATTACATTATAAAATAATGCGTTAGGGATAAATTGTGGCGGATCGGGTGGGATTCGAACCCACGGTACGCTTTCACGCACGCCAGTTTTCAAGACTGGTGCCTTCGACCGCTCGGCCACCGATCCGCGATGTCTCGTTTCTTTACACAGCGCATCGCCCGGGCACAACATGGAGAAGAGGTTTGGTTTCGGTAAACGTGGGGCTGGTACGCTTGTTGCCAGTTACCCGGAAGCGAATTTGAAAACTCTTGCTGATCGTCTGCGTGCCGCCGGGGCTTCACACAAGGCTGTCATCACCTTGCCCGCCCGAAAGCGCGGGACAATCGTCAACGCATTCATCAACCCGTGTCAGAAATGGGCGGTGCAAACCGTCTGAGAAATTCAATTGCCTGCAGAACCTTTGGCGGGTTCCGGTTTTGCCGGCGAAACGCGGCGCTTGGTTCCTCCTGTATTGATACGACGCCCCACAGGTTCCATAGGGAGATCAGGTCGAGAAACGATTGTTGCGGTGTTTTGCCGACGTCCGGGGCGAAACAGGAACGCGGTCAAATGACGCCGGTGAGGTTGACGATCCCGGCGCCGCTGCGCCTGCTCCAGCCCGGCCCGTTGGTCGGCCTGCTGTTGTTCCGCAGGCTCTGGCGCAGCGCGGCCGGCGCAATCGAGTGCAACTCGGGGTGTGACCGCAGCGCGGCAACGATCCCGGCAAGAACCGCGGCGGCCGAAGATGTTCCGCCGCTGCGCAGGGCCGCGTCGTTGTCCTCGTTGAACCAGCTGGGCACGGCAAGATCGGGTTTCTCGACCGGAGCACCGGGCGGAGATTCAAAACCCGACGGCCCGGGCCCCTGCGACGCCGCACCGACCCAGGTGCCGTCGGTGCGCACCGCACCGGCGCTGTAGACCTCTGGCAATCCGTTTGCGCCAAAGATGCTGCGGCCAGGGCCACGGTCGTAGCCGGTGGCGCGGGGGTCACCGCAGAACTGGCCGTTATTGCCGGCGGCAAAAATCACATCATGCGTCCTGCCGATGCTGGCGATGATGACATTCAGACAGTGATCGCGGTTGTTGCTGTAATCTCCGCGAACGGTTTCGGCAAAGCGATCGACCAGGCCCCAGGCATTCAGGATCACCCAGGGCCCAGCCAACGCATTGCAAATCAGCCGCAACGTCCAATAGGCAAAGGTTGCATGCAGGCCAAAGAACTCCGATCCGGTGATACGTCGCGGAATCAGGGGAAAGTCATAGATATGACAGTCCGGTGCCAGATCGATCAGCGACCGCACCAGCATTCCGCCATGCCCCCGTTCAACCGGCAGATAGGGTGCTTTTTCCTCACCGGGCCGTTTGATCTTGCCGTCGGCCTCCCACGGGATGCCGGTGGCAAAGGTTCCGCCCAGTCGCTCGATATAGGAACGGTCGAGGCCCTGATCGACGACAAAGACATGCACGCCGCTGCCGCGCAGGTTTGCCAGACGGTCCGCAGCGATCAGGTGCCGCGCCGCCGCCCGGGTACCAAAGCCATATCCCTGGCCTCTGCCTGCGCACCAATGCTGGCCCTTGGGGGCCAGTTCCGCGGTCATCGGCGTCAACTCGGTACACACGATTTGTCCGCCTTCCGATGATGGCACAGGCCTGAGCAGTTCCATGATGCGTAGTGCGGTCTCGCGATCGGGCAGAGCCAGCGGCACGCCAAAGCCACGGTCCGGTTCTTCGCCCTCATTGAAAAGACGCTTGCCGTCGAATTCCTCCATCGCCCAGGGGTTGTTGAAACCGTGCTCGTTGCCCGGCACGAAACTGTCATGCACAAACCCATTCTCAAGAAGTTTGTCCAGCCTCAGCCAGTCTTCGCCCAACTCTCTGGCCTGATTGTCCAGCTTATCAACCAGGGTGCTCTCGTCTTTTTCGAATAGAAAGAGTTTGACCGACATGGGTTTGCCTTTCCGAATTCGCCAAGCTCCGAAGACACCAAATGCCTTGCCGCTTGAACCGAGCCGGGCCGAAACCGGCGGGGCGAAACTTTCCTTTACGTTAACTTTTAGCGCGAATCGGCGCATAATGCACGTAGGAAGGTGGGTAAATGTTGCAGGGCCGCAAGGATTTACAGCAAGGCGGGATATCCGAGCGGGCGCGCCGCGGAGTGACCCAGGCGCGTTCCGACGCGCCGCCCGCCGGGCCGCAGGATGCGGGGGATGCCGCGCTGGCCGACGGATCAGAGGCACGGCATCGACCAGCCAGCCACCGGGCCTGTGTCTGCTTTGTCGATGTGGTCGGCTTTTCGCAGATGATGCAATCCGACGAGGACGGAACCTATCGCCGCTGGATATCCCTTCGTTCGGAAACGCTGTTGCCGCTGCTGTCCGATCACGGCGGCATACTGGTCAATTCGACCGGCGACGGTGTGCTTGTCACCTTTGATCGACCTGCCGACGCGGCCCGATGGGTGCGCGATGTCCAGGCCGAGTCCCGCCGCCGCCGTCACGGGTTGATGCTGCGCGCGGCGCTGAACTATTGCCGCGTCCTGCGCGACGGTGACGATGTCCTGGGCGATGGCGTAAACATCGCCGCGCGCCTGCAGGAACACGCGCCGGCAGGGGGCGCGATCATGACCGATGCGGTGTGCCAGCGCATCGCCGATGACCCTGATCTCGAAACCCGCCCGCTGGGCAGCATCGCGCTGCGCAAGATGAAAAACCCGGTCATCGCCTTTGAACTGGTCACTGACGGACGCCCGGCGGGCGCGGTTGCGTCTGCGCGGGCCAGCCTTCCCTCGATCGCTGTGATGCCGTTCACCAGCGGCAGCGGACAGGAGGCCGACAGGTATTTTGCCTCGGGGATCGTCGAGGATATCGTTTCGCGCCTGTCCCGCCTCAGCGACCTGACGGTGATCTCGCGCTCTTCGACCCTCGCGTTTGCCAACCAGCCCGCCGATCCGCAATCGCTCGCCGCCGTGTTGGGGGTGCGCTATCTGATCACCGGGATTCTCCGGCAGTCAGGATCCAGGTACCGCCTGTCGGCCGAATTGCTCGATACCCGCAACGGCGAGGTGCTGGCCAGCCTCCGCCGCGACTTTGCCGATGCGGATACATTTGCGGTGCAGGACGACATCGTCGAGGCCGCCTTGTCGCACCTGCTGCCGGGCTTGCGGGCCGCCGAGTGGCGCAGATCGTTGCGCAAGGCGCCGGCTTCCTTCACGGTCTATGATAGCTATCTGCGGGCGCTGGACCTGATCGGCAGCCTTGAACCGGGCCCGTTCAAGGAGGCGCGTGCGCATCTGCAAAACGCCATGGAGGGCGATCCGACCTTTTCGCCGCCCTTCGCCTGGGCCGCGCGCTGGCACAGTCTCAACGTGGGGCAGGGCTGGTCAGGCGATGCAACCGGCGACGCCGAACAGGCCGCGCTGCTGGCCCAGCAGGCGATCCGCCTCGACGATCTCGACGCGCGGGCGCTGGCCACGTTCGGCCATGTCCAAGCCTATATGTTCGGCAATTTCGACACCGCGCTCGCCTATCTCGACCGCGCCCGGCAGGCCAATCCCAGCAGCTCTACCGCCTGGCTGTTGTCGAGCGTGACCCTGTCCAGCCTGGGCCGCGCCACAGAAGGTATCGAGGCGGCGGAACGGGCGCTGCGCCTGTCGCCCTTCGATCCGCGGCTGTTCCAGTTTTATGTCTTTCTGGGCACCGTTCACTACGACGCCGGGAATTTGCGGAGCGCCGTCAAATGGCTGTCGATGGGGCTGGCCGAAAACCCGCGCTATACCAGCGGCCTGCGCACGCTCGCTGTTGCGCAGGAGGCACTGGGCGATCATGACGCCGCACGGGCGGCCGCCGACCGGCTGCTCAGGCTTGAACCGGGGTTTTCGCTGGCGCGCTACCGCAGGGCGCATCGGCTCTATAGCGACCCGGCACATGCGGAATTGTTCTGCGCGCGGCTGCGACAGGCCGGCGTGCCCGAGTGAGAGGATATTTCAGACCACCGTTGTTTCACCAGAAAGGATATTGCCATGACAGGACCCGCCGGACCGATCGGAAGCATGGATGCGCGCGACGCACGTGACGCCAGAGATGCCAGGGATGCGCGAGACGCCCGAGACGCGCGCGATGCTCGGGACAGCGCCGGCTATGGCGGCAGCCCGACCTATCTGGGGCTCGGGATATCACCCCATGTGGTCAATGACGGCGACGACACAATTGCCGTAGAAAACCGATGGTGGCCCGGCAACGCCTGGCCGCCCACCAATCCCGAAACGCAGGATGATGCAGGTAATCCGGTGCGCCTGCACGCGATCTACAAGAGCTTTCAAAGCGCCCCCTTCGAACATTGGTCGCCCGGCAACAAGGCGGTGGCGTTCCTGTCTGAATTCGCGGTGAATGATTCCAATGTATCAGGCACCCCAGACTGGACAGGCATCACTCTTCCAATCCCCGCCCGTTCGGCGGGCAATTCGAGCGACAACACCAACTTTCTCGCGGATGCCTCCTTGGGTCTGGAAGAAAAACCTTATGAGTTGCCCAAGGAACTCACCGAGCTGATCGGCCTGATCGAATACCGCCCTGGCGTGATCGAAGAGGCGCTGCAACAACGCGGCACGATGATCGGCTATTTCCAGGGCATCGTGCCCTTCACCTACCTGTCGCATCCCGAAACCTATCGCCTGGCGCATATTGCGGTGACGGTGGCGCAGTTCCTGGCCTTTCATTTCAAGGACAAGTTCAACCGCCCGCGCCCGTCTCAGCTGCACCCGGGCCTTGCGCCGCCGATCGACGTGCCCCAGCATGCCGCCTATCCCAGTGCCCACGCCACCGAAGCGTGGTTGCTGGCGCTGTGCCTCAACGAGGCGATGCACACGACCGGAGGCGTGCCGCTGATGGAAACGGCCCATCTGCCGGAAAATCACCCCAAACATGTCAAGCGCAACGCGCTGTTTGACATGGCCGCACGAATTGCCCGCAACCGCGAGGTGCTGGGGGTACACTACCCATCCGACAGCGAAGCGGGCCGACGCCTGGCGATCAAGGCATTCCCCATTCTCAAGGCCTGCCCGTCGATCGGCGAGCCCGCAGGCAATGCGCTGATGAAAGAAGCCCGGGGTGAATGGGATGAGGTTGTGATCGCGCCCTGATCGGGACAACACCGGACTTTGGAATCCACGATCGCGGTCGGGCTGGCTGGCACGATGCCCCTTCACATCCCGCGTTCAAAGATGCCGCGGATGGGCGGGTGCCGACCCTCGGGAAGCAGTTTGGCGCGATGCCTTCATCAGGCGTTCCCCGCAGTGTCCGGCAGGCGATTTGCGCCGCAAACCGGCCAGATGACCTTCCGTCCCGAGACCGGAACATGCCAGCCACCTGATACGTTCGGCCCGAGAAACGGCGGCCTCAACGCCCGGCCGGCAAACCCCTCTGGGGATCAATGTCGCCGCCGCCAGAAACAGGTCCCATCCACAAAGACCCGGTTCAAAATCGCCCCCTTCATCTTTGTCAAAATACTCCGGGGGAGCCGCCCTTGGGCGGCGGGGGCAGAGCCCCCAAGGCTCCGGGTCGCCTCAATCATGCTCGGGCATCTGGACCCCGCGCAGGCGCAGGAACAGGCTGGCCTCGTCGTTGTTGCGGAAATAGGGCACGCTTGCCGGGGGCGTCGGATCATCGACGCGACCGGCAACTTCGGCCAGCACCACCTCGGTGATGAACGGCAAGTCAAACTGGCGGGCTTCGCTCAGCTTGACCCATTGCAGGTGAGACAACTCGTCGCTGGCATGGGTAAAGTCATCAAGATCGCCCCGGATCGCCTCTGCATCGACCAGGAAAAACCGCGCATCAAAGCGGCGTGGCCGACCGGGAGGGGTCAGCGCGCGAAAAACAAATTGCAGAGCATCCGCCGCCGGCAGGTTGCCGGTTGCGGCAAAGCCCTGCCAATCCGCTGGCACGGGGCCTTGCCACGCGCCGGGCGTGCCGAGGATCAGGCCGGTTTCTTCCCAAAGTTCGCGGATGGCGGCAACGGCCAGGGCCTGCTGAAGCCCGTGCGGTGCGTCTTCGCACAGACGCTCATGGCAGAGATCGGGCAGCGGGCGCGCCAGCGGAACCAACCGGTCATCCGCATCGACCGCTCCGCCGGGGAACACGAACTTGTTGGGCATGAACGCCGCCTTGGCACCCCGTTGTCCCATCAGGATCGACGGATCGCCCATACGGTCGCGCAGCACGATGACCGTGGCGGCGTTGCGGATTGCGGTCTTGTCCATGCTCATGCTCTCTCCTGCCGGCGAAGGGCAGGCCGGTTTCCGGAGCCTTGTCCTAGAAACCGTGCATGTGCCGGGCCCATTGGAACCCGACAATCGCCCCTTTCAATCTCGGCAAAAGATAGAGTGACAACCCGACGCAGCCAACCGCAAAAATCGTGAACAGCGTCAACGGCTCGGGCCGCCACATGGTAAAGACGAACAGCAGCAGCGGCGCCATGATATGCCCGACGATCAGGATGGTCAGATAGGCCGGGCCATCGTCCGCCTGGTGGTGGAAAAGCTCTTCGCGACACACCGTGCAGGTATCGTTGACCCTGAGATAGCCCTGCAATAGCGGACCGCTGCCGCATTTCGGGCATTTACAGCGCCAGCCCCGCGCCATGGCCGGCCATAATGCGCGGTCGGTTGTTTGCACGGCATCCGCCGTGAGGTTTTGCGATTCGTCGGTCATGTCTGTTCTCCCGCGGCCAAAATGGGGCTCAACGCGGGCCGCCGAAAGGGGGTGCGGCGCAATTGCGGCGGGATGTCGCGACGATTGCTTTGGCGCTGCCCGGGGACTGGGCGGTGAAGGTCCGCAAAAAACAACGCAGGCGGCGACGGAAACAGCGGGGCGCTGCGTTTTGTAGATATGACGGACGGCAGAGGGCCGTCGCAACGAAGGAAGAAACAAATGAAACATACAGGTTTTATTGTTGCGATCATCGCAGGCAGCATCGCTTTGACCGCGGGGGCCGCCATGGCCCAGAAGCCCGGCGGAATGCATCGCGCGCCGATCTCGTTCGAACAGGCGGATCAGGATGGCAATGGCGAGATCTCCAAAGAGGAATTCTCGGCGCGGCACGAGGTCCGGTTCAACGACGCGGATGCCAATGGCGACGGGTCGCTGGATCGTGACGAGTTGCTGGGTTCGGCGCGCAAGTCTGCCGAGCAACGTGTCGATGCGATGATCGAGCGTTTTGACGAGAACGGGGATGGTGTACTGTCGCAGGACGAGCTGCCGCAACCCCGCCAGGGCAAACGGGCGGACAAGGCCTTTGACCGCATGGACAAGGACGAGAACGGCAGCATCTCGAAAGCGGAATTCGACGAGGCAAAGGAACGCATGGGCAAGCACGGCAAGGGCAAGTGGCACAAGAACTGACCCGGTGCCCGAAGGGGGCTTCATATCGGCGGATCAGCGCGGGCCAGCTGCGGTGATCCCCACCGGTGTCGCGCCTTCGGACGATGCGTTGCTGGTCCTGTTCGCCAATGGCGAGCAGGCGGCAGCGCGCGAGTTGACCGAGCGCCTTGCGCCGCGCGCACTGGGTGTGGCGATGCGGGTGCTCGGAGACCGTGCCGAGGCCGAGGATGTCGCCCAGGAGGCGATGATGCGCCTGTGGCGGATGGCACCGGACTGGCAAACGGGCAAGGCCAAGGTCAGCACCTGGCTCTACCGCGTGACGCTGAACCTGTGCCTTGATATCAAGCGCCGCCGTCGCGGTGGCATGGCACGGCTCGACGACGTGCCGGACCCGCCCGACCCGGGCGAAAGCGCCGCCGAGCACCTGCAACAGACCGCCCGCGCGGACGCCTTGCAGGCCGCGTTGGAGACATTGCCCGACCGGCAGCGCGAGGCCGTGGTACTGCGGCATCTGGAGGGGCTCTCCAATCCGGAGATCGCCGAGATCATGGAGATCAGCACCGAGGCGGTCGAGAGCCTGACCGCACGGGGCAAACGGGCGCTGAGCCGGGAACTGGCCGGGCGCAAGGACGAACTGGGGTATAGCGATGACTGACACTGACAAGGACATGATCGATCTGGACGTGTTTTTTGACGCCGCCCGCAAGCAGACCGCCGGCCTGCCCGATGGCTTGGCGAACCGGATCATGGCGGATGCGGTCCGGGTGCAGCAGCACAGGCGGGCACCGGCCCCCGCGCCGCGTCGCTCACGCTGGCGGCAACTCTATGACATGCTGGGCGGCTGGCCGGGCATCGGCGGTCTGGCAACGGCCTGTGCGGCAGGGGTGTGGCTTGGTTTTGCGCCGCCTTCGATGCTGCCTGACCCGGCGCAATACCTGATGAGCGACAGCACGTTTCTTGACCAGGACAGCCTGGTCATCGCGATGGCCGAGGAAGGATAGATGAACATGCAACAAGACACTCCCGCACCCCGGAACCGGTTGTGGCTCCGGCTCTTGCTGGGGGCCTCGCTGGCATTGAACCTGCTGGTGATCGGGCTGGCGGTCGGGGCGGCCATGCGGTTTGGCGGCCCCGAGGGCGCGCGGCGTCCGCCCCCGGTGTTGGGCGCGACGCTGTACCGTGAATTGCCGCGCGAAGACCGCCGGGCAGTGCGCGAAGCGATGCGCCACCGCTCGGCCGATCCCGGACCCGATCGCAAGACCGCGACGCTCGAGGTCGCCGCACTGGTGCGCGAGACGCCATTTGACCCGGTGGCGCTGGAAACCTTGTTCGCCGAACAATTCGCCCGCCGCGAGACCTGGCAGGCGATGGCAAACACGGTGTTGCTCGAACAGCTGGGGCGGATGTCGGACGGCGCGCGCCAAGCCTATGCGGACCGCCTTGAAGACGCGGCCAACCGTTCGCGCGACCGGGGCAAGAAGCACAAGGACAAGTAATGGCATACCAACCGGTCGCGTCCGATCCGCCGGTTTTTCTTGGTCGACCGCCATCCCACACAACGATCGCGCACCTTGTAACATTGGGGGGCGCAATCCGCACCTAGGGGTCTGTTTCCCGGTCTTCGGAGATCAGTCCTCGTGCCTTCAGGCGCTCTCGAAGCTTTTCCAGATTTCTCATCTCGCTGTTTTCGATCTCTTCAGGGGTCATTAACAATGATCCCGGCGGCTCCTTTGCGCGCGTAGCCGACACCGGGTGGGGGGCAGGTTTCTGTTTATCTCTGGTCATTTCATCTCCATGCGTTGCTGGATTCGTGGGGGTATCAATGGTGCCAATCCGTGAGCCTGTGCCTTGCGGTTCTAATTGGGCAAAAGCATCGATGCCGCGCCGAATTCGGCACACCCCCGCTCGCGACGCCGTGCAAAACCAGTCCTGAGCCGGATCAGCCTTATGTCCATTTGGGAACGCAAGGCTGATTCCATCGGGAAAGATCGGCGAGTGGTAGGCCCGGCAGGACTTGAACCCGCAACCAAAGCGTTATGAGCGCTCTGCTCTAACCAATTGAGCTACAGGCCCGCCTTAGCGTTGCGTATCACGATGAGCGGGAGCGTCAAGGGTGCGTGGCGCGGCATGTGTTGCAAGCGGCACCGCAATGTTTTACCCCGCGCGAAGACAGCACAGGGACAGCGCGCATGACAAATGGCAAGAACGGCATCACCTATGCCGAAGCGGGTGTGGATATCGACGCGGGGAACGCGCTGGTCGAGCGGATCAAGCCGGCGGCCAAACGCACCGTGCGGCCCGGCGTGGCGGGCGGCCTTGGCGGGTTTGGCGCGTTGTTTGACCTCAAGGCCGCGGGGTTTGCCGATCCGGTGCTGGTCGCGGCCACCGATGGCGTCGGCACCAAGCTGCGCATTGCCATTGATACCGGGCATGTGGACGGCGTGGGCATCGATCTGGTTGCGATGTGCGTCAACGACCTGGTGTGCCAGGGTGCGGAGCCGCTGTTCTTTCTCGACTATTTCGCCACGGGCAAGCTTGAGACCGAAACCGCGGCGCGGATCATCGAGGGTATCGCGGCGGGGTGCGAAGGCTCGGGCTGTGCCCTGATCGGTGGCGAAACCGCCGAGATGCCGGGCATGTACCCGCCGGGCGATTTCGACCTTGCCGGTTTTGCCGTCGGCGCGATGGAGCGGGGCAGCGCCTTGCCCCAAGGCGTGTCCGAGGGCGACGTGCTGCTGGGGCTGGCGAGCGACGGCGTGCATTCCAACGGCTATTCTCTGGTGCGCAAGCTGGTCGAGATGTCGGGGCTTGGCTGGGCGGCGGATTGTCCGTTCGGCGATGGAACGCTGGGCGCCGCGCTGCTTACTCCGACGCGGCTCTATGTCAGGCCGGCACTGGCGGCGGTGCGGGCGGGCGGCGTGCATGCGCTGGCGCATATTACCGGCGGCGGGCTGACGGAAAACCTGCCACGCGTCCTGCCCGACGGGCTGGGGGCGGATATCGACCTGGATGCCTGGGAATTGCCTGGCGTTTTCAGATGGATGGCCGGGGTGGGCAATATTGCCGAGGCCGAAATGCTCAAGACCTTCAATTGCGGTATCGGCATGATCCTTGCTTGCGATCCGGCCCGGGCCGACGAACTGGGCGCGCTGCTGGGCGAGGCCGGGGAAACCGTGCAGCGGATCGGTACCGTCACGGGCCAGCCGGGGATGCGGTACCGGGGCGCGCTGTTGTGAGCCACAAGCGCGTCGCGATCCTGATCTCTGGTGGTGGCTCGAACATGGTCGCGCTGCTCGACAGCATGCGCGGCGATCATCCGGCGCGTCCCTGCCTCGTGATGTCCAACGATGCCAGCGCCGGTGGTCTTGCCAAGGCCGCCGAACGCGGGGTGGCGACGGCGGTGGTGGATCACAGGCCTTTTGGAGGCGATCGCGCCGCATTCGAGGCGGAACTGATAAAGCCGCTGATCGCGGCGCAGACCGACATTGTCTGTCTTGCGGGCTTCATGCGCGTGCTCACCGCGGGCTTTGTCGGGCAATGGACCGGGCGCATGTTGAACATTCACCCTTCGCTCCTGCCGAAATACCGGGGGCTGCACACCCATGCCCGCGCCCTGGAGGCGGGCGAGCGCGAACATGGCTGCACCGTGCACGAAGTCACGCCCGAACTGGACGAAGGGCCGATCCTCGGGCAGGCGCGGGTGCCCGTGCGTGCCGACGATACCCCGGAGCGGCTGGCCGCGCGGGTGCTGGTACAGGAACATGCGCTCTACCCGGCGGTGCTGCGGCGTTTTGCCGGCGGGATGCGCGAACCGCTCTTGATGCCTTAACTGCGCCCCGCTGCATCCGGTTTGCAATTTGCGCGGATTTAACTAAGGGTTGAACAAGACGGTGCGCTCCTGCGCCTTCTGCGCAAGAACAACAACAAACAAGCAAACGACACCCCACAGATGCGAACACTCACAACGACCCAAGACCTTGCTGCCTTTTGCAAGGAGGCCCATGGCCAACCCTATGTCACCGTCGATACCGAATTCCTGCGCGAGCGGACCTATTACTCCAAGCTGTGCCTCGTGCAACTGGCCATGCCGGGCGAGGGGGACGAAAACGCGGTTCTGGTCGATCCGCTGGCCGAGGGCATGTCGCTTGAACCGCTTTACGATCTGTTTCGTGACACCAGCGTCGTCAAGGTGTTTCACGCGGCGCGGCAGGATCTCGAGATTTTCTGGGTCGATGCCAAGGTCTTTCCCGAACCGTTGTTTGACACCCAGGTCGCCGCGATGGTCTGTGGCTTTGGCGAACAGGCGGGCTATGAAACGCTGGTGCGCAAGATCGCGCGGGCATCGGTTGACAAGTCAAGCCGGTTCACCGACTGGTCGCGCCGCCCGCTGAGCGAAGCGCAAAAGAAATATGCGCTGGCCGATGTCACGCATCTGCGCCGGATCTATGAATACCTCGCTGCCGAGCTCGAGAAAACCAACCGATCCCGCTGGGTCGCCGAGGAATTGCAGATCCTGACCAACCCGGCCACCTATGAGATCGAGCCGGAAGAGGCGTGGAAACGGGTCAAGACGCGCACCAATTCCGCCAAGTTCCTCGCTATCGTTCAGGCGCTGGCGGCGTTTCGCGAACGCCATGCCCAGGACAACAACATCCCGCGCAACCGGGTTTTCAAGGATGACGCCCTGGTCGAACTGGCCTCGGCCAAGCCGCGTTCTGCGTCCGATCTTGGCGGGTTGCGCCTGTTGCTGCGCGAGGCCCGGCGCGGGGCGATTGCCGATGGCATATTGGCCGCCATCGAGCGGGGGGTGAAATGCCCGCCCGACAAGATGCCCAAGCCCGACCGGGCACGCGAAAAGCTCCAGGTCAACCCCGCGCTTGCCGACCTGCTGCGGGTTCTGTTGAAATCCAAGACCGAAAGCGCCGGAGTTGCCGCCAAGCTGATCGCGACCAGTTCGGAACTGGACCTGATTGCCGCGGGCGAGCGCGACGTGCCGGCCTTGTCCGGTTGGCGGCACGAGGTATTCGGTGCCGATGCGCTGCGGCTATGTGCGGGCAAGATCGGGTTGGCGGCCAAGGGGCAATCGGTGGTGGTCGTGTCGCTGTGACGCGCTGCCGGGAACGGCGCGCCAGCGGCCCATGAGCCATTGATGACATCCATGTCCGCGCGAGGTCACGGAATTGCGATCCCGGTGATCTGATCCGGGGCGCGTGCCGGCCCGTATCTTCATCATAGTATGACCTTATTGATGGAGATGACGATGTTTTCCTTTGGATATTTGCAGGCACAGACCGGCGCGGAGCACGATCAGACACAGTTGGCAGCGCCCCAATCCCCGCGCGACGCGCCCCGCGTGACCTTCGATACCACGGCCGAAATGAGCGATGTATTCGTGTTTGACGGAACGCCGCGCGATCGCGGCCCCGAGGTCGATCCGGGCCAGTCCGCCGCCGATCTTTACGCGTGGTCGCTGATCAAACCGGGTCTTGCGTCCCGCGCTGGCGGGCAAGAGACGACCTTGCCAGACCCGGAGCCGGACCCCGAGTCAGGACCCGAGGCTGCGGCCCCCGGCATGCATGACGCGATGCTGGCGACGATCCTGGCCATGGATTTGATCTAGGATCGCGACCGGTCAGCGGCGGCGCGATTGCATCGCGTTCTGCGCGCCCGTGACGATCACCTGGTCGATCCCCGCCAGTTGCTGGCGGGTCAGGGCAAGCCCGTCGGTGACCTTGCGGGATTGCTCTGGCCCGATGTTGGTATCGTAGGCCGGATAGGCGACGCGGAAATCCAGGCGCAGGACGCCGTCCTGGTCGGGGGTCAGCGTACCGCCTGACGGAGTGAGGGAGGCGTCAAATGCGCCCTGCCGGCTCGCGATGCCCTCGGCCAGGATGATCGCCCCTGTCGGCGTCTGGTCGATTTGCAGCTTGGTGACCTGTGCGATCAGCACGGTGGTGTCTTCGGCCTCGGGGCGGCTGAACACGCTGACCCGTTCGGCGGGAATCAGCGGATTGGTGGCTTCGATCGCCGCGAGATCGCCACTGGGCGGCGTGTCACGACCGCCGAACCAGCTGCGCCAGCCGCAACCTGACAGGATCAGGCTGGCAGCAAGAAGGACTGTGAGGGTCTTTGTCATGTGATGCGCCGTTTGTGTTGTCTTGCATCGGGTTATCGCATCGCGCCGCCGAAGAAAAGGTTCAAGGCGGGGGTGGACAGCACCGGTGTCGCGGCATACCTCGACGGCACGCAGTTCTGAGGAGCCGAGAAATGGCCAGCCCCGCCTTTGAAGACATTGTCGATGATTTCGAATTCCTGGAAGACTGGGAAGACCGCTATCGCTATGTGATCGATCAGGGCAAGGCGATGGAACCGCTGCCTGATGCGCTCAAGGTGCCTGCCACCAAGGTCGATGGCTGTGCCAGCCAGGTCTGGCTGCACCCGGTCATCGAGCGCGGCATGTTCCGCTTTGACGGCGAAAGCGACGCGATGATCGTGCGCGGCCTGATCGCAGTGCTGCGGGCGCTCTACAACGATTTGCCGGTGGCCGATGTGCCGGGGGTGGATGCGCGCGCCGAGCTGGCGCGGTTGGGGTTGAACGATCACCTTTCGGCGCAGCGCTCGAACGGGCTGCGGGCGATGATCGAACGCATCCGCAAGGTCGCGGCAGAGGCGGCCTGATCCGGTCAGTTCGCGCGCGGTGTCACCCCGTATTTGCGGGCCAGAACCGCGTTTTGCGGTTGCCAGTCATAACGCCGGTCATCGGCCACCCGCGCCCAGAACAAGCGACCCCCGTTCCGCCAGGGATCGAGCACGATGCCGCTTTGCATGGGCCGGTCACGGGCGCTGATCAAGGCGGTTGAATGGTCGATGCGCAGCGGGTTGTCGGCATTGGCGATGGCGCGGTGAATGTCCAGCGTTCTGAAACTCTCGGAGAGCAGCCGGGTCTGCATGTCTTCGGCCCAGTGCCAGCACAGCCCGCGCGGTTTCAGCCCCATGTTGACCTTGGTGTTATGCACCAGCGGCGGATCGGTGATTTCATAAGCAATCGCCAGTTCGCGCGAATGGGAATAGGCAATCATTGCCGCGCGCCGCGCTTCGTCAGGGTCGACATCCGGACCAAGGGCAAGGATCGCGCGGGTCAGGCCACGGGGATCGTCGGCCGGTCCGCTGGTCGCGCCGGTACAGGCGGTCAGCGCGAGAAACACCAGAGCCGCGCCAAGAGGGATAAGATGTCGCCAGGGCACCGGTTGCCGCCCGCCTTGTTTGCACCGTGTCAACCGCTATCGTTCAGCCCGGCAATTGTCGAGCCTGTGGGGTCGCCCAGGTGGTCAGCGTGGTCTCGAGATCCCCGTATCCCGTGGCGCGGTATTCATAGGCCAGCCCCAGCCGCGCGGCGCAGTCCTCGGCCTTGGCGCGCAGCTCCGGGTCGTCGGTCTGGGCCTGGTAGACCAGCTTGGTATAGTTGCCAAAGATCATGTCGCGCAGCTCCGGGTGCCGGTCCAGCCCCATGGGTTTCCAGACAAAGGCGTCGAACTGGCGCACCAGGAAATCGGTGAGGTAAAAGGCGCTGATCTCATCCGCGCTGCGGGCGAGAAAGGCAGCGTTGCCTTCGAAGAAGGAATAGCAATGCGGCCCCTTGACCATCTGCACGCCGAGCGCGTCGCAGCGCGCCTCGAGCAGCCCGCCGGTGCCGCAATCCGCGTAGACCACGAAAATGTCGTCATACGCGCCACGATGCCTGGTCACCGCATCGGTCACCGCTTGGGTGATTTTCTCCGGGTAAAGGTGCAGCTTGGCCGGCAGGCAGGTCAGGTCAAGATGGTCCCAGCGGTTGCGGGATTTCAGATCGAGGATCTCGCGCGCCAGCGCCCCGCAGGCGATCAACAGGATGCGCCCGCTGCCCGATGCGGGCAGGCCGGAGTCGGTCAGGGTGCGGTCGCTGATCTGATCCATCGCGTTTCCTGACGAAAATGGCCCGCCACGGGGCGGGCCGGTGTTTTTCCGGGCGTGGCCCGGTCAGGCGCTCAGACGGTTGTGCTTGCGCCCGATCCAGTCCTTGGCGGTTTCCACCGCCACAGCGGCATCACGGCAATAGGCGTCGGCCCCGATGGCCTTGCTGAATTCTTCGTTCAGCGGCGCACCGCCCACCAGAACGATGTAATCCTCGCGCTTGCCCTGTTCAACAAGCGTGTCGATCACCACTTTCATATAGGGCATCGTCGTCGTCAGAAGCGCGGACATGCCCAGGATATCGGCGTCCTCGCGCTCCAGCGCCTCGAGATAGTTCTCCACCGGATTGTTGATGCCCAGGTCGACGATCTCGAACCCGGCGCCTTCCATCATCATGCCGACGAGGTTCTTGCCGATGTCGTGAATGTCGCCCTTGACGGTGCCGATCACCATCTTGCCGACGCGCGGCGCACCGGTTTCCGCCAGCAGCGGCTTGAGGATGGCCATGCCGCCCTTCATCGCGTTCGCGGCAAGCAGCACTTCGGGAACGAACAGGATACCATCCCGGAAATCCGCCCCAACGATGGTCATGCCACCGACCAGCGCCTCGGTCAGGATCTTGTAAGGTTCCCAGTTGCGTTCAAGCAGGATGTTGACACCTTCTTCGATCTCTTCGCGGAGACCGTCATACAGGTCGTCAAACATTTGCTGGACAAGCTCTTCGTCGTCCAGTTCCGACAGGATGATGTCATCTTCTTCCGACATGCGCACAATTCCTTGCTGGGGGAGGGTCCCCGTGGCCCTATTGCTTCGTTATTGCCATTTGGTCGCAGGCGGACTCGATTAATTGCGACATCGGCGGCCCTGCAACCGACTTCTGTTGCCGATTCCGCTGGGTCGATAGCGAAGATTAGCCATCAAGATCATGTGGATCTTGTTAATGTTCGCGTAATGTTCTATTTCGGGGTCATGGGAGAACATGCTGGAAACCGGTTGCAACAGGCGCGCGGGCGCGGGGCGCTTGGCAATGCCAGCGGTCGCTATGACCTGGCCCGGCAAGAGGTGGATGATGGCTGGGATGCGGGGGATGACGTGCCGGTGCTGCGCACCGAGGTGACGACCGAGCAGCCGCGCAGGATCATCGCCTGGAACAAATCACCTGATCTGCCCTTTGATCGTTCGATCAATCCCTATCGTGGGTGTGAACACGGGTGCGTCTATTGTTTTGCCCGGCCGACACATGCCTATCTGGGCCTGTCGCCGGGGCTGGATTTCGAAACCCGGCTGGTGGCCAAACCGGATGCGGCGCGGGTACTCGAACGCGAGCTGCGCGCGCCGCGATACCGGGTTGCGCCGATTGCCATCGGCACCAATACCGACCCCTATCAACCGGTTGAGCGCGCGCATGGGATCATGCGCGATTGTCTCGAGGTACTGGCGGCGTTCCGGCATCCCGTGGCGATCGTCACCAAGGGGGCAATGATCGAGCGCGACATCGACATCCTCGCCCCGATGGCGGAACAGGGGTTGGTGCGGGTCGGAATTTCGCTGACCACGCTGGACGCGGGGCTGAGCCGTCGCATGGAACCGCGCGCCCCGTCGCCCCGCCGCCGCTTGCAGGCCATTGCCCGGCTGACCGGGGCGGGCATCCCGGTGCGGGTCATGACCTCGCCCATCGTGCCGGGGCTGACCGATCATGAAATCGAGGCATTGCTCCAGGCCGGGCGCGATGCGGGGGCCGATGCGGCGAGCTGGATCATGCTGCGCCTGCCGATGGAAGTGTCCGAGCTGTGGCAGGACTGGCTCGCGGCATACGAGCCGGGGCGGGCGGGCAAGATCATGGCGCGCCTGCGCGAAATGCATGGTGGCAAGGCCTATGATGCCCGCTGGGGGCGGCGCATGCGCGGCGAAGGCACCTATGCCGAGATGGTGGCGCAGCGGTTCAACGCCGCCGCGCGGCGGTTGGGTCTGGACAGGCCGACCGCAAAGTTGCGATGTGATCTGTTTCGGCTTCCGGACCGGGCAGGGGATCAGCTATCCCTGTTCTGAAACCTGTCCGGACCCAGAGAGGAACACGCGATGACGACAGACAGCAACATGTGGGGCGGGGCCTATTGGGATTCGCGGTATTCCGGTGCCGGGTTCCGGTTTGGCACCGAACCGTCCGGATTTCTGACACAGAACGCGCATCACCTTGGCGCGGCGTCGAATATCCTCTGCGTGGCCGATGGCGAGGGGCGCAATTCGGTGTGGCTGGCCGCTCAGGGGCATCGTGTCACGGCCTTTGATGCCTCGGGCGTCGCGGTCGAAAAGGCACGTGGCCTGGCGCGGGCAAACGGTGTGAGCGTCGCCTGTCATCAATCCGGCATCGAGGATTGGGACTGGTCGCAACGCTTTGACGCGGTGATTGCGATTTTCGTTCAATTTGCGCCCCCCGCGCTGCGGGACAGGATGTTTGGCTGGATGACACAGGCGATTGCGCCGGGCGGACTGTTGATGCTGCACGGCTATGCCCCGCGTCAGGTCGCCTACGGAACCGGCGGACCGGGCCGGGAAGAGCACATGTATACCGAACCGATGCTGCGCGCGGCATTTGCCGGGTTCCAGGTGATTCGCTCCGCCGATTATGATGCCGAACTGCAAGAGGGTAGCGGCCATGCGGGGCAATCCGCGCTGATTGACTTTATCGCCCGCAGACCACTGGCATAGGCGCATCCGTCGTCATCCCCAGACGCCGGGCCTGCCGATCCGAACCCTTGCCCGGCGCTGGCCGAACGCGCTTACGCGCGGGGCGGTCGTGTTATATTATGCGCGGCGGCGGCCGTAATACATTACGCACGGCGGCGGCCGCGACGCGCGCGGGGTTTGGGCGCTTCATCCCCAGTGCCATCGCTGGCCGAGGAGAACGCGCCAAGAACGGCGGTGATCTGGTCCAGCGTCGGGGCCTCGCCCCGCGGGCGTGTATCCAGGGCCTCGCGCATGTGGCGCAGGTGATCCGGCATCGTGCCACAGCAGCCGCCAATGATCCGCGCGCCGCAATCACGGGCCATCACCGCGTAATCCCCCATCAGCTCGGGGGTCCCGTCGTAATGGATATGCCCGTCCACGTATTTGGGAATGCCGGCATTGCCCTTGGCGATGATCGGGCGCTCGGTGCCCTGCGCGACAAAGCCGAGCACGGTGCGCAGCAGGTCGGACGCGCCAGTGCCGCAATTCGCGCCGAACCCGATCGGCCCATTGTCGAGCCCGTCGACCATGGCCACCATATCCGCCGAGGTCACGCCCATCATGGTACGCCCCGCGGTATCGAAACTCATCGTGCCGCACCACGGCAGACCCGCCAGCGCAAAGGCCTCGGCGGCGGCGCGGTATTCTTCGGGGGCAGATATCGTTTCCAGCCAGAGCACATCGACGCCGCCCTCTCTGAGCCCGTCGGCCTGTTCATGAAACATCTCGACTGCCAGCGCGTGGCTGAGCGTGCCGACCGGTTCCATGATCTCGCCGGTGGGGCCGACCGACCCGGCAACAATCACCGGGCGTTCGGCCTTGTCCGCCACGTCACGGCCCAGCTCGGCACCGACGCGCGACAATTCACGCACCCGCTTCTGCGCGTCATGCAGCTTGAGCCGGGCGGCGGTGCCGCCAAAGGTGTTGGTCAGGAACAGGTCGCTGCCGGCATCGACCGCCCCTTGATACAGCGCGGTGATCTTCTTTGGCTGATCGACGTTCCAAAGCTCTGGCGCCTCGCCCGACATCAGCCCCATGTTGAACAGGTTGGTTCCGGTTGCCCCATCGGCCAAGAGCACGTCATGGCTGTCGAGCATGGATTGCAGTTTGTCGGTCATGGGGCAGTCCTGGGTTGCAAGTGCGCGCGCGTAATGCCCGCGTATCGCATATCCGGTGCGGCGCTGGCAAACCGGAAACTCTCATCTTGATTATGAATGGACGAACCCCGGCGGACGGCCCGGCAACGGCGCGGCCTGTCCGCCGGGGGGTCGCAGGGCGTCGGTCATGTCTGCCGGCAGGCCAGCCGCCGGCAGACAATGGCCCTAGTCGGTTTCCTGCATCACCTGGTCTTTGGCGATGGGCATCAACTCGTCCATCTTGGCGCGGATGGCGTCGGCATCGGCCTTGTCCCCAAGGTCGGCGGCCAGTTTGCGCACCACGTCCTCATGTCCGGCTTCCTCGAAATCGGCGATTACGACGGTCTTGGCATAGGCTTCGGCCTCTTCGCCGGACTTGCCGAGCAATTCGGCGGCCCACAGGCCGGTCAGCCGGTTGCGTCGCGCCACCGCCTTGAACTGCATTTCCTCGTCATGGGCGAACTTGTTTTCAAAGGCGCGTTCGCGATCATCGAATGTGGACATGTGTCGGACCCCTCCGGTTTCATCTGTCCAGATTGATATGCAGTCACGCGCGCGCCTGCGCAAGAGGCGGTGCGCCGCTTGCGACACTGCGGCCCTTGCACTATAGCGGCGCTGAGGGTCCGATACTGAGTCCGGGCCGGATATTCCCGAAAGGCTGCTTATGGCGCGTCGCAAGAAGATCTACGAAGGCAAGGCCAAGATTCTCTATGAAGGCCCGGAACCCGGAACCATCGTCCAGTATTTCAAGGACGACGCCACAGCGTTCAATGCCCAGAAAAAGGACGTGATCGACGGCAAGGGCGTTCTGAACAACCGGCTCAGCGAGTTTTTCATGACCGGGCTGAACACGATCGGCGTGCCGACTCACTTCATTCGCCGCCTGAACATGCGCGAGCAACTGGTGCGCAGCTGCGAGATCGTACCGCTCGAGGTCATTGTGCGCAACTTTGCTGCCGGGACGATGTCAAGCCGGCTGGGTATCGAAGAGGGCACGCAGTTGCCGCGCCCCATCGTCGAATATTGCTACAAGGATGACGGGCTGGGCGACCCGCTGGTCACGGAAGAGCATATCGCCGCCTTCGGCTGGGCCAGCCAGCAGGACATGGACGACATCCTGAGCCTTGCGCTGCGGGTGAACGATTTCCTGTCGGGCGTGATGCTGGCGGTCGGGATCCGGCTGGTGGATTTCAAGATCGAGATCGGCCGGGTTTACGACGGCGACTTCCAGCGCCTGGTGATTGCCGACGAGATCAGCCCCGACAGCTGCCGCCTGTGGGATATCGAAACCGGGCAGAAGCTTGACAAGGACGTGTTCCGCCGGGACCTGGGCAGCCTGACCGATGCCTATTCCGAAGTGGCGCGCCGTCTGGGCGTGATGCCCAAGAATTCCGGCCCCGTCACCAAGCCGACGCTGATCAACTGAGACATCTGCGCGGGTTGGACCGCGCGCCAAGCACAAAGGACGACATCATGAAGGCACGTGTGCATGTGATGCTGAAGAACGGAGTTCTGGACCCGCAGGGCGAGGCGGTGCGCCATGCGCTTGGGACCATGGGCTTTCAGGGGGTCGCCGGCGTGCGGCAGGGCAAGGTGATCGAGCTCGACCTCGAAGACGGCACCAGCGAAGCCGACGTCACCGCCATGTGCGAAAAGCTGCTGGCGAACACGGTGATCGAATCCTACACGGTGGAGATGTCCTGATGCGCGCCGCCGTCGTCGTTTTCCCCGGCTCAAACTGTGACCGCGACCTTGCCGTGGCCTTTCGCGAGGCGGGGGCCGAGGTGACGATGGTCTGGCACAAGGAAACCGCGCTGCCGGAGGGGGTCGACATCGTCGGCGTTCCGGGCGGGTTTTCCTATGGCGACTACCTGCGCTGTGGCGCGATTGCGGCACAATCGCCGATCTGCCAGGCGGTCAAGGCCCATGCGGATCGCGGCGGTTACGCGATCGGCGTGTGCAACGGCTTTCAGGTGCTGACCGAGACCGGCATTCTGCCGGGCGCGCTGCTGCGCAATGCCGGGTTGAAATACATCTGCAAAACCGTTGATCTGAAAGTGGAAACCAGCAACAGCGCCTTTACCACGGCCTATAATGCCGGCGATGTGGTCGGTATCCCGATTGCACATCACGACGGCAATTATTTTGCCGATGAGGCCACCCGCAACGACCTGCGCGAGCAGGACCGCATCGCCTTTACCTATGGTGACAACCCGAATGGGTCGGTGGATGATATTGCCGGTATTCTCTCACAGAACCGCCGGGTGCTGGGCATGATGCCGCATCCCGAGCGCGCCGCCGATGCCGGGCACGGGGGCACCGACGGGGTGGCAATGTTCCGCGGATTGATGGGCGCATTGACGCCGGCGTGACTTGAGCGGCGCGCGGGACAGGCGTAGCCTGTCGCCATGAAACTTCCGGTCCAGACAAGCCAACGACTCTCCGGCTGGCCCCGCTCCGATAACATCGGGTGGCGGGTTCGGCTGGCGCTCGTGTTGCTGCTGGTGATCGCGGCGGCGACGATCTGGGTGACCAACCGGCTGATGACCGACCGCTTTACCGAAAGCACCCGAAACCGCGCCGAACTGCGCCTTGCGCTCTACAGCGGCAACCTGGTCAGCGAGTTGCGCGGCAACCGCAGCATGCCACAGTTGCTGGCGCGGGATCCGACGCTGATCGGGGCGCTGAATTCGCGCGATTACAGCCAATCGACCCAGCGGCTGATCTCGTTTGTCGAGGATCTCGACGCGGCCTCGCTGCTGTTGCTCGATCTGGACGGACGTATCGTCGCCGCGACCGACCGCAATCAGCTCGGGGCGCAGCGGGGAAGCGAATCCTATTTCGTCGATGCGATCCGCTCGAACGCGACGATCTTTTCGGTCAAGGAACTCGAGACCGGAGGCTACCAGTTCTTTTACGCCCGGCGGGTCGAAAGCGGGGCCAACGTGCTCGGGGTCATCGTTGTCGAGGTGGACCTGAAGAAATTCGAACGCGCCTGGGGCGGGATTTCTGACGCGGTGATGGTCGCGGACAGCACCGGCACCATCATCCTGTCAACCGAAACGCGCTGGCGCGGGCTGAGCGAGGAAGAGGCACTGCAACGGGAAACCCCGCACAGCGCCATCGAACGGGCCATTCGCGCCACGTCCGACTGGGCGGCGGTGCCGGCCGAGGCCTATCTCGCGGGCGAGGCGGTGATGCGGATGGAATTGCGCATGCCCGTTTATGGCTGGCGGATGACCTCGTTTACAACCTATGCGTCGATCCGTGAACGGGTGAACGGCATCCTCGCACTGGAAATCATGGGATTCGCCATCCTGCTGGCGCTGGTGTTCTACGCGCTCAGCCGGCGGACGGCCCTGCGCATGGCGTTGTTCCAGCGCGAGTCGGCAGAGCTTCGCGCACTGAATGCCAGGTTGCAGCGGGAAATTGCCGAGCGCAAACGGGTGCAGGAGACCCTTGCGGTGACCGAGCAATCGCTGGCCCAGTCGAGCAAGCTGGCCGCGCTTGGCGAAATGTCGGCGGCGGTCAGTCACGAGTTGAACCAGCCGCTGGCCGCGATGAAAACCTATCTGGCCGGGGCGCGGCTGCTGCTGCGGCGCAACCGCCCGGAAGAGGCGATATCATCGTTCGGGCGGATCGATGACCTGATCGAACGCATGGGGGCGATTACCCGGCAGCTGAAATCCTATGCCCGCAAGGGAGGGGACGCGCTTGCACCTGTGAACATGGGCGATGCGCTGGCGTCGTCCCTGTCGATGATGGAGCCACAGCTGCGCCACCGGCAGGTGCAGATCACCCGCATC
The DNA here is from genome assembly GCF_049800935.1 of Microbulbifer sp. S227A. Classification (NCBI taxonomy): domain Bacteria; kingdom Pseudomonadati; phylum Pseudomonadota; class Gammaproteobacteria; order Cellvibrionales; family Microbulbiferaceae; genus Microbulbifer; species Microbulbifer sp. S227A. Next base: position 305,154 of record NZ_JBNAFZ010000001.1, on the reverse strand, counting down.
CTGCCGGATCGGGATGTCTGGGTCATGGGCGACCGGCTGCGCATCGAGCAGGTGATGGTGAACCTCTTGCGCAACGCGCTGGACGCCACCAAATCGGTATCCGAACCCGAGGTCGAGATCATTCTCGCGGCGGGGGAAACGGCGACGCTGACAGTGCGCGACAACGGCACCGGCATCGAGGATCTGGAATCGTTGTTTGAGCCGTTTTACACTACCAAGCAGCCCGGCGATGGCGTCGGACTGGGGCTTGCCATTTCGTCGGGGATCGTGAATGACCTCGGCGGACGATTGATTGCCCGCAACGCCCGCGAGCGTGGCGCGGTATTCGAGATGCAGTTGCCGATCCTCGAAGATGGTATCGAGGCGGCGGAATGACGGGGAACGAGTGATGGCACAGGCGATGAAGATTGCGATCGTGGATGACGAGCAGGACATGCGCCAGTCGATCAGCCAATGGCTGGCCCTGTCGGGCTATGACACCGAGACCTTTGCCAGCGCCGAAGAGGCGCTCAAGGTGCTTGGCCCCGATTATCCGGGGATCGTGATTTCCGACATCAAGATGCCGGGCATGGACGGCATGCAGTTCCTGAAAAAGCTGATGGGCAGCGACAGCGCCCTGCCGGTGATCATGATTACCGGCCATGGCGATGTGCCGATGGCGGTCGAGGCGATGCGCGTCGGGGCCTTTGATTTCCTTGAAAAGCCGTTCAATCCCGACCGCATGTCACAACTTGCCAAGCGCGCGGCGGGTGCGCGTCGCCTGACGCTGGACAACCGGGCGCTGCGCCGCGAACTCAGCGACGGCACACAATTGATGAACAAGCTGATCGGGGCCAGCCCGGTGATGGAGCGCCTGAAGGAAGACGTGCTCGATCTCGGGCAGGCCGACGGTCACGTGCTGATCGATGGCGAGACCGGCACCGGCAAGACCCTGGTGGCCCATGCGCTGCACGCGGTGGGCAGCCGGGCGGGCAAGAAATTCGTGCTGGTCAATTGCGCGGCACTGGAAGAGGAGGCGCTGGCCAAGCGGCTCTTTGGCCCGATGCTGCCCGAGGATGAGCAACTCCCGGCGATGGAAGAGGCGCGCGGCGGCACCCTTGTGCTCGAGGATATCGAAGCGCTGAGCGAGAGCCTGCAGGCGCGGCTGCTGAGCGTCATAAACGAGCAGGGGACCCCGGCGGAAACCCGGCTTATCTGTATCAGCAACCTGCAAGAGGCGGGGCGGACCTGCGAAGACGCGCTGCGGCCCGACCTGTTCTACCGCCTCGCGGCGTTGCGGATCACCGTGCCGCCCTTGCGCCAGCGCGGCGAGGATATCCTGTCGCTGTTCACCCGGCTGTCCGAGCAGTTTGCCGAGGAATATGGCTGTGACGCGCCCAAGGTCACGGCACAGGAGGCGGCGCAGCTGTTGCAGGCGCCCTGGCCGGGCAATGTGCGGCAGCTGATCAATATCGCCGAGCGTGCGGTGCTGCAATCGCGGCGGGGCAGCGGTACGATCGCGTCGCTGCTGATGTCGGATCACGAAGAGATGCAGCCGGTGATGACCACCGAAGGCAAGCCGCTCAAGGAATATGTCGAGGCGTTCGAGCGCATGCTGATCGACAACACGATGCGCCGCCACAAGGGATCGATCGCGTCGGTCATGGACGAGCTTTGCCTGCCCCGGCGCACGCTGAACGAGAAAATGGCGAAATACGGATTGCAGCGTTCGGACTATCTCTGAGGCGCGCCACCAGACGCCCGGAGCGATAGCGGACCCGAGGGAATTTCACCTCGCTTGGCGAAATCCCATTGTAATTCTCGGTTGACTGCCATTATGTTGGTCGGACGGACGTTACGCATGACTGCGTCTAACCGTCCGATTTAGAGTTTTTCTGTTTCAGGCGTTGGCGATATCGATCCGATTGACTGAACAGACCGCTTGTGCCCCGCAGGGGGCAGATACCTTCCTGTCCACGGAAAGCCGAGGGACGGGGATAAAATGGGCAGGCCAAGGATGATGTCCGGGCCTGTCGGAGAAGAACCGCGATGACGCGCGCGCTAATATTGAGACATGAGGCAGGGGGGCTGAGGCCCGTACCTTGCCGCGCCGCGTCCGAAATCGCCCTGACAAGACACTCTCCCATGCGTGCCCGCCCGCCAGGACGGGCGCCAATGCGATTGTGCACCAAGGAAACATGGCAAAGAAAATGCTTATCGATGCCACCCACGCGGAAGAGACCCGCGTCGTGGTGGTTGACGGAAACAAGGTCGAGGAGTTCGATTTTGAATCCGAAAACAAGCGCCAGCTTGCTGGCAACATCTATCTTGCAAAAGTAACACGGGTCGAGCCGTCGCTACAGGCGGCCTTTGTCGATTACGGCGGAAACCGGCATGGTTTCCTGGCGTTTTCCGAGATTCATCCGGACTATTACCAGATCCCCGTCGCCGACCGCGAGGCACTGATGGAGGAAGAGCGTGCCTATGCCGAGGCGATGAAGGCACGCGATGAAGAGGAAGAGAACAAGTCGAGCCGGTCCCGCCGGTCGTCGTCTTCCTCGTCGCGGTCCCGGTCGCGCTCCAAGGCAACCGAGACGGTGTCGGATGATGCCAAGGCATCAAAGGAAGTCGAGTCCGAGATCAATGGCATGGAGACCATTGACCTGACCGAGGACGAAGCCGCGGATGCGACCGGTGTCGAAACACCCGAGGGCGCTGCGCCGATGGAGGCCGTGGCGGAAACGCCGGTTGAGGAACCGGCAGGTGAGACCGGGTCAGCCGAGACCGGGGCAGGTGACGCCGCAGATGACACCGCAGAGGCCGATGCGCCTTCCGAGTCCGGGCACGCGGATGACACCGAATCCGACGACACCGATTCCGATGATGCGCCCGCTGCCAAGAAAGGCAATGACGCCGCCGCCAAGGATGACAGCATCGAATCCGTCGCCGACGATGACGATGCCGAAGACATCCGCCCGCCGCGCAAACCCCGCCCCAAGCGGTACAAGATCCAGGAAGTCATCAAGGTTCGCCAGATTCTGCTGGTGCAGGTCGTCAAGGAAGAGCGCGGCAACAAGGGGGCTGCGCTGACCACCTATCTCAGCCTTGCGGGCCGCTATTGCGTTCTGATGCCCAACACCGCGCGCGGTGGCGGGATCAGCCGCAAGATCACCAACGCCGCCGACCGCAAGAAGCTCAAGGAGATCGCATCGGAAATCGACGTGCCCAAGGGGGCCGGGCTGATCGTGCGGACCGCGGGGGCCAAGCGCACCAAGACCGAGATCAAGCGCGATTACGATTACCTCAAGCGCCTGTGGGAACAGATCCGCGAATTGACGCTGAAATCCATCGCGCCGGCCAAGATCTACGAGGAAGGCGACCTGATCAAACGCTCGATCCGCGATCTTTACAACCGCGAGATCGACGAGGTGTTCGTCGAGGGCGAGCGGGGCTATCGCATCGCCAAGGACTTCATGAAAATGATCATGCCGTCCCATGCCAAGAACGTGAAACAGTATACCGAGCAGATGCCGCTTTTCGCGCGCTATCAGGTCGAGAGCTATCTCACAGGCATGTTCAACCCGACGGTTCAGCTCAAATCGGGCGGCTATATCGTGATCGGCGTGACCGAAGCGCTGGTGGCGATCGACGTGAACTCGGGCCGGGCCACCAAGGAAGGCTCGATCGAGGAAACCGCGACCAAGACCAACCTTGAAGCTGCCGAGGAAGTTGCGCGCCAATTGCGCCTGCGCGACCTTGCGGGCCTGATCGTGATCGACTTCATCGACATGGACGAGCGCAAGAACAACGCGGCGGTCGAGAAACGGCTGAAGGACAAGCTCAAGACCGATCGCGCACGAATTCAGGTCGGGCGCATCTCGGGGTTTGGCCTGCTTGAAATGAGCCGCCAGCGTTTGCGTCCGGGCATGATCGAAACGACCACACAGCCCTGTCCGCATTGCCATGGCACCGGATTGATCCGCTCGGACGACAACATGGCGCTGTCGATCCTGCGCCAGGTCGAGGAAGAGGGCGTGCGCCGGCGCAGCCGGGAAGTGCTGGTCAAATGTCCGGTGAACATCGCGAACTTCCTGATGAACCAGAAGCGCGAGCACGTGGCGCAGATCGAACAGCGCTATGGCCTGTCGGTGCGGATCGAGGGTGATCCGCATCTGGTCAGCCCGGATTTCGCCATCGAGAAGTTCAAGACCGCGAGCCGTTCGGTGCCCGCCGCCACCGCGCAGGTGGTATCGGTGGACACGTCGCTGATGGATCAGGTGGATGCGGATGACGATGCCGAGGCCGAAGTCGAAGACGTAGCGGCGACCGAGGCGGAAGAAGGCGACTCCAAGCCCAAGCGCAAGCGCCGCCGGCGTCGTCGGCGCAGCAAGTCGAGCAGCTATTCCAACGGCGCGGATGACGAGGCACAGGATGCCGCCGGCAAGGCCGGGGACGACGCGTCCGGGGAACAGGCCGACGCCTCCGAGGCCAAGGGTGACGACAGCAAGGACGGCGGGGAGGACACCGGGAAAGAGGAGTCCAAATCCGCCTCCAAGTCGAGCCGCAGCAAGTCGTCGAAATCGAAATCGTCGAAATCGAAATCCAAGTCCAAGGATGAGCCGGAGACGGCCGAGGCAAATGCCGATGCCGCGAGCGACCCGGCCAGCGAGGACAAGCCCAAGCCGAAACCGACCCGTACCCGGTCGAGCCGCAGCAAGAGCAAGTCCAAGGCCGCCGCTGAGGCCGAGGCCGCCCCCGTCGATGCTGCCGATAAGGCAGCGGAGCCTGTCGCGGACGCTGCCGCAGCGAGCGAGGCGCCGGTGACCGCAGAAGCCACGTCGGAGCCTGTCGCTCCCGAAGGCGCGCCGGAACCTGTCGCGTCCGAAGGCGCGCCGGAACCTGTCGCGCCCGAAACTGCGCAGGAAACAGCGGCAACCGAAGAGGTTCCGGAACCCGTTGCCGCCGAAGAGCCAGTAGCCGCAGAGGCCGCGCAAGAGACGGTCGTGGCCGAAACGGCGGCGGACCCCGCCCCCAGCGAGGCGGCACCGGAGCCGGTTGCGGCGGAACAATCCGCCGAACCCGAGGAAATGACCGCTCCCGCGGAACCCGCCAAGCCCAAGCGGCGCGGCTGGTGGTCGCTGGGAAGTTGAGCCAAACCGCTTACCCGTATCACGCAGCGACGTGTTGCGTGATACGGGCGCGCTTTGGATGGCGGCGAATCAAGCCAACCGGGACCGTCCGAAAACAGGCCCACGCGCCTGTTTCCTTGTTCTGGCGTCGCGCCGCTCAGCCGTCCTTGCGGATCAGATAGACCTGATGCGGCCCCTCATCCTCGTGTGAAACCAACCTGTGCCCGGCTTCGGCACAGAAATGCGGCACATCCACCAGGGCGGCGGGATCGTCGGCCAGCATCCTGAGCACCGCGCCGGAAGGCAGGGATTTCAACCGTTTGCGGGCTTTCAGGACGGGCAGGGGGCATAACAGCCCGGTGGCGTCAAGCGTGTCGGAAATCTCGGTCATAGGCGGCAGTTACTGCGGATATTTCATCCTGTCCACAGGGTTGTGACCGCGATCACGCCTTTGCCCCCGTGACCTTGTCTGCGCGATGTCCTATGGCGATGTCATGTTCGGAATAGACATCTTTGACGCGGCCCTGCTGCCGGCGATGATCGTGGCGCTGAGCGCGGGGATCATCAGCTTTCTGTCGCCCTGCGTTCTGCCCATCGTGCCGCCTTACCTCGCCTATATGAGCGGGGTGTCCCTGCAGGATCTGGGCAGCGATTCGACCGCGCGCAACCGGGCCCTGCTGCCGGCGCTGTTCTTTGTTCTGGGGCTATCGACCGTGTTCCTGTTGCTGGGATTCACGGCCTCGGCGATCGGGTCGATGTTCCTGCAATACCAGGGGTGGTTCAATACCATCGCGGGCATTCTGGTGATGATCTTCGGCGCGCATTTCGTCGGGGTCTACCGGATCGGGTTCCTGGATCGCGAAGCGCGTATCGATGCGGGTGACCGGGGGGGCAGCGCCTTTGGGGCCTATGTGCTTGGCCTGGCCTTTGCCTTTGGCTGGACGCCCTGCATCGGTCCGCAACTGGGCGCGATCCTGTCGCTCGCGGCGTCCGAGGCGTCGGTGGCGCGGGGCACGGCGTTGCTGGCGGTCTATGCCGCGGGGCTCGGCATCCCGTTCCTTCTGGTTGCTGCTTTCCTGCCGCGCCTTGGCGGGCTGATGGGCTGGATGAAACGGCATATGGAACAGATCGAGCGCGTCATGGGTCTGTTGTTGTGGACCATCGGGCTCTTGATGCTGACCGGAGGGTTCTCGAGCTTTTCCTACTGGCTTCTTGAACGTTTCCCGGCGCTTGCCACGCTGGGCTGAGCCCTTACGCAAACCGGCAAGAGCCGCTAAGCTGGCCCAAAAAGGCAAGAGGGTTCAGATGAGCAGCGAGGCAGAGCCGCGGGTCTATCGCCGCCAGGTGTTCTATGTGCCCGGCTATGACCCGATCCATCCGCGCCGATATCGCGAACTCTACCGCAAGGAAGGTGCCGAACAGGCCAGGATATCGGGCTATGATCTGCGCCTGTCGCCCGCGACGGGGGGCGGTCCGTTTGGCTGGACCGTCAATGCCAGCATTGATGGTGCCGAGGTCGAAACCCGGTTCAGCGTGCTGGTCTGGTCCGATCTCGTGCGCCAAAGTATGGCGGGCTCGATCCCCGGCACCTATTGTCACCTGCTGAGAACGGCTTGGACCTATATCGCGTCGGGGGCGTTGTGGCGGCTGATGCGGCTGCGCAAGGGGCCGGTGATTGCCGCGCTCTACCCGGTGGGCATGTTGCTGCTACAACTGGGGGTTGCCATCGGGCTTGGCTGGGCGGTTTGTCTGGCCCTGCTGTGGGGGGCGGGCGCGATCCGCCCGTTGCAACATGGCGAGACCCTGAATGTTGCGATTCGCCTTGCTGCCATTGCCGCCGGCATTCTGGTCGCGGTGGTCTCGCTGCGACGGTTCCGGGCGCTGGACGGGCGGTTCTATGCCTATTACCTGATGCATGACTATGCCTATTCGGCGCGGGGAAACGGGGCCTATCCGCCACCGCTCGAGGCGCGGCTCTCGGCGTTCACCGACCTGCTGGCCGAGGCCATGCGGCAGGATGTCGACGAGGTGTTGCTGGTCGGGCATTCCTCTGGCGTGCATCTGGGCGTATCGGTGCTGGCGGATCTGCTGCGCGCGGGGCGCTTGCCGCCGGACGGGCCGGCGCTTGGGTTCCTGTCGCTGGGGCAGGTGGTTCCGATGCAGTCCTTTCTCCCCGAGGCGCAGCGGCTGCGCGCCGATCTGCATGACCTGTCCGCCCAGGACCAAATTGCCTGGGTCGATGTCACGGCCCCCGGTGACGGCTGCGCCTTTGCGTTATGTGATCCGGTTGCGGTCAGCGGTGTCGCGCCCGCTGCCAAGCGCGGGCCCCTGGTCCTGTCGGCGGCATTCACGCAAACCCTGTCGCCGCAACGCTGGAAGGTGCTGCGCTGGCGGTTCTTCCGGTTGCATTTCCAGTATCTCTGCGCCTTCGATCAGCCCGGAGACTATGATTATTTCCGCATTACCGCCGGGCCACAAACGCTGGCGCGGCGGTTTGCGGGGCGGCAGGGTTCGCCTTCGCGGATCGAACGCGCCGTATCGAAATTCACCGATAGGGGCCGGTCATGATGCCGCCGAAACCGCCATCGCGCCCGGATCGCGTGTCGCTCTGGCGGTATGCCCGGTTGTTTCGCAAGGATATCCTGTCGGCCCAGCCGGCGCGGCTCTACCGGGCGTGGATGGCCGAGTTTCGCACGCCGTTCTTTCAATCATACCTGATCAATCAGCCCGACCTGTTGCAGCGCGTGCTGCGTGAACGGCCCGGTGATTTCCCGAAATCCGAACGGATCAGCGAAGGCTTGCGTCCGCTTCTGGGGCGTTCGGTTTTTCTGACCAATGGCGAAACATGGGAGCGGCAGCGGCGGATCATCGACCCGGCATTCGAAGGCGGGCGGCTGCGCGATACGTTCCCGGCGATGCAGGCCGCCGCCGAGGCTGCCGCGACACGCCTGCGGCAGGCGGGGCCGGAACCGGTCGATATTGAACCCTTGGCAAGCCACATGGCGGCAGATGTCATCTTTCGCACGCTGTTTTCTATCCCGATCGAACATGAAACCGCCGCGCGCGTGTATCACCTGTTTCGCGACTACCAGCGCAGCCAGCCGATCCTGAACCTCGCGGCCTTTGTGCCCTTGCCCGGTTGGATGCCCCGGTTTTTCAACCGGCATACGCGCAGGACCGCGCGGGAGATCCGCGCGTTGATTGCCGAATTGACGCGGGCCCGGATGCGCCAGATCGAGGATGGCACGGCACCGGATGACCTTGCGACCAAGATCATGACGACGGTGGACCCGGATACCGGCGACCGATTCAGCGGCGATGAAATGGTCGATCAGGTTGCAATCTTTTTTCTTGCCGGTCATGAAACCAGCGCCTCGGCCCTGGGTTGGGCGCTTTATCTGCTGGCGATTGCGCCCGATTGGCAGGACCGCGTGGCCGCAGAGGCGCGGGGCTGGGGCGCGGGGTCGTTCTCCGACATGAACCGCCTGCGCCTGAGCCGGGACGTGTTTCGCGAGGCGCTGCGGCTTTATCCGCCGGTGCCGATGATGGTGCGCGAGGCCGGATGCCCCGAACGGTTCCGCGATCGCGATGTGCCGCGCGGCGCGCAGATCGTGATGAGCCCCTGGCACCTGCATCGCCATGAACGCCTGTGGCAGCGTCCCGACGAGTTCGACCCCGGGCGTTGGCATACCGAGAATGGCCGGCAATGCCAGCGCAGCGCCTATCTGCCGTTTTCCGCCGGCGCGCGGGTTTGTCCCGGTGCGGGGTTTGCGATGATCGAGGGGCCGCTGCTGCTGTCGACAGTGTTGCGTGATATCCGGGTCGAGCCGGTGGCCGGGCGCGCGCCGATGCCGGTGGCGCACCTGACCGTGCGGGCCAGGGATGGCATCTGGTTGCGTCTTGTACCGCGCGGCTGATGCCGGTGCAGCGCCCCGGCCCGCAACGGATGGCATCGCCCCGGGTCAGGTCTGGTTGTCGCCGTCCGCGTCATCGGGAGCGGCGCGCGACTGTGCTTCGGCGACGAATCCCGAGAATATCGCATCGGCGATCATGGTATCGTAATCCGCGCTCCAGTTGCCCGAGGCTTCGCGATCCACAAAACCGATGAATTCCTGCATGGCGGCGCAATCCAGGAACCGTTCCGGAAGATCATCCGCCGCCAGCCGGGCCATGGCGCGATCCAGCCGGGCAAAACGGTCGACCAGGCCGGGATCGCGGGTATCGCGCGCCCATTGATTGTACCGCCGGCGTCCCTGGCGCTCGCGCATGTCCGATTGCTTGCGGTCATGCAGGTCGGCGGCAAGCGCCAGATGCGCTTTGGTTTCACGACCCTGGGTCAAAATCTTCAACACTGTTTCACTCACATGTTCAGGGCGAGATGCCTGCTTTCTGACTTGTCATTCCGCCCGGTGATCCATCCGCCACGATGCTGCGCAAAGAGTCCTTGATTTCACAGTGTCGTGAAATGCTGGCCCAATTGGGGCGCGATTCTGGCATCCTTTCCTCAATCTGAGCGCCCTCGCGTCACGCAGGGCGGCCCACCGGTCTGCTCGTGTTAACACGGCACCTGCAATGAAATCGTTAACGTCGGCGGGGGGCCAAACCGCCCAGATCGCGCAGGATGACTTGCCCCGGGGCGGGGGGGGCAGTATGGCGGGACCGGATTTTCGGAGAGCCTCATGCCAAACCCCAGACCGCAGCCCGCCTTTGTGCTCGTGCGCCCCCAGATGGGCGAGAACATCGGTTCCGCCGCGCGCGCCATGTGGAATTTCGGTCTGGACCGGATGCGGATCGTCGCGCCGCGCGACGGTTGGCCCAACCCGGCGGCCACCGCGCTGGCAAGCGGCGCGGGCCGGTTGCTGGACGAGGCCCAGCTCTGCGGGGACGTGGCGGAGGGGATCGCCGATTGTCACTTTGTCTTTGCCACCACGGCCCGGTCGCGGGATTTGACCAAGCCGGTGGTCAGCCCCGAACGCGCGATGCAGATGGCGCGCGAAAAGATTGCCGCCGGGGAAAAGGTGGCGGTCCTGTTCGGACCCGAACGGGCCGGCCTCGAGAATGACGACATCGCCCGCGCCAACGCGTTGATCTCGGTGCCGGTCAACCCCGATTTCCCGTCGCTGAACCTTGCGCAATGCGTGCTGTTGGTGGCCTATGAATGGCGGCGGCAGACCGAACAGGTCACGCCCGAGGTCGACGCGCCGGGGAAATCCGGCTGGGCACAGGGGATCGAGGTCGAGAAGCTGGCGCAGCATTACGAGACACGCCTGCAGGAAGCGGGTTTCTTTTTCCCCGAGACCAAGGCGGACAGCATGAAGGTCAACCTGCGCAACCTCTGGTCGCGGATGCCGCTGACCCAGGCGGATGTGCAGATGCTGCATGGTATCCTGCGACAGATGGTGCGCTGGAAGGAACGGGGCCGGTGATGCCGCTGGACGGCAGGGGCAGAGCGACCTAGGGTCTGGGCAAATCGCGAGCGAGGCGGAGATGAGCGAAAAACGTAGCATTTTCGAAGAGGTATCCGACAAAGGTACGACACGGCCCGCCGTGCAGCCCGGATTGATCGACAAGGGCCGCAAGGGCGCCCGCCGGGGCGTGCGGCTGTGGCTGATGCTGTTGTTCCTGCTGGTGGTGGTGATGATCGCTGTCGGGGGACTGACCCGTCTGACCGATAGCGGGCTGTCGATCACCGAATGGCGTCCGGTGACGGGGGCGATGCCGCCGATGTCCGAGGCTGACTGGCAGGCCGAGTTCGACAAGTACAAGCAGATCGATGAATTCCGGGTCCAGAACCAGTGGATGGACCTGTCGGACTTCAAGGCGATCTATTGGTGGGAATGGGGGCACCGGCAATTGGGCCGCGTGATCGGGCTGGTCTGGGCGGTTGGCTTCCTGGGTTTTCTGGCCACGCGACAGATCCCGGCGGGCTGGTCCGGACGATTGTTCCTGGTGGGGGCGCTCGGCGGTTTGCAGGGCGCGATCGGCTGGTGGATGGTGGCCTCGGGCGTGACCCAGGGCGAAGGCATGACCGACGTGGCAAGCTATCGTCTGGCGGTGCATCTGGGGCTGGCCTTTGTCATTCTCGGGGTGATCGGCTGGTTCGTGTTCCTGCTCGGGCGCGAGGACCGCGAGCTGATGCAGGCCCGGCGCGCCAAGGAGGCACGCCTTTACGGTCTGTCCACAGGTCTGTTGCATTTTGCCTTTCTGCAAATCCTGATCGGGGCGCTGGTCGCGGGGATCGACGCGGGGCGCAGCTATACCGACTGGCCCTTGATGGGCGGGCAGCTGATCCCGCCCAACCCGTTCCTGTTCGAACCGCTCTGGCGCAATTTCTTTGAAAATCCGGGGCTGGTGCAATTCATCCACCGGGTCACGGGCTATCTGTTGTTCCTGTTCGCGATTGTGGTCTGGCTGCGCGGGCGTCAGAGTGCCCATGCGGCCACGCGGTTTGCGTTCAACGCGGCGTTCGCGGCGCTGTCCTTGCAGGTCGTGCTGGGCATTGTCACGGTGCTCTATGGCGCGCCATGGCAGGTGGCGATCCTGCATCAGCTCGCCGCGGTCCTGGTCTGGACACTGATCCTGCGGGCGCGGTTCCTGAGCGCCTATCCCGTTGCAACATCGGTCAGGGGGTGATCCAGATGACGGCATATGACTCGTTGATGGCCTTTCAGCGCGACACCTCGGCCCTGGCCCAGGTCGCCGGGCGATTGGGCTGGGACCAGGAAACCATGATGCCACCCGGCGCGGCGCAGCAACGCGGTGTCGAAATGGGCGCGATCGAGGCCATCCTGCATGCCCGCCGCTCGGCTCCGCAGGTGGGCGAATGGCTGAATGCGGCCAAGCCGGACGGTCCCGTCGCGGCGGCCCAACTGCGCGAGATCCGCCGCGCCTATGAGCGGGCGAACAAGGTTCCGGCGGAGTTGGCCACGCGGCTCGCTCGGGTGACATCCGAGGCCCAGGGCAAGTGGGCCGCGGCGCGCGCGGACGAGGATGTGGCGGCGTTTCTGCCGGTTCTGGACGAGGTGGTGACGCTCAAGCGCGAGGAGGGCGCGGCGCTGGCGGATGGCGGCAATCTCTATGACGCGATGCTGGACGATTACGAACCGGGCACCACCGGGGCACAGATCGCGACCATGTTCGATGCCATGCGCCCGCGGCTGGTCGATCTGCGCGCGGCGGTCCTTGAGCGGCCCGAACCGCAGGGTGTGAGCGGCATGTTCGACGACGCGCTGCAAATGGCGCTGAGCCGCGAACTGGCAGAGGTGTTCGGCTATGACCTGAACCGGGGCCGGGTCGACAAGGCGGTGCACCCGTTCAGCTCGGGCAGCGGTGCGGATGTGCGGATCACCACCCGCACCAGCGCAACCGACCCGTTCAACTGCATCTATTCGACCATCCACGAGGTCGGCCACGCAGCCTATGAGCAGGGGATCGAGACGGCCTATGCGCTGACGCCGCTGGGGCGGGGCGTGTCCATGGGCGTGCATGAAAGCCAGAGCCGCATCTATGAAAACCAGATCGGCCGCTCGCGTGCGTTCACCGGCTGGCTGTTTGACCGGATGGTGGAGCGTTTCGGGGATTTCGGCATTGCCGATGCCGATGCGTTTTATGCCGCCGTCAACAGCGTTGCGAACGGATATATCCGCACCGAGGCGGACGAGGTACAATACAACCTGCACATCATGCTGCGGTTCGATCTCGAACGGGCGCTGATGTCGGGCGATTTGCAGGTTTCGGAGCTGGAAGCCGCGTGGAATGACCGGTTTCTTGCGGATTTCGGCTATGCGGTCGACACGCCCTCGAACGGCTGTTTGCAGGATGTGCACTGGTCGGTGGGCCTGTTCGGATATTTCCCGACCTACTCGCTGGGCAATGTCTATGCCGGCTGCCTGTACCAGGCCTTGCGCGTCGCCATTCCCGATCTCGATGAACAACTGGCGGCGGGGAATACGTCCGGTGCGACCGGATGGCTGCACCGCCATGTCCAGCGCCACGGCGGGCTTTATGCCCCGCGCGAGGTGATCGGGAATGCCAGCGGCATGGCTCCGTCCGAGGCACCGCTGCTGGACTACCTCGAACGCAAGTTCACGGGGCTTTACGAGCTCTGAGCGCCATCGCCCGCCGTTGCCATTGGCGGACGCATCGGTCGTCAGAATATGAAGTCGTTGGCCCTCAGCTCGGCCTCGGAAAACCCGACAAGTGTCAGGGTGTTGCCCGCGCCGTCATCGATCACCAGGTTGCCGCCGACATCCTCGGCATGATTGTTGCGCAGGTCATTGAACCCGGTGATCGAGGCAACATCCGACAGGTCGATCCTGTCCTTGGACTGGAAATCGCGGATCCGGTCATCGCCGCTTGAGAACACGAAGGTATCCGAGCCAAAGCCGCCATACATGATGTCGTTTCCGGCCCCGCCATCCAGCGTGTCATTGCCGCCATCGCCCCACATGCGATCATTGCCCGTGCCGCCGAGCAACCGGTCATGCCCGCCTTCGCCGCGGATGATGTCCTTGCCGGCATCGCCAAAGATCCTGTCATCGTCGCCACCGCCAAGGATCGAGTCATTGCCCTTGCCGCCCCGCAGCGTGTCATCCCCGGACCCGCCGAGGATCTCGTCCTTGTTGTTGCCGCCATAGATCTTGTCGTTTCCGGACTGCCCGCGCAGCGTGTCGTTGCCGCCATCCCCGCGCAGGATATCCTTGCCGCCGCCACCGCTCAGCGTATCGTCGCCGCCCAGCCCCTGCACGGTGTCCTTGCCCGCGCCGGAACTGTAGCTGTCGGCGTCATCAGTGCCGGTGATAACGTCATTCTGGCTGATGGTTGTGCCAAGGCTCGCCAACGGAATGTCGATGCCGGGCCGCAGCGGTCCCGAATTGGGCACCATGACATCGGTTATGCCGGCTTCGAAGTTGTTCCAACCGGCGATCGTGTTGATGGTCGGGAGCGGGGCGCCGCCGATCACAAAGATAAAGTCGGTCTCCTGCGTCCCGCCACCCAGGATCGGATCGTCCGGGATATAGGCCACCAGAACGGTTGAGGTCCGGGTCACGGCCCCGTCCTGCCAATCGACCTCGAAAATGCTCGACTCGGCATCAAGCGGCCTGTCCTCGCCGATCAACGTGTCGTTCAGTCGGATGTTGTAATGGCCGAGATCGATCGAAACGGTTTCATCGCCCGGCTCGCCACCGGGGGGCAGCGGATCGACGGAATAATTCATCGTGGTTTCGGAATCCGGCATCACCAGTTCGAGGCTGGCCACCGCGACGCCGGTAACGTCGTCACCTTCGGGATCACGGATCACCGCGATGCCCTCGGAAAATGCATAAGTTGTCATCTGAAAACTCCTCCCTGAAACGGTCACGTGCAATTGCCGTATCAGTATACGAGAAATCAAAAGCCGGTGTTGGCCGATATGGCGTGCCGGGCGAAAACGCCGCGCCTGTCGGCTGGCGGGGCAGCGCGACAGGACATCGGCAGGGCCGGACGGGTAACGCCGTCACGCCTATCGGTCTGGGATGGCAGGCCCGCGATCACGCGCGGGCCGCACAGGCCACGATCAGGTCAGGGAGGCGCAGAAGGTCTGGATCCGGGTGCAGGCTTCTTTCAGGGCCTCGTCCGCCGTGGCATAGCTGACCCGGAAATTCGGGCTGAGGCCGAAGGCCGCGCCAAAGACCACCGCAACGCCCACGTCTTCGAGCAGCGCGGTCGCAAAGGTCTCGTCATTCTCGATCACCACGCCCGAAGGCGTCGTCTTGCCGATCAGCCCGGCAATGGATGGATAGACATAAAACGCGCCTTCCGGTGTGGGACAGGTGATGCCGTCGATCTCGGACAGCATCGAGACCACCAGGTCACGGCGGCGCTTGAACGTCTCGTTGTTCGGGGCAAGGAAATCCTGTGGCCCGTTCAGCGCCTCGACCGCCGCCCACTGGCTGACGGAACAGGGGTTCGACGTGCTTTGGCTCTGGATCTTGCGCATCGCCGCGATCAACGGCGCCGGCCCCGCCGCATAGCCGATCCGCCAGCCGGTCATGGCATAGGCCTTGCTGACGCCGTTGCAGGTCAGGGTGCGTTCATAAAGGCGCGGCTCGACCTCGGCGGGGGTGCAGAATTCGAACCCGTCATAGGCCAGGTGTTCATACATGTCGTCGGTCATCACCCAGACATGCGGGTGGCGCATCAGGACGTCGGTCAGCGCCCCAAGCTCGTCACGGGAATACCCCGCGCCGGTCGGGTTCGAGGGCGAGTTGAAGATGAACCACTTGGTTTTCGGCGTGATCGCGGCCTCGAGCTGCTCCGGGGTCAGTTTGAAATCGCTTTCCAATGACGCTTCGGCAATCACCGGGGTGCCGCCCGCCAGCAGGACCATGTCGGGGTAGCTGACCCAATAGGGCGCGGGGATCACCACCTCGTCACCGGGATCGAGCGTGGCCATCAGCGCGTTGTACAGGATTTGCTTGCCGCCGGTTCCGACGCTGACCTGTTCGGGCGAATAGCTCAGCCCGTTGTCGCGCAGGAACTTGGCGCAGATCGCCTGTTTCAGCTCTGCGATCCCG
Organism: Microbulbifer sp. S227A; assembly: GCF_049800935.1. Lineage (NCBI taxonomy): Bacteria > Pseudomonadati > Pseudomonadota > Gammaproteobacteria > Cellvibrionales > Microbulbiferaceae > Microbulbifer > Microbulbifer sp. S227A. The sequence continues at coordinate 289,490 of NZ_JBNAFZ010000001.1, read as the reverse complement.
TCAACGGCGGTGTATTTGGTCTTGCCGTCCTGAATGGCGCGCATGCCGGCGGCCTTGATGTTCTCGGGCGTGTCGAAATCGGGTTCCCCCGCGCCAAGGCCGATGACATCGCGCCCGGCCGCCTTCAGCTCTTGCGCCTTGTTGCTCACGGCGATGGTCGGAGACGGTTTGACACGCGACAATGTCGCAGACAGGAAACTCATGGCGGCCTCGGTTTGTAAGTTGGACGCGACTGTCATAGGTTGCCGCCGACAGCCGATCAAGCAGGTTTCAACGCGACTCATGGGAGAGCGATAATGAACGATCTAAACACCGACTGGTATGGCCCCGACGCGGCGACATTCGGCGACCGTGTCGCCGGCGCGCGCGAGGCGGCCGACATGAGCCAGGCGGAACTTGCAAGGCGACTGGGTATCAAGAAATCGACGCTGATCGGCTGGGAGGATGACATATCCGAACCCCGCGCGAACCGCCTGTCGATGCTGGCCGGGGTGCTGAACGTATCGATCAAATGGCTGTTGACGGGCGAGGGCGAAGGCCCCGCCGCGCCGGACGAGCTGACGGTCGGGGATGATTTCGCCGGTGTGCTGGCGGAACTCAGGGAAATCCGCGCGGTGATGCGCACCAATGCGGAACGCGCCGCGCGGGTGGAAAAGAGGCTGCGCCAGCTGGTGCAGGACCGCCAGTGACCGAACCGCGCGAGAACCGGATCAAGCGGCTCAAGATGCGCTCCATGCGGCGCGGCATCAAGGAGATGGACCTGATCCTGAGCGCCTATGCCGACTCCAACCTCGCGGCCATGACTGCCGCGCAGCTCGATCTCTATGATGCGCTGCTCGAAGAGAATGACCAGGACCTTTACCAATGGGTCACCGGGCAGGCGGTGACACCGCCGCCTTTCGCCGATCTGGTCGGAGAAATCGCGCAAACCTTTCAGAACTGAGGAAAATTCGGTTTAACAGATTCTTGGGGTTTTACCGCCACTCTCTGACCCAAGCAGTTCGAGTCGGAGAGACGGATGAGTATGGAAATGCAAGTTGGCCCGGTTACCCAAAAGGGATTCATGACCGGATATCTGGAATCGCTGGCCCTGGTCGAACGGTTGCACCGGCTTTTGCTCGATGTCATCAAGGATGAGTTCGAACGCGTCGGGGTGCTCGAGATCAACGCGGTGCAGGCGCTGTTGCTGTTCAATATCGGCGAGAACGAGGTCACGGCGGGCGAATTGAAAACCCGCGGCTATTATCAGGGCAGCAATGTCAGCTACAACCTCAAGAAGCTGGTCGATATGGGCTATATGCATCATCAGCGGTGCGAGATCGACCGGCGCTCGGTCCGGGTCAAGTTGACGTCGCGAGGCCGCGAGGTTCGCGATATCGTCGCCACCCTGTTTGCCCGCCATGCCGAGGGGCTGGAGGGGCGTGGCGTGATCGATGCCGAGGGGATCGAGTCTATCACCACGTCGCTCCGGCGGGTTGAGCGCTACTGGACCGACCAGATCCGGTACATCTACTAAGACCGGTTGCACCAGATGCCGGGGCCGTGTCGGAAAAGGCCCTGGGAGATCTGCCGGGACAGGTCGAAGACAACATGTGACTGGCCGCGGGGGCGTTCCGTTTGTCCATGGTCCGGTCGCGGGGCCGGGCGCGCCGGGCAATGCGGGTGTGCCCGATTTGGCCATGGGTGCGACATGGCCTGACGGTGCCGGGCACCGGCGCGGAGTGCGACCCGGGCGCGGCTCCGGGAAATATCACCGTCGCCTACTGGCACCTGCGGACGCTCTCGCCTAAGAGGGGGAGAGCAGGAGCAGTCGACATGTCCCACATCACCCTCATTCGCCACGGGCAGGCCAATACCAACGCGCGGGACGAGGCCGAATATGACCGGCTCAGCGATCTGGGGCATCAGCAGGCCGCCTGGCTGGGCGATCACCTGCGGGCCACGGGCAGCCATCATCCCCGTTGTTTCTGCGGCACGCTGACCCGCCACATCGAAACCGCGCGCGGCATGGCCGTGGGGGACGCGATCCGGGACGAACGGCTGAATGAGCTGGAATATTTCACCCTGTCGCAGTTGCTGCAAGAACAGCACGGCGTTGACATCCCGCAAGAACGCGAGGGGTTCATCACCCATTTGCCCAAGGTTTTCACCGCCTGGGAGAGCGACGCGCTCGAGGGTGCGCCCGAGAGCTTCAGGGCGTTTGAAACCCGTGTCTCGGATGCCCTGCGCGAGATTTCAGAGGGCAGTGGTGCGGCTCTCGTGGTGACATCGGGCGGGTTGATCGCCATCGCCCTGCGCCGGCTCATGGAATTGAACATGCCGGCCACCGCGCGGGTGGCGCTCGCGATCATGAATACCTCGATGCATCGCCTCTTTCCCATCGGCGCGCATCTCAGCCCGGTACTGTTCAACGCCGTGCCGCATCTCGAGACGCCCGAACGACAATTTGCCCAGACCCATTTCTAGAGAGTTCCGATATGCTGACGCTGTATTACACGCCGGGTACGATTTCGATTGCGACGGCCATCGCGCTGCACGAGGCAGAGCTTTCGTTTGAGGCGATCAAGGTGGATTTCGCCACCGCCGAACAGACCAAACCCGCCTATCAGGAGATCAACCCCAAGGGGCGGGTGCCGGCTCTGGTCACCGAACAGGGCATCCTGACCGAGACCGGCGCCCTGCTGGAATATGTAGCGGCGCGCGCGCCCGGGGCCGGGTTGGTTCCGGAAGACGCGTTTCAGGCGGCGAAAATGCGCGAGGTCATGTATTATCTCGCCTCGACCATGCATGTGAACCATGCCCACCGCATGCGGGGCAGCCGCTGGGCCACGCGGCAGGATTCGTTTGACGACATGGCGGCCAAGGTTCCCGAAACCATGGCCGCCAGCGCCGCCCATATCGAGCAACATGGCCTTGCCGGTCCCTATGTGCTGGGCGAGAAGTTCAGCATCGCCGACCCCTATCTTTTCGTGATTTGCTCGTGGCTTGGCGGGGATGGGGTCGACGTGGCTCGATATGGCAAAATCACGGCGTTCATGGAGGCGATGAATGCCCGGCCCGTGGTGCGGGACCTGCGCGCCAAGGGTATGATCTGAAGGAGCAACAGCATGACACATCTATGGGTGCGGGCCGAGCAACGGGACAACGAAGAGCGCGTCGGGCTGACGCCGGAGGGCGCGGCGCGGTTGATCGCAGCAGGCCTGCGGGTGACGGTCGAAGAGAGTTCGGTGCGCGCCATTCCGATTGACGGTTATCATGCGGCGGGCTGTGAAATCGCGGCCGAGAACAGCTGGCCACAGGCCCCGGCGGATGCGATCATCTTTGGCCTCAAGGAATTGCCCGATGATGGCACGCCGCTGACCCATCGGCATATCCTGTTCGGTCACGCCTTCAAGGGACAACCCGTCGGGCAGATCCTGTTGAAACGGTTCAGGGCTGGCGGCGGCACACTGTATGATCTCGAATACCTGGTGGATGAAACCGGGCGGCGCGTCGCGGCCTTTGGCTATTGGGCCGGGTTCGCGGGGGCGGCGGTTGCGCTGAAATGCTGGGCAGCCCAGCAGCGCGGCGAGATTGCCGGACCGGTGTCGACCTATGCCGGCTCGCAGGCGTTGCGCGACGAGCTTGCGGCCGAGCTTGCGGCAATCGACGCGGCGCGCCCCACGGCGCTGGTGATCGGCGCGCTTGGCCGTGTCGGCACCGGGGCCGCCGATCTATGTGCCGCGATGGATGTCGCGGTAACCAGGTGGGACATGCAGGAGACCGCACATGGCGGCCCGTTTCCCGAGGTTCTGGAGCATGACGTGTTCCTGAACTGCATCCTCGCGCGCCCGGATACGCCGGTTTTCGTACCGGCCATCGCCAAGACCGCGCCGCGCCGGCTGAGCGTGATCGGCGACATTGCCTGTGACCCGGACAGTGTGTTTTCGCCGGTCAAGGTCTATGACCGCACCACCACCTGGGCGGAACCGGCGCTGCGGGTGCAGGATATTCCGGTGCTGGATGTCACCGCGATCGACAACCTGCCTTCGATGCTGCCGGTGGAAAGCTCGCAGGATTATGCCGGGCAATTGCTGCCCTCGCTGCTGACGCTGGATGACCTGGCGCAGGGTGTCTGGGGCCGGGCCGAGGCAACATTTGACGAACACGCAAAGGGGCTTTGAGAGATGACAATTCACTGGTGTGGCACTGGCCTTTCGGCGGTTCCCGGCCTGCGCCGCCTGCTCGAGGCGGGGCGCGATATCACGGTGTGGAACCGCACCACCGACAAGGCACGGGCCGCGGTCGGCGATCTGACACAACGGATCGAAGCCTTTGATATCGAGGCGCTGGAGGCGCAGCTTGCGGCGGGCGACGTGATCGTCTCGATGCTGCCCGGCGACTGGCATGTGCCGCTGGCGGAACTGGCGATTGCAAAGGGCGCGCATTTCGTGAGCTCGTCCTACATCGCGCCGCAGATGCGCGCCCTTGACGCCGCAGCGCGCGCCGCCGGGGTGGCGCTGGTCAACGAGGTCGGGCTTGATCCGGGCATCGATCATCTCATGGCTCATGCCCTGATGGATGACTACCGGGGATCGGAGACGTTCGACGCCGCCAATCACCTCAGCTTCATCTCCTATTGCGGCGGGGTGCCGAAACAGGCAAATGCGTTCCGCTACAAGTTCAGCTGGTCGCCGCTTGGGGTGCTCAAGGCGCTGCGCTCGCCAAGCCGGTCGATCCGGTCCTATTCCGAGTTGCAGGTCGCGCGCCCCTGGGACGCGATCAGCAGCTATGAGGCCCCTTTGCCGGTGCCGGAAACATTCGAGGTCTATCCCAATCGCGACAGCATTCCGTTCATGGCGCAATACGGGTTCGATGCGGGCTGGCCGGTCAGGGAATTCGTGCGCGGCACGCTGCGCCTGAACGGTTGGGCCGATGCGTGGAAGGATGTGTTTGCCGAGGTCGAGACCTTGTCGGGCACCGAGGGCGATGCACGGCTTGAGGAGATGTCCGACCAGTTCTGGGCGGATCACGCCTATGACGAGGGTGAACCGGACAGGGTGGTGCTCTGCGTCAGCCTCAAGGCCGAGCGGGACGGAACGGTCGTCTGGCACAAGACCTATGTGATGGATGCCTGGGGCGATGTGCGCGGCACGGCCATGGCGCGGTTGGTGTCGATCCCGGTTTCGCTTGCCATCGAGGCGGTGCTGGATCGCGACATCGGTGCCGGTGTCCATGCCGCGCCCAGTGATCCCGGGCTGGTCGGGCGCTGGATGGCGGAGGTCGGCAGGCTGGCACAGCATCTGGAGATCGTCGAACACTGAGCCGAAGGCAGGATCACATCAGGTCGTCTTCCGCTTGGGTCGCCGAGATGCCAAGCGCTTCGAGGCCGTTCTCAAGGTGGTCGGACATGTGCGGCGTACCCAGAAGGTAATCGGCACAGGGCACCGAGGCTTCGGTCTTGGCGGTGGCAATGGCATCTGCCAGATCGTCGAGGTCAAAGCTCTCGCGTCCGATCCACATGATGGCGACCAGCTCGGCTTGTTCATCTTCGCTCAGCCGACCGATAAAGGCGCGCAATTCACCCTCGGCGCGGTCGAGTTCGCGTGACATCAGGATGACCTGGGCCACCTTGCGCGGGGAAATTTCGAGCATGATCGTCTCCTGTTCGCTGTCGGTCAGGGCGATCTGACATGGATCGACGACCAGCGTCCTTGATCTTGCGCAAATGTCGCGGCACCGCGCGGATGCGCAGGCGGCACCCTACTCGAAATAGTCCTGGTTCTTGGCGTGGATGTCGGCAATCGTGTCGTCCAGCCGGGCAAGATGGACACGGATGATTTCGGTTGCTGCGTCGGTGTTGCGGGTGTCCAGCGCCTCGGCGAGGTCGCGGTGGTCCCGGTACAGCGTTTCGATTTCGCTCTGCCGGCCCAGGCTGAGCATGCACAGCCGGTCGATCTTTTGCTTGCAATCCTGAATGGTGTCAAAGGCCAGGCGGTGACCGCTGAGCTCGCAGATATGCTTGTGAAACTCATAGTCGAGCTGGTGAAACGTCTCGGGCTGATCGTTTTCGGTTGCGTCCTGCTGCCGTGCGAGGTTGGCGGCCAGGACCTCGGAATTCTCGGCCTGCCAGTCGGCGCAGGCGCGGCGGATCACTTCGACCTCGACCGCCAGCCGCACAAAGCGTTCATGCGCGATGCGCTCCATCGAAAAGCCCCGCACTTCGGTTGCCTTTTGCGGCCGGATCAGCAGCAGGTCCTGTGACCTGAGCTTGTTGAACGCATCCCGCACGGGCTGGCGGGACACGCCAAAACGCTTGGCGATCTCGACCTCAGACAGCTTGGTGCCGGGCAGCAGGGTCAGCGACACGATTTCCTCGTGCAACCGTTCAAAGACAAGATCGGTTGTGGTGCGGCGCTCGGAGATCGTCCTGGTGAGTTGCATATCCTGCCTCTGCTTGCCGTCGCCGCGCACCGGGCGCGCAACGCGTGATCTGGTCCGCCGGTGTGCTGCGCCGGGCATCCCGGATGTGGGCATGACGGGGGCATGACGGGGCGGGCCAGGTTTTCGATTGCTGATATGCTAGTCGGCCAATGGAGCAGAGGCAAGGTCGGATTTGCCGGCCTTGGCCCCGCGCGCCTAACACGGAAAGGCACCCGGGGCGAGAGGGATCAGGCCCGCGCGTTGACACCGGGCAGCACGCACAGCATCTCGAACAGGATGTTCGCGGCGAGTACGGCGGTTGCCCCGGTCTGGTCATAGGGCGGCGAAACCTCGACAAGGTCGCAGCCGACGATATTGAGCCCCGCAAGCCCCCGGATCAGCTCAATTCCCTGGTGCGAGGTCAGCCCGCCCGGTTCCGCCGTGCCGGTGCCCGGGGCATAGGCGGGATCAAAGCTGTCGATGTCAAAGGTGACATATACCGGCCCGTCGCCCATCTGTTCACGGATTTCGGCCATCAGGGGGGCAAGCGACTTGTACCAGATTTCCTCGGCCTGAACCACGCGCCAGCCCTGTTCGCGGGGCCAGTCGAAATCGCCCGAGTCATAGCCGGTGGCGCGCAACCCGATCTGACAGACCCGCGACGGATCAAGCAGTTGGTCCTCATGCGAGCGGCGGAATGGCGTGCCATGGGCGATTTCCTCGCCGAACATCAGGTCGTTGATATCCGCATGGGCATCCACGTGGATCAACCCGACCGGCCCATGTTTCCTGGCAATCGCCTTGAGCACCGGATAGCTGAGCGTGTGATCGCCGCCGAGCGTCAGCGGGATGACATCATGTTTCAGGATCTCGTCATAGCTCTCTTCGATGATCCTGACCGAGCGCTTCAGGTCAAAGGTGTCGATGGCGATGTCGCCGATATCCGCCACTTGCAGCGAGTCAAAGGGCGATACCTTGGTCCACATGTTGTAGGGGCGGATCATCGCGCTCTCGGCCCGGATGTGGCGCGGCCCGAATCGGGTTCCCGAGCGGTGCGACGTGCCGATATCCATCGGGATGCCGACAAAACAGGCGTCCAGCCCCTCGGCGGTCTCTTGGTGCGGCAGCCGCATCATCGTGTTCAGCCCGCCAAAGCGGGGCATCTCGTTGCCGCCGAGCGGTTGGTTGAATGCCATGTCGATCTCCCGATTTCTCTGTTGCCCGTAATGCTCTGGCGAGGCGTCAGCCCATGTAAAGAGCGTAGTATTTGCGCATGGTTTCGACGACCCGGAAGGTGCCCTTGAACCCCTTTGGCACAAAATAGCTCTCGCCCGCGGAAAAGCTGGCTTCGTTGCCGTTCTCGTCGGTCAGCGTCACCTTGCCGGACAGAACCTGGCAGAATTCGTCGCCGGGATAGGCATCAAAGGTTTCCGCGTAGGGTGTGCTTTCCCAGATGCCGACGACAAAATTGCCATCCGCGGATTCCGAGATCACGGCGCCTTGCTCTTGGGGCTTGCCGTCGATCACCGCCTCTGGCGGCACTACCGAACAGGGTTCCAGTTTCAGGTCGCCGGCGCCATCCGGGGTCATCTTGAGAATTGCGGTCATCGGTTTCATGCTCCATTTCAGCTCGTCGCGCCGGTAAATGGCCACGGGCCCCCGGCGCTCTGGTTTCATGAGAACCGGGTTAAAGACCTTGCCAGTCTGCTCAAATCATGAATGCAATGGGGCATTGGCGCGATAAAAATAGCGGTGAACCATGCTGAACCAGGTCAGGGACGCGGATATCCACCTTCTGAGGGTCTTTGTGGCGGTTGCGGAATGTGGCGGGTTCGCGGCGGCGCAGGATCGGCTGAACGTCGCCGCTTCGACCATCAGCACCCAGATCTCCAATCTTGAAACGCGGCTGGGGTTCCGGTTGTGCGAGCGTGGCCGGGCCGGGTTTTCCCTGACCAACCAGGGTGAAATCGTTCTGACCTCGACCTACAAGCTGCTGCGGGACCTCGGCGAATTCGTCAACACGATCGAGGCGACACAGGATGATCTGATCGGATCGGTACGGATTTTCCTGATCGACAACATTCTGTCCCATCCGGGTTGCCATTTCCCCACCGCGATGGCGCGCCTGCGGCGGGAAAACCCCTATCTGCAACTGGAGGTGCGACAGATGGCACCGGGCCGGATCGAGACCGCGTTGCTCAAGCGCGAGACCGACCTTGCGCTTGGGTGGTTCAATTCACTGACTCCCAGCCTGCGCTATGAATTGCTGTTTCACGAGCGCCACCAGGTCTATTGCGGGGCCGACAATCCGCTGTTTGAGCGCGCCCCCCATGACATCGCGCCGCAAGAGCTGGAACAGGCCGATTGGGTCGCCCGCGCCTATGAGTTGCCCCAGACCATCCATTTCGCCCACCCGCCGGTAGCCTCGGCGGTGTCGCATTACATGGAGGGGGTGGCGCATTTCGTGCTGGCAGGAACCCATATCGGGTATCTGCCAGAGCATCTCGCGGCCCCGTGGGTTGCGCGTGGCATGATGCGTGCAATCGACCCGGAGACCTATTTCTATGAATTGCCGATGAGCCTGGCCGCCCGCGAAGACACCGCCAGCGAGCGGCGCGTGCAGGCGGTGCGCGACGCGATATGTGCCGCGCATCCGGGGCCGGGTCAGGACAGCGGGAACCCCATCGCCTGAACCAGTTTCAGCCAGCCATGCCGCCAGCCGCCCTTTTCGTCGGCGGTATCAAGCGCATAGAGCGTGACCTTGGACCCGATCCAGCGGAACGGTTCCGGCAGGATCGTGTTGGGCATCGAGGTGGCGAAATCCATCTTCAGTTCGGGCAGGTCCACGCCGTCGAGCTTGGCCAGCGCCACCCGCGCGCCAAAGCGGCTGGTCGAGATGCCAAATCCGGAATAGCCGCCGACCCAGACCATGTCGCCATCCATGTAATCCTGGAAATGCACCGCCATCCGCGTGGTCAGGGCAATGGGTCCCGACCAGGCATGGGTGAATTTCACGTCGTCCAACTGTGGAAAGGTCCGGTTGAACGCCTCCGCCAGCCGCAGATACGGATCGACCACCCGCTCCCCCGCCGGATCGGTATTGTTGGTCCCATCATAATAATAGGTCAGCCGCCCGCCAAAGGTAATCCGGTTGTCCCTGGTCATCCGCATATAGTTCAGCTGTGTGCGGGTGTCATAAATGCCTTGCCGGTTGGTCCAGCCGATCCGCTCAAGCTGTTCATCGCTCAGGGGTTCGGTGGCGATGATACGGTCGCGGATGCCCGCCACGCGTTTCTTGATGCGCTTGTCCCCGGCGGCAAAGGCATTGGTGCCCAGCATGATCTTGCGCGCCTTGATGGTGCCGTCATGGGTCGTCACCCTGAGTACGCCATTGTCGCGGTCGATCTGTTCCATCGGGGTCAGTTCGTGCAGCCGCACGCCAAGGCTCAGCGCTGCTCGTTTCAACCCCCAGGCCAACAGTGCCGGATGCACCGTGCCGCTCAGGTCCTTGCTCCAGCAGCCGCCGGAGAAGATCGGTGAATTGACCTGTGCCTGCACCGCCGCCTTGTCGAGCAGTTCGACGGTGTGCCCGTACTTGCGGTGCAGGTCATGTTCGGCCTGAACGTCGGGCAGGGCACCATCCCCGATGGCCACGGTCAATTCGCCGCCCCATGTGTTGTGGGCGTCGATCTGATGCCGGTCCAGCGTATCGAGAAAGCCGCGCATGTTCTCCTGGCCCAGCCGTTCAAGCTCGGCGATGTCCTTGGGAAACAGCCGCTCGGCATTGTGCAGCCCGTGCATGATCGACGTCGACACCACGCCGCCGGGGCGGCCCGACGCACCATAGGCGACCTTGCCCGCCTCGATCAGCATCACGTCGCGGTCCGGGTCGGCCTCCTTGGCCTGAATCGCCGCCCAGAGCCCGGTAAACCCGCCGCCGACAATCAGGAGATCCGCCGATGTGTGGCCGATATGCTGGGGCGTCACGTCGGGCGCGGCGTCATTGTCCAGCCAGAACGGGAAGAATGTCACATCTTTCAGGGCGGCGGTCGCAAAGCTCATCGTTTCTCTCACATCTGATCTCGTTTTCCGCACCCTGCCGGTTTGCCCGCCATGCTAAAATAACAACTCGCCTATGCGTTACCGCGAGGATTGTCGGGGTTATCGCGCACCCGGGCCTTGCATCGTTCATTTGCGCGAGATTCATCGTAGCAACACGACGAAGTTTCGTCATTCTTCCCGCCCGGCGCGCCGCGCATGTTGCCCGCAAACGCAATCGGAGAACGGGACATGGCCGAGGCACTTCTGGAACGAGAGAATACCGTATTCACAGGCGGTCAGTGGAAAACCGGGCGCGGGCCCGAGCGGCTTGAGGTGATCGACCCCAGCACCGGCAATGTCCTGTCGCGGGTCCAGGCCGGCGGGGCGGAGGATGTGGAAAAGGCCGCAAAGGCCGCGATGCGCGCCTTTGATGGCTGGAAGCGCACATCCGGTGCAAGGCGCGCCGAATACCTGCGCGGGTTCGCGCGTGGGCTGCAATCGCGCAAGACCATCCTGGTGCGGGTGCAGATGCATAATAACGGCAAGCCCCGCATCGAGGCCGAGATCGACGTGGACGATGCCATTGCCACTTTTGACTACTACGCAACCCTCGCAGAGGGGCTTGATGCAAATCAGGACGCCCGTGTCGATCACGCGGGCGGCGCGCATGTCGGGCTGGTGCGGCAGGAACCGGTTGGTCCGGTCGGCATGATCGTGCCCTGGAACTTTCCGCTTGTCACAAGCGCCTGGAAAATCGCGCCCGCCCTTGCCGCCGGCTGTACCGCCGTGATGAAAACAAGCGAGATGACCCCGCTCAACGAGTTGGTATATGGCGACATCGCCATCGAAATCGGCCTACCCGCCGGGGTGCTGAACATCGTGACGGGCGGGGCCGAGGTGGGCATCGCACTGAGCCGCGCGCCACAATTCCGCAAGATCAGCTTTACCGGTTCCAACATGATCGGGGCCAAGGTGATGGAGGCGGTGTCGCCGCGATGCCTGCCCGTGTCGCTGGAGCTTGGTGGCAAATCGCCGATCGTGGTCACGGCGGATGCCGATATCGACACCGCGGTCGATTGCATCATGGGGGGGGTCTTTTTTAACGCGGGGCAGATGTGTTCTGCCACTTCGCGGTTGATCGTCGACAAATCGATCGAGCCGGAGCTGATCGAGGCGCTGACAGAGCGGACCCGTGCGTTGGCGGTCGGCTCTCCCTTTGAGGATGGCACCGAGATGGGGCCGCTGACCACCAGCGCGCAATGCCACAAGGTGTTGTGGATGATCGAAGAAGCCAAGTCCGACGGGCTGGATTGCATCACCGGCGGCGGGGCGTTTGACCGCGACGGGCATTTCGTCAAGCCGACGATCTTTCGCGATGTTCCCCATGATCACACGATCTGGCGTGACGAGATCTTTGGCCCGGTGCTGGCAACCACCACCGTGTCGTCGGACGAAGAAGCCATCGCCGTGGCCAATGACACGAATTACGGTCTTGTCGGCTCGGTGGTCAGCGGCGACTGGTCACGCGCCAAGGCCGTCGCCGACCGGATCGAGGCCGGGCAAATCTGGATCAACACGCCACAGATCGTCTATCCCGACAGCGCCTGGGGCGGGTTCAAACAAAGCGGCATCGGCCGCGAACTGGGGCCGTGGGGGCTCTCGGGTTACCTGGGGGTCAAACATATCCTGTCCCGGGCCTGACCACCCTCGGGCGTGACTTGTCGTTGTATCCATCAGCCGCCCCGCCCGGGCGGCTGATTGCATTTTGGGGAGTTTCCGTTTGCAAGCATCTGAAAGTGATGCATTTTTTCGATAACCTCTAGAAACGTCGGTGTAACAATCGCTGACTTCGTAATTCGTTGCCGCGATGCCTCGGTGCAAACCCGCAGTATGGATGGGCGGGCCGAGGGCGATGCCTGAATGCGCGAGGGAGAGTACGCATGGAACAGAGTTACGAATACGGAAGTTGGGTGATCGCCGGGTTGGGCCTGTATATGGTGATCCTTCTCGCCGTTGGTTGGTGGGCGTCCCGACGGGTGACGGACGAGGCCGATTTCCTTGTCGCCGGTCGCCGTCTTGGCCTGCCGCTGATGGTGGGGGCGCTGGTCGCCACGTGGTTCGGGGCGGGAACCACGATGGGGGCCTCGGGCGCCACCTATCTGTTCGGGGTTCAGGGGGTGGTGTTCGACCCATTCGGCGCGGCGCTGTGTCTGGTGCTGCTGGGGGTGTTTTTCGCCCGCGTGGTCCGGCGTTCGAAATTCATGACCCTGGTCGATTTTTTCGAGAGCCGCTATGACAGCAAGGTCGCCGGTCTGTCGGCCTTTGTCATGCTGGTCGCCGAGATGGGCTGGATCGGCGCGCTGCTGGTCGGGTTCGGGTCGATCATCACCTTTTTCACCGGCATTCCGCTGGCCTGGGGCATCGGCATTTCGACGCTGGTCCTGATCGTCTATACCTTTATGGGCGGCATGTATGCGGTCACCATGACCGACAGCGTGCAGATTGCGGTGGTCACGGTGTCGATGGTCGCGATCTTTGTCATCGTGATGGGCCTGCCCGAAGTTGGCGGCTGGGACTACATCTTTGCCAACGACCCGTCGCATAACTGGATGGGTATCAATCAGTGGGATTTCTTCCCGACACCAGAAGCCCGTGCCGATGCGGATCTGGGCAATGCGGGGTTCAATTACTACACCGGCCACATGGGGTGGTTCTATTGGCTGGCCGCGATCATGGCGGTGGGTGTCGGCTCGATCGCCGCGCAGGACGTGAACCAGCGCCTGATGTCGGCGAAATCGGAAAATGTCGGCGTGGCCTCGGCCATCGTGTCGGGCGTGGTCTATATCATCCTTGGCATGATCCCGGTGATCCTTGGCATCGCGGCGTTCAAGCTCTATCCCGACATGGAATTCGACGTGGTACAGAACCAGATGCTGCTGGTCATGGCCGCCGATTACCTGCCCGCGGGCCTGGTCATCATCTTTGTCTGCGGCCTTGTCGCGGCGCTGATGTCGTCGGCTGCGGCGGCAACGCTCGCCGGGGCTTCGATCGTGGGCTATAATGGCGGCAAGATGCTGAACCCGGAAATTTCCGACGCGGCCTCGCTGCGCTGGACCCGCATCTTCGTGCCGGTAGTGGCCTGTGCCTCGCTGGTGATCGCGCTCAAGTTCGAGGTGATCTACAACCTCATGGTCGCCGCGTGGACCTTGTTGCTGGTATCCAATTTCGTGCCCTATGCCTGTGGCTTCTTCTGGAAAAAGGCCAATTCCGCCGGGGCCCTCGCCGCGATGATCGGTGGGTTTCTCGGTTGGGTCGCAGGGTTCTATTACTATCTCCCGATCACGTCCGAGGCCAATACCGGGGTCGTTCCCGGTGTCGATGGGGTCTATCAGGACTGGGCCAACTGGGACGCGATCTATATCGGTTCGATCTGGGGCGTCATCGCCTCGGTGGGCCTGATGGTGGTGGTTTCGCTGGCCACGCAACGTGCGGTGCCGCCCAGGCCGGTGGTGGATGCCGACGGAAACCCGCTGGACATGAAGGGCTGGAGCGGGTTGGTCCCCTCGCGCCACTGAACCGGCTCTGCCTGAACGCGCTGGCCTCGCTCCTGATGGGGCGGGGTCAGAATTCGAGCTCGATCAGGTCGGCGGGCACGTAAAGCGTCTGGAAATAGAATGGCCGCCCATCGGTCAGGACCGTGCGTGCCTCGACCCGCAGAGTGCGCTGTTCGAGGTCAAGGCCGAACCCGGCGAGCACGCGTGGATCGACATCCTCGTATCTGACATTATGCGTGGCGCTGGCCGCCCTGATCTTGAGCTTCTGCTCGATTACCGTCCGCAGGTTGGTCAGGCGCAGCTCGCTGGCCGAAATCAACTGTGGCGGTACCAGCGCCGGATCGAACCGCATCTCGGCACCGATGCGGATACCGGCAGTGCCCTCGATCCGGCGGCGAATGACCAGATAGCCGGGCAGGGTGCCCAGGTGATCGCACCACCGCCCCTGTTCGGCGCTTTGCTGAATGTCGATTTGTTGCTGCATGATCCGGAACTGTTCGCCTGTCTTGGCCAGGTGCATGCGAAAATGCCAGATCGCCGGGGAAAATGCCGTGCCTTCGGCGACACGGGTGCCATCGCGGCGGCGGCGTTCGATCAGGCCCAGGTCCTGCACCTGGCGCAGCGCCGCCTGCACCGTGCCAAGGCTGACGCCAAGGTCACGGGCCAGTACGGTTTCCGGGGGCAGGCGCGCGCCGGGTTCGAGCAAATCCGAGTTGATTGCCCAGACCAGGGCAATGCGAAGCGCGTTACGCTTGTTCGATCCTTGCCGGATCTCGCGTTCCAGAATGTCGCGCAGCAGCCGCGTCAGCTTGTTTTCACCTTCGGCAATATCGTTCTTCTGCATCTGGCCTTCCGGGCTGGCGTGACTTGGCGAACCATAACGGCCCGTGTCGGCAGAAGGAACCGCAGAGCCGCCGGGGACGGATCCTATTGGCGCGTTTGCCGCTTCGGGGTCACGCCTCTGCCCGGTCCCAGCCAGCGCACGGGGGGTGAACCTGCGCAACGGGACGCCCCTGAGCACTGAGAGAAACGTAATAAACTATAGTGTAATTGAGAGCGTCAACGTCTTGATGTTGCAGTGAGCAATGTAGAGGTAACTGCAATACGTAAAATGGCGTGGAAAATTGGCGTGCCAGGCCGCCGGATTGGCAGGTGACAAGCAATCCAAGGCGCTATAATACTATATAGTATATTTTACCACGGAGATTCATCCATGACCCTTCCCCATCGCCCCGTCGACCCCGCGCTTGTTGGCGAAGCCGGTTTCGTGACGCGACCCGGTGACGACGATGCGCTGTATGGTACGGCGACCATGGAGGGGCCGCGCACCGCCGAAGTGCGCACCTATCAGACCTTTCGCATCCGCTATCGGACTGGCAAGCTGGGGCTTGATGATACCGGCAGCGTGCGGATTGCCTTTCGCCTGATTTCGGACGCCGGGGTGTTGCAGACCACCGACCCCACGGCGCCCAATTATGTCACGGCACACAGCCGGGGCGAGGGGCGGCTCAACCTGAAATACGATCGCAATGGCGGCCAGCGCCCGTGGAACGAAACCCTGACCGTATATCAGAGCGGCGGTTATCTGCGGCCGGGTGAAACCATCGAGATCGTCATCGGCGACACGACCGGGGGCAGCCCGGGCCTCTTGATGCCGACGTTTCTGGATTCCGGGCGGGTGTTCCGGGTGATGGCGGATGTACAGGCGACCGGCGTGCATGTGCCGGTGCCCGGTGATCCGCTCTTTGTTACCGTTGTGCCGGGTCCGGCAACGCGTCATCTCGCGGTTCTTCCGACGCTGCGGCGGCCTGGGCAGGCGTTTCATCTTGGCATCAAGGCCGAAGACCGCTGGGGCAACCCAACCGTGCAGGGACCGCGACGCTTTGCTCTGAGCGCCTCGCAGCCGGTCGATGGTCTGCCCGAAATGATCGATTTTGCCCCCGAGAGCGGTGCAATGACGCTGGAAGGGCTTAGCTGCGAGAGCGAGGGCGATCTAGTGATCACGCTGACCGATGAGGCGGGGCAGGTGGTCCGGACCGGGCCGCTGGTCATTGCCGAACGCGACGCGGTGCATTTCTGGGGCGACCTGCATGGACAGACCGGCGAGACCGTGGGCACCAATATCGCCGAATATTACTTCGACTTTGCGCGCAACAAGTCATTCCTTGACGTGACCAGCCACCAGGGCAACGACTTCCAGATCACCGACCGGTTCTGGAAACGCCTGAACGAGATCACCGCCGAGGTCAACGATCCCGGCCGGTTCACGGTGCTGCCGGGATATGAATGGTCGGGCAACACGGCGGTGGGCGGCGATCACAACGTGTTCTACATGGACGAGGGCGCGCCGATCTATCGCTGTTCTCATGCGCTTGTTGCCGACCGCGCGGACGTGGCGAACGATGCGCATACCCTGACCGAACTCTATGCCAGGCTGGATCAGGAGCCGACCGAAACCATCATGTACGCCCATGTCGGCGGGCGCTATGCCAATATCTTTTTCGACCATGATCCGCGCTTTGAAGCTGCGGTCGAAATGCATTCCGCATGGGGCAGTTTCGAATGGATCCTGACCGACGGCTTTCCCCTGCGCCGGCGGGTTGGCGTGGTCTGCAACAGCGACGGGCACAAGGGACGTCCAGGGGCCAGCTATCCCGGTGCCTCGGTGTTTGGGGCCTATGGCGGCCTGACCTGTTTCGTGACGCCAGAGAATACCCGCGCCGGCATTTTCGAGGCGATCCGGCGGCGGCATACCTATGGCACCACCGGCCCGCGGGTCTTTGTCGATCTTTCGGCAAGGTTGCCGCAGGGCGGCACCCTGTACCTGCGCAATCCCGAGGCGTTTCCGGATACGCAAACCAGGGCGGTCGATGAATGTACCCTTGGCGATATCGTTCGCATCCATGGTGACAGCGCCGAAATCGATGTGTCGGTCAAGGCACCTTGCGGGATCGTCAGCCTTGAACTGCGCGATGCGACCACCGTTCTGAAGCGCATTCGGCCCTATGGCGACTCCGATCTTGGCAACCGGGTTCGGGTCATGTGGTCGGGTGCCGAATACCGTGGCCGGGGGCGCAATACCACCTGGCGCGGGCGGGCCGATTTCGGCGGAGCCCGCATCGAGCGGTTCGAGCGTATCAACCGGCTGAATCATGAGCAGCGAATGGACCAGACCGGCTCTGGCGCGGTGGTCTGGAACGCGGTGACCACCGGCAACATGATGGGATTTGACACCTGGCTGAGCAGCGAGGAAGGCGCGACGCTGGATATCATGACCAATCTTGGCAACCTGTCTGTGCCGCTGGCGCAGGTCGGGGCCGATCCGGTGGTCATGGAGGCGGGCGGGCTTGCCCGTGAATTGCGGGTCCAGCGGCTGCCCGATGCGCCGCTCGCGCGCGACATCAACCTGCGCGAAACGGTTGCGATCCACGAAACCGGTGACACACCGATCTGGATCTGCGCGACATTGGAAGACGGCAACCAGGTCTGGACCAGCCCGATCTACCTGTTCCGCGACGGGACTTGACGGGGCCTGACTTGGCTGGCGGCCGGTAAAAAAATCTGTGCCCCGTATTGATAATGAATATTCATTATCATAAATCCCCCCTCAAGAAACGGGGGAAGTGGACCATGCCCAGAACCACAAAGGACGCGACCCGCCAAAGATTGCGCGATGCGGTGGTGGCCGAAACGGTCGAAAAGGGAATTGGTGCGGTGTCCGTCGCCGGGGTGGTCAAGCGCGCGCAGGTCTCGGCAGGCACCGTCTATGTGCATTACGCAAACAAGGACGAGATGCTGCGGCAGGTCTATATGGAAATCAAGACCGCATTTCACGACCGCCTGATGGCGCAGGATGAGGGGGATACCGCCCACGTGATCCGCGCCATGTGGTTCCGTATGTTCGATTTCGTGGAGCGGAGCCCGCGCGAACTCCTGTTCCTCGAATATGCCGGTGCCGCCAAGATCCTGACAGCAGACCAGCAAGCCATCGTTGACGGGTATGCTCGGGACATCGCCGCCATCCTGCGCCGGGGCGTGGATGATGGCACGCTGGTGGCGCTCGACCCCGGCGTGTTGTCGTTATTGCTGATCGCCCCTGCCATGCAGCTCGCGCGTGGGTCCGCCCTTAGCGGAGCGGCGCTTGATCCTTTACTCATCGAGCAGACCTTTGACCGGGTCTGGCTCTCGATCGCAGCCTGACCTCCATCCGAAAAGGGATACACCACATGAGCAAGATCATACTCGTCACAGGCACTTCCACGGGACTCGGGATTGCAATCTCGGTTCAGGCCGCCAGGGCCGGTCACACGGTCTATGCCACGATGCGAAACCTGGATCGGCGCGGCGCGCTGGATTCCGCCGCACGGGATGCAGGCGTGTCTTTGCATGTCTTGCAGCTGGATGTGCAGGACATGGCGTCGGTAGATGCCGCCGTCGATCGCGTGATCGCCGAACAGGGGCGCATCGACACGCTGGTGAACAATGCGGGCCTCGGCTTTGTGCGCAGCACCGAACAGGCCAGCGAAGCGGACATACAGAAAATCCTGGACATCAACTTTACCGGTGTCGTGCGCTGTACCAAGGCCGTGTTGCCGCATATGCGCAAGGCGCGCACCGGGCATGTGATCAATATCTCTTCGGTTGGCGGGCTTGTCGGGCAGCCGTTCAACGAGATCTATTGTGCCGCGAAGTTCGCCGTCGAAGGATACACCGAGTCGATGGCCAGCTATATCACCCCGAGTTTCGGGGTCCATTTCACCTCGGTCGAACCCGGCGGGATCGAATCGGAATTCGTCAGCAACGTGTTGAAACAGGTCGAGGAAACCGGCGGGATGCTGGATGACGAATACCTGCCCATCCTGCAAAGATACATCGGCGGCTCGCAGAACCGGCAGGGCGGAGATATCTACCAAACCGCCGACGAGGTCGCCGCCGTGGTGATGGATGTCATCGCCTCCGACCAGCCCCCGATCCGCACACGCACCTCGCGCTGGTCCGAGGCCTTCACCGACCTCAAGACCGGCCCCGATCCCGACGGTCGCCTGCAACAGGCCCGCGTAATCGAACAGATCCTGGGCCAGGGATAGCCGCGCCAAGGCGGAACTGCTTAACTCTGCCTTCTTGGCGATCTTCAAGGGCGAAATGACAGCCGTCATGGAAACCCTCTGACCCCGGTTGCCGCGACGTGCCGGGGTCGTTTTATTCGGTCGCCGTGGCCTTGTTGCACAAATCGGGTGAGGGATTCACTGCGTGAATCCAGCATGATGGCTGGATGGCATGAGCAGTTGGGCCCCTACGAAGTACAAGACCACGAACTGGTCGGCTTACAATGAAAGCTTGAAGCGGCGCGGATCGCTGGCGATCTGGTTTGATCCAGAAATGACATGGCGAGCGCCACCGACCGGCAAACGCGGCCGAAAGCCGAGCTTCAGCGACGCGGCGATCCAGGCGTGTCTGACGATGAAGGTGCTGTTCAGCATGCCCCTTCGGCAGACGACAGGGTTCGTCGAAAGCCTGTTGCGTCTGGCAGGGCTTGACTGGAAAGTCCCGGACTTCAGCACCCTGTGTCGCCGTCAACGAACGCTGAATGTGGCGATCCCGTACCGTGGCGGTGCGGGTCCGCTGAACCTGCTGATCGACAGCACAGGTATCAAGGCCGAGGGCGAAGGAGAGTGGAACGCGCGCAAGCACGGTGGCCCCAAACGGCGTATCTGGCGCAAGGTACACATCGGTATTGATGAGGAAACACTGGAGGTCCGGGCCGTCGAAGTCACGGGCAGCAACATTGGCGATGCGCCCATCTTGCCCGAGCTTTTGGACCAGATTGCGGCTGATGAGCAGATCGGTTCCGTGACCGCCGATGGCGCCTATGACACGCGCAAATGTCATGAAGCGATTGCCGCCCGCGGTCATCCCGCCACGCCAGAACGCCAAGCCATGGAAGCCGACGAGCCCAGGTGCCGTCGCACGCAACGAAGCTCTGCGCGCTTCGAAGTACCTGGGCCGAGCCATCTGGCGACCCCTCTCGGCAGCATCCTGCGGATGCGCCTGCCGGGCAGTGGATGGAGCGGGTGTCACCGTCGGAGCCGGGTTGAGGCCAAAATGAACTGCATCAAGCTGCTTGGTCAGTCACTGATGGCTCGAGATTTCGACCGCCAGGTCGCGGAGCTGCAGGTCCGCATGGACGTGCCGAATGGCTACACCGCGCTTGGCATACCCGTCACAGTGGCCGTAGGATAAGTCCGTCCGGGGAAAGGGGAACTCCGCTCAGAACCTGATTTAGGCAACAAGGCCGCGGATGATGACAACGGATTTCGATAAGAAACGTCAAGAAAAATGACGAAGGGATCCCGTGATTGCGGGGTCCCTTTTTTCATGGTTGGAGAGTGCTGTCAGCGGTGGGAAGGGGCATAGAAACCGGCCCAAGGGGGCATATTCGGCATAGCCGGAAGGCCCAAAAGGGGTCATAGTATGACACCTTTGCTTGAGAATATCTCCAATGGCAGAAAGCACACTACGCCCAGAAATGCGTGAATTATCTTCGAATTTCAGGGGGATAGTGGCGGAGAGACAGGGATTCGAACCCTGGGAACCCGTGAAGGCTCAACGGTTTTCGAGACCGCCCCGTTCGACCACTCCGGCACCTCTCCGCGGGGGTCTGGTGGCTGCGTTTAATCGGGATCGGCGGGGGTGGCAAGGGCCGTTTTTGCGATGGTGGCCTGTTCTCGTGAATTTCATTTGTAGTCGCGCGGAAATTGCTTACGCTTTTGGGCATGTCACATCATCTTGCCCGGCTCCCGGTTCGCCCGTTCTTCATGCGTGTTCTTGCGCTTTGCTGCTGTGTCGTGCTGTTGCTGTATTCCGGCGTCGTGCGGGCCGCCGAGCGGGACCGGATCGAGGCCTTTTTGCAGGTAACGGGTTTTGACGTGGCGCTGGACAGTATCGCGCTCTCGGCCGGGTCGGCGCCGGATATGCTGGGCGTGGACGAGAACGCCTTCGGGGCGGATTGGGAACGGCTGGCGGCAGAGGTATTCGACACCGGTGTGATGCATGACATGGCGTTGCAGATTCTCGAACAGACCCTGAGCGACGCGGCACTGGCCCATGCGGTTGAGTTCTATGCGGGCGACCTGGGGCAGCGGCTGGTGGTGGTCGAGAACCAGACCCATATGAACGAAGACGAAGATTCCGCGCGCGCGGGGGAAATGCTGGTGGCGGATATGGTTGCATCCGGCAGCCCGCGACTGGAACTGTTCAAACGCATGAACGCGGCCATCGATGCCTCGGGCGGCAGCCTGCGCGCGATGCAGGAAATCCAGTTTCGTTTTCTCATGGCGGCGGCGGCGGCGGGCGTTGTCGAACTGCGCATGGACCCGGAGGATCTGCGGTTGATGTTCAAGGCTCAGGAACCGGAATTGCTGCCCGTACTGCGCCAATCGGCGCTTGCGGGGGCGGCCTATACCTATCGCTCGTTTTCGGATTCTGACATTGCCGCCTATGTCGAGGCGCTGGAAGAGCCGGAAATGGTGCTGGTTTATGAACTGCTCAACGCGGTGCAATACGAGATCATGGCCAATCGCTTCGAGGTGCTGGCCGGGCGCATGAGCGAATTGCATCCGGGGCAGGACATCTGAGATGATCTGGCCAAGGGGCGTGGCGGCGGTTGCGGCATTGTGGCTGCTGGTCACGGTTGCCTGGGCCGATGTGCCGGGGGGCGAGGTCGCGCGGGTGCTGCGGCTGGACGAGGTGACGGCGATCCTGCGCGACGAGGGGCTGCGCCATGGGGAGGCGCTCGAGGCAGACATGCTCGGTGGGCGGGCCGGACGCTTTTTCCACGAGCAGGTCGCCGCGCTGTATGATGCGGACAGCATGGGTGCGGTGTTGGTCGCCGCCCTGGTGGAAACACTGGATGAGGCTGACATGCGCGCGGTGGTGGCATTTTTCGACACCGAACAGGGGCAGCGTATCCTGACGCTCGAGAACGCGGGCCGGGTGGCCATGGCGGACCCGGCGGTGGAAGATCTGGCGCGGGCGCGGTATCGCGAGTTGGCGGGCAGGGAGGATGCCCACCTGGCCGAGGTGACGCGCTTTGTCGAGATCAACGACCTGATCGAGCGCAACGTGACCTCGGCGCTGGAGTCCAACTATCAGTTTCTGCGCGGCCTGGCGGATGGCGGCGGGGCAGGCATGGCGGATGGCGACATCCTGACCGAGGTCTGGTCGCGGGAAGCGGAGCTACGCGCCGACACGACAAGCTGGATCTACGGCTTCCTGCTGATGGCGTATCAGCCGCTCGAACGTGGCACCGTGCGCGCCTATTCCGATTTTTCGCAGTCCGCCGCAGGCAAGGCATTGAATGCGGCACTGTTCATCGGGTTCGACCGGGTTTACAACGATATCTCCTACAGGCTGGGCCTGGCCGTGGCGCAGGCGATGAATGGCAGCGACATCTGACCCGGAATCCGGTTGACAGCCTGCTCTGATCTGGCCATAAGCGCGCATCCCGGCGCGAGTCATCGCGCCGGGTTTATGTATCATATCGCCCAGGGATGGGCGCGCTGTCTGCGGTGGCACCGGGCATACCGGGCCATGAACACCGGAAACGGGGACCACAGGACGCGGTAGACAAAGGAACAGGCGCATGTTTGCGGTCATGAAGACCGGCGGCAAGCAGTACAAGGTTCAGGCGGGCGATGTGCTCCGCGTTGAAAAACTGGCTGCTGACGCTGGCGAAACAATTCAGTTCAACGAGATCCTGATGCTGGGCGGTGATGAAACCGTCGTTGGCGCGCCCCTGATCGAGGGTGCCGGCGTTCAGGCCGAGGTCGTTGACCAGGTCAAGGGCGAAAAGGTCATCCACTTTGTCAAGCGCCGCCGGAAGCATTCCAGCAAGCGCACCAAGGGGCACCGCCAGAAGCTGACCCTGGTCCGGGTGACCGACATCCTGTCCTCGGGTGCCGACAAGACCGGTGTCAAGGCTGCTGTTGGTGCGGGTTCGGTTGCGGCGGTTGCCGTTGCGGCCACCGAAGCCAAGCAGGCCCCCGCCGCCGAAGCGGCAGCGGTTGAGGGCGCGGACGATCTGAAAAAGCTGTCCGGCGTTGGCCCCGCCCTTGAGAAAAAGCTGCACGCCGCTGGCGTGACGACCTTTGCTCAGGTTGCGGCATGGACCGACGAGGACGTTGCTGCTATGGATGAGCAACTGTCGTTCAAGGGCCGGATCGAGCGTGAAGGCTGGATCGAACAGGCCAAAGAACTGGCCAAAGGTTAAGGAGAGAGAATATGGCACATAAGAAAGCTGGCGGTTCCTCCCGTAACGGTCGCGATTCCGCGGGGCGCCGTCTTGGCGTCAAACTCTATGGTGGCCAGTCCGCCATTTCCGGCAACATCATCGTGCGTCAGCGCGGGACCAAGTTCTGGCCGGGCGAAGGTGTTGGCATGGGCAAGGATCACACGATCTTTGCGACCGCCAATGGTGCCGTGACCTTTCACAAGGGTCTGAAGGGGCGCACTTTTGTATCGGTCATGCCCGTCGCCGAGGCTGCCGAGTAGAACCAGGCCAGAGCGCTCAGGTTTACAAGGGATCGGCGGTCAGCGCCGGTCCCTTTTTCGTGTTCAGGACGGGCTGGCATGTGGCGTCGGCAATATCGCCTCAATTCTGCTCAGATGTTCGGCGATACTGTTCTTGTTCACGATTTTTCGGGCAACTTGCGGTGCCCGGTGTTGAAACGGCCATCGGGAACGCCCAATTGGTAGGATGATGGCTGCCGCCACGTTGTCCGTGTAGTTTGTGTTGTTCGGAGGAGGGACAGGCGCATGAAATTGGATCAGATCATCAATCAACCGGCCATTGAGACGGAGCGGTTCGATTTGCGCCCGCTGCGCCGTTCGGACAAGGGATTGATCGAACTCTATGGCAGCGATGAACGCGTCGCGCGTATGACCACCTCGATTCCGCATCCGCTGCCGCCCGGTCTGGTCGAAGGGTTCATTTCCCGTGCCATGTCCGAGGACCGCACAGAAGATGTCTGGGCGATGGATGGCACGAAATCCGGCGGGGCCGAGCTCAAGGGCGTGATTTCCCTTAACCGGCTTGATCGCAACCAGTCGGAAGTCGGATACTGGGTCGCGCCGATCTATTGGAATACCGGGCTGGCCTCCGAGGCGGTCGAGGCGCTGGTGCGGGCCAATCCGCTGGGCAGCAGCACGATGTTTGCCAGTGTGTTTCAGGATAACCCGGCCTCGGCGCGGGTGCTGATCCATTGCGGTTTCGAATATCTCGGGGATGCCGAAAGCTATTCCGTGGCGCGCGATACGGCGGTGCCGACCTGGACCTATAGCCGCAAGCTCTGACCGGGCGGTATTGTCGCTCCGGTCAATCGGCGGCCCGGGTCACGGGGCCGCCCGCATCGCCTTTTGGGCGCAGAAACAGGATGCGGCCACCGTCCGATCCGCCCGCGCGAGGGCCATGTCGAGCCGCTGCCTGACCTGGGCGCGTTCGTGCATTTCCCCTCGCGCCAGCAGGCAATCATACAACCCCTTGAGGCTCCAGACATTGTCCGGGTGTACGGTGGCGCGGCTGCGTTGCCCGCCCAGACCCAGGTCTTCGCGATAGACGGCCTCGGCCTCGTCAACATGCCCTTGCTCAAAGAGCAGCGCCCCAAGCGCGTGGCGCGCCGGCTGCATCCAGCCCCAGGGCTCGTCATAGGGCAACGCGTCGTCGCGATCGACCGAGCGGCGCAGATGGGCAAACGCCGCGGCAAAATCCCCCTTGCGATACGCGATTTCACCGCGCAGCATTTCCGCGGCAATGGCCAGCAGGTCGGTGACGGTGTTGTTGTGCATCAGCCGGGTTGCCGGAACCCGTGCCCGGGCAGTCAGGAATCGCTGTTCTTCGGCTTCGGCTTCGGCCACGCGCCCCAGAGCGGCAAAGGCCACGGCACGGGCATAATGGGTGGTAGCGGTCAGGGTGCAGTAAAGCTCGGGGTCTTCGGGCAGGTCGAGGGCGATGGCATCGTGCCAGCGGCCAAACCGGATCAGGATATGGGGCTCCATCGCCATGTAGCTTTCGAAGTAGTCCGCCATGGGCGGGCTCTGGATGCGCAGCATGTCTTCGGGCACGGTTTCGGCCATGCCCCGCACCGCGTCGAGGGCGGGCTGCATCTGGCCAAGGAACAGCGCGCCATAGACAACGAAATGGTAATTGTGCTGCCGATAGCCGGTGTAGATGTTGAACGCCCCCTGGCGCGCGTAATATTTCAGGTCGGCCTCGATGGCGCGCTGGTTCCAGTGGACGACATCGTGATATTGCCCGCACAGCACATCGATATGGGTCGGCATGTGGATCAGGTGCCCCGCATCCGGCACCAGCCTGCGCAGGACATCCCCAGCCCTGAGTGCCTTTTCAGGAAAGGGCGACATTTCCATCAGATGCACGTATAGATGCAGCAAGCCCGGATGCCGCATCGCACCGGGCACATGCTCCATCGCGTCCTCCAGGGTGCGTTGCGCTTCCAGGGTTGCGGCACCTTCCGCCGGCTGTGCCCGGACGAGATCCCACATCTGCCAGGGCGTCAGGTTCAACAGCGACTCGACATAGATGCTGCGCAGGTCCAGTTGATCGGGCACCGCGGCAAACGCGGCGCGCATGGCATCGGCGAAATCGTGATTCCACGCCTGCATGTTCTCGGCCGGATCGCGTTGCGGATAGCGGGCGGGCAGGGCGCGGATCAGGGCCTGTTCGGCGGGCGTGGCGCGGTCGGCCAGGGCCAGGGCGGCCTGCGTGGCGTCATAGGCAAGCGCCAGCGCCCTGACGCGCCCGGCCTCGTCAAAAAGCTCCCACGGCATGTTGTAATTCGGCCCGCCCGCATAGGCGACGCCCCAATGTGCCATGGCGCAGTCAGGGTCATGGGCCAGCGCCCGCTGGAAACAGGCGACGGCCTCTTCGTGATTGAACCCGTAGGTCCAGACCAGCCCCCGGTCGAACCACAATTGCGCCTCGGGCGATGCGGTTGTCACCGGGCAGCTATGGGTGCCCAGGTCGTAATACTCATCCGGCATCCGCGTTCCCTCGCTGTGCGTCTCAGGCAGAGCATAGCGCAATCGGGCAGAGCGACCTAGGCGAGGCTGCGCTTTTCGATCCGTCCCATATGCAGCATCAGGGCAAAGCCGATCACGGCGCAGGTAAAGATGCCGGTTGCCAGCGGAATCAGCGTACCGTCAAAGAGCAGGCCAATCGGCGCGGCAATGAGCACCGCGCATACGGTGGCAATGGCCCCTGTGACCGAGGCAGCCATGCCCGCGATATGCCCCATCGGTTCCATCGCGATGGCATTGAGATTGCCCAGCGTGGTGCCCGCGATGAAAAAGACCGAGGTTTGCCAGATCACGAACAGGATGAACATCACGTCGCGGCCCGGCCCGATTTCCGCCAGCACCAGCACGGTGCCCGAAGCAACCAGCTGCGCCGCAAGCGACCAGGTCACCATGCGCCGCATCCCGACGCGCCCGACCACGGCGGCATTCAGGATGCTTGCGCCGCCAGAGATCAGGGCGATGGCCCCGAACCAGAAAGGGAAGCTGTCGGCCTCGTCAAAGATGATGTCATAGACCGGCTGTACCTGGCTCAGCAGGGTAAAGAGCATCCCGAGGCACAGGCATTGTACCAGGATCGACAGGCGCACGGTCGGATGGGCAAACATCTCGCGCACCGCATCCAGCAGCAATGGCGCGCGGAACCGGCGGCGGTTTTCGGGGGGCAGCGGCTCGGGCAGGCGAAGGGACATCCACAAGGCGGTGATGCTCGCGAACAGGATGAAGGCGAGAAAGATGCTGCGCCATCCGGCAAAGGCGATGATCAGCGCCCCGATCATCGGGGCAAAGGCGGGGAAAATGGTAAAGATCATCATCGCGATCGACATCATCTTGGCCATTTCGCGGCCCGCAAACAGATCGCGCATGATGGCGATACCGACGATGCGCGGGGCCGCGGCACCGATGCCCTGGATCACCCGTGCCACAAGCAGCCACTCAAGCGCGCTGCTGTACCAGGCCACGGCCGCCGCCACCATGTAGAGCCCGAGGCCGGCAAAGATCACCGGCTTGCGTCCGAAACTGTCCGAAAGCGGACCGGTGACAAAGGTGCCGATGCCAAGGCCGAGCACAAAAGAGGTCAGGATCAGCTGCGCGCGGTTGACATCTTCGGGGCTGAGCTCGGCCCCGATATCGGGCATGGCGGGCAACATCGCATCGATGGAAAACGCAATGGTTGCAAACATCATCGCAATAAGCGCGATGAACTCACCGCGTGACATGGGATTTTTCATGATCTGGACTCCGCGCTACCGGATGGCGCTAACACAGGGACCGGTATCGTGCCATATCGATTGATGCACAGGTGACCCTGCAAATTTGTGGTGTTGCGGGTGTCGAGGCGAACGCCGCGGGATCAGGATGCGGCGCTGGCCGTCAGTTGATCCATCAATTCGCCGATGACCTGCCGCCACAATTCCGGCGGCTGGGCGCCGGGCACCGCGTGTTTGCCCGCGACGATGAAGGTCGGCACCGAATTGACCCCCATCTCGCGGCTGTTGGCATCACGCTTGATGATGTCGTCGCGATCCGCATCCGAGCCCAGCAGGCGCAGCACCACAGAGGCATCCATGCCGATGCTATCGGCGATATCGGCGAGGGTTTCATGATCGCCGATATCGCGGCCATCGACGAAATAGGCCTGAAACAGCGCATCCACCGCGGGCAGCTGCTTGTGTTCGATCCCGGCCCAGTGGATGAGCCGGTGCGCATCCAGCGTGTTGGGCGTGCGGGTCATGGCTTCGAGATTGATGGTCAGGCCCGCCGCCTCGGCGCGTTCGACCACCGGGGCATAGGCGCGGGCGGCGCCTTCCTTGCCGCCGAACTTGGTTTCCAGATAGTCGCGCCGCCCCATGCCGCCAGCCGGCATGTCGGGGTTCAGCTGAAACGGGTGCCACTGGATCACAAAGGGATGATCGGGAACCGACGCCAGCGCC
Source organism: Microbulbifer sp. S227A (assembly GCF_049800935.1). Classification (NCBI taxonomy): domain Bacteria; kingdom Pseudomonadati; phylum Pseudomonadota; class Gammaproteobacteria; order Cellvibrionales; family Microbulbiferaceae; genus Microbulbifer; species Microbulbifer sp. S227A. Next base: position 261,469 of record NZ_JBNAFZ010000001.1, on the reverse strand, counting down.
GCATCGAGATTGGCCTTGCCGATATAGCACCACGGGCAGATCGGATCGGAAAGAATGTCGAGCGAGATGGTCTGGTCGGTCATTTGGTCTGCGCCTTGTAATATGCTGGCAACGCACGGCGCAGCAGCTTGCCATTTGCGCTTGCCGGAAGCGCGGGCAGGTGAACATAGGCGCGCGGTTGCTTGTAGCGCGCCAGCTTGGTCTGGACATAAGACGCCAGCCCGGTTTCGTCCAGTGGCACGGGGCCGGTATAAAAGGCGACGATGACCCGGCTGTCCTGTTTCACCTCGATATCGGTGACGCCTACCTGCGTGATGCCGGGGTGGCCCGCCAGCGCCGCTTCGACCTCGAGCGGCGAGACACGGAAGCCACCGGCATTCATCATGTCGTCATTGCGCCCGAGATAGGTGATCTGGCCATCCCCGGCCATCGCGCCCAGATCCCCGGTCAGGAACCAGTCACCCTGCATCTTGGCGGCGCTCTCCTGCGGCGCGTTCAGATAGCCGAGCATCAGCCCGGGATCGGTGCGATGGATGGCGATCACCCCGTGCTCGCCCAGCGGCACCGGGCCCTGCGGACCAACGATTGCCACGCGCCGACCGGTTTGCGGTTGCCCAAGTGCCGCGCCCCGCGCCGGGTTGCCGGGGCTGGACGAGATGAAGGTCGAGCATTCGGACAGGCCATAAGCCTCGTAAAGCGCGCGGCCGGTGGCGCGGGTCCACGCCGCGCGCAGCTGTGGCGAGAGCTTTTCCCCGGCGCATAGCCCGTGGCGCAGGTCGGGCAGGTCCAGATGCCTGTCGTCTCCCAGGAATTTGCGGTAAACGCCCGGCGCGGCGGCAAAAATCGATGCCCGGTGTCTGCGCAACAGCCCCGGAAGCGCCTCCAACACGGTGCCGGGTTCCGGGATCAGCGCCGTTGCCCCCATGGTCCAGGGGTCCATCAGCCCGGTGCCCAGCGTGTAGGTCCAGTTGAACGCGCCCGCATGGCACAGCCGGTCTTCGGGAGTAAGCGCGTACCAGCCGTCCACCATCATCTGCCGCGCCCAGATCGCCCGATGCGCGTGGGCAACGGCGCGCGCCTTGCCCGAGGTGCCCGAGGTATAGACCACATAGGCGAGCCGGTTCGGATCGCCCATGTTCCAGTCACAGGGGGCATTGCCTCGCATTGCGCGCAGGGCCGCGAGGTCGATCTGGCGCGGATGGTCGGCGCAGGCCACCGCCGGATCGCGCAACACCGCCGCGGGCGACAGTTCGGCGATGATCCGGGCGGTTTCCGGCTCGGTCAGCTGCGACGACGTGGGCACCGGCACCATCCCGGCGGCAATCGCGCCGAGATAGGCGATCGGGAAATCCACCGTATTGCCCAGCCGCATCAACAGGATGTCCCCCGGCGCCAGCCCGGCCCGCAGCAGCCCGGTTCCGGTACCCCGCACGGCGGCTTCAAGCCGGGAATAGGTCCAGTCACACGAGGTGTCGGCTCCGAGAACCGACAGGGCAATCTTGTCCGGGTCCGATCCGGCGCGACCCAGGACATGGGCGGCCAGGTTAAAGGGGGCGGGGCAGGGCGGCGGTGGCCCGTTGTCAAATATCGACGGCATGGTTCGTGGCTAGCCCGGCCCGTGGGACGTTGCAAGCCGCGCCCGCCCCCCATATAGAACCGCAATGACACCGCGCGATCCCAAATCCCTCATCCGTGTTGCCCGTAGTGCGGGCGAGGACACCGTAGCCGAGCCGCTGGACCTCGGGATGCGGGTGCGCGATCTGCGCAAGGCGCAGGGCTGGACCCTGGAACAGGCGGCCCAGCAGGCCGGGCTGGCGCGGTCGACGCTGTCCAAGATCGAGAATGGCCAGATGTCACCGACATATGACGCGCTCAAAAAGCTCGCCGTGGGGCTGCGCATCTCGGTGCCGCAACTGTTCACGACGCCGCGAAACGGGCAGGTCAATGGCCGGATGGCGGTGACCCGGACCGGCGAGGGGGCGGAACATGCCACCGCAACCTATGAGCACGAATTGCTTGCCGAGACGCTGACAAAGAAACAGATGCTGCCTTATCGCGCCCGTGTCCGCGCCCGCTCGATGGAGGAATTCGACGGCTGGGTGCGCCACGATGGCGAGGAATTCCTGTATGTTCTGACCGGCGTGGTACAGCTCTATACGGAATTCTATGAACCTGTCGAAATGCGCCGTGGCGACAGCGCCTATTATGACGCCGCGATGGGCCATAATGTCGTTTCGGTCAGCGAAGATGACGCGACGATCCTGTGGGTGACGTCGCTGACCTGAGCCGCCTTTCGGTTCCGGACGTTGCGCGCGCAGTCAGGCGGCCTCGTGATCGTCGTTGTTTTCAAGGATCAGGGATTCGACAAACAGGAAATCATCGATTTCTTCCTGCGCCTCGGTCAGGGACAGGTTGTGGGTTTCGGCCAGATAGGCTTCAAAACCGCCCCGGTCGACCTTGGAAAATGGCATGGCTCCGTCATCCAGATTAGGAAAGCGGGTTTGCAGCCTGCGATACCAAACCGCCCAGTTTGCGGTCATGTCTGTCCAAGTCATGTGCGTTTCCCCTTCGGCAAGTCATTGCCTCCCCGATTTCAGAGTAGCGAGGCTTGAAAACAGAGGAACGTGGCGATCTGTCGCACGGTTGTTACAATGGTTAACAGTCGCGGGATGGTGGCCCGATTGACCACATGGGCGGGGGCTGGACCCTCGTATCAGGGGGGATCAGGCTTGCTTCGCCCGAAGGCAAGAAACGGGCCTTGGTGGCCGCGCCAGCGCGCGGCGTCAATTGTCTTCGTACCACCAGACATCGGGCAGAAACTCGGTCCGGTCGCCATAGATCGGCAGGGTCTCGGGATAGTGCAGCTGGCGGGCATGGGCGATGCGCCCCACGTCATATTGCCAGATCGGGATCACGTAGCGCCCGCTGGTCAGCACCCGGTCAAGCGCCCGCACGGCGGCGGTGAATTCCTGGCGCGACTCGGTCGCGAGCATCCGGTCGATCAACCCGTCCACGGCAGGCGAGGCGACCCCCATGAGGTTGCGTGAACCCGGCATTTCCACGCCCTCGCTGCCCCAGTAGAGCTTTTGTTCATTGCCCGGCGACAGCGAGAGTTCGCGCCGGAAGGGGGTCATGTCGAAATCATACTGGTCGATCCGGGCGGCATATTGCGCGTCGTCAACGGTGCTGATCCTGGCGTGGATGCCCAGCCGGGCAAGGGCACGGCTGTAGATCTCGATCACGGTCTGGTTGCCGCCATCCCCCTGGCGCAGCAGAACGTCAAAGGAAAATGGCTGGCCCTGGGCGTTGCGCAGTTCGCCATCCTGCACGGTCCAGCCTGCCTCGGCCAGCAAGGCGACCGCCCGGCGCAGGTTGCCGCGATTGCGCGCGGTGCCGTCGCTGACCGGCAGGGCATAGCCTTCGAGCGCGCCGGGCAGCAAGTCATCGGCATAGGGTTGCAACAGGTCGCGCACCTTGCCGGTGGCCGGGCCGGGCCGCATCGCAAGTTCGGAGCTTGAAAAATAGGACGAGATGCGCGGCTGCGCGCCGCCAGTCACCGTATCGTTGATATATTCGAAATTGAACGCCAGCAGCATCGCCTCGCGCACCCGCCAGTCATCAAAGGGCGCGCGCCGTGTGTTCATGACAAAGCCGGTCATCCCCGAGGGGCGTTGATGCGGGATTTCCGATTTGATGACATCGCCGCGCAGAACCGCGGGAAAACCGTATTGGGTTTCCCATTTTTCGGCGTTGAACTCGCGCAGGGCAGTCAGCTCGCCGGCCTTGAATGCTTCAAACAGCACGGTCTGGTCGCCGTAGAACTCGATCCGCAATTCGTCGAAATTCTGCGTGCCGCGGCGAAACGGCAGATCCTTGCCCCAGTAGTCGGGGTTGCGCCGCAGGGTCACGTTGCGGCCCGGCTCGAAATCGCTGACCACATAGGCACCGGTCCCGATCGGGATGGTGTCAAGGCCAGAGGCGGTAAAGTCGCGATCCTGCCACTGGGCCTTTTTCAGGATCGGACGCAGCCCGGCAATCAGTGCAAGTTCGCGATCATCGGTGTTGAAGCTGATCCGGACACTGCGTGCGCCGGTCTGGACAATGCTATCGATCTGGCTGGCGAAACCGCGATAGCGCAGGTGCCCCTGTGCGCCGAGTGTTTCGTAGGACCAGATCACATCTTCGATCGTGACCGGGCTGCCATCGGAAAACCGCGCCTCGGGGCGCAGGGTGAATTCGACCCAGGAGCGGTCCGGCGCGGTGCGAATCGATTCGGCCAGCAACCCGTAAAGCGTGAACGGTTCGTCCCAGGAGCGCCCCATCAGGGATTCGTATCCCCAGAAGCGCAATTGCCACGGTGCTGTGCCTTTTTGGACAAAGGGGTTGAGTGAATCAAAACCACCGGTATTGCCGAACACGATCCGCCCGCCCTTGGGGGCGTCGGGATTGGCGTAGGGCAGGGACACAAAATCGGGTGGTAGCGCCGGAGAGCCATACATAGCTATGCCATGCGGTGATTCCGCCGCTGCGCCAAAGGCAGCGAGGTGGGCGGCGAATCCGGTGACGACCGCGCATGCGCGGGGAAAAAAAACTAGTCGCACTTTGGCAACAATCCTGCTCTGGCCTTGTTTTGCTTGGCCACAGGATATCCGGGGATACATGTCTTTTCAAACTTTTAGCTTGGACGTCGGCCGGGAATTGCGTATAACAACATCACTGCTCGATAGGTTTCTTGCCTGTATGAAACCTGCCTCAATAACTCAACGCCCGCCTCGCGCGGGCGTTTTTTTGTGATGTGCGCCTGCTTCGCGGTTGTGCCGTAACTTGGTTAATAATTGGTAACCGGCGCGGCGCGATGTTTACCGTTTTCTTTGCAGGTGCAGCATGTCATTTTGCCAGGCATCAACCAACCAAGCAGGGGAACTGTCATGTCGCTGAAGGGGAAGACCGCAATCATCACCGGATCGAATTCGGGGATCGGGCTGGGAGTAGCGTGGGAACTGGCGCGGGCGGGGGCGAATGTCGTGCTGAATTCGTTCACCGACCGCGACGAGGATCACGCGCTGGCCGCGCAGATGGCCGAGGAGACAGGTGTCGAGGCGCGCTATATCAAGGCCGATATGTCCAACGGCGACGAATGCCGCGCCCTGATCGAACAGGCCGGTGTCTGCGATATCCTGGTGAACAATGCGGGCATCCAGCATGTCGCGCCGATCGACGAATTCCCGGTCGACAAATGGAATGCGATCATCGCCATCAACATGAACTCGGCCTTTCACACCACCGCGGCCGCGCTTCCGCTGATGCGCAAGGCGGGATGGGGCCGGGTGGTCAATATCGCGAGCGCGCACGGTCTGACCGCCAGCCCGTTCAAGGCGGCCTATGTGGCGGCCAAGCATGGGGTCGTGGGCATGACCAAGACGGTGGCGCTCGAAACCGCGCGCGAGCCGATCACCGCAAACGCGGTTTGTCCCGGTTATGTGCTGACGCCGCTGGTGGAGGCGCAGATTCCCGACACCATGCAGGAATACGGCATGGGGCGCGAAGAGGTGATCGAGAAGGTCATGCTCGAACGGCAGCCATCCAAGGAATTTGCCACGGTTGAGCAGCTGGGCGGGACGGTGGTGTTCCTGTGCTCGGACGCGGCGGAGCAGATCACCGGCACCACGATCAGCGTGGATGGTGGTTGGACCGCGCTATAGACTCGGGTTGGGAGGAGGCCAGCCCCCTCCGGTGAAAATCGGGATTTTCACCGTTCACCCCCGGAGTATTTTTCCAAAGCTGAAGGACAGAACGTGGCAGCGAAGAAGCGGATAAACCTTGCCTTGCAGGGCGGCGGCGCACATGGGGCGTTTACGTGGGGTGTGCTTGACCGGATACTTGAAGACGATGACATCGAGATCGCCGGAATTTCGGGAACCTCCGCCGGGGCATTGAACGGGGCCGCGCTCAAGGCGGGGATGGTGACCGGCGGGCGCGAAGGGGCGCGCGCCAAGCTGGACTGGCTATGGTCGCAGGTCACCGGTCAGCAGGATGCGCGCCTGGTGGACTGGATGCGCGGGCTGGACATGGGGCAGGTGGCGCAGGCGTTGGAGTATTCGCCGGGTTTCGCGGCGCTGGACATGTGGTCGCGGATCGTTTCGCCCTATAGCTATGGGCCGTTCTATCGCAATCCGCTGACACCGATTGTCGATGCGTTTGACTATGGTCACGTTTGTGCCGATGCGGGGCCGGACCTGTTCATTTGCGCGACGCGAGTGCGGACCGGCAAAATCCGGGTGTTTTCCGGCGATGACATCACCACGGATGCCATCCTGGCGTCGGCCTGTCTGCCCACGGTGTTCCAGGCGGTGGAGATCGACGACCCGCAGACCGGGCGGCGCGAGGCCTATTGGGATGGGGGGTACACGGGGAACCCGGCGCTGTACCCGTTGTTTGCCCGGCATTTGCCCGCCGATATCGTGATCATCAACATCAATCCGCTGGAACGTGATTCACTGCCGGTGACCAGCCAGCAGATCCAGAACCGGATCAACGAGATCAGTTTCAATTCGTCGCTGCTGCGGGAATTGCGCGCGATCGCCTTTGTTCAGCGGCTGTTGAACGAGGGGATGTTGACGACCGAGGACAAGGCGCCGGTGCTGGTGCACATGATCGCGGATGACGCGTTGATGAACGAGTTGTCGGTGGCGACCAAGCTGGTGCCCAGCGTGTATTTCATCGAGAAACTCAAGGCGGCGGGGCGCGCGGCGGCGGAGAATTTCCTGGCGGCGCACAAGGGGTCGCTGAATACTGCCAGCACCGTCGATCTTGCCGGCACCTACGGCTGAGCTGATCAGGTTTTTCCGGCGTTGCTGGCGTCTGGGGGGCGGGTCGGATCCTTGCCGTTGGGATAGACAAGGCCGGCGGAGATCACCAGTTTGGCGGCTTCTTCCACGGACATGTCGAGTTCGATCACGTCTTCCTTGGGCAGGAACAGCAGGAATCCCGAGGTCGGGTTTGGCGTGGTCGGCAGGAACACGCTGATCAGTTGTCCGGTGGTTTCGGCCCGCCGGGCAACTTCGCCCTTTGCGGTGGTGGAAATGAACCCGATGGCCCAGATATCCTTGCGGGGATACTGGATCAGGCAGGCTTGTTCGAAGGAGCGTTCGGATTGCGCAAAGACGGTTTCCGAGATCTGCTTGATGCCGGAATAGATCGAGCGCACCACGGGCATCCGGTCGACGATGCTCTCGGCCCAGCGGATCAGCGAGCGGCCGATCAGGCCCTTGCCGATCCAGCCGATGACAATCGTGAAGACGAGAAAGATGATGACGCCGACACCGCGCAGATTGATGCCGATATATTGTTCGGGGCGCAGCTGGTGTGGCACGAGCGGCAGCACGAAGCCGTCGATCCAGCCGATCACCGTCCAGATCAGCCAGATGGTCAGCCCCACCGGCGCGATCACCACCAGCCCGGTCAGGAAAGACGAACGCAACCTTGCAAAAAGGCTGGGTTTGCGCGGGGCAGGGTTTTCATCGAATGGGGTGGTCATATGTGTTCCGCCGGTTCCGACGCGCAATCTATGTATTCGTGATGCGGGCTACAATAGCCGCCTGTGACGTCAGCCGGTGCCGGTGCGGATGGTGCCCATGGATTGGGCGATCCGCGCGGCAAGGCGGGCGTTGTTGCGCACCAGGGCGATATTCGCGGTGAGCGAGCGGCCCTGGGTCTGCTCATAGATCCGTTGCAACAGGTATGGGGTCACGGCCTTGCCGACGATGCGGTGGCGGGCGGCATCGGCCTGGGCCGAGACGATGATCGGGGCCAGTTCCTCGGCCGGGATCTCGGCGTTTGCGGGAATCGGGTTGGCGACCAGCTGGCCGCCGGGAATGTCCAGGTCGCGCCGCATGACATGGGCGCGGGCGATCGCGTCGGCCTCGTCCATCCGCAGGGGCGCGTCAAAGGGCGAACGCGCCGACCAGAAGGCGGGAAAGGCATCCTGGCCGACCGCGATCACCGGCACACCAAGGGTTTCGAGAACTTCGAGCGTCTTGCTGATGTCGAGAATGGCCTTGGCCCCGGCGGCGACAACCGTGACCGGCGTCTGTGCAAGCTCTTGCAGGTCGGCGGAAATATCGAAACTGGCCTCGGCGCCGCGATGCACGCCGCCGATACCGCCGGTGGCAAAGACCTCGATCCCGGCGAGCCGGGCGGCGATCATGGTTGCGGCCACCGTCGTGGCACCGGTGCCGCCCGTGGCAAGGCAGGCGGCAAAATCCGCGCGCGACAGCTTGGCAACCCCGCGGGCCTGGCCCAGCCCGTCGAGCTGTTTCGGTTCCAGCCCCACATGCAGGCGCCCTTCGATCACGGCGATGGTTGCCGGTGTCGCTCCGCCGTCGCGAATGTCCTGTTCGACCTGCCGGGCCACCTCGACATTCTGCGGATGTGGCATGCCGTGGGTGATGATCGTGCTCTCCAGGGCGACAACCGGGCGATTCTGCTGGCGGGCGCTCTGGACTTCGGCGGATAGGATGGGGTCGATCACAGGGGCGTTTCTCCTGAAACATAGGTGGCGGCGGCGTGCAGTGCCCGGCTGAGCGCGGTCTCACGATCCGCGCCGGACGCTTCGGCGGCGATATGTGCGGCCATGAATGTATCGCCCGCGCCGGTGACACGGGTCACCAGAACTTCGGGCGGGGTCTGGCAGATGATGTCATCCGCGTCTGCTTCGGTGGCAGAATTTCCGCCGTCAGTCACCAGAACCTTGAGCGCCCCCCGCGACAACAGGCCGATGGCGGCATCGCGCGAGGTCTTGAATTCGGTCTGGCACAACAGCCCGGCCTCTTCGAGATTGACATAGAGCGTGGCCCGGCGGTGGTTCAGAAAGGGCAGCAACCGTTCCGCCTTGCCCGGCGAGGCCGGGGCGACGCGCAGATCGGCGTCGGCAAAGGCGGGGCTTTGCGCGATCTTTTCCAGCAGCGAATGGGTCAGGTTGCCGTCCAGCGCCACGTGCCCCTGATAGGGGGCGGTTTCGGTCCCCAGGGTTCCGTTGACCAGGGGGCGCAGGATCTTGTCGCCCGCCGCCTCCAGCGAATGCGCGTCGGCAATGGCCGCGATCAGCCCGTTTGCGCCCTCAACCGCCATGTAACGGTCGGTGGGCAGGTCTTCGGAGCGATAGACATGTTCCGTGACCATGCCAAGTTCGGCGCAGGCGGCCACCAGCTCGTCGCCCTCTGGGTCGCGCCCGATGGCGGTGAGCAGGACCGGGCGCAGACCAAAGCGCGACAGCGTCATGGCGATGTTCATCGCAACGCCGCCGGGCAGGCGGGTGATGCGTCCGGGCACATCCGATCCGCGCCGCATGTGGCTGGCAGAGCGACCGATCACGTCCCAGAGGACGCTACCGATACACAGGACTGGGACAGTAGAAGCGTTCATGGCCCGACTTGTGCCGTCAAACCGACCGGGGTGCAAGCCGTTGCAAACGCGACGTCTGGGCCCGGTTACAGGATTCAACCGGCCTGGTCGATCGCCTGATACAGGGTCGCGAGCGCCGCCGCCGGATCATCCGTCGACCAGATTTCATCGCCGATACCAAAGAAATCCGTGACCGGCGCCAGGCCGCGCAGCAGTTCGGCGGTAAGGCCGCCCTCGGCGACCACCGGGACTTCGATCATCTCGGACCACCATTGAAACAGGTCGCGCCCGGCGATCGACCCATCCCCCAGAGCGGTGGCCCTGACCGGTCCAAAGCTGACGTAATCCGCCCCGGCTTCGCCCGCGGTCAGCCCGTCATGGCGCGAGGCGCCGCAAAAGCTGCCCACGATGGCATCCGGCCCAAGCGCCTTGCGCGCGGCGCGCACCGAACGGGCGGCGTCGGTGAGATGAACCCCGTCCAGCCCCAGCCGCTCGGCCAGAACGACGTGATCGTCAATCACCAGAGCCACGTCGCGGGCATGGGTGATTTCGCGCAGGCTGTCCGCCGCCCGCGCAACGCGATCCTCGTCCCGGCTGCTCTGGGTCAGACGGACACAGGCGATCTCGGTGCTATCCATGACCCGCGCCAGCGTCTCGGAAAACGCGAGAACCTCAAAGGCCGGCGGCGTCGAGAGATAGATCTGCGGCTTGTCGGGGCTGTCCATCGAAATCTTCCTTGCAGTGTTTCGCGGTGGTTTAGCGGATCAACGGGGGGAAGAAAATGTCATTACCGACTGCGCCCGCATGTTTGCCATCCACGGTCGCGGGGGGATTCGACCGGCGTTTCGGCGGGATGTGATCGGCCAGACGCCTTCGGAGCCATCCGGCTGGTCAGGGTCGGGCTCGGTGCCGGGCCGGGAGAGCGGTGGTGCCTCAAGAGGGACTCGAACCCCCGACCTTGTCCTTACGAAGGACCTGCTCTACCAGCTGAGCTATTGAGGCGGACCGAGGCAGCGTTTAAACGCAACCGCCGCCCCTTTCAAGCGCATTTCGATGCGAGCGGTACGGGATTTTTGCGGGAAACCGGCCGTGTCTTGGCGCGATTGACGGATAGCGCGGAATGAAAAAACTCCGCCGAACCTCTGTTCGGCGGAGCCTTGGTCTGTCACGGGCGTGTTGCCGTGTTTATTCCCGGTTGCCAAGCAGTTGCAGCAGGAACATGAACATGTTGATAAAGTCGAGATACAGGCTCAGAGCGCCCATGATCGCGGCTTTGCCCAGCCATTCGGTGTCGCCGGAATGCGCCATCTGAAGGTAGGTGTTCTTGATGTTCTGGGTGTCATAGGCAGTCAGGCCGGCAAAGATCAGCACGCCGAGGATCGAAATGGCAAAGGCCAGACCCGGCATCGGCCAGAAGATGTTAACGATCATGGCGACGACCAGGCCGATCACGCCCATGATCAGGAAGCTGCCCCAGCCGGAAATGTCCTTCTTGGTGGTGTAGCCCCAGAGCGACAGGCCGGCAAAGGCGATCGCGGTGATCAGGAACACCTGCATGATCGAATAGCCCGTGAACACCAGGAAGATCGAGCTGATCGAAACGCCCATGACGGCGGCGAACACGTAGAATACCGTCTGAGCCGTGGCGGCGGACATGCGGTTGATGCCGGCGTTGAAGCCGAACACAAAGGCGAGGGGGGCGAACATCACCACCCATTTCAACGGCGAGGTATAGAGCGCCACGCCAAGGCCGGTCAGGTACTTGTCGACGCCGATCTGGTATTCGGTCGGCACGCTGCTGACGGCAAGGCCGGACAGGGCCCAGGCGGCGGCAAATGTGATCAGCATGCCTACGGACATCGTGCCGTAGACCTTGTTCATATGCGCGCGCAGGCCTTCGTCGATCGCCGCACTGCGCACACCGGCGGCAGTCCGGCCTGTCATGTGACTCGTGTCGAATTCAGCCATTCAAGGTCTCCGTTCATATCAAAAGGGGCCGCCGGAACCGTCCGACAGCTTTCCGTTTGAATATCGTACCCGTGGCGGGGTTTTTCAAGTAAATCCGACGGAATTGATGCCCGAAATCCCGGTGTTTTTCCGGCAGACGGGGGGAATCCCGGCTGCCGGGCTGCGCCGGGCTCAGCCGTGCCAGTTTTCCGGCGCGTCCCAGATCGGCCGGCGGGCCTCGGCCCGGGCCTCGCGGCGGGTCACCCCGATATCGTCCAGCGCGGCGTCATCCAGCCGGGCCAGGGCACGGCGCTGCCGCCAAAGACCCAGGCGCCGGGACAGCCGGGTCATGAGGGCCGCGCGATCAGTCCGCGGGTGAGCGGGAACGGAAATATAAGCCATGGTCATGTCCTTTCAGTAGGGGCGATGGTTCGCGGTGGTTTGATCATTTGTGTTGATATATGCGGGGCTTTAGTTCATAATCAAAGCCAATATTTGTTGTCAAAACCATCAGGAACCGTGATATGAGAAATCTCGACATCACCACCCTGCGTTCATTCGTGGCGGTTGCCGATTCCGGCGGGGTCACGCGGGCCGCCGGATTTCTGAACCTGACCCAGTCCGCCGTTTCCATGCAGCTCAAGCGGTTGGAAGAACTGCTGGGGCTGGATTTGTTCGACCGCAGCGGGCGCAGCATTGCCCTGACCGCCTCGGGAGAACAGCTTCTGGCCTATGCGCGCCGCATGGTGGCGCTCAATGACGAGGTGATCACGCGGTTGACCGACCATGCCTATGAGGGCGAGATCGTGCTGGGGGTGCCACATGACATTGTCTATCCGGCAATCCCGCGCGTGTTGCAGCAGTTCAATACCAGCTTTCCCCGGGTCAAGGTCCAGTTGGTCACCGCCAACACCCGCGATCTCAAGGATCGGTTTGAACATGGTGAATGCGACATGATCCTGACCACCGAGCCCAAGGAAGTGCCCGGTGCCGAGGTTCTGGCGGCGGTGCCGCTGGTCTGGATCGGTGCGCCGGGCGGCGCGGCGTGGCGCAAGCGGCCCATCGAACTGGCGCAGGGGCGCAACTGTATCTTCCGGCCCATCGTACTCGAGGCGTTCGAAGCGGCGGGGATTGAATGGGACGTGGCGCTGGACAGTGACTCGGATCGCACCATCGAGGCAACCGTGGCCGCCGACCTGGCGGTGATGGCGATGCTGGACGGAACCCAGCCGCCCCATGTCGAGGTGATCAGCCATTGCGGCGCGCTGCCACCGTTGCCGTTGCATTTCATCAATTTCTACGGTGCCGGGCGCAGCGGCGGCGAGGTGTCCGAAACCCTTGCCGAATTGTTGCGCACGGCGTTTGCCGACCTGACGCCGCGCGCCCGGCTCAAGGCCGCGGTTTAATCCGCGGCGGGGTGGATGATGACCTTGCCGGTGGATTTCCGCGTGCGCAACAGGTCCATACCTTCGGCAACACGGGGCAGGGACAGCCGATGGCTGATATGCGGGTGCAACCTGCCCGCAGCGTGCCAACCGATCAGCTGTTCAAAGCTCGCCCGAACGAGATCGGGGCGGAACTTCATGTAGCCGCCGATGTAAAAGCCGAGCACCGACAGGTTCTTGACCAGCAGGTGGTTGGCCGGGATTTGCGGCACCTCGCCGCTGGCAAATCCGATGGGCAACAGCCGCCCCTCGGGGTTGCAGGCCCGGAACGCCGCCTTGAAGGCCGCGCCGCCAACCGCGTCATACACCACATCCGCGCCGCCAAGCTCGAGCACCCGCGCGCGCAGGTCCTCGGCATCGTCCACCAGGTGATCGGCCCCCGCCGCGCGGGCGACGTCCAGCTTGTCGGCACCCCGTGCATGGGCAATCACCGTCGCCCCCATCAGCTTGCCGATTTCAACCGCGGTCAGCCCGACGCCCCCGGCGGCCCCGGTGACCAGCAATGTTTCGCCCGGCTGCAGGCGCGCCCGGTGGTCCAGCGCCATGTGGCTGGTGCCATAGGCGATCTGCAGCGCGGCGGCGTCGTCAAAGCTCATGGCATCGGGAATCGGGATCGCGCGGGCGGCGTCGAAAACGCCGAATTCCGCCAGACCACCCTGACCAGAGAAGACGGCGACGCGATCACCCACCGATAGATTGTCAACCGAATCGCCCGTTTTCGTGACGATTCCCGACAATTCCATCCCAAGTGTGAACGGTGCGTCGGGAATATCCTGATAAGTTCCCTTTTGTGTCAGCAGGTCCGCAAAGTTCAATCCGCAGGCCATGATGCGGACCTGGATCTGGCCGGGCCCGGGATCGGGAACCGGAATTTCCACGAGTTCGGCTGCACCCCCTTTGGTTGCTATCTGGTAGGCGAGCATATCAAAATCCTTGTATTTGCGACGGTTTAAGGTGATTGTTGCAGACAAGTTAAACGTGTCGCGCAGGGAATTCGATAGCCGCCTTCGCGGTATGCCGCGCAACCGGCCAGTCGTATTGAACTGTTTCCATAGGGGCACAGATACAACCTGGGCCAGAGGGGATTTCCCGCTTACCGGGAGTCGCTTGCCTTGAATTCAACTCAAAAGCCCGTAGTATCTGCGGCGTGGAGTGGTTCGGGTCTGGCCAAGGCGGGTTTGCACAGGTTGACTGTGACAGCCGCGTTGGTTGAAACCAGCGGTCGCGCCTGAATGTTAATTAGTTTTGCAAAGGAGAAATGTATGACTCACCCTGTAGATGTGCATGTGGGTAAGCGCGTTCGTCACCGCCGATGGCTGATCGGCATGACGCAGCAGCAACTGGCCGAGCAGGTCGGGATCAAGTTTCAGCAGATCCAGAAATACGAGACCGGCGCCAACCGAGTCAGCGCCTCCCGCCTCTGGGATATCGCCGATGCGCTTGATGTGCCGGTAAGCTTTTTCTTCGAAGGTCTCGAGGATGCGGATCGGCCCGAAGGTGAGAAATCGATGGTTCCGACCGATCTGATGGGTGACAAAGAGGCGCTCGATCTCGTGCGTTCCTACTATGCGATCCCCGAGAACCAGCGCCGCCGGCTGTTCGAGCTGGCTCGTGTGCTGAGCGACGTCGCCTGATCCGGCGCGGATACGCTTGCATTTTCCGTGGAGGACTGGCAGTCGCCTGTCATGACCTCTGCGATACCAACAGATCTCGCCCTTGCGCATCTGCTTGCGGATGCGGCGCGCAGCGCGATCCTGCCCCACTTCCGGCAGGCCGGGCTGTTGGCGCAGAACAAGGAGGACGCGGGATTTGATCCGGTCACGGTTGCGGATCGCTCGGCCGAACAGGCCATGCGGGATTTGCTGACCGAACACCGGCCCCGGGACGGTATCTGGGGAGAAGAGTTCGGGCGCCAGAAGGGCACGTCCGGACGGGAGTGGGTGCTCGATCCGATCGACGGCACACGCGCCTTTATCAGCGGGACACCGACTTGGGGTGTTCTGATTGCCTTGTCGGACCAGAACGGTCCGACGCTTGGCATCATCGATCAACCCTATACAGGTGAACGGTTTGTCGGCGCGGCGGGTGTGGCCGAGCTGGTTGGTCCCATGGGCACCATGGCGATGGCCACCAAGGACACGCGCGATCTTGATCAGGCGATCCTGTTCACCACCTTTCCCGAGGTCGGCACGGCAATGGAACGCGCCGCGTTCGAGGCTGTGTCCGCGCGCGTCAAGCTGACCCGCTACGGGATGGATTGTTACGCCTATGGCCTGCTGGCCGCCGGGCAGATCGACCTGGTGATCGAAGCGGGGCTGAACGCCTATGACATCCAGGGGCCGATCGCGGTGATCCAGGCCGCCGGCGGCATCGTTACCGATTGGCGCGGCAACCCCGCGCATCTTGGCGGGCGCGTGATCGCGGCGGCCAATCCGGACATTCACGCCGCCGCGCTTGGAGTGCTGGCCGCCGCCGAGGCTTGAGCCACGGGGCAAACGGCGCTACAAGAGGCGCGCGCCAAGTCCTTTGCCCGTTTTCTGTTGGCGCATGTTCACACTTCTCATCCGAACCGGGCCAGACCAGAAGTGTGGAGACCAACATGTCCGAAATCCTGATTCACAATGCCGATACGGTGCTCACCATGGATGATGCGCGCCGGGAACTTGCCGGTGCCGATATCCGCATCCGCGACGGGGTGATCGCCGAAATCGGCCATGGCCTGCACAGCGACGGGGCGGTTCACGTGGCGTCGGGCTGCGTGGTGACGCCAGGGCTGGTGAACACCCACCACCATCTTTACCAGAGCCTGACGCGCGCCGTGCCCGGTGGGCAGGATGCGCTGCTGTTCGGCTGGCTCAGAACGCTATATCCGATCTGGGCGCGGTTCGGTCCGGAAGAGATGTACGTATCGGCACAGGCCGGCCTGGCGGAACTGGCGCTGTCGGGATGCACGCTGTCGTCGGATCACCTGTATCTCTATCCCAACGGCGCGCGGCTGGATGACACGATCGCGGCGGCGGCGGAACTGGGGCTGCGGTTTCACCCGACGCGCGGCGCGATGAGCATCGGCGAGAGCGACGGAGGCCTGCCGCCGGATATGCTGGTCGAGCGCGAGGCCGCCATTCTCGCCGATTGCATCCGGGTCATCGATGCCCATCACGACGCCGGCGATGGGGCCATGTGCCGGGTTGGCATCGCGCCCTGTTCGCCGTTTTCGGTCAGCCGCGACCTGATGCGCGACGCGGCGCTGTTGGCGCGCGACAAAGGCGTGATGCTGCACACCCATTTGGCCGAGAATGACGAGGATATCGCCTATTCCGAGGCCACATTCGGCTGTCGTCCCGGGCAATATGCCGAGGAACTCGGCTGGACCGGGCCGGATGTCTGGCACGCCCATTGCGTCAAGCTGGACGGGCAGGAGATCGACCTTTTCGCGCGCTCGCGCACCGGCGTGGCGCATTGCCCCTGCTCCAACTGCCGCCTTGGCAGCGGTATCGCCCCGGTACGGTCGATGCGGGATGCCGGGGTGCCGGTCGGGATCGGCGTCGATGGCTCGGCGAGCAACGATTCCGGCAATATCGTGGCCGAGGCGCGTATGGCGATGCTGTTGCAACGGGTCGCGCGCGGCGCCGACGCCATGAGCGCGCGCGAGGCGCTGGAGATCGCCACGCGGGGCGGGGCGGATGTGCTCGGACGGGGCGATTGCGGGCGGATTGCGGTGGGCAAACGCGCGGATATTGCAATCTGGGATGTAACGGGCGTGGAAAGCGCAGGCAGCTGGGATCCGGCGGCGTTGCTGCTCGCCGGGCCGACACGGGTGAAACACCTGTTTGTCGAGGGCAGGCAGATCGTGGCCGATGGACAGATCGCGACGCTCGACATGGGGGCGGTGATCCGGCGACAGACGGAACTGGCCCGCCGCATCGGTGCGCGGGTCTAGATGCCGCGCCGCTGACCGCCGATCCAGACATCGTGGATCGCGCGGTCATCGCCCATCATGATGGTCGCGAACAGGGCCTCCCAGATGTCGGCGGCGCGCTCGGTGCGTTGCGCGATGGCGGGGGTCGAGGCGAGGTCGAGCACGATCAGGTCGGCCTCCATTCCCGGGCGCAGGTTGCCGATCTGCCCTGCCATGTGCAGCGCCCTGGCCGATCCGGCCGTGGCCAGCCACATCAGCTGCGCCGCGTGCAGCGGCACCCCGCGCAATTGTCCGATTTCATAGGCCGCCGCCATGGTGCGCAGCATCGAAAAGGACGAGCCGCCGCCGGTATCCGTGGCAAGCCCGATGGTCTGGCCCTCGCGCATCAGCCCCATCAGGTCGAACAGCCCCGAGCCGATGAAGGTGTTGGAGGTGGGGCAATGTACCAGCGCCGCGCCAACCTCGCGCAGGCGGGCGCGCTCGCGCTCTTCTAGGTGGATGGCGTGCCCGTAAAGCCCGCGCTCCCCAAGCAGACCATGCGCTTCGTAGGTGTCGAGGTAATCGCGCGCCTCGGGGAACAGTTCGCGCACCCAGGCGATTTCGTCCACCTGTTCGCTCAGATGTGTCTGCATCAGGCATTCCGGATGCTCGGCCCAGAGCGCCCCCATCGCTTCGAGCTGCTCGGGGGTCGAGGTCGGAGAAAAGCGCGGCGTGATGGCATAGGTTATGCGGTCCACCCCGTGCCATTGCTCCAGCAGCGCCCTGGACTGATCATATGCGCTCTGAGCCGTGT
Organism: Microbulbifer sp. S227A; assembly: GCF_049800935.1. Taxonomy (NCBI): domain Bacteria; kingdom Pseudomonadati; phylum Pseudomonadota; class Gammaproteobacteria; order Cellvibrionales; family Microbulbiferaceae; genus Microbulbifer; species Microbulbifer sp. S227A. Next base: position 243,963 of record NZ_JBNAFZ010000001.1, on the reverse strand, counting down.
CGCGCAGACCCTCCGGGGCGTTGCGATCCATACAGGTCTTGCCCGCGACCACCCGTTGCCCGCGCCGCTGCGCCTCCTGGAAAAAGGCCGACACGCTCTCGGGATGGATGGTGGCAAAGCTGCACATGGTGGTGGTGCCATGCGCGGCGGTCAGGTCAAGATAGCGCGCGGCGATTTCCGCGGCATAGCCGGCATCGCCAAACCGCATCTCTTCGGGAAAGGTATAGGTGTTGAGCCAGTCAATCAGCCGCTTGCCCCAGCTTGCGATCATCGCGGTCTGGGGAAAATGCACATGGGCGTCGACAAAACCGGCGGTGATGAGCTTGTCGGGATAGGCGATCACCGGCGCGCCGGGATGCTGGCGCTGGACCTGGTCGAGGCCGCCGATGGCGCCGATCCGTCCATTCCGGACCGCGACGGCCTCGTCAAACCGGGCGGCATCGGTCGGCGCATCCTCAAAGGGCGAGCCGGTAAAGGACAGGACCTGCCCCTTCAGGATCACGGTTCCGGGCATGTCTGGCTCCTGTGATGTGGCGAAACTCGACCCCAGAGAGTAACGATGCGATTTCTTGTCGTAAATTGCGGTATTGTCATTGTTTCCCGATAGCAGCTTCTTCTATCTAGGGGGCAATCGCGGGGGACAGTGCATGGTTGATGAGGCCGATCATAATGACGACGAACAGCCCCGCGACGACTCGGCCTACGAGCTCGATCCACGGGCCGTGGCGGGCATCCTCTATGCGGTAGACACCAAGGATCAGGCCAGGCTGATCGAGTTGATGGAGCCGATGCACGCGGCGGACATCGCCGACCTGCTCGAACAGCTCAACGCCTTTGACCGGGGGCGGCTGATCCGGCTCTATGACCGGGAATTCGACGGCGACATCCTGTCGGAACTCGACGAGGGGCTGCGCGAGGACGTGATCGCGATCCTGCATCCCGAGGTTCTGGCCGATGCGGTGCGCGAACTTGACAGTGACGACGTTGTCGACCTGATCGAAGACCTTGAGCAGCCACAGCAGGACGTGATCCTGGGCGCGCTGGAAGAGACCGACCGGCTCGCCGTGCGCCAGGCGATGTCCTATCCCGAGGGGTCGGCGGGGCGGTTGATGCAGCGCGAAGTCGTGATGGCGCCCGAGCATTGGAATGTCGGGCAGGCCATCGACTATATGCGCAACAGCGACCACATGCCCGAGCAGTTTTACCACGTCATCCTGGTCGATCCGCGCATGCATCCGGTGGGCAATGTCACCCTGGGCAAGCTGATGGGCGCGCGCCGCGACACGCCCCTGCATGACATCACCGAAGAGATGTTCACGGTCATTCCCGCCACGCAGGACGAGGAAGACGTGGCCTATGCCTTCAACCAGTATCACCTGATCTCGACCCCGGTGGTCGATGACGAGGGGCGGCTGGCGGGCATGATCACCATCGACGATGCGATGGCGGTGCTGGATGAAGAGCACGAAGAGGACATCATGCGCCTCGCCGGGGTGGGCGATGAAAGCTCGCTCTCGGACAGCGTGGCCGACACCGTCAAGCGGCGGCTGCCTTGGCTGGCGGTGAACCTGTTGACGGCGATCCTTGCCTCGCTGGTGATCGCCCTTTTCGAGGACACGCTGGCGCGGTTTGTCGCCCTGGCGGTGCTGATGCCGATCGTCGCCTCGATGGGGGGCAATGCGGGGACACAATCGCTGACGGTTGCGGTGCGGTCGCTGGCCACGCGCGACCTGACCGGCTCCAACGTCTGGCGGGTGATCCGGCGCGAGGTGCTGGTGGGGCTGCTGAACGGGCTGGTTTTCGCGGTGATCATGGGGGTTGTCGGGCTGATCTGGTTCGGCTCGCCGCAGATCGGGTATGTCATCGCCATCGCAATGGTGATCAACCTGGTGGTGGCGGGGCTGGCGGGCACGGTCATTCCCGTGTTGATGGACAAGATGGGCGTCGATCCGGCGCTGGCCTCGGGCACCTTCGTGACGACGGTGACAGATGTGGTGGGCTTTTTCGTGTTTCTCGGGCTGGCGGGGATGGTGTTGCTATGAGCGATCTGGCAAAGGTCAAGACCGCCGCCCGCAAGGCCGCGTTTGCCCGGCGCAGGACGGCATTCGATGCGGCGGACGGGGCCGGTGCGGGGCGGCTTTCCGAGCTGTTGGCGGGCTATCGGGGCGTGCCGCTGGCGGGGTATCTGCCGATCCGTACCGAGATTGACCCGCTTCCCGCGATGGCCGAGGCCGCGGCGCACGGTCCGGTGGGGCTGCCGGTGATCGAAGCCGCGGCACAGCCGCTGCGCTTCAGCCGCTGGGAACCCGACATGCCGCTGCGCGACAATGCCTTTGGCACGCGCGTGCCGCTACATGACGATTTCCTTGAGCCCGAGATGCTGATCGTGCCGCTGGTGGCCTTTGATGCCAAGGGCGGGCGGCTGGGCTATGGCGGTGGCTTTTACGATCGCACGCTGGAACAGCTGCGCGCCCGCCGGGCGACGCTGGCCATCGGCTTTGCCTTTGACGCGCAAGAGGCCGAGGCGCTGCCGCTGGAGGCCACCGACCAGGCGCTGGATTTTCTGGTGACAGAAAGCCGTATCCTGACCTTTGGCCGCTGAACCGGGGGAACTCGGGGTCAGATCAAGGTCGCGTCGCCACCGGCGTGATACCCTCGCTGCATATCGCAGAGAGGATACCTGTCATGATCCTATCACGGACCGAACTGGACATGGTGCGCGCCAGCCTTGTACGCCTGCGCCACGACTTTGACGATCATCCGCAATATTTCTACAGTGCGCTGTTTCGGCACGCGCCGGGGCTGCGCGACATGTTTCGCGAAGACCTCGAAGGACAGGGGATGAAATTCATGACCACGCTGGGGATCATCCTGTCGCGGCTGAACGATGAGACCGACGGCGCCGGGCAATATCTCGGGCTGGGCAGGTTGCACGCTGCGCTTGGGGTGAAACCGGCGCATTTCGCGCCCATGGGCGATGCCCTGATCGATACGCTGCGGCATGGTCTGGGCGATGATTTCACGCCCGAGCTCGAGGCCGCCTGGCGCAAGGCCTACGGGCATGTGTCCGACACGATGATCCGCCGGGGCGGCATTGGGGCCTAGGGTGCATTGCGGGCGACGCTTGGCCCTTGCTCTCGGTTGCCCTGCGGCCTAGGACAAGGGCATGAGATTATTGTTTCTGGGCGATGTGATGGGCCGGTCCGGCCGAACGGCAATCAAGGCACAGCTGCCACGGCTGCGCGAGGAATGGCGGCTGGATTTTGTCGTGGTCAACGGTGAAAACGCCAGCAACGGCATGGGCCTTACGGGCGAGCACGCCAAGCTGCTGCTGGAGGCGGGGGCCGATTGCGTGACCCTTGGGGATCACGCGTTTGACCAAAAGGACATGTTGCAGTTCATCGAAACCGAACCGCGCATCGTGCGGCCGGTGAATTTTGCCAAGACCGCGCCGGGCAAGGGCTATCGGCTGTTCACGGTTCCGGGCGGGCGCAAGGTGCTGGTGCTCCAGGTGCTGGGGCAGGTGTTCATGAAACGACCCTTTGACGATCCGTTTTCCGCCGTCGAGCCGATCCTGAAATCGCATCCGCGCGGCGGACTGGCCAATGCGGTGATCGTTGACATGCATTGCGAGGCGACCTCGGAAAAGATGGCGATGGGGCATTATTGCGATGGCCGCGCCAGCCTTGTTGTCGGAACCCACACCCATGTGCCGACCGCGGATGCCCAGGTCTTGCCCGGCGGCACCGGCTATCTGAGCGATGCGGGGATGTGTGGCGATTACAACTCGGTGATCGGCATGGACAAGGAAGAACCGCTGCGCCGTTTCATCACCGGGATGCCCAAGGCCCGGTTCAGCCCGGCGGGCGGCGAAGCGACCCTGTCCGGCGTGTTTGTCGAAACCGATGACCGCAGCGGCGCCGCGTCATCGGTGCGCATGATCCGGGTCGGGGGCAGGCTGGAACAGGCCGCGCCGTAATCCGCATGTCGGGCCGGGATGTCGGGGCCGTGCCGCGGTCTTGGGCACTTGCTCCGGCGCGGGGCGTGCGGCGCCGCACGACATGCACGTGCCCCTTGCGCCCGGCGCGGCAATGAAGGAAACTGATCGCCAGCCATTTGCAGCGCCGGGTCCGATCGCACATCATGCAGCTTATTCAGCTTTCCGACACCGGCAGCGCCATCCTGACGCTGCTCATCGTGGCGGCCATGTTCATCCTGTTCCTGCGCGAGGTTTTTCCAACCGAAGTCGTGGCCATCACCGGCGTGGCGGCGATGCTGGTGACCGGGGTACTGCCCTATCAGGCGGCCCTGCCGGTTCTGGCCAATCCCGCGCCCTGGACGATTGCCGCGATGTTCATCATCATGGGGGCACTGGTGCGGACCGGGGCGCTGGATGCCTTTACCACGCTGGCGCAGAAACAGGCCAGCGTGAACCCACGCTTTGCCATCGGGCTGCTGCTTGCCTTCGTGGTGCTGGCCTCGGCCTTTGTATCGAACACGCCGGTGGTCGTGGTGATGATCCCGGTCTTCATCCAGCTCGCCCGTACGCTTGACCTCGCGGCGAGCAAGCTCTTGATTCCGCTTAGCTATGCCGCCGTCATGGGGGGCACGCTGACGCTGATCGGGACCTCGACCAACCTGCTGGTCGATGGTGTGGCACGGGCGCAGGGGCTTGAACCCTTCAGCATTTTCGAAGTCACGCCGCTGGGTCTGGCGGTCGTTGTCTGGGGCATGGTCTATCTGCGCTTTGTCGGGGCGCGCTTGCTGCCGGTGCGCGACAGCATGGCGATGATGCTGTCCGACCGCTCGCGCATGAAATTCTTTACCGAGGCGGTGATCCCACCCGAGAGCAACCTGATCGGGCGCGAAGTCACCGGGGTGCAGCTGTTCAAGCGCGAAGGCGTGCGGCTGGTCGATGTGGTGCGCGGAGACGTATCGCTGCGGCGCAACCTCAAGGGCGTCGAATTGCAGGTCGGTGACCGCGTGGTTCTGCGCACGCAGATGACCGAACTGCTGAGCCTGCAGGCCAACAAGGAACTGAAACGCGTCGATCAGGTGTCTGCGGTCGAGACCTCGACGGTCGAAGTGCTGATCACGCCGGGCTGCAAGATGGTGGGCCGGACGCTGGGCACCCTGCGGCTGCGGCGTCGCTATGGTGTCTATGTGCTGGCGGTGCATCGGCGCAACCAGAATATCGGGCGGCAGCTTGACGACCTGGTGGTGCGGGTCGGCGATACGCTGCTGCTCGAAGGGGCGCCGGCGGACATCCAGCGGCTGGCGGCGGAGATGGAAATGGTCGACGTTTCCAAACCCTCGGCCCGCGCCTATCGTCGCAACCACGCACCGATTGCCATTCTGGCGCTTGTCGGGATCGTGCTGCTTGCGGCGCTTGGCGTGGCACCAATCCTGCTGTTGTCGATTGTCGCGGTGGCCACGGTGCTGATCACCGGCTGTATCGATGCGGACGAAGCGTTTTCCTTTATCGACGGGCAATTGCTCGCCCTGATCTTTTCGATGCTCGCCATCGGCGCGGCGCTCGAAAGCTCGGGAGCGGTCAGCCTGGTGGTCGAGGTTATCGCGCCGGGGCTGCAATCGCTGCCGCCGTTCCTCGTGGTGTGGGCGATCTACCTGCTGACCTCGGTGTTGACCGAGCTTGTGTCAAACAACGCGGTGGCGGTTGTGGTCACGCCCATAGCCATCGGCCTTGCCAGCGCCATGGGGATCGATCCGCGCCCGCTGGTGGTGGCGGTGATGATCGCGGCATCCGCGTCGTTTGCCACGCCGATCGGATACCAGACCAACATGCTGGTCTATGGTCCGGGGGGCTACAAGTTCACCGATTTCATGAAGGTCGGCATTCCGCTCAACCTGTCCATCGGTCTGCTGGCATCGGCGCTTATCCCGCTGATCTGGCCGCTGTAGTCACCCGTCGCCGCCAGATCAGCCATAGCGCTGTGCAAACCGGAGCAGGATTTCTCCGGGCACGGTCACCTCGGCCGCATGGCAGGTCTGGATCAGCGCATCGGCCTGATCGGGCGGGAAATACCCGTGGTTGCGATAGATCCGGATGCGCCGCTCAAAGTCACGCGCATCGGCCTCGGGGTGAAACTGGGTGGCATAGACGTTGTTGCCATGGCGGATCATCTGGAACGGGCAGGGGCCGGATTGAATCAGATGCACACAGCCGGGCGGCAGCACCTGCACCGCTTCCTTGTGGCCGACCAGCGCCTGGAACCGGTCGGGCAGGCCGCTGGTCAGCGGGTCATCCGCCGCTTCGGGCGTGAGGCTGCAATCGGACGGGCCGACCGGTTCGCCATATTGTGCCTTGCTGACATCGCCGCCCAGGTGATGCGCGAGAATGCCCAGCCCGTAACAGCAGCCCATGAACGGGTGATCCCGCGCGGTGATCTGCGGCATCAGGTCCATGATCTGGGCTTCGATCCGCGCGTCCATTTCGGATTTCACCTCGGGGGCATCGCTGACGCAGCCGGGGCCGCCGCCGACGATGACACCGGCATAGGCGGTCACGTCCAGACCGTCGGGCAGGGTGTCGCAATCGAGCCGGATCCGATGGGCGCGATCGGCCGTCAACCGGCATTTGTCCAGGATCGCCGCGAATTCGTCATCGGCGGCATCAGTCTCGGGGCGCAGTTGCAGGATCAGAAAGCGTTTCATCGCAACCGCCTAGCCCGCAAGTGGCCAGAACACAAGGATCGCCGGAATCGACACCGCGATGATGATGATCTCAAGCGGCAAGCCCATGCGCCAGTAATCGCCGAACTGATAGCCGCCGGGCCCCAGGATCAGCGTGTTGTTCTTGTGTCCGATGGGGGTCAGGAACGCCGCCGAAGCCGCAACCGCCACCGCCATCAGGAACGGGTCGGGCGACACGTTCAGGGTCTGGGCCATCTGGATGCCCACCGGCGCGGCGACGATGGTCGTGGCGGTGTTGTTCAGCACGTCCGACAGGGTCATGGTCACCACCATCAACACGGTCAGCACCATCCACGTGGGCAGCCCCGCCGTCAGGTCGGTCAGCGCCCCGGCGATGAGTTCGGTGCCCCCCGAGGTTTCCAGCGCAGTGCCGAGTGGGATCATGGATCCCAGCAGCACCACCACGGGCCATTCGATATGGTCATAGATCTCGCGGATCGGCAGAATACGGGTCAGCACGTATGAGATCACCACAAGCCCGAGCGCGATGGGCAGGTACAGCAGCCCGAAACTCGCGGCGGCAACCGCCGCCCCGAACAGCCCGATGGCCAGCCAGACCTTGTCATTGGCCGTCACGCTCAGCCCCCGCGCGGCAAGCGGCAGGCAGCCGAGCCAGTCGGTCACATCCGCCCCCTGATCGCGCGGGCAGAGCAGCAACAGGATGTCGCCGGGCAGGATCTCGGTCTGGCGCACATGCCGGGTGATCCGCGACCCGCGCCGCGAAATGCCCATCAGCACCGTGTTGCGCCGCCACGCCAGCCCGACCGCCTGCGCGGTCTTGCCGGTGATGCGGGCATGTTCGGGCACCACGACTTCGATCACTTCGAGCCCGTCGCCATCGGCGGTGAGCAGCTCCTGCCGCTTGCTGTCGGAAAAATCGAGCTTCAGGGCCGCGCGGAATTCGTCGATCGCCTCGGGCCGGGCTTCGAGCACCAGCGTATCCTCGGCCGCGAGCAGCGCATTGGCCGCCCGCCCATAGCGCCGTTTGCCGCCCCGGATCAGCCCGATGATTGCAACATCCGATTTCTCGGCGGTCTCGTAGAGCTCGGCCAGCCGCTTGCCGATATGCTCGGACTCTTCGGGCACGGTAAGTTCCGCGACATAATCGGCCAGGTTCTCGGCCCCGCCCGTGTCATTGTCGCGATTGGGGATGAGCCGCCAGCCGACCAGCGCCACAAAGGCGAGACCGGCCAGCGCCGCGAGACCGCCGACCGGTGCAAAGTCGAACATGCGAAACGGCTCGCCCAGCGATTGCTGGCGGATCGACGCGATGATGATGTTGGGCGGCGTCCCGATCAGCGTCACCATCCCGCCCAGGATGGTGGCAAAGGCCAGCGGCATCAGCGACAGCCCCGGCGTGCGTCCGGCCTTGCGCGCGGTCTGGATATCGACCGGCATCAGCAGGGCCAGCGCCGCGACATTGTTCATGAAGGCCGAGAGCACCGCGCCGATGCCGCCCATCAGCGCGATATGCCCGCCAAGGGCGCGGCTGCTGTCAACCAGCGTGCGGGTGATCAGGAACACCGCCCCCGATCGCACAAGCCCCGCCGATACGATCAGCACCAGCGCCACCACCAGCGTGGCAGGGTGGCCAAAGCCCGAAAACGCGTCATCCACCGGCACCACACCCAGCACCACGCCCAGCATAAGCGCCGAAAACGCCACCAGATCATACCGAAACCGCCCCCAGAGCAGCAGGGCAAATACCCCCCCGAACAGGGTGAAGAGGATAATCTGGTCGGTGGTCATCTGCGCGCTGCCCGTTATCTGTTTGGCCAGAGCCTAGCGCAGGATGCAGCGAGGGCAAAGCGGGTGGTTGCGAGACCAGATTTCAGCGTTTCGCGGCCGTTCTGTGGATCGTTGCAGTCGCAAGCAGGGCATCGCGGCGTGTCGGGGATTGAACCCGGGCCGTGCTTTCCCCTATAGAGCGGCGATACCGCGACATCAGCAGGAGTCTTTTCATGGCCGGCCATTCCAAATGGGCAAATATTCAGCATCGCAAGGGACGTCAGGACGCGGCGCGCTCCAAGCTGTTTTCCAAGCTCAGCAAGGAAATCACCGTGGCGGCCAAGATGGGCGACCCGGATCCCGAGAAAAACCCGCGTTTGCGTCTGGCGGTCAAGGAAGCCAAGTCGCAATCCGTGCCCAAGGACGTGATCGACCGCGCGATCAAGAAATCGGTTGCCGGCGAAGGCGACGATTACGAGGAAATCCGCTATGAGGGCTATGGCCCCAACGGCGTCGCGGTGATCGTCGAGGCGATGACCGACAACCGCAACCGCACCGCGTCTACGGTGCGTTCGACCTTTTCCAAGAACGGCGGCAATCTGGGCGAGACCGGCAGCGTCGGTTTCATGTTCGACCGTAAGGGCGAAGTGACCTATCCGGCCAGCGTTGGCGACGCCGATACGGTGATGATGGCGGCGATCGAGGCCGGGGCCGAAGACGTGGAAAGCTCGGAAGACGGGCATGTCGTCTGGTGTGCCGATACCGATCTGAACGACGTGGCCACCGCGCTCGAGGCCGAGCTGGGTGAATCAGAGAGCACCAAGCTGGTCTGGCGTCCCACCACCACGACCGAGATGGACCTGGAGGGCATGCAGAAGCTGATGAAGCTGATCGATGCGCTGGAGGACGATGACGATGTTCAGCGCGTCACCAGCAATTTCGAGGCCAGCGACGAGGTCATGGAACAGCTCTGATCGGGCTGTTCCCTAGCCGCTGACATAAGGCACTTTTTGCGCCTTGGTCGGACGATAGAAAATCTTCTGGTTGTGCAGCCGTCCGAGCAGGTCATGGATGGCTATCAACTCTGCGTCGATCCGCCCGGCGCGCGATGTATCAGATGCGGTGCCCTGTGCTTCGGACAGTTCGATCCGATCAAGCGAAACCGCCTGCTTGTGCAGACGCAGGGCGGTTTCGATGCGGTCGATGTCATCCACGGTCAATTCAAAGGTCTTGTTATAGCCGGCCATGTGTCGATCCCTTTGTGATGCGCGTGACTCTCTGATAGCGGCATATAATCCGCGTTTTGCGACCTGGCTAGCGTCAATTTGGCGAGGCGCGAAAGAATACTGTGGCATACCGTCTTTCTGGGACATTTTATTGCGCGCATTGCCATCGTCTCGCGACGGCGAGGCCCGTGGATGAACCGGGCTCAGCCGGCAACAAGCCCTTGCCTGGCGGCGCTGCGGATGGCCCGGATGACCGGGGCAAGGGGCGGTGCCATGACGCGGCTGACCTGAAGCGACAGCGGCACGTCCAGCGGCGCGTCCGCCACAAGTTGCAGCAGCCTTTGGTCCGCCAGGTGGGGCGTCACGAGCTGTTGCGGATTCATCCCCCAACCCAGCCCGGCGGCGGCGGCATCGACAAAGGCCTGTGTCGACGCCAGGTAATGCGCGGGCGGTGTGACGGAGGTGCCAAAGACCTGTTCGATCCAGCGCCGCTGCAACATGTCCTTGGCATCGAAGGTCAGGCAGGGTGCCAGGGCAAGCGAGGCCGGATCGACGCCCCCGGAGAACCAGCGGCGCATGAAGGCCGGACTGGCGGTGGGAACATAGCGCAGCGCCCCCAGCGGCCAGGCATCACATCCGGCGGCGGGTTTGCCCTGTGCGGTGATTGCCATGCTGACCTCGCCGCGCCGCAGCCATTGTGCACTGTGATCCTGATCGTCGATCACCAGGTCGAACAACATGCCCGTCACCCCGGACAGCGCGGGAACCAGCCATGTGGCGAGGCTGTCGGCATTGACCGCGATCCTGAGCCGCACCGGCCCGGCCGTGCTTTCGAGCGCCAGTTCGCGGCTGACCTGTGCTTCCAGAAGCGCCACGTCCTCGGCATGTTTCACCAGCCGCGTCCCGGCGGGCGTGCCGGTGCAGGGCGCGCCACGCAGGATCAGCGCGCCGCCGACCCGGTCTTCCAGTGCCTTGATCCTCTGGGAAACCGCCGAAGGGGTGACGCCAAGGTCGGAGGCCGCCGCGTCAAAGCTGCCAAGGCGCAGGACGGCCACGAGGGCGGCAAGCTGGTGGGGGTCAAAGTACATTAGCGTTTCTTAATCTGGACGAGTTTCTTTAACTGGATAAAAGATCAGCCCCGCTTTAGTCAAACCGCGACAACGCGAAGGCAACGCGAAAGGGAGCGTCATGATTTCCACCTATCTTGCGGGTTTTGCCCTGGGGTTCAGCCTGATCCTTGCGATCGGCGCACAGAACGCCTTTGTGCTGCGCCAGGGGCTGCGGCGCGAGCATGTTTTCTGGATCTGCCTGACCTGCGCGGTGTCCGACGCGCTGCTCATTGCGGCCGGGGTTGCCGGGTTCGGATCGCTGGCGACGCTTGTGCCATGGTTCGAGCCGGTGATGCGCTATGGCGGGGCGGCTTTCCTGATCGTCTATGGCGCGATCAGCCTGCGCAACGCGTGGCGCGGCGGGTCGGCGCTGGTGACCGGGAACGGCGCGGCCAGCAGCCTGGGAGCCAGCCTGTTGACCGTGTTGGCCTTTACGTGGCTCAACCCGCATGTCTACCTGGATACCGTGGTGCTGATCGGGTCGATTTCGGCGCAATATCCGAACCGGCTGCATTTTGGCCTGGGCGCGGTTTCGGCGAGTTTCGTGTTCTTTTTCACGCTGGGCTACGGCGCGCGCCTGCTGGCCCCGTTTTTTGCCCGCGCGCGGGCGTGGCAGGTGCTGGACGTGGTGATTGCGCTCGTGATGTGGGCGATTGCCGTCAAATTACTTATCATGTGAAGGGTTGTGTCCGGCGCGGATCGGGTGTTGAACGTGGGGCATGGACAAGACACCGACATCGCGGCCCCTTGTTGGCGTGCTCTGGATGCTGGTGACAGGGCTGTGCTTTGTCGCCGTTACTGCCATCGTCAAATACCTGGGTCCCCGGATCCCGCCCGAGGAACAGGCGTTCCTGCGGTATCTTCTGGGGCTGGTGTTCCTGATCCCGATGCTGCCGGCGATGTTCAGAACCCGGTTCACCGGCAAGCTGATCCTGCAATTCAGCCTGCGCGGCGCGCTTCATTCGGTGGGGGTGATGCTGTGGTTCTTTGCGATGACCCGGATCCCGCTGGCCGAGGTCACCGCGATCAACTATCTGGCGCCGGTCTATGTGACCCTTGGCGCGGCGCTGTTTCTGGGGGAAAAACTGGCGATGCGGCGCATCGCGGCGGTGGTCACGGCGCTGATCGGGGCGGTGATCATCCTGCGGCCGGGATTTCGCGAGATCGAGCCGGGACATCTGGCCATGCTGCTGACGGCGGTGGTGTTTGGCGGCTCTTACCTGCTGGCCAAGGTGACGGCGGATCAGGTGCCGGCCTCGGTTGTGGTGGGGATGCTGTCGATCGTGGTGACGATTGTCCTGGCCCCCTTTGCCTATGCGGTCTGGGTGACCCCGACATGGACCGAGATCGGCATCCTGTTCGGTGTCGCCTGTTTCGCGACGGCGGGGCATTACACGATGACGCTTGCCTTTGCGGCGGCCCCGGTTGCGGTGACCCAGCCGGTGACGTTCCTGCAACTGGTCTGGGCAACGTCGCTGGGGGCGCTGGCCTTTGGCGAGCCGGTCGATGTCTGGGTGGTTCTGGGCGGGGCGATCGTTCTTGGGGCGGTCTGTTTCATCACCTGGCGCGAGGCGGTGCTGAATCGCCGGCAAATCACCCCGGCCACACCGGCAACCAAGGTGTAGCCAGCGGTTTGCGGCGTCTGTTGACGCTTTTGTTTCGAAAAACCGCCATATGAAGAGTTGAACTGCCGTGCCAAGTCCGAGATACCCTCGACTCCATGGCAGGGAGTACGATCATGATCAGATCCGCACGCATTTCAGCATACCTGGCGTTGGCGCTTGGCTGTCCGACGGCGGCGCTCGCGGGGCTGGAAGTGTGCAATGACACCGAGGTGCTCCAGGCGGTGGCCGTGGCCTATCAGGTCGGCGGCGACAAGGTCTCCGAAGGGTGGTGGTCGATCGAGCCGGGGGCCTGCCAGACACCGCTGGCACGGGATTTGACCGGGGGGCCGATCTATCTGCATGCCAAGTCGCCCGACCCGCTGCCGGCGCGCACGGGGGCCGAATTCTGCACAAGCGATTCGCGTTTTACCATCGTGAACAGCGACGATTGCATCGTGCATGGCCACCAGATTGCCCTTTTTCATGCGATTGCGGTCGAGGCAGGGCAGGCGGATGTCAGCGTCAAACTGTCCCAGCTCAGCGAATCCGAGGCCAGCAAGGACCTGCTGCGCGATGACGCAGTGTTCCAATCCTGCCGCCCCTCCAAGGAAGCCGATGCGCTGATCTGTGCCTTTCATGCCGGTGGAGTCCGCTACGAAGCCGGGGTCGGCACGCCAACCGAGATCCTGGCGTTCCTGAACGAACTCGCCCCGGCGACCCCGCTGGCGGTTCGCGGAACCGTCACCCTGCAAGACGACATAGCGGCGACCGTTTCGCTGAGCGAGGCGCAAACCCGGCCCGAATCCGAGATCGACGCCTTGTATGCGCAATTGCAGGGTGAATGGGTTTCGGTGGACGATCCCAACGAACACCTGACGATTTCGGGTGCCGAACGGACCGGTCATTATGACGGGGCGGATACCGGTGTCGATTACCTTTCGATCCAGGACAGCTGTGACGAGGAAAGCGATGCGGGGCCGTATCTGCGCGCCATCGACAGCGCCCATGGCGATGTCTATTGCTATGCGATCGAAACGCTGGGTGACGGCGATCTGTCGCTGTTCTACCTGCCACGCGGCAATCTGCTGGAATACCAGCGGGTCGAGTGATGCGGTTTATTGATTGACGAGTCAATAAACACCTCCTAGCTTCGGGCAGTCATCAGCCCGGAGCAGCACTATGCCCAAGATCGGAATGGAACCCGTTCGGCGCGAAGCCTTGGTCAAGGCGACGATCGCCGAGATCGGCACGGCGGGGTCGCTGGACGTCACCGTCAGCCAGATTGCCCGGCGCGCCGGCATGTCGAGCGCATTGGCGCATCACTATTTTGGCGGCAAGGAGCAGATTTTTCTGGCTGCGATGCGCCGTATCCTGTCGGATTTCGGGGCCGAGGTCTGTGCCGAGCTGCGCCGGGCGCGGCCCGAGACCCGTGCCGAGGCGGTGATCCGCGCCTGTTTCGCCCCGTCCTGTTTCACGCCCCAGACCATCAGCGCCTGGATGACGTTCTATGTGCTGGCCCGGAACAACGCCCAGGCGCTGCGCCTGTGGCAGATCTACCAGGCCCGCATGCGCTCGAACCTGATCCACGCGCTGCGCCCGCTGGTCCGTGATCCGGGGGGCGCGGCCAAGACCCTGATCGCGCTGATCGACGGGCTCTATATCCGTGCGGCGCTGAACGACGCCGAAGCGCCGGAAATGGCAGTGACCCATGCCCTGTCGGTGCTGGAAATTCTCAAGGAGCCGCGCCAGTGACCCAGCCAAATATCCTGATCCTCATGGTCGATCAGCTGAACGGAACCCTGTTTCCCGACGGGCCGGCCGACTGGTTGCATACGCCCAATCTGAGGCAGCTGGCCGAGCGTTCGGCGCGCTTTGCCAATGCCTATACCGCCAGCCCGCTCTGTGCGCCGGGGCGGGCCAGCTTCATGTCCGGCCAATTGCCGCGCCGCACCGGGGTGTATGACAACGCCGCCGAGTTTCGCAGCGACATCCCCACCTACGCCCATCATCTGCGCCGCGCGGGGTATCACACCTGCCTGTCGGGCAAGATGCATTTCGTCGGCCCCGATCAGCTGCACGGGTTCGAGGAACGCCTGACCACTGACATTTACCCGGCCGATTTCGGCTGGACACCGGACTATCGCAAGCCGGGCGAACGTATCGATTGGTGGTATCACAACATGGGCTCGGTCACCGGTGCCGGCGTGGCCGAGATCAGCAACCAGATGGAATATGACGACGAGGTCGCCCATCACGCCAAGGCCAAGCTCTATGATCTGGCGCGCGGCGGCGATGATCGCCCCTGGGCGCTGACCGTCAGCTTTACCCACCCGCATGACCCCTATGTGGCGCGGCGCAAATACTGGGATCTGTACGAGGATTGCGCGCATCTGCTGCCAGAGGTGCCGGCCATGGACTATGACGCGCATGACGCCCATTCCAAACGCATCTTTGACGCCAATGACTGGCGCAGCTTTGACATCACCGAGGATCATGTCAGGCGCGCGCGCCGGGCCTATTTCGCCAATATCTCTTATCTTGATGACAAGATCGGCGAGATCCTCCAGGTGCTCGACGATACACGGCAAGAGGCCATCGTGGTCTTTGTGTCGGATCACGGCGACATGCTGGGCGAGCGCGGGCTGTGGTTCAAGATGTCCTTCTACGAGGGCTCGTCGCGGGTGCCGCTGATGATTTCGGCGCCGGGCATGCCGGCGGGGCGGGTCGATGCGCCGGTCTCGACCCTTGATGTGACGCCGACGCTGGCGGCGCTGGCGGGGATCGACATGGCCGAGATCGCTCCCTGGACCGATGGCGAAGACCTGTCCCCGCTGGCCAGCGGGAGCGAGCGCAGCAGCCCGGTGGCCATCGAATATGCCGCCGAGGCCAGCAACGCGCCACTTGTGTCGCTGCGTTATGGCAAGTGGAAATACAACCGCTGTGCGCTGGATCCCGAGCAGCTGTTCGACCTCGAGGCCGACCCGTTTGAATTGACCAATCTTGCACCCGATCCGGCGCATCGGGGCACGCTGGCCACCCTGCGCGCCAAGTCCGAGGCCCGCTGGGATCTTGACGCCTATGATGCCGAGGTGCGCGCCAGCCAGGCGCGGCGATGGGTGGTCTACGAAGCCCTGCGCCAGGGCGGGTACTACCCGTGGGATTACCAGCCGCTGCAAAAGGCATCCGAACGCTATATGCGCAACCACATGGACCTGAATGTCCTTGAGGAAAACAAGCGCTTTCCGAGGGGAGAATAGGGCCATGGAAGCGGATTTCGTGATTGTCGGCGCCGGAAGCGCCGGGTGTGCCATGGCCTATCGCCTGTCCGAGGCGGGGGCCTCGGTCATCGTGATCGAATATGGCGGGAGCGACGTGGGGCCGTTCATCCAGATGCCCGCCGCGCTCAGCTATCCCATGAACATGTCGCGCTATGACTGGGGCTATCAATCCGAGCCGGAACCGCATCTGAACAACCGGCGGCTGGCCTGTCCGCGCGGCAAGGTGATCGGCGGCTCATCCAGCATCAACGGCATGGTCTATGTGCGCGGGCACGCGATGGATTTCGACCATTGGTCAGAGGCCGGGGCCGATGGCTGGAGCTTTGCCGACGTGTTGCCCTATTTCCGGCGCATGGAGTCCTGGCACGATGGCGGGCATGGCGGCGATCCGGCCTGGCGGGGCGGCGACGGACCGCTGCATGTCACGCGGGGGCCGCGCAACAACCCGCTGCATTCCGCCTTTGTGATGGCGGGCGAACAGGCCGGTTATCAGCTGACCGATGACTATAACGGGCAAAAACAGGAAGGCTTTGGCCCGATGGAGCAGACCGTCTGGAACGGGCGGCGCTGGTCTGCGGCCAATGCCTATCTGCGCCCGGCGCTGCGGCGCGATACCTGTACGCTGGTGCGCGGGTTGGCACGCAGGGTGGTGATCGAAGAGGGGCGTGCCCGCGGGGTCGAGATCGCGCGCGGCGGGCGCACCGAGGTGATCCGCGCCCGGCGCGACGTGGTGTTGGCGGCCTCGGCGATCAACTCGCCCAAGCTTCTGATGCTCTCGGGGATCGGTGCCGCCGGTCACCTGGCGGAACACGGGATCACGCCGCTGGCCGACCGGCCCGGCGTGGGGGCGAACCTGCAGGATCACCTCGAGATGTATATCCAGATGGCCGCCAGCCAGCCGGTCACGCTGTACAAGCACTGGAACCTGGTCAGCAAGGCGATGATCGGCGCGCAATGGCTGTTCTCCAAGACCGGGCTGGGGGCGTCGAACCAGTTCGAGAGCGCCGCCTTTATCCGCAGCCGGCCCGGCGTGCCCTATCCGGATATTCAATATCACTTCCTGCCCATGGCGGTGCGCTATGACGGCAAGGCGGCAGCCGAGGGCCATGGGTTCCAGGCGCATGTGGGGCCAATGCGCTCGTCCAGCCGGGGTGCGGTGACGCTGCGCAGCGCTGATCCGGACGCGGCTCCGATGATCCGGTTCAACTACATGTCCAGCGAACAGGATTGGGAAGAATTCCGCACCTGCATCCGCCTGACCCGCGAGATCTTTGCACAGCCCGCATTTGCACCTTTCGTGCGCCATGAAATCCAGCCCGGAGCGAAGCTGCAAAGCGACGACGAACTGAATGCCGCGATCGCCGAGCACGCCGAGAGCGCCTATCACCCCTGCGGCACCTGTCGCATGGGACGGGCGGATGACCCCAACGCGGTGGTGGATCCGGCGGGCCGGGTGATCGGCGTTGATGGATTGCGGGTCGCGGATAGCAGCATCTTTCCCCGTATCACCAATGGCAACCTGAACGCACCGTCGATCATGGTCGGGGAAAAGATGTCGGATCACCTGTTGGGCCGCGCGCCTCTGGCACCGGCAAATGATCAACCGTGGCAGCATCCCGCGTGGAAAGTGGCGCAACGCTAGCCGGTTAACCAACACCCGGAAGCGGATTGTAGAGCCCCTCGGACATCCCTATGTAAACCGGATGTTAAGGATTTGTGCCATTTTTGTTCTGTGCCTGATTCCGTTGCTTGCGGCGGCGGATCCCCGCGGGCGTATCCGGGTCATCGACGGCGACACCTGGGATGTCGGCGGCGAGCGGGTGCGGCTGTTCGGGATCGATGCCCCCGAGTCGGATCAGACCTGCCAGAGCCCGGACGGTGCGGTCTGGGGCTGTGGCCAGTGGGTGTCGCAGCAGGTCAAGGCGCGCTATGAGGGCAAGCGCGCCGGATGCAAGGCTGTCGATACCGACCGCTATGGCCGCATCGTGGCCCGTTGCGAGGTGGCCGGCCGTGACGTGGGGCGGGCCATGGTCTCGGACGGTCTGGCCTTTGCCTATCGCAGATACGCGATGGATTACGATCTGGATGAAAAGGGCGCGGCGGTAAATGGCCGTGGATTGCATGGCAGCCGGTTCCAGCGTCCGGCGCAGTTCCGCTCGGCCAAGCGCAGTGCGGTGCCGCCGTCGCGGCAGGATTGCCCGATCAAGGGCAACGTCTCGTCCAAGGGGGTGAAAATCTATCACGTGCCCGGGCAGGAGCATTACGGCAGAACGCAGATCAACATGGCCAAAGGCGAGCGGTGGTTCTGTAGCGAGGCCGAGGCGCGGCGGGCGGGCTGGCGGCGGGCGCGCCGCTGAGTTTCACCGCGCGGACGGGAAATCGCGCCGCGGTTTGATCCCGGTCAAGGCGGTTGGTGGCGAGGCGGCGATATCCTGCGGCGGAGCAACAGGAACCGGAGCAAACCCATGTCCCACACCCCGCACGAACTGCACGAAGAATTTCCGGACAAGGCCGCGCAAATTCACGCGCTCAAGCAGTCCGACGCGCATTTCGCCCGGCTGGCGGAGGACTATCACGAGATCAACCGCGCGGTGCACCGGGCCGAAACCAATGTCACGCCGATGGAAGACCTCGCCA
This sequence comes from Microbulbifer sp. S227A, assembly GCF_049800935.1. Lineage (NCBI taxonomy): Bacteria > Pseudomonadati > Pseudomonadota > Gammaproteobacteria > Cellvibrionales > Microbulbiferaceae > Microbulbifer > Microbulbifer sp. S227A. The sequence goes on along the minus strand of NZ_JBNAFZ010000001.1, from coordinate 225,667 downwards.
TGGTCGAACTGCGCAAGCAGCGCGCGATGCTCAAGGACCAGATCTGGGGCATACTGTCGGCATGACCCTGTGCAGGGGCGTCAGTTGACCTGATAGGGCAGCACGCCCCGTTCGTTTTCGTTGATGGTAAGCTGCCGCTCAAGCGGCGGCACCGAACGTTGATGGCAGCCCTTGCGCTCGCAGATCCGGCAGGAAATGCCGATCGGTTCAAAGCTGCCGGTGTCGGACACATCCAGCCCGTCGGCATAGACCAGCGTATCCGCGTGCTTTACCTCGCAGCCAAGGGCAATCGCATAGCGGCGCACCGGCGCGCCAAAGCTGCCGCCGGGTTTGGAGACATCGCGCGCCAGCAGGATATAGCCGACCCCGTCCGGTGTTTCGGCCAGCTGGCGCAGGAAACGGCCCGGCGTTTCAAAGGCCTGGTGCACGTTCCATAGCGGGCAGGCCCCGCCGAACCGTGCAAATTGCAGCCGCGTGGCGCTGTGGCGCTTGGTGATGGTGCCGGCCTGATCGACGCGGACAAAGAAAAATGGCAACCCCTTGGCGCCCGGGCGTTGCATAGTGGACAGCCGGTGCGCCACCTGTTCGATCGAGGCCCCGAATTGCAGGCTCAGCCGTTCGAGATCATGGCGGCAATCCTGCGCGGCGGCGAGAAAGGCGCGATAGGGCATCAATGCGGCCCCGGCAAAATAGTTGGCCAGGCCGATCTTGGCGATCGACCGTGCCGCATCGGTCTGGAACCGGGCGAGATCGAGCGTGGCCTCCAGCAGCTTGTCCTGCGTCAGCAGGGCGAGTTGCAGCAGCATCTGGAACACCTGCGTCTGGGGTGTCGCGCGTGACGAAAGGCGCAGGATCTTGCGCTCGGCATCGAACTGGCGCAGCGGGTCCATATCGACAAAGGCCACCACCACCCCGCGCGCGGTCAATTGGGCGGTGGCGGCGGCGCGAATATCCTGCGGCGCGGCGGCGGTTCCGGCAAAGTTCTCGGCCGCCCGGTCCACCGCGTCGATATAGTTGTCGCAATAGTGAAAGAAATCCCGCACCTCGTCCCAGGGGCTGGTCTGGGTGCGGGCATCTTCGCGTCCGAGCGCCTCGTCCAGCGAGGCGAGGCGTTCCTGGGTTTGCCGATAGCTGCGATGCAGGTCGATGAACGCGCGGGCGAGCGCCGGGGCATTGGACGCGGTCAGCCGCAGATCGGCCATCGGGGGCATGGCATCGGCAAAGACCGGATCGGCAAGCGCCTCGCGCATGTCGCTGACCAGCCGCTCGCTGTCGCCGGTCGAGAGTTCAGTCACATCCATGCCGAATTCCTGCGCAAGCGCGAGCACGACCGTGGTGCTGACCGGGCGGTTGTTGTTCTCCATCTGGTTCAGATAAGGCAGGGACACGCCGAGCTTGGCGGCGAAATCCTTTTGCGTCAGCCCGAGCCGCGTGCGCATCTCGCGCAGCTTGGCCCCGGCATAGAGTTTCTGGGTCGCCATGGCGTGCCTTTGCAAAAATCAGAGCAAGCGCAAGCTAACTTTGCAAATTGCCCGGTGCAAGGCTCAGAGGCCGAGTTTACGTTGCCGCATGATCACCAGCACGATCGACAGGATGCCGAGCACCGCGGTCACCAGCATCATCCAGAGCAGCGGAAAGGCCCCGGTCTCGGAGGTCAGCAACACGCCGGCCAGCGCGCTGAGCGCGGCACCGCCCCCCAGCATGATCGACCCGCCAAGCCCCGAGGCCGTGCCGGCGAGATGCGGGCGCACCGAGAGCATCCCGGCGGTGGCATTGGGCATGGAGAGGCCGTTGCCCAGCCCGACAAAGGCCATCAGCCCGAAAAAGCTGAAATGCGTGTCCGCCCCCAGATAGGTGATGACCAGCGACAACGCGATGCCAAAGAGGCACAGGATACAGCCCCAGAGGATCATCGCGTTGATGCCCACGCGGGTCGCAAAGCGTCCGGTCAGGAAATTGCCGAGAAAATAGCCAAGGGCAGGGGCGCCAAAGTAGAACCCAAGGGCCGAGGGTTCGAGCCCGTAAACATCGGTGCCGATAAAGGGCGCGCCGCCCAGATAGGCAAAGAACGCCCCGGACGACAGCGCCATGGCCAGCGAATAGCCCCAGAAACGCGGGCTGCGCAAAAGCTCGGGATATTCGCCGAATTGCTGCGCGAGGCTGAGCCCGCTCTTGCCGCCGGTTTCGCCCATGTCGAACCGGATCAGCAGGAACATCAGCGCGGCCAGCGCGAAGAGCAGCCAGAAATTGGCCTGCCAGCCCAGCACCTCGTCGACCACGCCGCCGACCACCGGGCCGATCATCGGCACGATGGCCATGCCCATGGTGACATAGCCGATCATGCTGGCGGCCTTGTCCTGCGGGTACATGTCGCGCACCACCGCACGGCCCAGCACCATGCACACCGCGATGACCGCCTGGCACATCCGGAAGATCAGGAAAACTTCCGCGGAAGGCGCGTAAACACAGCCGAGCGTGGCCAGCAGGAACAGGACGATGCCATAGAGTGTGACCGGCCGCCGCCCCAGCTTGTCGGCCAGGGGGCCGATAAACAGCTGCAACACCGCGCTTGTCGCCAGGTACAACGCCACCGAGAGTTGCAGCACCCGGTAATCCGCCTGGAAATGCACCGTCATGTTGGGCAGGCTGGGCAGAAAGATGTTCATCGCCAACGCCGACAGCCCGGTCATCAGGATCAGCGTCGCGATATGCGGTGGCGTGCTCCTGTCAAGGAAGCGTATGTTGGGTGAATCAGGCATGATAAGACTCAACCCTATACGCCCAAGTTTTCGCAACCGCCATGCATTTCAAGTGTTAATTAGCAGTTTTGCATTTTTCAGGTGATTTGCGGCTAATGATTTGCAAATATGCGGATTAACCCTTTGGTTGCGTCGCGGGCTTCTGTAGGGTCCGGCAAAATCTGCAAGAGGACACGCCATGAAAGATATCCTTTCCGAGTTGGAGGACCGCCGCAAGGACGCCCGTCTGGGTGGGGGGCAAAAGCGGATCGACTCTCAACATGCCCGTGGCAAGCTGACGGCGCGCGAGCGGATCGAACTGCTGCTGGACGAAGGCAGTTTCGAAGAGTTCGATACATTCGTGGCGCATCGCTGCACCGATTTCGGAATGGAGAAACAGCGTCCCGCCGGCGATGGTGTCGTCACCGGCTGGGGCACGATCAATGGCCGCATGGTCTATCTGTTCTCGCAGGATTTCACCGTGTTCGGTGGCTCGCTGTCGGAAACTCACGCCCAGAAGATCTGCAAGATCATGGACATGGCGATGCAGAACGGCGCACCGGTCATCGGTATCAACGATTCCGGCGGGGCGCGGATTCAGGAAGGCGTGGCCAGCCTCGCGGGCTATGCGGAAGTGTTCCAGCGCAACATCATGGCCAGCGGCGTGGTGCCGCAGATCAGCGTGATCATGGGCCCCTGCGCCGGCGGCGCGGTCTATTCGCCCGCGATGACCGACTTCATTTTCATGGTCAAGGACACGTCCTATATGTTCGTGACCGGCCCCGACGTGGTCAAGACCGTCACCAACGAGGTTGTCACCGCCGAAGAACTGGGCGGCGCGGGCACCCATACCCGCAAGTCCAGCGTCGCGGATGGCGCCTTTGAGAACGATGTCGAGGCCATGGCCGAGGTGCGCCGGCTGGTCGATTTCCTGCCGCTGAACAACCGCGACAAGGCACCCGTACGTCCCTTCTTCGATGAGCCGGGCCGGGTCGAGATGAGCCTTGATACGCTGATCCCCGACAATGCCAACAAGCCTTATGACATGAAGGAACTGATCCTGAAGGTCGCGGACGAGGCGGATTTCTACGAGATCCAGGAGGATTTCGCCAAGAACATCATCACCGGCTTCATTCGCCTTGAGGGCCGCCCCGTGGGCGTGGTCGCGAACCAGCCGATGGTGCTGGCCGGGTGTCTGGACATCGACAGTTCGCGCAAGGCCGCGCGGTTCGTGCGCTTTTGCGATGCCTTCGAAATCCCGATCCTGACCTTTGTCGACGTGCCCGGATTTCTGCCCGGTACCGGCCAGGAATACGGCGGTGTCATCAAGCATGGGGCCAAGCTGCTCTTTGCCTATGGCGAGGCGACGGTGCCAAAGGTCACGGTGATCACCCGCAAGGCCTATGGCGGGGCCTATGACGTGATGGCGTCCAAGCATCTGCGCGGCGATTTCAACTATGCCTGGCCGACCGCCGAGATCGCGGTGATGGGGGCCAAGGGCGCAACCGAGATCATCCATCGTGCCGATCTTGGCGACCCTGAGAAGATCGCGGCGCATACCAAGGATTACGAAGACCGCTTTGCCAACCCGTTCGTGGCCGCGGAAAAGGGCTTTATCGACGAGGTGATCATGCCGCATTCCACCCGGATGCGGGTAAGCCGCGCCTTTGCCTCGCTGCGCAACAAGTCGCTTCAGAACCCGTGGAAAAAGCACGACAATATTCCGCTCTGAGCCTATCCGCGCCTAGACCCGTTTGATCGCCAGGAGACCCCTTTGGCCCAGTTCCGGACTCATCACTCAGCCGGGGATGCGCATGTCGCAGCCATTGCCGGATTGCGGCGTGTTGCGGGGCGGGGCGACCAGGGTCTGGGTGATCGCAAGGATGCGCGCACCGGACGTGCCGCGCCAGCAGCCCCGGCGGGAGGAGCCGGTCGCCGGAAGGGCCGGGGCTGTGGACTTATCATGGCGGCTGCGGTTCTGGCCGGGTCCGCGACGGCGCAGCAGGCGGTGTCGGTGCCCTCGGGGCAGGCGGTGTCGCTGAGCCAGGTGCTGGTCGAGGAGACCGGCAAGGACAGCGTCGTGCGGTTCCGTTTCGTTGCGCCCGCCATCGCGCGCGAGGGGGGATCGGTCGGCTATGACGTGGCGGCGGCGGATATCGATCACCTGTGCCGCGACCTGGTGATTCCCTATATGGCCGACTATGCGCTGGCCGCGAACCATGTGGTGATCTCGATGTCGGACCGGGATGTGCCGTTTGGCGAGGCAAATCCGCAGGCGACGCAGTTTTTCGAGGCGTATCGGCTTGAAGATGCCGACTGTATCTGGGAGGCCTATTGATGCGGACGCAAGATATTGCGCATTGCCCCGGGCATGTGGCGGCGACCCGCCACGCTGCCGGACCGGCAACAAACGAGCGTTTCCCATCTGACTGTTTCTACGCTATTCAGGACGCAAGTCGCGGCAAAGCGATTGTGGCCTCCAACGAGGGGCGCGCCGGGGTCAACGAACCTCGCAGAGCGAAGAGAGCAGTCAGGAGACAATCATGTCTACCAGCTTCAGAATTGTCGCGGCGATCGGTCTGGTCGCTGCCATCAGCGCGTGTGATACCTCGCCGCGCGAGGAATTCGTCGTGGCGGAACCCGAAGCCGTCACCATCGAGCCGACCTACACCGGCAAATACGACTAGCCAGACGGCGTTGCCATGTGCCAGAGCCGGTCACGCGCGCTGCGCGGAGGGCGGCTCATGCTGAAGCATCGCGGTTTCCCCGGACGTCTGGCGGGCACGGATTTCCAGTTCACGATCAGGCGGCCGAATCCCAAGGGTGTCACGCCGATCAAGGCGCGCGAACGCTTTGCCGATCGCCGGCCGGCCGACCGGCGGGCGGATGCAGGATTCGTCGCCGCGCTGTGGGAGCATTTCGGCGATCAGCCGTTCGAACGTGGCAATCTAGATGCCGGACGGCTGAGTTGGCTGTTTGGGCGCGAGGTTGTTCCGGCGGAAGAGCCTTTTGATCCAGAGAGTTACGAGTCACTTCTCAAGCTTGATGTCAATATTGCGCGGGTCAGCTTCCCCGAAGTGTTCCGGGGGTATTCCGCGTGATTGGTTCGCGTTTTGCATCAAATCGGCAAGAATCGGCTCAAAGTTGCCGGTCTGAAAACTATCTCTTGGCGAATGGGCAAAAGTGTACCACCGTAAAGGTTGTAGGCGGCGTTCATATTCCCGCGCTGTTTGCAGACTACCTATTCCGTACCCCTTCCCTGAGCGGGCAGGCTTTCGTCTCTGACGATGGCCTGCCCGTTTGTCTCGCCCGGCCGGTTGGCGCGCTGTTTCGGCATCGAATTGCCGATCCCCGGCGGTGGTGCGCTTTGTCGTTGCGCGGGGACGGCGGGGTGGGCCATGTAGCCACATCAGCCACCAGACCCAGAGAAGGACGGGCGAGATGCGAGCAAGCAAGCCATGGATCGCCTTGGTACTTTGTGCGGGCCTGTCGGCCTGTGGCAACACGGTCGGCAAACAGGCGCTCTACGGCGCCGGTGCGGGCGTGCTGGGGGCCGCGGTACTGCAAGGCAGCGTCGTTGGCGGCGCGGTGCTCGGTGCTGCGGGTAACGTACTCTATTGCCAGCAGCGCGGCGGCTGCCGCTAGGTTTCGCGCGCAAACCCGCCTTTCATTTCCTGACCAGACCGACCGCAACCGGTCCGATTCCGCGCACGCGTTTCACCGCTGCCGCGGGCGTCTGTATTCGCCGACGTCAGGTCAATCCCATCTGTTGCAAGACCTGTCGCCGCACCCGGCTGTGCGCGCGTTTCTTGCACCTGCCCAATCACCACAGCCAAAGGACAGTCCATGTTCAACAAGATCCTGATCGCCAATCGGGGCGAAATCGCCTGCCGTGTCATCAAGTCTGCTCGCAAGATGGGGATTTCCACTGTCGCGATCTATTCGGATGCGGACAAGGATGCGTTGCATGTGCAGATGGCGGACGAGGCGGTGCATATCGGCCCGCCGCCCGCCAACCAGTCGTATATCGTGATCGACAAGGTTATGGAGGCCATCCGCAAGACCGGCGCGCAGGCGGTGCATCCGGGTTATGGTTTCCTTTCTGAAAACAGCAAGTTCGCCGAAGCTCTTGAAGCGGAAGGCGTGGCCTTTGTTGGCCCGCCGAAAGGCGCGATCGAGGCGATGGGCGACAAGATCACCTCGAAAAAGATCGCGCAAGAAGCTGGCGTGAGCACCGTTCCCGGTTACATGGGGCTGATCGAGGATGCCGACGAGGCGGTGAAGATCTCCAACGAAATCGGCTATCCGGTGATGATCAAGGCCAGCGCCGGCGGTGGTGGCAAGGGCATGCGTATCGCGTGGAATGACGAAGAGACGCGCGAAGGGTTCCAGAGCTCCAAGAACGAAGCCGCCAACAGCTTTGGCGACGACCGGATTTTCATCGAGAAATTCGTGACCCAGCCCCGGCATATCGAGATCCAGGTGCTGTGTGACAGCCACGGGAACGGCGTCTACCTGGGCGAGCGGGAATGCTCGATCCAGCGCCGCAACCAGAAGGTCGTGGAAGAAGCCCCCAGCCCGTTCCTGGACGAGGCCACCCGCAAGGCGATGGGCGAACAGGCCGTCGCGCTGGCGCAGGCGGTGGGATATACCAGCGCGGGCACGGTGGAATTCATCGTCGATGGTGACAAGAACTTCTATTTCCTTGAAATGAACACCCGCCTTCAGGTCGAGCACCCGGTGACCGAACTGATCACCGGCGTTGACTTGGTGGAACAGATGATCCGCGTGGCCAATGGCGAAAAGCTGCCCTTTGCGCAGGATGACGTGACGCTGACCGGCTGGGCCATCGAGAACCGGTTGTATGCGGAAGACCCCTATCGCGGTTTCCTGCCGTCGATCGGGCGGCTGACCCGCTATCGCCCGCCTGCCGAGATCGCCGCCGGGCCGCTGCTGGAGAATGACAAGTGGCAGGGCGATGCGCCCGCGGGCGACAATGCGGTGCGCAATGACACCGGGGTCTACGAGGGCGGCGAGATCAGCATGTTCTATGACCCGATGATCGCCAAGCTGTGCACATGGGCACCGACCCGCGCACAGGCCATCGAGGCAATGCGCGGGGCACTGGACGGGTTCGAGGTCGAAGGGATCGGGCACAACCTGCCATTCCTGTCGGCGGTCATGGACCACCCGAAATTCGTTTCCGGCGACATGACCACGGCGTTCATCGCCGAGGAATATCCCGAGGGGTTCGAAGGGGTCGACCTGCCCGAGAGCGAGCTGCGCAGAATCGCGGCGTCCTGTGCCGCGATGCACCGGATCGCCGAGATCCGCCGCACCCGCGTTTCGGGCCGCATGGACAACCACGAGCGCAAGGTCGGCAAACGCTGGGTCGTGACATTGCAGGGCGAGCGCTATGACCTCAAGGTCAAGGCCGACCGCGAAGGGGCGACCGTCAAGTTTGCCGATGGCGGCAAGCTGCGGGTGGCATCCGACTGGACGCCGGGCGATCAGCTGGCGGTGATCCAGGTGGACGAGGCGCCGCTGGTGCTCAAGATCGGCAAGATCACCCAGGGCTTCCGCGTGCGTACGCGGGGGGCGGATCTTAGGGTGAATGTGCGCCGTCCGCGTCAGGCGGAGCTGGCGGCGATGATGCCCGAGAAGGTCGCGCCCGATACCTCCAAACTGCTGCTCTGCCCGATGCCGGGTCTTGTCGTCAAAGTCGATGTCGAAGTCGGCGACGAGGTGCAGGAAGGTCAGGCGCTGTGTTCGATCGAGGCGATGAAGATGGAAAACATCCTGCGCGCCGAGAAAAAGGGCGTGGTGTCCAAGATCAACGCCGGGGCCGGTGACAGCCTGGCGGTTGACGACGTGATCATGGAGTTCGAATGATCCGGTGCGGATGAGGGCTGGATATCACGCGACGCGACGCGGCCGGGCTCAGAGCCCGCGCCGCTGGTCGATTTCGCGCTGGCGTTCCGGCGTCTTGTCGATGGACCGGGTGATTTCCCGCACGGTCCACGGCATCGGCTTGCGCAGCTTGACGCCGCCATCCTTGCCCAGCAGCACCAGCATGAATCCGCGCGGGCGCAGTTTCTGCCGCAGCGGGGATTTGGCCGCCGGGTCGGTATCGGTCAGGATCACGACATCACGGTCGATCAGCATCCCGATGTCGTCGCCCAGGCGCTCGATCTGTTCGGCAAATCGCGGATCCGCGGGCGAGTCGGCAAACACCACCACCGGGCGTTTGACCCAGAGGAATTCGCTCAGGTCACTGTCGCCGGCGGGCTGGATCATCGCCGAGCCGGGCGTTGCCGATCCCTCCTGTGCCCCGGCCGGCACGGATAATAACGCCGCGAAAACAAATGCTAAGCAAAGTTTCATAGTCTCTCCCGTTGCTAGACATATAAGCACAAGGGCGACAATTGCGATGCCCGTTTTCGTGACCCCACACAAAAAAATGACCACGGGCGCGCCGGGCTGTGACCGGGCGCGGTGCCGGGCCTAGAAAATCTGGCGGGGCGGGCCCCTGCCTTGGACAGACACGACAAGAGGACGATCAAATGGCTGCTGACAAAGACGACTGGAAAGCCCTTGCCGAGCAGGAGCTGCGTGGCCGCCCGCTTGGCGATCTGAACTGGAAGACGCTGGAGGGCATCGAGGTTCAGCCGCTGTACACCCAGGACGACCTGGCCGACGTGAACCACCTGGGCACGATTCCGGGCAAGGCCCCGTTCACCCGTGGCGTCAAGGCGACGATGTATGCGGGCCGCCCCTGGACGATCCGGCAATATGCCGGGTTTTCGACAGCCGAGGAATCCAACGCCTTTTACCGTCGCGGATTGGCGGCCGGTCAGCAGGGGGTTTCCGTGGCCTTCGACCTTGCCACCCACCGCGGCTATGACAGCGACCACCCCCGCGTTGTCGGCGATGTAGGCAAGGCTGGCGTGGCCATCGACAGCGTCGAGGATATGAAAATCCTGTTTGACGGCATTCCGCTGGACAAGGTCAGCGTATCGATGACGATGAACGGTGCGGTCATCCCGATCCTCGCCAATTTCATCGTCACCGGCGAAGAGCAGGGGCATGACAAATCGGTGCTTGCAGGGACCATCCAGAACGACATTCTCAAGGAATTCATGGTGCGCAACACCTATGTCTATCCGCCGGAACCGTCGATGCGGATCGTGGCCGACATCATCGAGTTCACCTCGAACGAAATGCCCAAGTTCAACAGCATTTCGATCAGCGGCTACCACATGCAGGAAGCCGGCGCGAACCTCGTGCAAGAGCTTGCCTATACGCTGGCGGATGGGCGCGAATATGTGCGCACCGCGATTGCGCGGGGCATGGATGTCGACAAGTTCGCGGGGCGGTTGTCGTTCTTCTTTGCCATCGGCATGAATTTTTTCATGGAGGCCGCCAAGCTGCGCGCCGCGCGGCTCTTGTGGCACAAGATCATGAGCGAGTTCGAGCCCAAGAACCCGAAATCCATGATGCTGCGCACCCATTGCCAGACGTCGGGCGTGTCCTTGCAGGAGCAGGATCCCTACAACAACGTGGTGCGCACCGCCTATGAGGCGATGAGCGCGGTTCTGGGCGGGACGCAATCCCTGCATACCAACGCGCTGGACGAGGCGATTGCGTTGCCGACCGATTTCAGTGCCCGGATTGCCCGCAACACCCAGCTGATCCTGCAGGAAGAAACCGGCGTGACCAACGTGGTCGATCCGCTTGCCGGGTCGTATTACGTCGAGAAGCTGACCCATGATCTGGCAGAAGAGGCATGGAAGCTGATCGAAGAGGTCGAAGAGATGGGCGGCATGACCAAGGCCGTGGCCAGCGGTCTGCCCAAGCTGCGCATCGAAGAGAGCGCGGCCACCCGGCAGGCGATGATCGACCGGGGCGACGAGGTGATCGTCGGGGTCAACAAGTACCGCAAGGACAAGGAAGACCCGATCGACATCCTTGAAATCGACAACGCCAAGGTCCGCGACAGCCAGATCGCGCGGCTGAACGATGTGCGTGCGAAACGCGACGAAGAGGCCTGCATGGCGGCGCTGGACAAGCTGACGCGCTGTGCGGGCGAAGGGGGCAACCTGTTGCAGGCGGCAGTCGAGGCCGCCCGCGCGCGGGCAACAGTTGGAGAAATCAGCATGGCAATGGAAAAGGAATTCGGCCGTCACCGCGCCGAGGTCAAGACGCTTGCCGGGGTCTATGGGGCGGCCTACGAAGGCGACGCCGAATTTGCCGAGATCCAGAAAACCGTCGAGCAATTTGCCGAGGTCGAGGGCCGGCGGCCGCGTATGCTGGTGGTCAAGATGGGGCAGGACGGCCACGACCGGGGCGCCAAGGTCATCGCCACCGCCTTTGCCGATATCGGCTTTGACGTGGACGTGGGCCCGCTGTTTCAGACGCCGGAAGAGGCCGCTCAGGACGCGGTCGACAACGACGTGCATATCGTCGGCATTTCCAGCCAGGCCGCCGGACACAAGACATTGGCTCCGCAGCTGGTGCAGGCGCTCAAGGCGGCAGGGGCCGAGGATATCATCGTGATCTGCGGCGGCGTGATCCCGCAGCAGGATTACCAGTACCTTTATGACAATGGCGTCAAGGCGATCTTTGGTCCGGGCACCAACATCCCGAACGCGGCCAAGGACATCCTGCGCCTGGTGCGCGAAGCCCGCGGCTGATGCGCAGGCGGCCCATGATCGCACTTGGCATGGTGGCCGGTGCGGTATGGGCGCTGGCGGTGGTCTGGGGGCCGCAGGCGCCGGGCCTGCCGTTCCTGCCGCCGCCCTTGGCCTTGCCCGCGGCGTTCATCGCGCCGGGGCTGGTGATGATCGCGATGGTCGGCCGGCTGGCGCAGCGCCGGTTCCTTGATGACACGATCATCGATGGCGAGGATTTCCCGCCGCAAGGCCCGGCCAGGATCGATCAGCGGGTCCTGACCAACACAACCGAACAGCTTGTGCTGGCGCTGGTGACGTGGCCCTTTGTGGCGCTGAGCCTGGGCGGGGTTGTGGTGGTGGCGATGGGGCTGGGTTTTGCGGTGGCGCGGCTGGCCTTCTGGGGCGGCTATCACCTGTCACCGCCCCTGCGGGCGTTTGGGTTCGCGGCGACCTTCTATCCCACGGTGCTGGCGGCGGTCTGGTCGCTGGTGGCGTGGGTGGCGTGATCCCGGGGCCGGTCGATTTTCACCGCTGCACCGGGTTTTGCCCTTTCGCGCGCCGATTGTGCGCGGCAAGATGGTGGCATGTTGAGTTTCGATCATATCGCCGTCTCAGGAGAGACCCTGGCCGAGGCAACCGCGCGGGTCGAAGAGGCCCTTGGCGTCGCGATGCAGCCGGGCGGGCAGCATGACGTGTTTCACACGCATAACACCCTGCTGGGGCTGGCGGATGGGCTGTATCTCGAAGCCATTTCTGTCGATCCGTCATTGCCGGTGCCAGCGCGGCCGCGCTGGTTCGATCTTGATCGCTTTGCGGGCCCCGCACGGCTGACCAACTGGGTCTGCGCGACGGCGGATATGCCAGCGACACTTGCAACGCTGCCGAAGGGTGTGGGCGCGCCGGTGGCGCTGCGCCGGGGGGAACTGCGCTGGCAGATGGCGGTGCCACAGGATGGGGTGCTGCCCTATGACAACCTGCATCCGGCGCTGATCTCGTGGCAGAGCCCGGTGCATCCCAGTGCCATGCTCGCCCCATCGGGCTGTGCGTTGCGACGGCTGATCGTGTGCCATCCCGAGGCACGAGCGCTCGGGCAGGCGCTGCAACCGTTGCTGGCAGATCCGCGCGTGGTCTATGAGCCGGCCCCCCCGGCGCTGCGGGCCGAGATCGACACGCCCGGCGGGCTGCGCGTGCTGCAATGACCGTGCGACAGGCGATTGCGGCAGATGCCGGTGCGATCTGTGCCATCCTCAATCCGATGATCCGCAATTCCACGATCACCTTTACCACGCGCGAGCGCGACCCCGACGAGGTGGCGGCGGACATCCGGGCGCGCGGCCCCGCGTTCCTGGTGGCGGAATCGGCGGGCGTGGTGCGTGGCTTTGCCAGCTTTGGCCCGTTCCGCGCGGGGCCGGGATATGTGCGCACCGCCGAACATTCGATCCACCTGGCGTCTGGCGCGCGCGGGCAGGGGATGGGCCGCGCCCTGATCGCGGCGTTGCAGCAGGCGGCCATCGCGCAGGGCATTCACGTGCTGGTTGCGGCGATCAGCGGGGGCAATGCCGCCGCCATCGCCTTTCACGACGCGGTGGGGTTCGAGCGTGTCGGGCATATGCCGCAGGTCGGGTTCAAGGCCGGGGAACTGCTCGACCTGGTACTGATGCAAAAGATACTGTGCCCGAGACCAGATGGCGCACCTGACACTGCGGCGCAGCCGGGCTAAGCTGATCCCATGTCGATCTGGACCCGCATAACCGATGCGCTGGCGGCGCTGGCCAATGGCGAAAGCCTGACCGCCGTGTTTGACCGCCTGCGCACGCGCCCCGAACGCAGCGTGGCCTTTGCCATTGCCGTGATTGCCCTTGGGGCCAAGATGGCCAAGGCGGACGGGCAGGTGACACGCGACGAGGTGACCGCCTTTCGCGAGGTGTTCCGCATCGGCGAAGAGGACGAGGCCGGGGCCGCGCGGGTGTTCAACCTGGCACGCACCGATGTCGCGGGATACCGCGAGTATGCCCGCCGGATCGGCACCATGTTCGCGGATGATCCCGACACGCTCAGCGATCTCATGGAGGGGCTGTTTCATATCGCCATGGCCGACGGGTTCTATCATCCCGGCGAAAACGAGTTTCTGCAGGACGTGGCCGCGATCTTCAACCTGCCCGATTCCCAGTTCCGGGCGATGCGGGCGCGGTTTGTACCGGATGCCGAGGCGGATCCCTATACCGTTCTGGGGGTCGCGCCCGACACGCCGCTGGCCGAGATTCGCAAGGTCTGGCGGCAATTGGTGCGCGACAACCACCCGGACCGCATGGTCGCGCGCGGGGTGCCGCAAGAGGCGATCAAGCTGGCCGAGAAACGCATGATCGACATCAACCGCGCCTGGGATGAAATCAGCGCCGCGGCGGTCTGATGCGGCTGGCGACCTACAATGTCGAATGGTTCGCCAACCTGTTTGACGAGCATGATCACCTGATCGTCGACGACGGCTGGTCCGGGCGGCGTGACGTGACCCGCGCGCAACAGGCCGAGGCGCTTGGCGTGGTGTTTTCGGCCCTTGATGCGGATGCGGTTCTGGTGGTCGAGGCCCCCAATACCGGGCGCAACCAGAGCACCGTTCGAGCGTTGGAGCATTTCGCGGCGGCGTTCGAACTGCGCGCGCGCCGCGCGGTGATGGGGTTTGCCAATGACACCCATCAGGAAATCGCTCTGCTTTTTGATCCCGACATCCTGACCGCGCAGCACGATCCGGTGGGGCACACCGTCGGCGACCCCGAAGCCCCGCGCTTTGACAGCAGCTTTCGCATCGATCTGGATGTCGACGCCACCGAGGATATCGTGCGGTTTTCCAAGCCGCCGCTTGAGCTTGCGATCACCACCGGGCAAGGGACCGCGCTGCGGCTGATCGGGGCGCATCTGAAATCCAAGGCCCCGCATGGCGCGCGCAATCGGGATGCGGCCATGCGGCTGTCGATCGCCAACCGGCGCAAGCAACTGGCGCAGGCGATCTGGCTGCGGCGACGGATCGACCGGCACATCGATGACGGGGATGCGGTGATCCTGATGGGAGATCTGAATGACGGCCCCGGGCTGGATGAATACGAACATCTCTTTGGCCGCTCTTCGGTTGAAATCCTGCTGGGCGACGACCTTTACGACCCCCATGCGCGCCGGGCGCTGCAACGGCGCCTGGGCGCGCATCCGACAACCGCGCGGTTCCCAAGATATGAGGGCAATGGCTATCTACAGGCGCTGCTGGATTACATCATGCTGTCTCCCGGCTTGATGTCGCGACGCCCCGCCTGGCGCATCTGGCACCCGTTTGATGACGCGCAATGCTGGGAGATGGCGGATTTGCGCCAGGCGCTGCTGCGGGCCTCGGATCATTTCCCGGTGTCGCTGGATATCGACATCTGAGCGTTGAACGCCCGGGCGCGTGGTCTATATTGAACCCATGAAACAATTTGCTCCGCTTGTCCTTGTCGCCGCCCTCGCGGCCACGCCGCTCGCCGCCCAGGACGAGGGCGAGGGCAAGGATCTGATGCAGCGCGGCATGGAGCTGTTGTTCGAGGGGCTGCGCGAGGAAATGTCGCCCGCCCTGCAGCGGATGCGCGAACTGGCGGATGAGTATGGCCCGGCGCTTGGTTCTTTCCTCGAAGAGATGGGGCCGGCCTTTGGCCGGATGCTGGAGGAGGTCAAGGATTGGGCGGCCTATCACCCGCCGGAGATCCTGCCCAATGGCGACATCATCATCCGCAAGAAGATCGAACCGCTAGACCCGCCCGAGGCCCAGCCCGAAGCCGTTCCGCAAACCGATCCGCCGCCGCAGGGTCAGACCGATCTCTGACATTTTCCGTCAGTTGATGTTGATGACTTTCAACTCGGCGGAAAGGGACGACAGCAGCGATTGCATGCGCGCCTGCGCGACCTCGCCATAGAGGTCCTGCGTATCCTTGGAGAGCCGGAATTCGAGCAACCGCCGCTTGGGGTACCATCGCAGGCTGCTCATCGATTCGCCGTCCTGCATCAGCAGCATCGCGCCAAAGCGCATCGCCTTGCCGAGGATCTCGGCCTGAAGCTGGCTCGAGCCGTCGATCAGGCCGAACATGTCCTCAAATCGGGTGCCTTCGCGCTTGTTGCGATAGCGGTGCATCAGGGCGAGGCCCAGGAACACCCGTTCGGAATGCTTGAGCCCACCCAGATTGGCGCGGGTGGCGTTGTCAAAACAGATCTCCGCGCGGTAATCCGGATGCGCCCGCCAGCTTACGTCATGCAGCAGGCAGGCCGCCTTGACGAGCCGCTTGCGCGCGTCGGGGGCGGATTTGAACAGCGGCAGGATGAATTTGAACAGCGTATTGCCAAAACCGGGAAAGCGGGCGTCCTTGGCCTCGGCGAAATGGCAAGCCTCGATCAGCGGGTCGCGGTCGCGCAGCCGTTGCGGCATCTGTTCATAAAGCAGCCCTTCGCGAATGCCATAGCTCGACACCGCGATGTCCTTGGGTTTGAACGTATGCACCAGCCGCGCCAGCACATCCGCCGCCATCGGCACCAGCGCCATCCGCGCCGAAGACACGTTGGCATTGCCGCGCAACCAGTCGGGATCGTTCTTCTCGATGAACTTGACGGTGGCGCGCACGTCCTTGGGGCGCATCCGGTATTCATGCAGCACATGCAGCGGATAGTCGCGGCGCAGCATGTCGATCCGGGCAATCGCCCGCCAGCTGCCCCCCACCAGGAACAGCCGGTCAGGTTGCGGCCCCATGGTGTCGGCAAGCTGGGCCATCGTCTCCTTGATATGTGCCTTGCGCCCGGCGCGCCCGCCCTTGATGCTCGCCAGTTTCAGCGGGCCAAGCGCCGAGGTCACCCGTTTGCCGACGCGCCCGCCGGAGATCTCCGCAAGCTCCATGCTCGAGCCGCCGATGTCACAGACCAGCCCGTAGGAACCGGGCCAGCCAAGCAGCACCCCCTGCGCCGAAAGCCGGGCCTCTTCCTCGCCATCGATCACCCAGATCCGCAGCCCGGTTTCGCGCAACACCTCGTCGCAGAATTGCGGGCCGTCCTCCGCGTCGCGCACCGCCGCCGTGGCCACGGCGGTCAGCGGCGGCAGGTTCATGCCACGCGCCAGGTGCTGGAACCGCTGAATGGCATTCAGCGCCCGCACGCGGCCCTCGGGGTTCAGGCACCCGGATTGCGAAAGCCCCGCACCAAGGCCGCACATGATCTTTTCGTTGTAGAAATAGGCCGGGCTGCGCGCGGCCCCGTCAAACACCACGAGGCGCACCGAGTTCGAACCCACATCAACCACGCCCACCCGCGACAGCGCACGGGCACTGGGGCTGTCAAACAGCGGGCGGCCAAAGGGGTCCCAGTCCGGGCTGGCGGCGGTATTTTCGGTATTCATGCTTCCCCCGGCTGATCCGTGGTCAGGATGCGGGAAGCGGCGGCATGCGTCAATTGCCCGTTGCCTCATCCGTATGTGTCAATTTCGGCACATCGGATGCGCCGGCGGAACCGCGACCGGAGAGCGACGGGTTCTCCATGAAGAACCGGTGACAGTTGAAGGCGAATTCACCTTCGTTCACCGTCGCGCGGGTCGAGCTGCCATCCGGGCCCATGATCCAGGATTGCGCCACATCGGCGAGGTTTGCCGCCATCACCTGGCTGACGATCTGGGCCTTGACGGTGGGGTTCCCGATCTCGACCAGGGTTTCCACCCGGCGGTTCAGGTTGCGGCCCATCCAGTCGGCGGACGAGATGAAAACCCGTGCGCGCTTGCTGGGCAGGCCGTGGCCATTGCCAAAACAGACAATGCGCGAATGTTCGAGAAAGCGGCCGATGATGGATTTGACGCGGATATTCTCGGACAGACCCTTGATGCCGGGACGCACGCCACAGATGCCGCGAATGACCAGGCTGATCTTAACCCCGCCCTGGCTCGCCCGGTACAGCGCGTCGATCACCTCGCTGTCGATCAACGAGTTCATCTTGGCCCAGATCATCGCGGGGCGTCCGGCGCGGGCATGTTCGATCTCGGCTTCGATCATGTCCAACAGGCTCTGTTTCAGGGACAGCGGCGAAATCGCCAGGTTCTCGAGCTGGTCCGGCTGGGCATAGCCCGACAGGAAATTGAACACCTTGGTTGCGTCCCGCCCAAGGGCGGTGTCGCAGGTAAACAGCGACAGGTCGGTATAGATGCGCGCGGTGATCGGGTGATAGTTGCCGGTGCCGTAATGGGTATAGGTCACAAGGCTGTCGCCTTCGCGGCGCACCACGGTGCTGATCTTGGCGTGGGTTTTCAGATCGAGAAAGCCATAGACCACATGCGCCCCGGCCCGTTCGAGCCTGCGTGACTGGCGGATATTGGCGGCTTCGTCGAACCGCGCCTTGAGCTCGACAAGCGCGGTGACCGATTTGCCGTCTTCTGCCGCTTCGCACAGGGCTTCGACAATGGGCGAGTTCTTGGAGGTGCGATAGAGCGTCTGCTTGATCGCCACCACGTCCGGGTCGCGCGCCGCCTGCATCAGGAAACGCACCACCATGTCAAAGGTTTCATAGGGGTGATGCAGCAGCATGTCCTTTTTGCGGATGGCGGCGAACATGTCGCCGTCATGGTCGCTGACCCGCTCGGGAACGCGCGGCGTGAACGAGGGCCACAACAGGTCCGGACGGTTGTCGAGCACCAGTTCGTCAAGGTCGGAAACCCCGATCATGCCGTCGATCTCGACCACCTCGGCGGTTTCGACACCCAGTTCGCTCATCACCGTTGATTTGAGCTCTTCGGGCGCGCCCGCCGAATGGGTCATGCGCACGACCTCGCCCCGGCGGCGGCGCTTGAGTGCCACCTCGAATTCGCGCACCAGGTCTTCGGCCTCTTCCTCGACTTCCAGATCGCTGTCGCGCAGCACCCGGAATTCGAAATGGCTCTTGAGCTTGTAGCCCGGGAACAGGCTGCTGATATGCTCGAGCAACAATTCTTCGAGCAGCAGGAAACGCTGCTGACCCGGCCCGGAGGGCAGGGCCATGAAACGGTCGATCTGGTGCGGGATCGGCAACAGCGCCTGCAACACCCGCTTGTCCCGCGTGCGCTCGAGTTGCAGCGCCAGGCAGAACCCGGTGTTGGGGATAAAGGGGAACGGATGCGCCGGGTCGATGGCCAGCGGCGACAGGACCGGAAAGACCCG
The DNA here is from genome assembly GCF_049800935.1 of Microbulbifer sp. S227A. Lineage (NCBI taxonomy): Bacteria > Pseudomonadati > Pseudomonadota > Gammaproteobacteria > Cellvibrionales > Microbulbiferaceae > Microbulbifer > Microbulbifer sp. S227A. The sequence goes on along the minus strand of NZ_JBNAFZ010000001.1, from coordinate 207,079 downwards.
GTTCAGAAAGGCATCCGCAAGGAATGTCCTGTCGTCGTCGGTGAGCTCGGCGCGGGTGACGACGATGATCCCGGCCTCTTCCAGCGCCGGTTCAAGCTGCGTCAGCATCTGTTGCTGCGCCTGCATGAGCTTGCGCGTGTCCTCGTGAATAAGCAGCAGCTGTTCCGCGGGGGTCAACCCGTCGGCGGCGGGTGTCGTGTTGCCAGCATGGGCCAGCTCGCGCAGACCGGCGACGCGCACGGTATAGAATTCTTCGAGATTCTTGGCCGAGATCGACAGGAAACGCAGCCGCTCGAGCAGCGGCACGCGCGGGTTCTCGGCCTCTTCGAGAACCCGCCAGTTGAAGGCCAGCCAGCTGAGTTCGCGATTGTTGAACCGCTCGGGACCGGTGAGGTTGAAATCGGGCAGTTCGACAGGTTCGGGAAAGGGCGCGTCCAGGAAGTTGGCATCTGTCATCGGGGTGCAACCAATGGTTTTGAGTGACAAGTACGTGTCCATTTTAGTCAGTCCGCTCCTGAGCGCCAAGCAACTCCGCGGCCAGCCGTCGCGAGAGCGTGTGATGTCGGGACAGGGCCGCCTTGTCCAGACGGTTTACGATGTCTTCGGCGGCCCGGAACGACCGATCCATCCGCGACAGCAGAAAGGGGATGACATCCGGTTTCGGCGTGATTTGCCGGTCGGCGAACAGCTTGGCCAGCACGGCGGCCAGCAACCTGTCATCAGGCGCGAGCAGCGCGATATGGGTGGTGCCGTCAATCCGGCTTTGCAGGTCGGGCAGGGGGAGAGACCACAGGTTCGGCGCCCCCCGCCCGGTCATCAACAGGCGGTTGCCCTGCGACAGGATCAGGTTGTGCAGGTGAAACAGCGCATTCTGCGCCTCGCGATCCGACGCGATGCGCGGCACGTCCTCGACCGCGATACAGTGCCGGGCCAGCGCCGGAATGTCGCGCGATGGCAGCTCTGCGGCGGTCACGATTTCGGCGTCATTGGCGGCGGCCCAGACATGGGTCAGGTGGGTCTTGCCCGCGCCGGTGGGGCCGGACAGCACCAGCTTGCCGTTGGGCCAGCTGTCGCTGGCGTCGATCATCGCAACCGCCATTGCGTTTTCCGGCGAAACAAAGAAGTCGTCCCGCCCCAGCACCGGCATGGCTGGCAAGTCAAAGCTGAGCTGTTCGGGCATGTTATTGTGTGTCCTGGTCCGACTCGCCGCGATAGAGGCGGCTTTGCAGGTATTGATCCACCCCGAACCGCGCAAGGACGCCAAGCGCCGCCGCCACCGGCACGGCGACAAGCATCCCGATGAACCCGAAGAGCGCACCGAAAACCGACAGCGCAAGCAACAGCCACACCGGATGCAGCCCGATCGAGCCGCCGACGAGTTTCGGGGTCAGCACATTGCCTTCGACAACCTGCCCCAGGGCAAACACCCCGGCCACAAGACCGATCGAGGCCCAGTCGCCCCAGAACTGGAACAAGGCCAACCCGATGGCCAGGGAGCCGCCGATCAACGCCCCCAGATAGGGAATGAAAGTGACCAGCCCGGCGACGACGCCCACCACCAGCCCAAAATTCAGCCCGACGATCATCAGGGCGATGGCATAATAGGTGCCCAGGATCAGGCTGACCGTGCCCATGCCGCGAATGAACGAGGCCAGCGTGTTGTCGATTTCGCCCGCCAGCCTGCGGATCACCGGGGCATGTTCACGCGGCAGCAGGTCGTCGATACGCGCGATCATCCGGTCCCAGTCCAGCAGCATGTAGACCGACACCACCGGAACCACCACCAGCAATACCACGATGTTGAGCACCGACAGGGCCGAGCCGAGCACGGATTCGATCAACTCGGGCCCGCGCTCCTTGATCGCCTCGCCGATGGAATTCAGGGTTTCGCGCGCGTTCGACCCTTCGACCAGAAGCGAGGGGAAATGCGTGGCGATGAAATTCTGCAGGTCCCGGAACAGCTGCGGCATGATGTTGATCAGGTCGATCGTCTGGGAAATCAGCGTCGGAATGACCAGCAGCCCCACCAGCACCGCCAGCAGGATGGCCAGGATGGTGATCACCGCCGTCGCCGCCACCCGCGACAGCCCGGCCCGCTCGAGCCGGTCGGCCACCGGGTCGATGAAATAGGCGATGGCGCTGCCGATCACGAAGGGCAGCAACACGTCGCCAAGAAACCAGAGCACGATCGCAAAGATCGCGGTGGCGATGCCCCAGTATTTCATCTGATCCCTGACCGGCAGTGTCATGCATGACCCTTGTTTGCGTTAGCGTATCACATCGCCCATCGCCGGACCGGTTTCAAGGGGAGCCGTGGGGTGCGGCGGGTGAAATGGAGTTCTGCCTTTAAAAACTGCGCCTTTTGGCAAAATCGCTTCGCATTGGTTGATTGCCTGATCCCGCGCTTTGGCATAGACCGCGATAAACCCAGTTCCATGAAGAGACCGCACATGCGCCTGTCCCGATATTTTTTGCCCGTTCTCAAGGAAAATCCTGCCGAGGCGCAGATCGTCAGCCACCGGTTGATGTTGCGCGCGGGCATGATCAAGCAGGCCCAGGCCGGCATCTATTCCTGGTTGCCGCTGGGTTACAAGGTGCTGCGCAATATCGAGCGGATCGTGCATGAAGAGCAGGTGCGCGCCGGGCATATCCCGATGCTGATGCCAACCCTGCAATCGGCGGATTTGTGGCGCGAGAGCGGACGTTATGACGATTACGGCGAAGAGATGCTGCGGATCACCGACCGACATGGCCGCGACATGCTCTATGGGCCCACCAACGAAGAGCTGATCACCGACATCTTTCGCAGCCATGTGAGCAGCTACAAGGACCTGCCGCTGACGCTCTATCACATCCAGTGGAAATTCCGCGACGAGATCCGCCCGCGCTTCGGTGTGATGCGGGGCCGCGAATTCCTGATGAAGGATGGCTATAATTTCGACGTCACCAAGCAGGACGCGCTGCATGCCTATAACCGCCACCTCGTGAGCTATCTGCGTACCTACGAGCGCATGGGGCTCCAGGCGATTCCGATGCGGGCGGATGGCGGCCCGATCGGCGGCGACTATACGCATGAATTCCTGGTGCTGGCGGAAACCGGTGAATCCGAAGTGTTCTATGACAGCGAGATCACCGATCTGAAATTCGGCGACCGCGAGATCGATTATGACGACGTGGCGCAGTGCCAGGCGGTGCTCGAGGAATTCACCAGCCGCTATGCCCGCACCGACGAAACCCATGACGCGGCGCTGTTTGACGATGTGCCCGAGGCGCGCCGCCGCACCGCGCGCGGCATCGAGGTGGGGCAGATTTTCTATTTCGGCACGAAATATTCCGATGCCCTCGGCGCGACGGTGCAGACTCCGGATGGCAAACAGGTTCCGGTGCATATGGGCAGCCACGGCATCGGCGTGTCGCGCCTGTTGGGCGCGATCATCGAAGCGAGCCATGACGACAAGGGCATCATCTGGCCCGAGGGTGTCACGCCGTTCCATTGCGGGATCGTCAACCTGAAACAGGGCGATGACGAGGCCGACGGGGCCTGTGATGCGCTGTATCAATCGCTGACCGCGCTTGGACTCGAGCCGCTATATGACGATCGCAACGAACGGGCCGGGGGCAAGTTTGCCACCATGGACCTGATCGGACTGCCCTGGCGGATCACCGTGGGGCCGCGCGGGTTGAAAAACGGGGTTGTCGAACTGACCAGCCGCCGCACCGGCGAGAGCGAAGAGTTGCCCCCCGAACAGGCCGTGGCCAAGGTGGCGGCGATCTACGGCCAGACGGCCTGACAAATGGGGGCCTTGCCGACGATCTCGGTCATCACGGTGACCTGGAACCTGATCGAGGCCGGGCGCCGGGACGCGATTCTCGAGGTCATGGACTGTGTTCAGGGCCAGAGCGCCAGCGGCCTTGAGCACGTGATCTATGATGGCGCGTCAACCGATGGCACTCAGGCCCTGATCGAGGAAAAGATCGCCGCGTTGCAACAGGATGGCGCCCCGGTGCCGGTTCGTTTCTTCAGCGAACCGGATGGCGGGCTGTATGACGCGATGAACAAGGCGGTGGATGCGAGCACCGGCGACTATATCATCTTTCTGAATTCCGACGACCTGATCGAACGTGCGGATTCGCTGGCGCTGGTTCAGGAAAAGCTGGCCAGCGAAGATCCCGACTATGCCTTTGGGCAGACCACCTATGTCAACACCGATGGCAGCACGTTTTATGCCAGGCGCGTGACCACCAACAGCATGTTGCGCAGCATCCCGTTCTGTCACAATTCCACATTGATCCGACGCAAGGTGTTTCAGGAACTGGGCGGGCATGACCTGCAATTCAGGATCGTTGCGGATTACGACATGACCCTGCGGATCTTCATGCGCGGGCTCAGGGGCTGTGCCGTGATGGTGCCCATCGCGGTCTTCCGCAGAGGCGGGTTGTCGGCCGACCTGATACGCACGGGAACCGAGGTGGCGCAGGTGTGGCGCAAGAACTATGCGCCCTTTGTCGATATGTCCCGCTACAGCGACGAGGAATGCCTGAACTGGGTCCGTATCGGACAATTGCCCCTGCGCGTCTCATGGGGGATTTTCCTGGGCAATTTGGGCAAACCGGCGGTGCGCCGGGCGGCGCGTCACAGTTTCATCAAGACCTTGTTGCGCAGTATGCAGCCCTGGCGCAGCTGGGACAACCTGAGCGAGTGAGCCCCGCTCAGGCGGCCGGCCAGATGCCGAATTCGCGCTGCATGTACTGAACGCATTCCAGGTTGGCCTGTTGGCGGTTCAATCCCTCGATGGTGCTGTTGCTCAGGGCGTCCGCCTCCGCGCCGGAAATCTCGTTGGGCAGGTAGCCGTTATGCCCGAGAATGCGCACGTTGTTCTGTGCCACCATGCCCGAAAGCCAGATGTCATCGACGGTCCAGACCTTTGCGGGCACATCAAATACCCGTTCCGGGAAAAAGCCGGGCCGGACGAGCACGCCGCCGCAGCCCTCCATGATGTCGATCAACCCTTCCTGGCGAAAATTGCGGGTGCGGAACGGTTTGGCGGCGGGTTTGCCGCGGGCTTTCAACACCGCCTGTTTGATCCTGCGCATCCGGTAAGGCAGGTCGCGCCGCGAAGTCTGATAGACCGCTCGCGGGCGGTCTTGTGACTGGCGGTTGATCGCTACGCCCAGATTCTCAAGATCCCAGCCGGAATTGGCGATGCACATTTCGGGCTGCGCGCGCCCTGCGTCGATCAGGTCTTGCGCCCAGTGAACCGAGGTCGTTCGGTCGTCGTCGCAATAGATGATCGGTTCATCGGTCCCGGCCAGATCGGTCAGCGCGGGCAGCAGCTTGGTGGCCGGGCCGTAATCCTGTTCGGTACGGGCGATGCGCACCCCTTCGGGCATCCCGGGCAACGCGAAACTGCCCTCGGGAAAGCGCCGATAGCTGTGCGGGATATTGACCCGGATCTCCCGAATCTCGGCGGTCTGTCTCAGCAGGTCGGCCAGCGTGCGTTGCAGCATGTCAAAGCGCGGCGGAATCGAGGTAAGGGAAATGACGGTCAAGGGGCACCCATCTGTGGATTGTCCCCCTTGCTACGCAATCGCCCGGCGGCAATCAATTGCCGGTGTGCGTGGCGGGGTTGACTGTGGGGCTTGCCGGTGTATCCGTTCGCCGATCGCAGACAGGAGCCGACATGGCCAGAACGCCCGCCCCCTTTGCCCCGTTCGAATGGATGATCGCGTGGCGTTACCTGCGTGCCCGCCGTGCCGAGGGCGGTGTCAGCGTCATGACATGGATCAGCCTGATCGGCATCACGCTCGCGGTGTTCGCCCTGATCGCCACGCTGGCGGTGCGTTCGGGGTTTCGCACGGAATTTGTCGGCACCATCCTGGGCGCGAATGCCCATGTGACCGTCTACGATGTCGGTCGTGTCGGCCCGCAGGGGCAGCTTGACCGCACGATCTCGGATTACCGGGGATGGGCCGACCGCGTCGCGCAGGTGCCCGGCGTGACCCGGGTGGCGCCGCTGATCAAGGGGCAGGCCCTGATCAGCCTGCGCGACGCAAGTTCCGGGGCCGAGATTTACGGCATCACGCGCGCCGATCTCGAATCGCTGCCGGGTATTGCGGGCTCCGAACAGGCGGTGGGCGACCTGAGCCGTTTCAATCAAGGCATCGCCATCGGGTCGGGCGTCGCCCGCGCGATTGGCGCAGGGGTCGGCGACACGATCAAGCTGACCTCGCCCAACGGGGTGAAAACCGCGTTTGGCACCAGCCCGCGCGTGAATGCCTACGAGGTTGTCTATGTGTTTTCGGCGGGGCGCTATGACATCGACCGCACCCGCGTATACCTGCCATTTGCCGAGGCGCAGGCCTATTTCAATCGCGAAGGCGTGGCCGACGAGCTCGAAGTGATGGTCCAAGACCCCGAGGCAGTGAATGCCCTGACCATCGACATCCTGCGCGCGGCGGGGGATCGGGCGCAGGTCTGGACATGGCGCGACTCGGCCGGCGGGTTCTTGCGCGCACTCGAGGTCGAGGACAACGTGATGTTCATCATCCTGTCGATCCTCGTCCTGATCGCGGCGATGAATATCGTCTCCGGACTGATCATGCTGGTCAAGAACAAGGGGCGCGACATCGGCATCCTGCGCACCATCGGGCTGAGCGAGGGATCGATCATGCGGGTCTTCTTTATCTGCGGCGCGTTCACCGGGCTGATCGGCACGGTGATGGGGGTGGTTCTGGGCTGTCTCTTTGCGATCTATATCGACCCGCTGTTTTCCTTTGTGAACTACGTGATGGGGGGCGGGGTCTGGGATCCGTCGATCCGGGGCATCTATCGGTTGCCAGCGGAGCTCCGGCTGGGGGATGTGTTGTCCGCCGTCGGCCTGTCGCTTGGGCTGTCCTTTCTTGTCACCCTGTTCCCGGCGCGCCGCGCGGCGCGGATGAACCCGGTCGAGGCGTTGCGTTATGAGTGAACCGGTGCTGCAACTGCAAGGTCTGGCCAAGACCTATGGGGCCGGCTCGCCCGGTGAAATCCGGGTCTTGCAGGGTCTCGACCTGACCGTGGGCACCGGCGAAACCGTCGCGCTGGTTGCGCCGTCGGGGGCGGGCAAATCGACGCTTTTGCATATCGCGGGGCTGCTGGATGTGGCGGATCAGGGCGCGGTGCGGATTGGCGGTGTCGACCTGGCGGGCAAATCCGATCGCGCGCGCACCACGGCGCGGCGGCGCGATATCGGGTTCGTTTACCAGTTTCACCACCTGCTGCCGGAGTTCTCCGCGCAGGAAAACATCGTGTTGCCGCAGCTTGCCAATGGCGTGTCCGAGGCCCGCGCGCGGGACCGTGCGCTGCACCTGCTTGAACGGGTGGGGGTCGCGGCGCGGGCGGGCCACCGTCCGGCGGCGCTTTCGGGTGGCGAACAGCAACGGGTGGCGTTCTGCCGGGCGCTGGCCAATGCGCCGCGCCTGTTGCTGGCGGACGAGCCTACCGGCAACCTTGATCCGGCAACATCGGACCAGGTGTTTGACGCGCTGATGGCCCTGGTGGCGGATACCGGTCTCGCGGCGGTGATCGCAACGCATAACCTCGAGCTGGCGGCGCGGATGGACCGGGTGCTCAGGCTTGAGAACGGCAGGCTGACCGAAACCTGAAACACCGTGGCGGGTGCGCAACTCTGCCGCGACGCTGTCGCCGGCGGTTGACCTCGTGACCGGATTGCAGTCCATTCGGGGCACCTGAACGGAGACCCTGAATGCAGATCATTCCCCTGTCCATCCTGCCCGTGGTCGCGGTGATCGCGGCCTGCACCACCGATGTCATGCCCCAGCCCGACGAAGGGGCGGCGCTGTTTGCCGCGAATTGCAGCAGCTGCCACGGACCGCAGGGCAAAGGCGGCAAGCAACTGGCCCGCGGCACGGTTGCGCCGGATCTCACGCGGATCGCCTTTCGCAATGGCGGCAGCTTTCCCAAGGCGCAGGTGCTGTCGCAGATCGACGGCTATGGGCGCGGCAAGGCGGGGGATGTCATGCCCGCGTTCGGCGCGCTGTTGGAAGGCGAGACGGTGCCGGTGGATATCGACGGCACCCTGACGCCCACGCCCCGGCCCCTGGCCGCCCTGCTGGCCTATCTGGAGAGCATCCAGACCCCTTGACCGGCTGGGCGGGCGACCTGGCCTATGAACAGATGCCCGCAAGCTCGGCATCGCGCCAGGGCAGGTAGACATCGCTTTCGCGCGCGGCGGGCAGGTCGGAAACCGGGAAGGCCCCGCTCAGCATGTCATGCAGCCGCTTGGTGCGCGCGGCATCCGGCGCGAGTGCTCGGCAACAGACATACTCCTCGACGATCGCGCCCTGTTGTTCATAGCCATAGCTGAGGAAATCGGGCGCTTCGTTCAGGTCGAACAGATAGGGGTCATCGACGCTGCCATGTTCCGCCGCCGCGCGCAGCGGCGAATACCCGGTGCGGGCACGGTTCTGCCATTGCCAGACATGGGTCATCTCATGCGCAAGCAGCATCGACTGAACGAGGTACAGGCGCTCGGGATAGTCGCGCATGTAATCGTCCAGATACCAGTCCCTGGCGAAATAGACATGGTTGAACAGGGCGACGGCGGCGGGCTTGGTGGTCACGATCTCTTCCTTGACCGGCGGCAGGATCCGCTCGCGGCAGGCCACACGCGGGCGCGCCTTGCGGCGAAAGGTGACGGCGGCCACCGGCGCGCCCCGAACGATCCGGATGCGCGATGTGTCGAGCTGTTCGCCCTGCAATCCGCGAATGAACGCCTCTTCGGTATCGGTGAGGGGGCGGCCACAGGAACACACAAGGGCAAGGATCAGGAACAGGCGCAGGATCATGCGCGCAGGTTATCCCGCCCGCCTGCGGGGCGGTAGGGGCAAGTTGCGGCGGCGCGGCGGTTTTCCGGTCAGACGCTCATCGCGAGAACCCGGCTGATCTCGGTCAGCGAGCGGCCGGATTGATCCATCCAGGTGTTGAACGCGGCCTGCACGCTCTGCATCGCCCGCTTTGATGTCGCGGGCTTGTCGATCACCCCCTCGGCGATCAGCCGCGCGGTGACATCGCGCGACAGAATGAAACTGTCGCGTCCGGCAAAGCGCATCGCGTATTGGCCGCTCATGCCGCCAAGCCGTGCGCCGCGCGCCTTGAGAAGCGCGAGCAGGCCGATATAGTCGCTGGACGGCCAGCCTCCGAACACCACGCCGGGGCCACCCTGATCGCGCAGTTCCAACAGGAACACGGCATTGTCGCGCACGGTCATGATCTTGGGGCCATTGCGCACGATGGCCCGGTCGGCAAGCAGCGCGTCGAGCTTGTCATCATCCATGAAGGCGCATTTGCCCAGATCAAACCCGTCAAACGCCGCTTCGAACCCGTCCCATTTGTTCTCGATGACTTTCCAGTTGAACCCGGCCTGAAAGATGCATTTCGTGATGATCGACAGCCAGCGGTCTTCGGGCAGGCGGGCCAGCGCCGCCGCACTCTCGGGGCGGGAGAGCTTGCCGTTCAGGGCGTCCGCTCCGCCGTGCCGTTCGGCGGCGATGGCGTGGATGTCGTCAAAATGGCGCATGGCGGGGCTCCTGCATCATCCGGGTCAGCCGGCGCAGGGCATCAGCGCACCGCGCGACTGGATCACCCGCCCGGCCAGCGCCGCCGCGTCGATGACCGCCTGGTCAATGGGTTTGCCCGCGAGTTGCGAGGCAAGGAAACCGGCATTGAAGGAATCCCCGGCCGCCGTGGTATCCACCACGGTGGGGGCCGCGACTGGCGAAACGCGCGAGATCGCGCCGCCATCCGAGATCAGGATCTCGCCAGGGCCGTTCTTGACCACCACGGTTTGCGCCCCGGCCTTCAGATAGCGCGCGAGCGTTGCCTCGGGGTCGGCGTCGCCAAACCATGTCGCCTCGTCCTCGTGCGAGGGCAGGACCGTGTCGCTGACCTCTGCGGCGGCGGTGATGCTGGCGGTCATCGTGTCGGGGCTGTCCCAGAGGCGCGGGCGCAGGTTGGGGTCGAACACCACCGTGCCGCCGCCGGTGCGAAACGCCGCCAGCGCCGCCAGCAGTCGGGCGCGATCCTGGTCCGAGAGAATGGCAAGTGTGATGCCGGAAAAGAACGCGATCTGCGCAGAGCCGAGCGCCGCCGCAAGCTGGTCGCTGTCACTGGCCAGCATGCGCGCGGCGCTTTGTCCGCGCCAATAGCTGAAGCTGCGTTCGCCGTCCTGCAACTGGATCATGTAAAGCCCGACGGTCAGACCGGGCAGGCGCTGAATCGAATCGGTTCCGATCCCGGCCTCTTGCAGAAACTCCAGCATCTGCTCCGAGATCGCGTCCTGGCCCACGGCGCTCAGGTAATCGACCTGGTGCGCGTCGCCAAGCAACTGGCTCAGGTACCAGGCGGTGTTCATGGTGTCGCCGGCAAAGCCGATCTGGTAGGACCCTTCGATATTGGTGGGTGCAAGTTCGACCATGCACTCGCCGATGGAAACAATTCGGGTCATATCATTCTCTCCGTGAACCTTGGTGCCGGTTTGGCTGCACCTCTTCTATAGGGATCGCGGAGCGTGACAAGGGCAGGGGCCGGGTTTGCGCGGGAAAGCCGGGGCCCCGCACCATGGCGCAACCGCCCGGTCCGTCAGCCGTTCAGCGGATCGTATTGCGGGGTCAGCGCGTCGCCCTCCAGCCCCGCGCTGGCGGTGTAAACCGCGCCAAGCTGGCGATTGATGGCGAAAAAGGTCAGGGTACCGCCGCTGGTCCGAGGGGCCTTGATCGCATCGAAATCCGGGGCCGGATAGTTGCTGAGCTGGAACGTGCCCTCGACCCAATCGGCCTTCGGGTCTTCCTCGGCAAGGCGCTTGTTGTACCATGCGGCAAATTCCGCCGGGTCCTCGATAACGGCAAATGTCTGTTCATGGGCGAGATGGTTGAGCGCCTGCGCAAGCTGCAACGCCTGTCCCGGTTCCGCAAGCCCGGGGGCAAGCCCAAGCAGCGTCGCGGCATCGCCGGTTTCGGTATCGTCCACGATCACAACGGCGGTGCCCTCGTCATCGAACGAAAGCAATATCTGCGGATCCTGAGCCATTCTGCGTCCTTCTTTCTATGCCGTTTCTTCGCGGATCATCATCCGGTCCTGTCCCAAAGCGTGTCGACCCATTTGCGGTCTTCCGGCCGCAGGTCGCCGCCGGGTTCCGTGCGTTTCCACAGCCTGAGCTCTCCGGTGGTCGGGTCGGGCATCGCCACGAAAAAGGTGTGGGTCCGTTCATCGCCCCAGTTGGTATCCGCCACCATGACCTGCGGGCTGCCCAGGTCGTTGGCAAGTTCGCTGAGCATGGCGTTGTTGGTGGACTTGGCGTAGTCCTTTTCCATCTTGGCCAGCTTCTTGTTGTATTCATCCGTTGCCGCCTGTTGCTCCTTGAGCAGCTTGTCGGCAAGCTCGGTCGCGGACACGGTCGCCCCGGTTTTTTCACGCTCAAGCTTCCAGGCGTCGGCCTTTTCCTGCGGGGTTTTCTGATCGGCCTTCCATTTGTCGGCGGCGCGGCGGGCCCGTTTCTTGTCGAATTCCTCGGTGGCCCTGGTCACGGCGGCAAGGATCGCTTCGGGCTTTGCATCGGCGGTGGGACGGTGGGCCTTGGCGTCTTTCTCAAGCTCCTGGCGCAGGGCGTCGTCGCTTTCATTGTCCAGCAGGGCATTGATCTTCTTGTCGAACATATAGGCCGCGCGCTCTGCCGACAGGGCGGTGTCGGAAATCGTCTTGCCCGGATCGATCACCTTGCTCTGGATGTTCGCCGCGGTCTGGGTGGGGGTCGAGCCGTGCAGATCCTGCATCGTGTGTTCGCCGGGGCGGCTCTTGGCGGTGGGCAGGGCGTTGAACGAATGGATGCCCTCGGTGCCGATATTGATGAACTGCTCGGTGGAGCCCGCGACCATGTCGACAAGACCGGTCAGAACCTCCTTGGTGCGCAACCCTTCGTTGGGCGGGGCCTTGGGATCGGGCACCGCATCCACCACCTTTTGCGTCTTGGGCGTGCCGCCAAACAGCGCCCGCGTGGGGTCAAGTTCCATGCCGCCCGACGACAATTCCCATGGCTTGTACTTGCCGGGGCAGACCGCGTTGATAAAGGCATCGGATTTGATATGGGCAATGATCGCCTTGCCCTCGGTCGAAGTCTTGCTGACCGACAGCGCCTTGAGCGCCGAGGCGGTCATCTCCTTGATGAACTCTTCCTTGGTGGTGATCGGCCCGCCCCGGGGCGCACCGAGATTGTCCACCGGCTGGATGCGATAGCGCCCCTTGGAGGACGACCCGTCATTGGAATCGGTGATTTCCGAGGTTGGGTCATAGTAAAAGTTGAAATCCGTGCCGATGGCCATGGTCAGCTTGGCGCGGGCCGCCTGTTTCTTGAGCGTGTCCGTCCCCCCGACCGTGTCGATCACCTTGCCCAGGCCGTTGGGCGCAAGCAGGTTCTTGCGCAGCGCCTTGCGTTCGCGGCTGCCGGTCTGTGTCGCGGCGGCCGAGGCGATGCTGAATTCCCAGCTCTGGATCAGCGGGTTGCCGCCGTCATTCAGCTTGGTCACTGCCGGCACCTTGAGCCCGCTCGCCGAGGTAAAGGTGCCCTTGCTGGCAATTTCGGCAATGCCTTTCAACGCCTCTTCGGGTTTCTCATGCCGGAACCTGCGGGTGGGGGCGGTGGTAAAGCAGGAGCCGACCGGCCCCTGGTCCATCGGCGTGAAAAACGCCGAAAGCGCGGCCTGGCGGGCATCCGCGTCGGTCAACGGAGGATTGACACCCAGAACTTCGCAGACAAGCCCGGTGCCCGCCTGCCCGGTAGGGGCCTTCATGCCATTGATCACGTTGGCGCAGGCGTTTTTCGTGCCGGTGTCTTGCAGCGCCTTTTGCGTTTCAAACGCGTGCAGCGCCAGCGAAGGCGTGGCGTTGCGCAGGATGTCGGGATTGTACATCAGGTCGTTGATGGCGTTCTTGGCCTTGTCCGAAGTCGGATCGAACGCGCCGTTGCTGGCCAGCATGGCACCGCCGATCGCCTTGCTGCGCGACTCGGCCAGTTCCGAGAACGTGCCCGGCAGCGGCCCGAGCGCATCCTTTTCGTACTGGCGGCCGGATTTCAGATAGCTGTTCAGCCCGTTATAGAATTCCGGTCCGATGTGATCGCCGGATTTCATCAGGTTCTCGGCATAGCTCCGGGCCTGCTCCTCGCCCATTACCTTGCCATTGGCCTTGAACCCCTGCGCAGCGAGATTGCACATCGGTTCGATGACATGGGCGATCTGGTCCGGATCCCGTGACCGTTGGGCGAGCGCAACCGCGCTGTCGGCCAGCAGCGGGTCCTTCTTGTAGGCGGCGATCAGCTTCTCGGCGGACCCATCGGTGAACGGACGCCCGGCATCGGGGGCAAGCGGGCCAAAGGCAAGCGATTCCGACAGCTTCTGTTTGCCGATGATCGCGCTGTTGAGCTTGCTGGCGGTTTTCTCGCGGGTGCGCGCCGCGCGGTACTCGGCCAGCGCGGTCTTGATCGCCAGTTCCTTGGCCGCGATTTCCGTGGGGTTGCCTTCGGGCAGGGCCTTGGCCTTGTTCCAATCCGATGCCGCGTCGGAGGCATCCTTGCGGGCCTGTTCGATGTCTTCCTTGACCTTGGCGATCCGCTCGGGCGTCACCGGTTTGTCGCCAATCAGCGCATCGAAACTCGCAAATGTCTCGCGCGCCTTGGCGGCGGCCTTGGGGGATTTGGTGGCCAGTGCCGAGATCTTTTCCGACGTGCGCACGAGCGCTGCCAGCGCTTCGCAGGCCCGCTGCGCCTTGGCAAACTCGTCGGGCGAGGGCCAGTCACCGGCCATCGCGGTTGTCACCCGGTCGCGCTCGGCCTTCATGGCTTTCTTTTCATCCGGGGTTGCCCCGCCGGGATCCGCCAGTTGGGCGATCTTTTGCAGCATCCGGGTCTTGTCGGCGGCGATGTCCAGCTTGGCCTGTTCGATGTCCGCCTTGAGATCGGTCAGCGTCTTGATCGCGGCAAAGCTGTCCTTGGCGGTGGTCTTGCCGATCGGGTCGACAGACTTGTCGAGGATCAGCTTGACCCGCGAATCATCGGCGGGCAGCACCTTGATCGCCTGCTGGAACTGGCGCACCGCTTCGGCATGTTCCGCCATCATGACCGGCCCCAGCTTGGTCGCCTCGTCGCCAAGCAGCTTGAGCGTGTCCATCGCCGCGGGCATGTCGGCGGGGGCGGTGGTTTTCGCCGGCCCATCGGCACGGGTCGCGATGGATTTCACCCGCGGGTCCGCATCCGGCAGGTCGGCCATGACTGTGTTGAACTGCACGACCGCCTGTGCATGTTCCGAGGCGATCGTCTGGCGCAGCTGTTCGATCATCGGGATCAGCGGAGCCAGGTCTTCGCGCGCGCCATCAAAGTCGCCGGAATTCTTCTTGGCCATCGGGCCGGCGGCACGACCGCCCAGGGCCTGCACCCGCGGATCCTTGCCCGGCAGGGCCAGCAGCGCTTCGTGAAAGGTCTTTTCAACCTCGACATAGCGCTTGTAGGCATCTGTGGTTTTCTTGTTCTTGCTGCCGGTGAACCAGCCCTTGAGGATGAACCTGTCAAGAAAGGCGATCTGCTGGGTGGTCAGTTCCTTACCGGCCATAAGAACCTTGTCCTTCTCGTGAACCGGAGCAGTCTCCGGCAAGATCTATCAGTTCGTACAATGACTTGTTTGCCAGGGGCGGAAACAAGACGCGTGGCTGTGCAATCGAATACAACCTTGCGATGAACCTAGTGCGGTCAGCGGGGATCTGACAACCGTTTTCCTTCCCGGTTGCCGGATTTGCCTGCCAAACCGGTGTCCGAACCGCGACGGCGCGGCCCGCGCATGGGGCTGGCCTTGTGCCCCGCAATCGGTCTAGAGCGTGTGAAATCCCGGCAAGGGGCCGGGGCGATGCAAGCGACGGGACCCGAATGAGTATCGAGATCCACCAGAAATCTGCGCAATGGTCAGGGATCGACCTTGAGGCGATCGCCGAGGCTGCCGGGCGGGCGACCTTCGGGCGGCTGGGCCTTGATGCGGACGACGTGTCGCTGGCCATCCTTGCGACCGACGATGCCGAGATCGCCGAGCTGAACGCCGAGTTTCGCGGCAAGCCGGCGGCGACCAATGTGCTGAGCTGGCCGGCCACCGATCTCGCGGCACCGGAACCGGGCGGGCTGCCGGCGCTGCCGCAACCGGATGTCTTTGGCGAGATCGAGCTTGGCGATGTGGCGATTTCCTATGAAACCTGCGCGCGCGAAGCCGGGGCCGCGGGCAAGCCGATGAGTGAACATGTCACACATCTGATCGTTCATGGTCTGTTGCATCTTCTGGGGTATGACCACATTCGTGACCCCGATGCGGCCTTGATGCAGGGGCGCGAAGTCGAGATACTTGGCAAATTGGGTATCGATGACCCATATTGGGTAAGAGACGGGGCCTGAATGCCCCCATTTGGATAGGAACGATGGACGACACAGACGGCAGTTCTAGCGCGGCGCAGCGCGCGCAGCCACAGGACGAAACGGCACTTCCCGCGAGACACGAGGCCGATGAACAGGAGGGGACGGAACGCCCCGGCCTGATCGGACGCATCATCGAGGCGTTTTCGCCGCCCGAAGAACCGCCGGCAACATCGCTGAACGGCAAGGCCGTCGAAACCCGCGGCATGATCAACCTGCGTCGTATGCGGGTCGAGGATGTGGCGATCCCCACCGCCGAAATTGTCGCGGTGCCCAACAGCATATCCAAGGACGAGCTGGTGCAGCAGTTCCGCGAGAGCGGCATGACCCGCATCCCGGTCTACGAAGGCACGCTGGATACGCCGCTCGGATTTGTCCACCTCAAGGATTTTGCCCTCAGCCACGGGTTCAACGGCGAGACCGCGGAGTTTGACCTGGGTTCGATGCTGCGGCCGCTGCTTTTTGTGCCGCCGTCGATGCCGATCGGGGTGTTGCTGACCAAGATGCAAACCGAACGCCGCCACATGGCGCTGGTGATCGACGAATATGGCGGCGTTGACGGGTTGCTGACCATCGAGGACCTGATCGAACAGGTGGTCGGCGAAATCGAGGACGAACACGACACCGACGAGGACCGCCCATGGGTCAAGGAGAAACCCGGCTGCTACGTGGCGCTGGCCAAGACGCCGCTGGCCGAGTTCGAGGCCGAGATCGGCCAGTCGCTGACCGACCATCACGAGGTCGATGAAGAGGAAATCGACACGCTGGGCGGGCTGGTGTTCATGCTGTCCGGGCGCGTGCCCGGTCGTGGCGAGGTCGTGCCGCATCCCGAGGGGCCGGAGTTCGAGGTGATCGACGCCGACCCGCGCCGGATCAAGCGCCTGCGCGTGCGCCTTCCCGAGTATGCCGTATGATGTCACCGCCCCGCGGGCCGTTGCTGCGGATGGGCCTGGCGGCCGGGCTCGGGGGGCTGGCGGCGCTCGGGCTTGCGCCCTACGGCTTATGGCCGGTCACGCTGCTGGCGCTGGCGCTGGTGCCCTGGCTCGTGCAGGGGATCGACCGGCCCGGGCGGGCTGCGTGGCTGGGATGGGCGCTGGCGACCGGGTATTTCGCCCATGCGCTGATCTGGATTGTCGAACCGTTTCTGGTGGATGTCGCCCGGCATGGCTGGATGGCACCTTTTGCGCTGATCCTGCTGTCGGGCGGTCTCGCGCTGTTTTGGGCGGCGGCGTTCTGGGGTGCCACGTGGCTGGCGCGTTCCGGGGCGATGCGGATCGCGGCGCTTGTCGTGGCGCTGTCGCTCGCCGAAGTCGCGCGGGCCCATGTGCTGACCGGGTTTCCCTGGGCGGGGCTGGCGCAGGTCTGGGTCGGAACAGATGTTGCGCTGTGGCTCGCATGGATAGGGCCACAGGGGCTTGGCGCGCTGACCCTGTTCGCGGCGCTTGTGCCGGGGGTCGCCCTGATCTCGCACGGGGGGTGGGCGCGACGGTTGATCTCGGTCGTGCCGGTGCTCATCTTGGTGCTGGTGGGGCTGGGCCTGTCCCGCGCAATACCCGCGCAACACCCCTCCACCGGAACGGTCCGGATCATTCAGCCCAACGCGCCGCAACACCAAAAATGGGACCCGGAATTCATGCCGGTTTTCTTTCAGCGCCAGATCGACTTTACCGCCGCGCTGCCGCATCCGGATCTGATCGTATGGCCGGAAACAGCGGTGCCGGTCCTGCTGGAATACGCGGGTCCGGCGTTGGCGCGCATGTCCGATGCGGCGCGGGGCACCCCCATGGTCGTGGGCATTCAGCGCAGCGATGGGCCGCGCCAGTACAATTCGCTGGTCCAGCTGGATGCGGGTGGCGACATTGCCGCGATCTATGACAAGCATCATCTCGTGCCCTTTGGAGAATATTTCCCCGGCGGGGATTTTGCCGCGCGATTCGGGTTGCGCGGATTCGCCGCGCAAGAGGGCGATGGCTATAGCGCCGGGCCGGGTCCGGTCCTGATGGCGTTCGGGGCGCTTGGCGGGGGGCTGCCGCTGATCTGCTATGAAGCGGTGTTTCCCGAGGATGCAAGCAGCGGCGAAGGGCGCGCGGATTTCCTGCTGCAGGCGACAAATGACGCCTGGTTCGGAGAATTCGCGGGCCCCTATCAGCATCTCGCGCAGGCCCGGATGCGGGCCATCGAACAGGGCCTGCCGATGGTGCGGGCCGCCAATACCGGGATCTCGGCGATGATCGATCCCTGGGGGCGGATCACCGAAAGCCTGCCGCTGGGCGAGGCGGGGTTCATCGATGCGGACCTGCCGGCGCCATTGGGCGCGACGCCCTATGCGCGGGTCGGGGATTGGCCGGTGCTGGGCGTTCTGCTGATGGTGCTCGCGGGATTGCCGTGGGTGGGGCGGAAAATAAATCGGCCCTAGGCGATTGACCTTGCCGGTTAGCAGCCGTAACCCGGCACAGACCTGTCACAACGGCTTCCTGGCGTGGCGGGATAAACCCCAATGGAGCGCTATTCATGTCCCGTAACAATTATACCTTCACCTCGGAATCGGTTTCCGAGGGGCATCCGGACAAGGTCTGTGACCGTATCTCGGACGCGATCCTCGATGCCCTGCTGTCAGAGGAGCCCGAAGCCCGCGTCGCCGCGGAGACCTTTGCCACCACCAATCGCGTGGTCATCGGCGGTGAGATCGGGCTGAGCGATCAGGCCAAGCTGAACGACTATATGGGCCGCATCGACCAGATCGCGCGGGACTGCATTCGTGACATCGGCTATGAGCAGGACAAGTTTCACTATGCGACCTGTGAAATCACCAACCTGTTGCACGAGCAATCGGCGCATATCGCCCAGGGGGTTGATGCCTCTGGTGACAAGGAAGAGGGCGCCGGCGACCAGGGCATCATGTTCGGCTTTGCCACCAATGAAACCCCGGCCTACATGCCGGCACCGATTCAATATGCCCATGCGATCCTGCGGCGGCTGGCCGAGGTGCGCAAGGACGGCACCGAGCCGGCGCTTGGTCCGGATGCCAAGAGCCAGCTTTCGCTGAGCTACGAGAATGGCCGTCCGGTCAGCGTCCGCTCGCTGGTCTTGAGCACCCAGCATCTGGACGCGGACCTGACGAGCGACGACATCCGCGCGATTGTCGCGCCCTATATCACCGAGGTGCTGCCCGATGGCTGGCTGACCGAGGTGACCGAGTGGCATGTGAACCCGACCGGAAAATTCGTGATCGGCGGTCCCGATGGCGATGCCGGGCTGACCGGGCGCAAGATCATCGTGGACACATATGGCGGTGCCGCGCCGCACGGGGGCGGGGCGTTTTCCGGCAAGGACCCGACCAAGGTTGACCGCTCGGCGGCCTATGCGGCGCGCTACCTGGCCAAGAATATCGTGGCGGCGGGACTCGCGGATCGCGCGACCTTGCAGCTGAGCTATGCCATCGGCGTGTCGCGTCCGCTGTCGATCTATGTGGACACCCATGGCACCGGGCAGGTTGCAAATGCCGCGATCGAAGGCGCGGTGGCCAGGGTGATGGACCTGACCCCGCGTGGCATTCGCGAGCATCTGCAACTGAACAGGCCGATCTATCAGCGTACCGCGGCCTATGGGCATTTCGGGCGGGAGCCCGATGCGGATGGCGGGTTCAGCTGGGAGAAGACCGATCTTGTCGAGGCGCTGAAGGCGGCGCTCTGACGGGACGGTGTACCGGGCTTTGGGGGATGAGGGGCGCTGCCCCTCAAACTCCCCGGAGTATTTGGACAAAGATGAAGACCGCCTGGGCATTTTCAGGGCAGCGCTGCTGTCCGGTGCCGTGGGCGGGGATTGTGAACGAGGGCCCATCGGGCTAGACCGCGCGCCATGACAGAACGCACCCGCCCGCATCGAAATTTCTATGGCCGCCTGAAGGGCAAGGCGCTGAAGAAGAGCCAGCAGACCTATCTGGACGAGGACCTCGCGGCGCTGTCGCCGGGGGCGGTGGGATGGGATGAGAACCCGGAGCGCGCGCCGCTTGACCTGGAGGCGTTGTTCGGCGGGCGTCCGGTGTGGCTCGAGATCGGGTTTGGTGGCGGCGAGCACCTGGTGCATCAGGCGCGCGCGAACCCGGATATCGGGATCATCGGCGCGGAACCCTATATCAACGGCGTGGCGATGTTGCTGGGCAAGATACGCCGGGCGGGGGTGAGCAACCTGGCGGTGCATCCCGGTGACGCGCGCGATCTGATGGACGTCTTGCCGGCGGGGTCGATCCGGCGGGCGTTCCTGCTCTATCCCGATCCATGGCCCAAGACGCGGCATCATCGGCGGCGGTTTGTCACCCCCGAACATCTGGGGCCGTTGCATCGCGTGCTGGCGCCCGGGGCGATTCTGCGGGTGGCCACGGATATTCCGGATTACGTGCGCCAAACCCTGGAAGAGGTGCCCAGGGCGGGGTTCGAATGGCTTGCCGAGCGTCCGTCGGATTGGCGCGCGCCGTGGGATGACTGGCTGTCGACGCGCTATGAGCAGAAGGCGCTGCGCGAGGGGCGGGTGCCGCATTACCTGACATTCCGCCGCCTGTGAGGCGATCTGCCTGCGCGGCGATCACGGGTTGTGGACCCTCTCGCGGGCATCGGTTAAAGCGGGGGGCACCGACTTGAGGAGAGGCACGATATGTCCAGCCATGGCACCCCGATTCCGATGATGTCCGCCCCTTGCGGGGCGTTGTCCGGCGTGGCCGATGTACCCGGGGACAAGTCGATTTCGCACCGCTCGATCATCCTGGGGGCGATGGCGGTTGGCGAGACACGGATCACCGGATTGCTCGAGGGCGAGGATGTTCTGGACACGGCCAGGGCGATGCGGGCTTTCGGGGCCGAGGTCGAGCGGGATGGTGATGGCACATGGCATGTGCACGGGGTTGGCGTCGGCGGTTTTGCCGAACCGGATCAGGTCATCGATTGCGGCAATTCCGGCACCGGCGTGCGGCTGATCATGGGGGCGATGGCAACCTGTCCGATCAGCGCGACCTTTACCGGCGATGCCAGCCTGAACAAGCGGCCGATGGCGCGGGTGACCGATCCCCTGGCGCTGTTCGGGGCGCGGGCGGTGGGGCGTGCGGGCGGGCGGTTGCCGATGACCATTGTCGGCGCGGCGCAGCCGGTGCCGGTACGATACGACGTGCCCATGCCGTCGGCACAGGTCAAATCCGCCGTCCTGCTGGCCGGGTTGAATGCGCCGGGCAAGACCGTGGTGATCGAAAAGGAAGCCACCCGCGACCATTCGGAGCGGATGCTGGCGGGGTTCGGGGCCGAGATCACCACCGAGGAAACCGAAGAGGGCCGGGTGATCACGCTGACCGGTCAGCCCGAATTGCAGCCACAGGTGATCGCGGTGCCGCGCGATCCGTCCAGCGCAGCCTTTCCGGTCTGTGCGGCGCTGATCGTGCCGGGGTCGGACGTGCTGGTGCCGGGGATCGGGCTCAATCCGACGCGGGCGGGGTTGTTCACCACCCTGCGCGAGATGGGTGCGGACCTGACCTATGAGAACGAGCGCCAGGAGGGTGGCGAACCGGTGGCCGATCTGCGTGCACGGTTTTCGCCCGATATGAAAGGGATCGACGTGCCGCCCGAACGCGCGGCGAGCATGATCGATGAATACCCGGTATTGTCGGTCGTGGCGTCTTTTGCCAGCGGCATCACCATGATGCGCGGTGTCAAGGAGTTACGGGTCAAGGAAAGCGACCGGATCGACGCGATGGCAACCGGGCTGCGGGCCAATGGTGTCGATGTCGAAGAGGGCGAAGACTGGTGGTCGGTCACCGGGCATGGGCCGGGATCGGTTGCGGGCGGGGCGACCTGTGCCAGCCACCTGGATCACCGGATTGCCATGTCGTTCATGGTCATGGGCATGGCGACACAGCACCCGGTGAGCGTGGATGACGGTGGCCCCATCGCCACGTCCTTCCCGATCTTCGAGCCGTTGATGCAGCGGCTTGGGGCGGCGTTGTCGCGGCCACAGGGATAGCGGCATCGTGGGGCGGGCATGGGTTGTGCTGGCGGCGTTGGCCGCGCTGGCGGTTCTGTGTCTGCTGTTGATGTCGATCTGGACCAAGCCGGCGATCACCGAGGGGGCCAATGGCGCGCCGATGTTCGATCTGCGGCGCGACGGCTATGATTACGAAACCGCGAGAACATACGTGACCGGCCTGGACGAGCCGGCGCGGCGTTTGTACCTGGGGGCGCAGCGGGTGTTGGACACGCTGTTTCCCCTTGCCCTGGCGGGCGGGCTGGCCTTTGCAATCTATCTCGCTCTGCGGCGCAATTTCGGTCGTTGGGCAATCGCAGGGACGCTCTTGCCGGCGGCCTGTTTCTATGTGGACATGCTCGAGAATGCGGCGGTGGCGCGGATGCTGAAGGCACCGTTGTTGACGCCGGAACAGGTCGAATTGGCGAGCACCTTCACGGTGCTCAAGTTCCAGTTGTTCGAGGCGTCGGTATTGCTGCTTTTGCTCTGCGTGATCGGACAGGTCGTGCGGTGGAGCCTGGACCGGTTCAGGGGGATGACATGACATTTACCATCGCGATCGACGGGCCGGCGGCGGCGGGCAAGGGGACCATCAGCAAGGCCATTGCCGCGCGGTTCGGGTTTGATCACCTGGATACCGGTCTGCTCTACCGGGCCGTGGCTGCGCTGGTGTTGAATGGGGCGGATCCGGTAGCGGCGGCATCGACGCTGACTCCGGACCATCTGGAGGCGGGCAATCTGCGCAGCGCCGAGGTTGCGCAAATGGCCAGCAAGGTGGCGGCAATTGCCGGGGTGCGTAGGGCGCTTGTGGCGTTCCAGCGCGAGTTTGCCGCGCGGCCGGGCGGTGCGGTTCTGGATGGGCGTGACATCGGGACGGTGATCTGCCCCGGTGCCGATGTAAAGCTGTTCGTCACCGCCAGCGCCGACGTGCGGGCGCGGCGTCGGTACGAGGAACAAGCGGCACAGGGCGCGACGGACAGCTATGAGACGGTCCTGGCGGATGTGCGGGCGCGGGATGAGCGTGACATGAACCGGGCGGATGCGCCGTTGAAACCGGCAGGGGACGCGATCCTTGTGGATACCAGCGATCTGTCGATCGACGAGGCGCTGGAGCAAGTGACGCGCCTGGTCCGGGACCGGTTGCCGCGCGACCGCTGACCGTCAAGGTCGGGAAAACCTCGGTCATGTATTCCGGACTGACGCCGGTGATCGGCAATTGTTAGCGTGCTTTCACCGGCTCCCGTGCGGACCGGAAGGCAACAGGCAGTGCCATGTTTTCGCGAGGTTTCAGATGGACGTATTCGTTTTCAAGACCGCAACAACCGACACCGCGGAGTATCGCATGATCGATGACATCCCCGGAGAGAGCCGGTTTGACCCGACGGCCGTCTGGGGCAGCGGCGGTGCCTCGCGCGAGGGGATGCACGTGGATCCGGTGATCCCCGGTGCCGAGGACCAGATGGATGGGCTGACCATGCCGCGGGTTCTGGGTCGGATCGACCCGATGGACGGAGAGGCGGACCCGCATATTGCACATGTGGGGGCACCGGCCGGCTTTGAAGACCCGCTCTTTGGCTGAAGAGCGACCGGCCCGCGCGGTTTTCTCCTCCCGCCGCGCGGGCCGGACATCGGGGCAGGTTTTCGCGCGCGGGTCCGCATATGCAGGGCTTGCCAACGGCCCGGCGCTTCGTTAAGACGCACCCGTCGACAAGGTGGAAATCACCGCAATGGCAACGAGACGAGCAGGGTCGGACCATCCGGCCCTCTTTGCTTTGCGTCCTTCTGACCAATCCAAGACCGGCGGAGACAACCGCACGGCCCGCAAAAATGTGAAAAAGGAAACGACTTATATATGTCCGCTAACGCATCCATGGAGGAATTCGAAGCCCTCCTGAACGAAAGCTTCGAAATGGACACGCCCGAGGAAGGGTCTGTTGTCAAAGGCAAGGTCATCGCAATCGAAGCGGGACAAGCCATCATCGACGTAGGCTACAAGATGGAAGGCCGCGTCGATCTGAAAGAATTCGCAAATCCCGGAGAAGCCCCCGACATCGCCGCCGGTGACGAGGTCGAAGTCTTCCTGCGCCAGGTCGAGAACGCCCGTGGCGAAGCCGTCATTTCCCGCGAAATGGCCCGCCGTGAAGAAGCCTGGGATCGTCTGGAAAAAGCCTATGCCGACGAGCAGCGTGTCGAAGGCGCGATCTTTGGCCGTGTCAAAGGCGGTTTCACCGTCGATCTCGGCGGTGCCGTGGCTTTCCTGCCCGGCTCGCAGGTCGATGTGCGCCCGGTGCGCGATGCCGGCCCGCTGATGGGTCTCAAGCAGCCGTTCCAGATCCTGAAAATGGACCGCCGCCGTGGCAACATCGTTGTGTCGCGCCGCGCGATCCTCGAAGAGTCCCGCGCCGAACAGCGCGCCGAAGTCATCGGCAACCTGCACGAAGGTCAGGCCGTGGACGGCGTGGTCAAGAACATCACCGAATACGGTGCGTTTGTTGACCTTGGCGGTGTTGACGGGCTGCTGCACGTCACCGACATGGCATGGCGCCGCGTGAACCACCCTTCCGAGATCCTGTCGATCGGCGAAACCGTCAAGGTTCAGGTCATCAAGATCAACAAGGAAACCCACCGCATCAGCCTCGGCATGAAACAGCTGCAGGAAGATCCGTGGGATCTGGTTGGCGCGAAATACCCGCTCAGCTCGGTGCACACCGGTCGTGTCACCAACATCACCGATTACGGTGCCTTTGTTGAGCTCGAGCCCGGCGTCGAAGGTCTGGTTCACGTGTCCGAAATGTCCTGGACCAAGAAAAACGTGCACCCCGGCAAGATCGTGTCGACCTCGCAGGAAGTCGAAGTCATGGTGCTGGAAATCGACGGTGCCAAGCGTCGCGTTTCGCTGGGTCTCAAGCAGACCATGCGCAACCCGTGGGAAGTCTTTGCCGAGCAGTTCCCCGAAGGAACCGAGGTCGAGGGCGAGGTCAAGAACATCACCGAATTCGGTCTGTTCATCGGTCTCGAAGGCGATATCGACGGCATGGTTCACCTGTCCGACCTGTCCTGGGACGAGCGCGGCGAAGACGCGATCCAGAACTATCGCAAGGGCGACATGGTTTCGGCCGTGGTCTCCGAGGTGGATGTCGAGAAAGAGCGCATCAGCCTGTCGATCAAGGCCCTGGGCGGCGACAAGTTTGCCGAGGCCGTTGGCGGCGTCAAGCGTGGTTCGATCATCACCGTCGAAGTGACCGCGATCGAAGACGGTGGCATCGAAGTGGAATATGAAGGCATGAAATCCTTCATCCGCCGCTCCGACCTGTCCCGCGACCGTGCCGAGCAGCGCCCCGAGCGTTTCAGCGTCGGCAACAAGATCGACGTGCGCGTCACCAATGTCGACAGCAAGACCCGCCGTCTGGGCCTGTCGATCAAGGCCCGCGAGATCGCCGAAGAGAAAGAAGCCGTGGAACAGTACGGCTCCTCGGACTCCGGTGCATCGCTGGGCGATATCCTGGGCGCCGCGCTCAAGGGCGACGATTGATCCAACCGGTCATCCCGGACAAGACAGAAACCCGCCGGACGCTGTTCGGCGGGTTTTTTCGTACCCGGCAGCGGCGCGGTGCCATGGTTTGACAGGTGATCGGGGTTCTGCCACCATCGCGGCAGGTGGTTTGATCGGGCTCGCCCATGTTTCGTTTGTTCAATTTTCTTTTCCTGGCGATCCTCGCCGCTCTGGGCTCCGCGGCCACAGCGCAGACCAGCCTGTGGGAGATCGACCCCACGAATACCGACCATCTGCGTGCGGCATCGGCCCGGTGCAGCGCCTCGTGGGACAGCGCGTGGTCCGGTGACGATCTGTGTTCGCGCAGCTTTCTGTGTGGCGAGGCCGGATGTGATCCGCTCCGCGTCATCGTGCTTGTCGATGCGACGCGGCAAGACGAATTCCTGCAGCAGGCCCGGACCATGCGCTTTACCGAGATCGCCTATTGCGACCCCGCCGATCCGTTTCAGGCGCAATATTTTCAGCTGAATACAGACGCTTATGTGCCCTATATCGACGGCTTCGAAGACCGTTTTGCCGGGCGATCCTATCGGGCGTTCTGTACCGAGGTGCAGCCCGGTTACGAGATTGAAGTCACGTTGAAGGTTCGCCAATGGGGCGGGCGCGACGTGATCGCCCTGCGCCCGGGGGGTGATGCGGGATCGCCTTCGGCCCTGATGTGGGTCAGCGAAGAGCAGTTTCTGGACCTGCGCGAGAACCTGACGATCGACCTGCGCGGCCTGGTCAAGACCGCGATCGAAGAGGTGACGCAATTGACCTGCGATACCACGCCCCGGCAGACCTGCGCGCTGGTCTATCAGGGGGGCAAGCTGGCGGTGCGTCTGCTGGTCTCCGAAGGCGGGCTGACCGGTCGCCCCGGCAATTGGGAGAGCACCTATTGGGAAATCTATCCCCATTGGCTGGGCGGGCAGACGCAGTTCGCGCTCAGCTTTGACATGCCGATCACGGCGATCAAGCGCTGGCCCGCGGATGGCGACAAGCCTTCAGGCGGCTTTACCTCGCTTGATTTCGACGAGGGGTTCGAGACCTTCCGGGCGGCGGTGATGTCACGGGTCGCGGATGCGCTTGACGCCGAATACGATGGGGCCTGGTAACATGTCGACCCGCTCGGCTCGCGCCTTTTTCGCCATTCTCGTCGTGCTGGTCCATGTGGTGTTCGTGTCTTATTGCGCGATCTATCTGCAGGCCAGGATCACCAAGCCGGAAACCTATTTCTCGACCATCGCCGTGTTCCTGCCGGTCTTCGGCATCTACGTCGGTGTCGTGGTCAAGTCGGTGGGCACCGCCAAGGGGCCAAAGGGGCCAAATGTCAGCGGCACCTTCCTGGCGCTGTTGTCGATCCTGTTTTTGGCCTATGCCTGTGGCAATGCCTTTGTGCTCTATTCCTACGGCACCGGCTTTATCGCCACCGAAGATCTGTTGCCCGGCGCAATTGCAATTGTCGAGGCGGCGTTTGGCGGATTTTTCACCACGCTGTTCCTGACCCTCTTTGGGCAATCACAAGCGGATTGAGCGCATACTGGCCGATATGGGTGGCGAATCGCGCCGCTCGCGGTTTGGTGGCAAATTTCGGTGCGGGCTAAACCCATGCTTCCAACTTGCTTGCAAATTCGGGTGCCACGGTGGATCAGCGCAAATTTTTCCGTGCATATTCCAATAGTTCTGGTTCCCGCGAAAGCCATTTGCTCTTATACTCACAAAACCAGTCTTGTTAGCGCGATGCTGCCTTGGGAGGGACACGCTGAATGATCCGGTCTGAACTGATACAGAAAATCGCTGATGAAAACCCTCACCTCTATCAGCGCGATGTCGAGCGTATCGTGAACACGGTATTCGAGGAAGTCACCGGTGCCATGGCGCGCGGTGACCGGGTCGAGCTGCGTGGTTTTGGCGCGTTCTCGGTGAAAAAACGCGATGCGCGGATCGGACGCAATCCAAGGACCGGAGAAACCGTGCATGTTGAGGAAAAACATGTCCCGTTTTTCAAGACAGGAAAACTCCTGCGGGACCGTCTGAACGGAAAGTAAACTGATGCGGTATATTCGCTACGCCTTCCTGGCTTCGCTGGGTGTTTTGTTGATCTCGGTCTCGCTGGCAAACCGGGGATTCGTCACGTTGAAACTGATGCCGGATGCGGTCGCGGAACTGCTGGGCTTCAACATGACAATTTCGCTGCCGCTCTTCGTGGTTGTTCTGGGCGGGATCGCGGCCGGCCTGGTCATCGGGTTCTTCTGGGAATGGATGCGCGAGTACAAGCATCGGCGGGAAGTGGATGTGAAGGCCCGCGAGGTGCGCAAGCTTGAGCGCCAGGTGGGCAAGCTGAAAACCGAAAAGCACAAGGGCAAGGACGAAGTACTGGCCATCCTGGACGAAACGGCCTGATTTTTTCATGCCACCAGACATTCGCGTCAAGATTTGTGGGCTGAGCGATGCACAAACGCTGGCCACGGCGGTGGCCGCAGGTGCAGCCTATGTTGGCTTTGTGTTTTTTGCCAAATCACCCCGCAATGTCGATATCCCAAGGGCCACCAGGCTGGCAGAAGCGGTGCCGGACGGGGTATGCAAGGTCGCGCTTACGGTGAATGCGGATGATGCGACCCTTGAACAATTGATTGAGAGTGTCCCGTTGGACATGCTGCAATTGCATGGGGCGGAACCGCCCGAACGTGTTGCCGACATCCGTGCGCGATACGGCTTGCCGGTGATGAAGGCCGTCGGGGTCGCGGACGAGGGCGACTTGCCGGCCTTGGTGGATTATCAACGGGTTGCCGATCAGATCCTGGTAGATGCCAAACCCCCAAAGGATGCGGAACTTCCGGGAGGCAATGGCCTGGCCTTTGATTGGCGGCTTGTTTCCGGGCGGCGCTGGTCGGTTCCGTGGATGCTGGCTGGCGGATTGACAGCGGAGAACGTGAGCAACGCAATTGCCCTGACGGGTGCACAACAAGTCGACGTGTCGTCCGGTGTCGAAACATCGCCAGGCATAAAGGATGCGGAGATGATACGGGGTTTCATCAAAGCCGCCTCGCGTTAAGCCCGAATTTACATTCACGGGGCAGAACGGGTTGCATGTCAGTCTTGCCGCCACATCTTACTGCAGAAAATTGGCTTCATCAGGTTTTCGCCTCGAATGAGGCCCGGCGTGGTGGCATTGTCAAACGCCAGATCCGGGATGTTGAGCGATTGGTAGGGCGCGATGCGTTCCTTGGGGCGGTGCAAAAGCATGGCTTTCAGGCGGTGGAAAACGGTCGGCACTTTGTTGTGTTCTGCAACAACCATCCGATTCGCCGCTTGAAGTGAAAGGGCTTTCGAAAGCCCTTTGCCAAGACGCTTCAAGCGTCTTTGACGCGGGTTGAACCCGCGTTTTCAAGGCATTTCGAAATGCCTTGGCTTGCCCTTGTGCGGTCACGGCACTAGGACAGGGGAAAGACTTGAAAGGGCGCAGCATGGCCAACGATCTGTTCAACTCCTTCATGACCGGTCCGGATGAACGCGGCCGTTTTGGTGACTTCGGTGGACGCTTTGTCAGCGAGACACTTATGCCACTCATCCTCAGTCTCGAAGAGGAGTATGAAAAGGCCAAGACAGACGACACTTTCTGGGATGAAATGAACGATCTGTGGACCCATTATGTCGGTCGCCCCAGCCCGCTTTACTTTGCGGAGCGCCTGACCGACCATCTGGGCGGTGCCAAGATTTACCTCAAGCGGGATGAGTTGAACCATACCGGCGCGCACAAGATCAACAACGTGCTTGGCCAGATCATCCTGGCGCGGCGCATGGGGAAAAGCCGCATTATCGCGGAAACCGGCGCGGGTCAGCATGGCGTTGCCACGGCAACCGTTTGCGCCAAGTTCGGCCTGAAATGCGTGGTCTACATGGGCAAGCACGATGTGGAGCGTCAGGCTCCCAACGTATTCCGCATGCGGCTCTTGGGGGCCGAGGTGATCCCGGTGACATCCGGGCGGGGCACGCTCAAGGATGCGATGAACGATGCCTTGCGCGATTGGGTTACCAACGTGCGTGATACCTTCTACTGCATCGGCACGGTTGCCGGTCCGCACCCATACCCGGCCATGGTGCGCGATTTCCAGAGCATCATCGGCAAGGAAGCCAAGGAACAGATGCAGGCTGCCGAAGGCCGTTTGCCCGATACGCTGGTTGCGGCCATTGGCGGCGGCTCCAATGCCATGGGCCTGTTCTTTCCGTTTCTGGACGACAAGAGCGTCAATATCATCGGTGTCGAGGCCGGCGGCAAGGGTGTCAACGACAAGATGGAGCATTGCGCCTCTTTGACGGGGGGACGCCCCGGTGTCCTGCATGGCAACCGCACCTATCTGCTTCAGGACGATGACGGGCAAATTCTCGAAGGGTTCAGCATTTCGGCCGGGCTTGATTATCCGGGGATCGGTCCCGAGCATTCCTGGCTTCATGAAACCGGCCGTGCGAAATATGTCAGTATCACCGATACCGAGGCGCTTGAGGCGTTCCAGCTCTGCTGTGCGCAGGAAGGCATCATTCCGGCGCTCGAACCCAGCCATGCGCTGGCTCATGTGATGAAAATCGCGCCAACCCTGCCCAAGGATCACCTGATCTGCATGAACATGTGTGGCCGTGGCGACAAGGATATCTTTACGGTTGCCCGGCATCTGGGCTTCGACATGTCGGATACCGAGGGCCGCGACGCCGGCTGACCCCACCGCGATCAGCCGGCATGTGCCCGCAGCACGTCAAGCGGCACGATGTCGAGCGCGCGTTTGTGCGTTGCGCCCAGGTTGACCCTGGGCGCGCAGCCCTCGTCATGGGCTTGCAGGAACCGCGCGGCGCACAGGCACCAGAGGTCCCCGGCCCTGAGGCCCGAGAATCCGAATTCGGGGCGCGGTGTGCTCAGGTCGTTGCCCAGGTATTTGGAGAAGGCGAGGAACTCGTCGGTCATGACGGCACAGACCGTGTGGCTGCCCTGATCGGCGGCGCAGGTGTTGCAATACCCGTCTCTGAAAAACCCGGTGAGCGGATCGGCAGAGCAGGGCGCAAGCGGTTCACCCAATACGTTGATGCTGTCTTCGCGCTCCATGGCTACCCCCTTTACAGGCCGTCCGCGATCTGGCGGAACATCGCGATGTTGCCGTCGTTCACACCGGGTTCGCGAAAGGCCCGATCCGCTGCGGTGGCTACGATGACCACTTTCCGTGTTTGATCAATATAGAGATATTGCCCATAGACGCCACGTCCCAGGAATTCGCCGGGGCGGGCCTTGGCCGGGATCCACCATTGATAGCCATAGGCGGTGCGCCCCGGTTCGGTCGGCGCGGTTGCCGCGGTCGAGGCGGCGATCCAGCCGGCGGGCACAATTTGCTGGCCGTTATAGGTGCCGTTTTGCAGGATCATCTGGGCAAAGCGCGCATAGTCGCGCGTGGTGATGTTCAGACCGCCCAGGACAAAGGCCACACCGGCGCCGTCGGTCAGGTAATAGGCGTCCTGCTCTTGTCCAAGCGGCGCGATGATCTTTTCGGCGAGCAGCTCGCTCACGCTGCGTCCGGTTGCGCCGCGGATCACCATGCCGATCACATGCGTGTCGATCGAGACGTATTTCCAGACTTGACCGGGGTCGCTGAAACGCTCGGAAAAGCTCGCAGTGAAGTCGTCAAGCGTGCCGCCCAGGGCAATCACCCGCCCCATGCGATTGATGTCGGAATTGGGATCATGGTAATCTTCGTCAAAGATCACGCCGCTGGCCATGTTCAGGACGTTGCGCAGGGTTGCGCCGTCATAGGCCGTCCCGGTCAGCAGCGGCGCATAGCGCGTCACCGGATCGTCAAGCGACGCGATTGTCCCTTCGTCCAGCAGAATGCCGAATAGTGCCGAGAGATAGCTCTTGGCGATCGACCAAGAAATCCGGCGATCATCCGGCCCGGTGCCAAGAAAATAGTCTTCATGGCGGATTTCCCCGTCCTTCATCACCAGCAGCGAAGTCACTGCGCGCTGGTCGATCCAGTCCCCGATCCCCGCGGGCAGCGGGGCGGGATCGCCGATGGGCAGGGGGCTGACAGGGCCATTCCCGCGTGGCAGCGGCGCAGTCAGGAAGGCCGCGTCCATGTTCGAGAAATTGCCGACGATCCTGTCCTCGGCAAAAAGCGAGTTCACCGCCCAGAGCCGGAGGATCTCTTCGCGTTTCCAGACGCCGATCACCACCGCCGCCAGGATCAGCGACAGCAATATGCGGCCCAACCATTTGCCCAAAGTTCGCATCCGTCATCCTCCCTCGTTTGGCGCGGGCCGGCCCTGGCTAGCCCGCCCACCGTATCCAGCGGCCGTGAAAGTCCGCCCGCCCCAGGGGGATACGCAGATCGCCGGGCCACATCCGCAAGGTCAGCGCCGCGCCGCCAGTGCCCCCGTCATTCTCCATCGAAAGCCAGGCCAGGGGGCGCGTTTCGCTGGCGCGCCCGCCCGCGGCTTCGATCATCGCGGTGCCGCGTGCCTGGGATGCGGGCGGGAAATATTGCCAGGCCACGGTGTGATAGACCAGATGCACATGGCCTTCGGGCGCTGCGGACAGCCGCGACTCCAGCCAATCGATTGCGTCGCCCCGATCGGGCGGGCCATCCAGCGCGCCAATGGCTGCCCGGGTCAGGTCCATCCGGTTTGGTTGATCGGGCCAGAGATAGGCAAACAGGCGTAGCGCCTGCGCCGGGTCGCGCGCATCCAGCGGGTTCAGATCGACGCCCCGCCGTTCGGCGACAGTAATCGGCATCGTGACGGGCACCGGGCCGGTCCAGTCGGGCGCAAGGGTCAGCACGGCGTCACGCGGGCCAAGACGATCAGGTCCGATACACAGGGCATAACGATCCCATGCCAGGTTGAGCCCGGCGCTCGCACCGAGTTCAGAAGTGACAAAGGGCAGATCGTGCCGCGCGGCGATCCAGTGCGCCGCCGCGATCAGCGCGGCGCTGCGCCGGACTTCGTTGGTTTGCGGAGGGCTTTCGATCCAGTCGAGCAGGAATGCCTCATGCACGGTCAACGCATGGAGTACCGCCTTGCGCAGCTTTGC
This sequence comes from Microbulbifer sp. S227A, assembly GCF_049800935.1. NCBI lineage: Bacteria > Pseudomonadati > Pseudomonadota > Gammaproteobacteria > Cellvibrionales > Microbulbiferaceae > Microbulbifer > Microbulbifer sp. S227A. The sequence goes on along the minus strand of NZ_JBNAFZ010000001.1, from coordinate 174,978 downwards.
ATCGGATACGCTGGCCGGTGGGTAGGCGGCTGACAGGCCGACGTCGCGACCGTCCAGCACCAGCGCATGCAGCCCGCCGGCGATCCGCAAGGGGAGTGATGCGCCGCCCGGGCCAATATCGCCGGTCCATTCGGCACAGCGCCGGGCCAGTGCGCTTTCGCTTGGCCAATGCTGCGCCAGCAGGGTCAATAATCGCTCCATGAAAGGCGATCCAAGTGCGCGACAGGCCCCGGCCTGGCTCAGAAAGGCATCGGCCAATGTCATTTGACCCAGTGTCATTTGAACCGGTCGACCAGCTTTTGCAGCGCGGTGCGGTCATCGGTCGGCACGGCCTCTGGTTTGGGGGCGGGCTTGCCCGGAGGCTTCGGTGCGCTGTTCGACGAACGTGGCGGGGCGGTGCGCAGGGCAACCGCGTTCATGAACCGCCCGCCATCCCCCTCGGCCAGATGCGGCGCGCCATCCGAAAGGCCGCGCATCAGGTCGTCCAGCCAGTCGTCATCGGCCTTGGGAAAGTCGTGCAGCACATATCCCGGCACCAGCTCCTTGCGCCCGGGATGGCCGACGCCAAGCCGGACGCGGTCATAGGCCTCACCGATATGGGCGTGGATCGAGCGCAACCCGTTATGCCCCGCATGGCCGCCGCCGGACTTGATCCGCGATTTGCCCGGGGCAAGATCGATTTCGTCATGGATCACGATCACATCCTGCGGCTCGAGCTTGAAGAACCGCATGGCCTCGCCCACCGATTGCCCGGATTTGTTCATGAAGGTCTCGGGTTTGAGCAGAATGACCTTTTCCCGGCCCAGCCGGCCCTCGGTCAGCTGGCCCTGGAATTTGGACCGCCAGGGCGCGAACCCATGGTCCCCGGCAATGCGATCCAGCGCCATGAACCCGATATTGTGCCGGTTTTTCGCGTATTTCGCCCCGGGATTGCCCAATCCGACAATCAGCTTCATGGCCAACCTCATCGTTTGATGCCTCGTCAGGGGTCTGATGCCCGATGATGCCGGAAATTGCCAGCCCCCGCACCGTGCCGGGTGATCTTGCGCGACGGGCGCGCGGGGGGGTGCGGCAAAGAAAAACGGGGCCCGAATGGACCCCGTTTCAGAACGTTCAGCAACTGGCGGATCAGTCTTCCGCGCTGCCCGCCTCGGCATCATCCGCCGCGACCTCTGCATCATCTGCGTCGTCGGCGTCATCATCTGCCGAACGCAGACCCGACGGGGCGGAAAGGTTGGCAATCACGAAATCGCGGTCAATCGTCGCCTTGGTGCCCGCGGGCAGCGAAACGGACGAGATCGTTACGCTTTCGCCGATTTCCAGCTCGGATACGTCGATGGTGATGTGATCGGGGATGTCACCGGCGGTGACGATCAGCTCGACCTCGGGACGAACCAGGGTCAGAACACCACCCTTTTTCAGACCGGGGGACACCTCTTCGCCGGTCACGGTGACCGGAATGAACAGGTTGATCTTGGTGGTGCGGCGCAGGCGCATCAGGTCCAGGTGCGTCGGCAGGTCCTTGACCACGTCGCGCTGAACATCGCGGCAGATCACCCGCACGTCGTCATGACCGTCAACCTTGAGGTTGAACAGGGTCGACTTGAAACGGCCTTGCTTGAGCTTGGTCAGCAGGGCGTTGAACGGGATGTTGATCGGCAGCGGGTCTGCGTCGCCACCAAAAACGATTCCGGGAACCTTGCCATCGCGGCGTGCCTGACGAGCGGCGCCCTTGCCTGTCCCCGTCCGTTCCTCGGCGTGAAGATCTGGGATCTCTCCGGCCATTGTATCTCTCCAAATGTTAGGGCAGGGATCCTCCAAGGCTGTATCCCCGCGTGAAGCCGCGCGTATAGACCGGATAACCGGCCTTGAAAAGAGCAAATCCGAGGGAACCCAGCACCCAATCGACCACACGAAATGTGGCGGAGGATACATGTTGCCGGGGGATGGAGGCGAGTACCGGACCCGCTACCATTTTTCTAAGCCACTGGAAGGCTTGAACAATCGAGTGCGAGGTTGAGTTGTGTGTCGCACTTCGTGTCACACTTATGTTGCTAAAGTTGCGTTTCTGTCAACCGCCGGGTGTTCTCTCAGGTGGCCTTCTATTCTCCTATAGGTGGGGCGAATGCCGCCTGTGGCCTTCTTTCCTCCTATGGTGTGCCCGAGTTGCGAACCGGGGCGTATCCCCATCCGGGCGGGTGGGGTATGGGGGAAGTCGGCGCGGCTCAGTATATGGATAGGGCCACGAAAAAATGTGTCGAGATTTTAGGATGACAGAAAAGCACCAAGGACTTCGAAAGTTTCTGACCGAGGAACAGATAGCAAACTTGCCGGATCAACGGGGGCTGCGATCTTGGGCATTCGAGCCGTACCTTAAGTTGCATAATGACAGCGCAAACGCTGCACTTGAGTCGACATTAAATTCACTGCGAGATGAATGGTTGCAGGGCTTTGAGCGGAAGCCAAATCCAAAGATGCAATGCAACTTCGTGAGTTGCCTGCGCACCTTTCTGATAAACTTGATGCGGGTCTACATTGAAGACGAAGGCCTGACGGTAGGTATTCCCAGCCAGAAAGAGCTTCTTGGGAGCCAAGTGCAGTATCGGCCAGCGTTCATGTCGGTGCATTACTACCTCAAGGCGTTGAAGTTGCTATTGGACAGTGAGCTCGTCGATATGGTCAAGCGCGGACATCGCCAAGAAAACTACGGAGAAACATCGCGGTATGCTCTCAGCGACTTGGCTCTGGAACGCCTTCCAGTAAACAAGATACGCGCTGATGACTTTGACATAGGGCGGCGAGACGAAGTTATACTGTTGAAAGATACCAAACACCGACTGATCCGGTATGAGCAAACACCAGAAACGCAATCCATGCGTGACAACCTGCGCAAATTGAATGACCTCTTGGAAAGGTCAGAGATTGCAACCACACGTCCCTCAACTGCGCATATCGACTTTGACAGCGATTTCAGCGGTCAGGCAACGGACCTGTACCGCGTCTTCAATAATGGCGATTTCAGCCAAGGTGGCCGCTTCTATGGTGGCTGGTGGATACATGCCAAGAAACACTTTCGCCGCAAGATCACGATCAACGGCGAACGCACTATTGAAGCCGACTTCAAGGCCCTTCACCCTGCGATCCTGTTTGCCAAGAATGACCTGCCAATTCCACCCGATCCCTACGCACTCATCCCCGGCGTCGCGGAAAGGCCAAGCCCGTGGGGGAGGTGTCAGAGGACGACAACCTGCTTATCAAGGGCAACAACCTGCTGGCGCTGCATTCGCTGAAAGCGCGCTATGCGGGCAAGGTGAAGCTGATCTATATCGACCCGCCCTACAACACCGGCTCAGACGGCTTCAAATACAACGACCGCTTTAACCATTCGGCTTGGCTGACGTTTATGCGCAGTCGCCTTGAGGTGTCGAAAGAGTTGCTGAGCCGCGACGGGACGATCTTTGTCAATATGGACGACAATGAAGCACACTATTGCAAAGTGCTAATGGACGAGGTGTTTGGAAGAGATTGCTTCATTGCAAACGTGGTCTGGCAGAAGCGTTATTCACGCGAAAATCGAACTGCTATTGGTGCAGCACATGACCATGTTCTACTGTTTTCCAAAGTACCCGAGGCCTACAAAGACAGCTTCAACAAACTGCCATTGGGCGAAAAACAGAAAGCGGTTTATTCCAATCCCAACGATGACCCACGCGGCCTTTGGCGCGGAGTTTCACTCTCTGCGCAAGGTTATCGGCCAAATCAGATGTATGAGATAGTCGCGCCAAGTGGCAAAGTGCATAGGCCACCTGCCGGGTCTTGCTGGAAAGTAATCAAATCTGAATACGAGCGCCTACTTGCGGATGACCGCATCTACTTTGGCAAGAATGGCGACGCTGTTCCTTCTCGGAAGCAGTTTCTCAAAGACATCGAAGGCATAGCGCCGTGGACTTGGTGGCCCCACGATGAGGCGGGCCATACTGATGAGGCGAAAAGGGAGGTTTATGAACTCTTTGGTGCAGAAGAAGCCAACAAACTGACACCCAAACCAGAACGGCTACTCGAACGCATTCTTCATGTCGCCACAAAGCCGGGTGACATTGTTCTTGACTTCTTCGCAGGATCAGGAACGACCGCATCGGTGGCATTCAAGTTGGGACGCAGGTGGATTGCAGTAGAGCAACTAGACTACATTCGTGACCTTCCGGCATCACGCCTCAAGAAAGTCATCGAAGGCGAACAAGGCGGCATTTCCAAAGCCGTTGAGTGGCAGGGCGGCGGATCGTTTGTTTATACTGAACTCGCGGCCTCCAACTCTGCCTTTGCCGACCGGATCGAAACGGCCCCGGATGTGGCCACGTTGCAAACCATCCATGCCGATATGCAGGCCACCGGCTATTTGCGCTATGACGTGGACCTAAGCGCCTTCGATATCGACGACTTCGCGGCACTTCCACTAGACGACGCCAAGCGCGTGTTGATGGACTGCCTTGATGCCAACCACCTCTATGTCAATCTCGGCTCCCTTGGCGATGCGGACTTTGACATATCGGAAGAAGACGCCCGCGCCACCCGCTCTTTCTATGGGCTGGACACATGAGCCAGACGCTTACCCAAGAGTTTGACGCGCTGGCCAAGTACGGGGCGCTCAAGGCCGACATCCCCGACGACATCACCGGCAACCTCGCGCCCAAGATTGAGTTACGCCCCTATCAGCGCACGGCGCTGGAACGTTGGCTGTTCTACATCGACAAGTACGATGGACGGCCCAAAGCCCCGCACCTGTTGTTCCACATGGCTACGGGCAGCGGCAAGACGGTGCTGATGGCGGCGCTGATCCTCGACCTGTACCGGCGCGGCTATCGCAACTTTCTGTTCTTCGTGAACTCCGCCCAGATCATCGAGAAGACCAAGGAAAACTTCCTCAACCCCGCATCGGCCAAGCACCTGTTCGCGTCCACGGTGCGCATTGATGACAAGCCCGTGGACATCCGCGCAGTGGACACCTTTGACGCTGTGTCGGGCGATGCGATCAACATCCACTTCACCACCATTCAAGGGCTGCACACGCGGATGCAGGCCCCGAAAGAGAACGCCGTCACCATCGAAGATTTCCGCGACTACAAGGTGGTGATGATCTCGGACGAAGCGCACCACCTGAACGCCGAGACTAAGAAGACGCTTACCAAGGGCGAGGCGGAGGACAAGGCCAGTTGGGAAGGCACGGTATCCGAGATTTTCCGCCAGCACCCCGAGAACATGCTGTTGGAGTTTACCGCGACCGTGGACCTGAGCCACGATGCGATCCGGGCGAAGTATGCCGACAAGATACTCTACGACTATTCCCTGCGGCAGTTTCGCGAAGACGGCTATTCCAAGGACATCGAGTTGCGGCAGGCCGATTTGCCGCCCGAAGCCCGAATGATGCAGGCGATGGTTCTTAGCCAGTATCGCCGCAAGGTGGCCGAGGCGCACGGGCTGCAATGCAAGCCGGTGATCCTGATGAAGTCCAAGACGATCAAGGAAAGCGCCGACAATGAAGCCGCGTTCACGGCGATGGTCGCGGGGCTGACGGGCGAGGCGCTGGACACGCTCAGAGCGGCCTCTGAGGGCGATGAGATCCTTTCACGGGCCTTTGCCTTCATCATGGACGAAAGGGCCATGAGCGGCGCGGATTTCGCCCGTGAGCTACAGGGGGATTTTGCGCCCGAGAAGGTGGTGAACGTCAACAACCCCAAGGATTTGGAAAACAGACAGATAGAACTCAACGCCTTGGAAGACCGCGACAACGAGATACGGGTGATCTTTGCCGTCGATAAGCTGAACGAGGGCTGGGACGTACTGAACCTGTTCGACATCGTGCGGCTGTACGACACTCGCGACGGCAAGGCCAACAAGGTGGGCAAGACCACGATGGCCGAGGCGCAGTTGATCGGGCGCGGGGCGCGGTATTTTCCCTTCATGGCCCCGGACCAGCCCGACGCGGCACGGGAAAAGCGCAAGTACGACAGTGCGGTGGACACGCCCCTGCGCATCTTGGAGGAACTGCACTACCATTGTTCTCACAACCCGAAGTACATCCAAGACATCCGCAACGCGCTGCGTGAAACCGGGATGCTGGATGAGACAGCCCGGACAGTGCGCTTAAGGCTCAAGGACAGCTTCAAGCAGACCTCCCTATATGTGAGGGAATACGTCTGGACGAATGACCGGGTGAAGAACCCGCGCGACGGTGTGGCCGGGCTGGACGCCTACAAGATCGAAGGCCCGTTCACATATCCCAACCTTATGACAGGCCGGGTAACGGAAGCCTCTGCATTTGGCGGTGGGCAGTTGACGCTGAAAACGTCGAGCAAGGAACCCGTGTCCCGCGACTTCAAGCTGGCCGATTTCGGCAGGGCCATTCTGGGCTTTGCGATGGACGCCAATGACTTCTTCCACTTCTCCAATTTGCGGACTTATTTCCCGCAACTCGCCAGTGCATCTGAGTTTATCACCTCTGACACCTATCTATGCGGCGTCACAGTAAGCGTGCGCGGCTTGCCCCGTGACTTAGATAATCTGAGCGCGCGGCAAAAACTGGACATCGCGCAATACGTCCTGCACCAGATCGAAAGTGGCGTGAAACGCGAAAGTGTCGAGTATATCGGCACCAAAGACTTCAAACCCTATCCCATCAAGGACCGCTTCACCGATAAGGTGTTGAAGCTGCGCATCGAAGGCGAGACCGGGCTAAGCTGGACGGAAAGCAACGTGCCCGGACTGGATCAGATCGACCTGAGCGGCAAGGACTGGCACGCTTATGATGACAGCTACGGAACGGATCAGGAAAAGCACTTCATCAAGTACATGCACGATCAGGAAGCCCGGTTGCGGGGCGTGTATGATGACTTCTACCTGCTGCGGAACGAGAAAGCGGTGAAGCTGTACGACTTCGACACCGGGCGCGCCTTTGAACCCGACTTCGCTCTGTTTCTGAGAAAGAAGGGCCAAGAGGCCAGCACCATCTTGCAGCTATTCATTGAACCCAAGGGCGACCAGTTGCGCCCGCAAGATGACTGGAAGCAGGACTTCCTTGTGCAAGTAAAAAGTAAGGCCAGACTTGAGACGGTATTCCAAGGGCGGGACTATACCGTTCTTGGATTGCCTTTCTTCAATGAGACGGGGCAGACCAATGCAGACTTCAAAGCTGCCTTTGAAGATGAGGCATTGGGGGCGTAAAATCACCTCTTCTGTCTATATGTGAGTAGTTCATGCATCTAATGCTGGTTCCCCCCTTTACCGGGGCAGATAAGCCGGGGTAGGAACGCGCTCAGTCCGACATCTTCGCCAGCTTGCCCACGATTTCAGCCGGATCGAAGCCAAGAACCTCGCCCAGCTTGACCAGTTCCACCACATCCACGCGGCGTTGGCCGCTTTCCAGACGTGCGATGAAGGATTGATAGACCTTCATCCGCTCAGCAAGCTCAACTTGTTTCAAGCCTGCTTCGCCCCGCTTCTCAATGAGAAAGCGGATTAGCTCATCATGCCGTTGATCTCCAAGAGTTTTAGGCATGAAAGCCCCATGCAGTTGCACTGGGCTTGTTGATTATATCTCAAAACTAGGTATCTAAAATTCAGATATTTTCGATCCTTGTCGCCCGGTTCTGCACTATGCTGGGTAGCGCGTCAGTTTCATCATCGGAGTGCGCCATGAGCCTCAACAACAAGTCTCCTGACCACCACATCGCTTACGGCGCTGCGACCGAAGGAGTGGCGGCTGCAAGTGCCAGCCTTGGCGTGATCGGGCGCTATTGGTGGAACCTGCAAATGCAGCTCTTGGTGATCACCGGGACAATGCGGTTTTTCAGGGCGTATTGGTGGCTGTTTCTTGTTGCCGGTTTCTTGCTTTTGGCTTTCGTCATGCCTTTGGGCGTGGCTTTCGTGGTGAGCGCCTTTTGTGCGGGCGCAATGAACCCGAAAGCGGCGGAAAACTTCATTGTGCCACTCAGGCATGAAGACGACGCGCCGATTAGTGAGCCTGCCGAAGCTGAACCCAATGAAGTGATTTTAGCGCCCCATTCCGATAACTTGGAGGACGTGCGACTTGCGGCGGGCATTCATCATGTCGGCTATTTGACAGCGGTCAAGCGCGACCTTGAGGACAAAGAGATTGCTGCCGCTGCGCTTGGTGCATTCGATGGCACAGTGCAGGCAATCGGTCTGAAACAGTCCGATCTGGATATGCACACCAACGGCGCGGCATTCATCGTTGCGCAACTGACCGCCCTTGAGCGCATAGACGAAGTTGACCCGGAATGGATTGCAGAAGTCACCGACGAAGCAATGACTTCCGAAACACTCGAAGCGATACGCGCCGAAGCTGGCCGCTTTGCCTACACGATGGAAGGTGCCATGCGGAATGGCCCCGACCCAAGTATCGGTTAGGCGGCTTTGCTTATGGCGAAGCGGTCAATGGCCGTCTTCAACTGAGCCAGTGTGTAGCCCTCGCGATTGTAAACCTCTTGCGTGACCCCGGATCGTGCATGGCCAACGATGCACTGCACGATAGGCTCAGGAACATCTGCTTGGCTCAGTCGCGTCACAACCGTGTGTCGCAAGCTGTGAAACACCAGACCCGGTTTTTTAACACCCAGCTTGGGTAGGAAACTCTCATTGCACCAGCGGCCCAAGGCTCGACCATAGCCGCCATTGGCGCTGTAGCTATAGTCTGGGAACAGGCGTCTGCCGTTTCGACGGCTATCCACGAAGTCTAGAAAGCCAAGGCGGATCAACTCGGAATGCAGCGGCACATTGCGCCTGCCTGCCTTCGACTTCACGCTCTTGGTGTCGTCGCCTTCATCAGTGATATTCAGGAACCATGTTTCGCCGTCCTGCTGCACATCGGCAATGTCGAGTTGGCAAATCTCGTTCAGACGTGCGCCGGTGAACATGCCCAAGAGCATCCCCCACTTGTGGCTGTCTTTGCGTACCAGCCCGGACGGGTTTTCCGTCAACTCGGTATAGATCAGGCACGCTTGGTCCTGTGTGAAGGGCTTGCGCTCACTCTCGCTGGCCTTGTCCTTCCGTACCTTCATGCCTTCAAAGAGCGTGTGCGGCGCATGTCCATGCCGCTCTGCCCAGTCGAAGAACATCTTGAACATCTGGATATGGCTGTTGATCGTCTTGGCCGCTATCTTCTTGTGTCCCGGTTCCTTGATGACCTGCATCAACGGCATGGCCTTCAACTTGGGCTTCGTGTTCCGGCTGGCCGGTAGCGCCTGCAAGATCTTCTTGACCTCGCTCGCATCCTGCTTGGTGATCGTGGCAAGCAACCGATCAGGGCCGAAGTATTCGACAAGGATATTCAGGTAAGCCCGGTTCTGGCCGATGGTCTTGGGAACCCATTGGCGCGAATGCTCAGCGATGAAGTCATCCACCGCCGCGCCCAAAGGCGATGAGGCGGGCAGAGCGGGTGCAGGAGGGGCCGGAGCGATGGCCGTGGCATCGTCATAGGAATATTGCTCAAGGCGTTCAGCGGCTTCCAGAACGCGCCTGAGCATGTCACGGCGACCTTTCCTTAGCTCAATCGTGGCGCGGGGCTGGCTGGCATCCCAATCTGCATCAGAAATGTCCATCTTGCGCTTGAAACGGGCCACAGGAAGCCATTGTGGGTGTGCTGTTTCCATATCGACATAGGTTTCATGGTCCAGCATTTCTTCGCGAACATCGACCAAGGCATTCTTCGACAAGCCTCTCCGGTCCAGCCAATTCATGTACTGGTCTAGTTGTGCCTTGAAGTAGGCTTGCACTTTTTCGCGTATCTCGTCTTGTCGCAGTCCAGCCAAAGTCTTGTTTTCCTGTATTAATCGTCCACAGGATGCAAGATGACGGGCCAAATCACCAGCCCGATCTGGGCAGCGTGTTCGCAAGGAAAGTCTGATTGTTCTTCTTGGGTGGCCTTCCAAGGCAGGGAGTGGCCAGCGAAAGTAGAAAACCCCGTGTCTTGAAGGGGATAGATAGGATGACAGCATCATAGGGTGTGTGTCCCACTTTGTGTCACACTCGACTATCTAGCCGCTAACTCATTGATTTAGATAAAAATGGAGGCGAGTACCGGAATCGAACCGGTGTACACGGATTTGCAATCCGCTGCGTCACCACTCCGCCAACTCGCCGCGCTATGGTGGTGGGAGGCGTCTAGCCGATCTGTCGCGGGGCTGCAAGTGGCACATATCGGGTTTTCGCTCCGCGGGCCGTTGCCGGGGGGCGGGCAATGTGGCAAAAGCTTTGCAACCGTGTGAACAAGAGAGTTTGGTGATGACAGATTTCGCGCTCCGCCGCCGGATGATGGTCGATACCCAGGTGCGGCCTTCGGATGTGACCAAGTTTCCCATCATCGATGCGATGCTGAAGGTCGAGCGTGAAGCCTTTCTGCCTGATGCCCTGAGAGAAGCGGCCTATTCGGGCGAGAATATCGCATTGGCGGACCGGCGTGTGATGCTCGAGCCGCGGACCCTGGCCAAGATGCTGGACGTGCTGAATATCTCGCGCAATGAGCTGGTGCTGGATGTGGGCTGTGCGCAAGGCTATTCCTCTGTCGTGGTGGCGCGCATGGCCGAGGCGGTCATCGCTGTCGAAGAGGATGCCGAGATGGCAGCGGAGGCGCAGGCGGCGATGGTGCAATCGGGTGCGGATAACGTGGTCTTGCATGAAGGGGCGCTTGCGGACGGGGCGGCAGAACATGGCCCTTATGACGTGATCCTGATCCAGGGTGGCGTGGCGCAGGTGCCCGATGCCATCGCGGCGCAGCTCAAGGACGGTGGGCGAATCGCCTGCCTGTTCATGGAAGCGGCGCTTGGGGTGGTGAAAATCGGCTACAAGACGGCGGGAACCGTGTCATGGCGCTTTGCGTTCAACGCGTCCGCGCCGGTCTTGCCGGGTTTTGAGAAAGAGGCCGCATTCGCGCTCTGATTGGCGGGGCGCGATGGCGGCTGTGTGAGGTGAATGCAGTGGGACAACACGGGGACAACCCGGGCGCGCCCGACGCGATCAGGAGACCGAGATGAGCAGGAAATCAAATTTTCGATGGGGCAGGGCCGCGGCGCTTGCCGTGACGATCGGCAGTGCGGTGTTTGCCGCCAGTGGCGCGCGGGCGGAAAACCTCGCGGATGCAATGATCGGGGCCTACAACACCAGCGGGTTGCTTGAACAGAACCGGGCGCTGTTGCGTGCGGCGGACGAGGATGTCGCGGCGGCGGTGGCGACATTGCGGCCAGTGCTGGACTTTGTCCTGACCGACACGCTGCGCGAGCCGAGGCTTTGGGCTGGCGGGGTCCGGAGCCAGAGTTCGTCGCAGGTGACGGCGGCGCTTGAGGCGTCGTGGCGTTTGCTGGACAACGGGGTGCGGCGGCTGACGGTTGCGGCTTCCAAGGAGATCGTGCTGGCCACGCGGCAGACGCTGGTGTCCATCGAACAGCGCGTGCTGTTCCGGGCGGTGACGGCCTATATGGACGTCATCCTGCAGACCGAGAACGTGTCGCTGCGGCAAAACAACGTCCGGGTTCTGGGCGAGGAATTGCGCGCTGCGCAAGACCGGTTCGACGTGGGCGAAGTGACCCGCACCGATGTGGCGCTGGCGGAATCGCGGCTGGCAGCGGCGCGCAGCAATCTTGCGAGCGCGCAGGGGCTGCTGGTCAATGCGCGGGCGGAATACGTTAACGCGGTCGGTCGCGAGCCGGGCCAGCTGGTGACGCCGACCAATTTCCCGCAGCGCCCGGCCTCGGTCGCGGCGGCGCAGGCGATTTCCGTGCGCTACCATCCCGACATCCTTTCGGCACAGCGCCAGGTGGCGGCGCAGGAAATTCGTGTGCAATCCGCGACCAAGGCGCTTGGGCCGACGGTTGACGGCTCGGTGTCGCTTGGCCTGCTCGAAGATTGGGACAGCTCGAATGACGGCTATGATGCCAACGTGACGCTCAGCCTGCGCCAGCCGATCTATCGCGGCGGTGCGCTGCAATCGGATATTCGCGCGGCCATGGCGGACCGGGACGCGGCGCGGGGCAACCTGTTGAGCGTTCAGCGGGATACGGTTCAGGGTGTGGCCGATGCTTTTGTGCGGCTCGACGTGGCCCGCGCCAACCTGACCGCAACAGCCGAGCAGGTGCGGGCGGCGAGGGTTGCCTTTGACGGTATTCGCGAAGAGGCAACGCTGGGTGCGCGCACCACGCTTGACGTGTTGACCGCCGAGCAGGAATTGCTCGATGCGTTGACCGCGCAGATTTCGGCGCGGGTGGAAGAGGTGATCGCCTCCTATCAGCTCGTGTCGAGCCAGGGTCTTCTGACCGCGGAACGGTTGGGGCTGGCGGTGCAGATCTACGATCCGACGATCTATTACAACCTGGCCAAGGAGGCTCCTGCGCGGGTGTCCAAACAGTCCAAGGACCTTGACCGCGTGCTTGAGGCCCTGGGCAGGCGCTAGGGTCTTTCACCCGGCGCTCGCAACCCGCGTTCCCGTTCAATCCGGGGCATTGTACACCGTCTGACGCGTTGAGATGCCGGGTTTGCGATGCCTCTAACGCGCCACCGTGACGGGCCCGGGATGCGTTGGCGTCGATCGCGATCGGACATGTAAAAAGCGCGGGCAACACTGCCCGCGCTTTTTTTCAGTGCCCGATGGAAAGGAGTTGGTCAGGCGGCCTCGGCCTGCTGCGCCGCGTTGCGCCGCTCGCTTTCCTCGCGGGAAAGCGCAACAGACGTGCGGACCCCACGGCCCACGAATTCCATCAGACCGGATACGACACGTTCATTCGGATCGATGCCGGCACAGGAGAGCACCTCGCGCCCGTCGCGCGAACGGGCCCAGCGGGCAATCTGTTCCGGCCCATTGCCGTATTTCTTGTCGTCGGCGATGGCGTCATCCAGCGCAGCCAGTACCACCGCCGCAAAGAGTTTACGTGCACGATTGCCTTGTTCATTGTTAAAGGCAGTGCCGTCAACGAAATCTTTCATCTCGTTTCCTTTGTTATTCTTGCTCTTGTAATTTTTCGGCGCGACGTCCCTTATGACCGATCAAAACCGATTCGGATACCCCGCATTTGCATAGCTTGCATTCTCTCAGCGCATGGCTTTCTGCATATGCAGCACGAGATATCGTTGTATTGCCAGTCTCGATCCCGCCATATATAGGAGCCTGAGCTTTTCGATCAAGCACATGCGAAGGTAAAACCATGCCCAAAATCAACGGCAATGAAATCCGCCCCGGCAACGTTCTGGAACATAATGACGGGCTGTGGACGGCGGTCAAAGTGGATCACGTCAAACCGGGCAAGGGCGGTGCCTTCGCACAGGTGGAACTGCGCAACCTGCGCAACGGCAGCAAGCTGAACGAGCGGTTCCGCAGTGCCGACAAGGTCGAGCGGGTGCGGTTGGAACAGAAGGACCAGCAATTCCTTTATGAAAATGACGGGATGCTGGTGTTCATGGACACGGCGACCTACGAGCAGGTGGAATTGCCAGCGGAAATCCTTGGCGACCGGCGGCCGTTCCTGCAGGACGGGATGACCGTGGTTGTCGAATTCCACGAGGCCGAGGCGCTGAGCGCATCGCTGCCGCAAAAGGTGACTTGCAAGATCGTCGAGACCGAACCGGTGGTCAAAGGCCAGACGGCGGCGAATTCGTTCAAACCGGCGATTTTGGACAACGGGATCAAGATCATGGTGCCGCCCTTTGTCGGGCAGGATGAACTGGTCGTGGTGAACACCGAAACCATGGAATATACCGAGCGCGCCTGATCGGTCCCGATGCGCCCGGGGCGGTTCAGCCGCCTACGCGGGCCACAGGGTTGCGTCCGCCGCCGCCATGGCGTCGGTGGCGCGGTCAAATCGCAGATAGGCCAGCGCGTGATCGCCGGATTGCGTCAACAGGGTTCCGGCGGCCTTTTCCCCGGCGGTGATCGGCGTGCCCACGGGCGCGCTGCCCTCGATGCGGACCCGGCGCAACCCCTTGCGCAATTCGGTCTTGTGCCGCATCCGGGCGGTGACCTCTTGCCCGACATAACAACCTTTGCGGAAATCGACCCCGTTCAACAGATCAAACCCCATTTCAAGGATGAACGTGTCCGGCGTGAGTTCGATGCCGGTTTCGGGGATGCAATGGGCAACGCGGATCGCGTCCCAATCGGTGCCGTCTTCCTGCGTCTGACCGGTCGTGTAGCGGCGCCAGCCAAGTGCCGGGTGGCGCGGGTCGGCATGGGCATCCGCCGGTTGCGCACCGGTGCCACGTTGCAGGTTGAGCCCGCTCTCGGCAATCGTCACATCGGCGCGCAGCTTGTACATCGTCAGACGCTTTTTCAGATCGTCCGCCAGGGGCTCGGCCACATCCAGCAGCACCGCGTCATCCTGGCGCAGCAGGAAGAAATCGGCGATGAACTTGCCCTGCGGAGTCAGCAGCGCCGCATAGATCAACCCGTCATCCAGGCGCGCGATGTCATTGGTGATCAACCCTTGCAGGAAGGTTTCGGTATCTCGACCGGCGAGCGTGAGAATGCGTCGGGCGGACATGGCGGTCTCCTGATTTGACTTGCCCCGACATATAGGTATGCGTGCGGGAAACAACAGGGAAGCCCCGATGCCTGCCGAAATCTCGATTGTCATTCCGACCCTGAACGCCCAGGCGCATCTGCCGGCCTGTCTGGCGGCGCTGATGGAGGGGCTTTCGGCGGGGTTGATCCGCGAACTGATCGTGTCCGATGGCGGCAGCACCGATGCCACCTGCCGGATTGCCGACGAGGCAGGGGCCGTTCTGATGACCGGTCCGGCCTCGCGCGGGGGGCAGCTGAGCCGGGGGATTGCCAAGGCCAGGGGGCGCTGGCTGCTGGTGCTGCATGCGGATACGCAGCTTGCGCCGGGATGGGCCGCCGTGGTCGAGGACCATCTGGCGAACGGGCAGGGGCAGAGCGCCTATTTCCGGCTGGCGTTTCGCGCACGCGGGGTGATGCCCGCATGGGTCGCGGGCTGGGCCAACCTGCGGTCGCGGCTGTTTGGGCTGCCCTATGGGGATCAGGGCCTGCTGCTGTTGCGCACGGTCCATGACCGGGTGGGTGGCTATCCCGATCAGCCATTGATGGAGGATGTGGCGCTGGTTCGTGCCTTGCCGCGCCCGCTGGTCGCGCTGCCGGTTGGCGCGCTGACCAGCGCCGAACGCTATCGCGAGGCGGGATGGCTGCGCCGGGGCGCGCGGAACCTGTGGACCCTGGCGCGGTACTTCGCGGGGGCCGACCCCGAAACACTCGCCGCCGCCTATCGGCGCTGAGCCGCCGGTTTTCAGCCCAGCAGCTTTTGCCCGAGGCGGCGAATCCACGAGGCGCGCGGTTGCGACAGGTGCGGCGCATGTGCCGCCAGGGCCGCCGCGCCTTGCGGGTCGATCACGGTTTTGCCGCCCTGGAATTGCAGGTGGTAGAGATCGGCATAGATGCCGCCGCGTTCCAGCAACTCGGCATGGGTGCCGGCATCGACCACCTTGCCTCGGTCCATCACGATGATCTTGTCGGCATTGATGATGGTCGACAGGCGGTGCGCGATGACCAGCGAGGTGCGTCCGCCCGCCAACCGGTCCAGCGCCGATTGAACCACTTTTTCCGATTGCGCATCCAGCGCGCTGGTGGCTTCGTCCAGCAACAGGATCGGGGTGTCGCGCAGCAGGGCGCGGGCAATCACCACCCGCTGCCGCTGTCCCCCCGACAGGGCCGAGCCGCGCGGGCCGACCCGCGTATCCAGCCCCTCGGGCAGCTTGTCGATGAAATCCGATACATGCGCGGCGTCGAGCACCGGCTTGAGGTCGGCGTCGGTCACATCGGTGCGGCCCAGCAGGATGTTGTCGCGCAGGGTTTCGTCAAACAGCAGCGCGTCCTGGCTGACCACGGAGAACAGGCCGCGCAGCTGAGGCAGGTCCATCGACCGCACGTCAATTCCGCCAAGTTTGACATTGCCCGATTGCGGATCGACCAGCCGGGTCAGCAGGTTGAAAATGGTCGATTTACCCGCCCCCGAGGCCCCGACAAGCGCGGTGGTCCTGCCCGCCTCGGCGGTCAGCGAAAGATCGCGCAGCACCTCGGCATCGCCATAGGCCAGCGACACATGTTCAAGTTCCACATTCGGCAGCCCCTTGGGCGCGGCAACCGGCGTATCGGGCGATGAGAGCAGGATCGGCGCGTCCATCAATTCCTTGAGCCGCTCGATCGAAGCGGCCGCAGCCTGCCACGAGCCGCTCAGGTTGGCGAGGCGGCGCATCGGGTCAAAGGCCAGGCCGATGGCGGTGAAAAAGCTCATGAACTGGCCGACCGTCTTGTCGCCCGCGATGATCTCGGCACCGCCATAGAGCAGCACCCCCATGAACCCGATACCGGCCATCATGTCGATCATCCCGGTGATCGAGGCGGTGCCGAATGTCGCGCGCAGCTGGGCGCGGCGGAAGGTGTCGGTATACCCGGCATAGCGGCCGACCTGGTAATCCTCGAGGCTGTTGAGCTTGATCGGCACGATGCCGTGAAACACTTCGTCCAGCCGGGTCGAGAGCGTCGCCCCGAGATCGCGGGCAATGGCCGATTTCTTGCGCACATAGCGTTGCGCGATGCCGATCGGCAAAAACATCAAGGGCACCCCGACCAGCATGATCGCGGTCCAGGCCCAGTCGATATTGACCGCCACCCCCAGCAGCACGACCAGCGAAACCAGGTCCTTGCCCGCCCCGGTGATGATCCCGCGCCACACGATGTCGATTGAACTCACGTCGCCCTGCACCCGCTGGATCAGGAACCCCGGCGGATGGTTCTGGTGAAACGCGGTGTCCTGGGTGATCATCCGCCTGAGCAGGTCGACCCTGAGATGCGCGCCGCTGATCTGCGACACATGCGCCAGAAGCAGTTTCTGGGTGACACCGGCAAGGCCGCGGACCGTGAAGATCACCAGGAAGGTGATGCTGACCCAGGTCAGCGCGCCACTGTTTCCGGCGACGAAGACCTCGTCGAACATGGGCTGCATCATATAGCTGATCGCGCCGATCATGCTGCCTTCGATCAGCATGAACAGCATCGCGAGGGCCATGGTGCCAGTGTGCTGATGCAGATAGCCACGCCACAACCACCCCAGCAGTTCGGCCGAGGATTTGGGAGGTGTGCTCATAAGGTATTGATCCTGTTGAGGTGCCAGGCGGATGGTTGCCGCCGACCGGGTTTTGGCCATTTAATCACCTGAGAATTTCGGCGCAACCCGTGTGATCCGCCAGATTGACCTTGGCCGCGCCGGATGTAGGCTGGGCGAAATCGGTGAAAGGGGTGACATGGCCGACTCATTGTCAGTGGCGCAGGGGCGCGAATATCTTGCAATTCCAGGGCCTTCGGTGATCCCGGACCAGGTGTTGCAAGCCATGCACCGCCCGTCGCCCAACATCTATGAAGGTGCGTTGCACAGCCTGACCGAAGCAATCATTCCCGACTTGCGGCGGGTGGCCCGCACCCGGCATCATGTCGCGCTTTATATCTGCAACGGTCATGGGGCGTGGGAAGCGGCGCTGTCGAACGTGCTGGCGCCGGGGGACAGGGTGCTGGTGCCGGCGACCGGGCGGTTCGGCCATGGCTGGGGCGAGGTCGCCAGCGCGCTCGGGGCCGAGGTCGAGTTGATCGAGTTCGGAAAATCCAGCCCGATGGACATGGACCGGATCGCTGACAGCCTGCGCGCGGATCGCCGCCACGAGATCAAGGCCGTGCTCGCGGTGCATGTGGATACATCAAGCTCGGTGCGCAATGACATCGCCGCCCTGCGCGCGGTTCTGGACGATCTGGGGCATCCGGCGCTGTTGATGGTGGATTGCATCGCCTCGCTGGGGTGTGACCGGTTCGAAATGGATGATTGGGGCGTCGACGTGATGGTGACCGCCAGCCAGAAGGGGCTGATGGTGCCGCCGGGGCTGGGTTTGGTGTTCTTCAATGACAGGGCCGCCGCCCGCCGGGCGCAATTGCCGGTGGTCAGCCGGTACTGGGATTGGCAGCCACGCGCGCAGCCACAAGAGTATTACCAGTATTTCGGCGGCACCGCGCCAACGCATCACCTCTATGGGCTGCGTGCCGCGCTTGACCTGATCCATGGCGAAGGGATCGAACATGTCTGGGCCCGCCATGAGCGGCTGGCCAATGCGGTCTGGGCGGCCTGTGCGGCCTGGGGGCAGGGAAACGGGCCCCTGCGGATGAACGTCGCCAATCCCGCGCATCGCAGCCATGCGGTGACCGCGCTTCGGATCGAAACCGGGCAGGGCACCGCGCTGCGCGAATGGCTGACCGACAATCTCGGGCTGACCCTGGGTATCGGGTTGGGCATGGCGGCTTCGGACGATCCCGCGCGGCACCGGTTTTTTCGGCTGGGCCACATGGGGCATGTGAATGGCCAGATGATCCTTGGCCTGCTGGGCGGCATCGAGACCGGGATGCGCGCGCTCGGGATTGCGCATGGCACAGGCGGGGTCGAGGCCGCGGCGGCGGTTATCGCGGGGCGCTGACGCGCGATCAGCGGCGCGCCGCCTCCAACGCCCGGGGCAGGGCGGCCTCGAAGGCGTCAAGATCGTCAGCAGTGCCACAGCTGATCCGGATGCAGCGGTTTTGCGGCACCGAAAACGGCATGCGCACGAAAATGCCCTGGGCAATCAGGTTGTCCAGAACCGCCTTGGCAAAGGCCCCGTCAGCGCCGCAATCGATCGCCACGAAATTTGTCGCCGAGTCGAGCGGCACCAGCCCATACGCCCGCGCGATTCCGGCGATACGATCCCGCCCGGCGGAAATCTCGGCGCGCACATGGTCGAGCCACGGGGCATCCAGGAGCGCGGCAACCGCCCCCGCCTGCGCGGCGCGGTTCATGCCGAAATGGTTGCGCACCTTGTTGAAGGCCGAGATCAGCCCCGGCGCGCCCAGCCCATAGCCGACACGTGCGCCTGCCATGCCATAGGCCTTGGAAAAGGTGCGCATGCGGATCAGCCGGGGATCATCGGCATCGACCTCGATCGCGGTGCCCGCCGGGGCGCATTCCACATAGGCCTCGTCCAGCACCAGCAGGCACCCTTCGGGCAGCGAACCCATCGCCGCCAACAGGTCCGCCCCGCTGTGCCAGGTGCCCATCGGGTTATCTGGATTCGCAAGGTAGACCAGCTTGGCATCCACCTCGGCAGCCTTGGCAAACAGCCGCGCCGGGTCTTCGTGATCGCCCGCATAGGGAACCTTGTGCAGGGTGCCGCCGAACCCGGCCACGTGATAGTTGAAGGTGGGATAGGCCCCGTCCGAGGTGACAACCGCGTCCCCCGGCCCGACCAACAGCCGCACCAGATAGCCCAGCAACCCGTCGATGCCCTCGCCGATCACGATATGGTCCGGTGTGACGCCGTGATGCGCCGCCAGGGCGTGACGCAGGTCGTGATTCTCGGGATCGCCATACATCCAGATGCCGGACATGGCGGCCTGCATCGCGGCAATGGCCCTGGGCGAGGGGCCAAACACGTTTTCATTCGCTCCCAGCCGGGCGGTAAAGGCGCTGCCGCGTTGCCGTTCCTGGGTTTCCGGCCCGACAAAGGGCACGGTGGCGGGCAGGGAATGGGCAAGCGGGGTGTATCGGGGCTCAGTCATGGGCGCAGATAGCCCGAGCCGATGCCCCGACGCAAGCGCCTCCTATTGTGGCCCGTCCGGGCGGCTGAGCACATAGGCCGCCGCGCCGCCAAGACAGACCGCCTGGATGATCAGAACCGTCACCGGCACCCCGGCGATCAGGCTGATCAGGAACACGCCGGCCATGATGCCACAGGCCAGCCGCTTGATCGGTCGGGCAATCGCCCCATGGGCCTCCCAATCGGCGATCAGCGGGCCGAAAATCGCGTGATCGACCAGCCAGCGGCGCATGCGGGGCGACCCCTTGGAAAAGGCAAAGGCCGCGACCAGCACAAACGGCGTGGTCGGCAGCACCGGAAGCACCACGCCGATCAGTCCAAGCAGCAGCGCCACGCCGCCCAGCGTGTTCCACGCCCCGCGCACCAGGGCACGCGACGGTGCTTTGGGCGGTGGATTGGACGGTGGGGGTGAGTCGCGTGTCACGGTTGCTGCCTGTGTGAACCGCTGCGACCATGACCGCGACCGTCGCGGTTGTAAATGCAGGTGCGCGCGGTGCCGCCACGTTCATCTGGATCCGGGCGTCGCTTTGCGGTGAGGTGAGGCGCGCAGACAACCGGAGGAATTTCATGGCACGGGTTTCCGTCGACTATCAGGATCATATTGCCCGGGTGACACTGACCCGCGGCGACAAGATGAACGCGCTGGATGACGAAATGTTCCGGGCGATTGTCGATGCGGGCCAGCAGGTTGCCGCCTCGGATGCGCGGGCGGTGGTGCTGTCTGGCGAGGGCAAGAGCTTTTGCGCGGGGCTCGATCTCGCCAGTTTCGCCAGCATGGGCCAGATCGATCCCGAGGCCTGGCTGATGGGGCGCAGCCACGGGGATACCAACCTGTTGCAGGAAATGTCGCTGGTCTGGCGGCGGGTGCCGGTGCCGGTGATCGCGGCGGTGCACGGGGCGGTTTATGGCGGCGGTCTGCAACTGGCGCTCGGGGCCGATATCCGGATTGCGTCGCCGGATGCCAGGCTGTCGCTGATGGAGATGAAATGGGGGCTGGTGCCCGATCTCGGGGGCATGGTCACCTTGCCGCCGCTGGTGCGCTCGGACGTGCTGCGCCTGATGACCTATACCGCCGAGCCGATCCCGGCAGAGCAGGGCGAACGCTGGGGGCTGGTGACACAGCTGGCTGACGATCCTCGGGCGGCGGCGCTTGCCCTTGCCCGCACCATTGCGGGCAAGAGTCCATCGGCGATCCGCGCGGCCAAGCGGCTGATCGAAACCGCCGAGACCGGGGAGCGTGCCGAGGTTCTGTTGCAGGAGAGCCGGGAATCCGCAGCCCTGATCGGCAAGCCCGACCAGATGGAAGTGGTCGCGGCACAGATGCAGGGGCGCGCGCCGAATTTCAGGTGACCGTGAATCGGCCCGGGGCAGGCGAGCCGCCCCGGCATGCCCGGTGACCGTCAGGCCAGCTCGGCGAGGCGCGCCAGGGCTTCCTTGATCTTGCCCTCTTCTTCCTCGCGCGCGGCGAGGTTGGCGCGGGTCTCGGCGACCACCTCTTCGGGGGCGGAACTGGCAAAGTTCGGGTTGTTCAGGCGTCCGCGCAACCCGCCCAGTTCCTTGGTCAGCTTGCCCAGCGTCTTTTCCAGCCGTGCCTGTTCCTGCGCGATGTCGATGATCCCTGCAAGCGGCAGACCAAAGCTCGCGCCTTCGGCGGCAATTGTCACCGTGCCCTTTGGCAGGGTCGCGGTTTCGGTCAGGTCCTCGATCCGCGCCAGTCGTTTGATCAGCGTTTCGTTGCGCGCCCATGCGGCCCGGCCCCGCGCGTCGATCTGGGTGACCAGCATCGGCACGTACAGACCGGCGGGCACGTGCATCTGGGCACGGGCCGAGCGGACGCTTTCGATCAGCGCGATCACCCAGTTCATCTCGTGATCCGCCGCGCTGTCGACCAGTTCGGTGCCATAGCTCGGCCAATCGGTCACCATCAGCATGTCGTCGCGTTTGCCGGAAGTGCCCCAGAGCTCTTCGGTGATGAAGGGCATGATCGGGTGCAGCAGGATCAGACACTGATCGAGCACCCATTTCATCGTCGCGCGGGTTTCCTCGCGGGCCGGGTTGTCGTCCTGCAAGAGCGGTTTGGAGAATTCCACGTACCAGTCACAGACCTTGCCCCAGACAAAGCCGTAAAGCGCGCTGGCGGCATCGTTGAAACGATAATTCGCAAGCGCCTCGTCCACCTCGCCCCGAACCTTGGCGGTCTCGCCGACGATCCACTTGTTCAGCGCCTGTTCGGTCTGCGGCAGGCCATCCGCCGAAACCTCGAACACGCCGTTCATCTCGGCAAACCGCATGGCGTTCCAGAGCTTGGTCCCGAAATTGCGATAGCCCTTGATCCGCTCCATATCGAGCTTGAGCACGCCGCCAAGGGCCGCCATCGCCGCCGACGAAAACCGCAGCGCGTCGGCTCCGTATTCGTCGATCACGCCCAGCGGATCGACCACGTTGCCGACCGACTTGCTCATCTTCTTGCCCTTGGCGTCACGCACCAGCCCATGCAGGTAAACGGTATCGAACGGGATTTGCCCCACGACAGACAGCTGCATCATCATCATCCGCGCCACCCAGAAAAACAGGATGTCGGTGCCGGTGATCAGGTCGCTGGTCGGGAAATACCGCGCCAGCTCGGGCGTGTCCTCGGGCCAGCCCAGCGTGCCGATGGGCCAGAGACCCGACGAAAACCACGTATCGAGCACATCCGGATCACGCCAGACCGGGTAGACCAGCTTGGTTGAATCCTGGTCCACCGCGTATTGCGCAAGGCATTCCGCCAGCGTGTGAATCGCCGCGTGACGGTCGGCCACCTCGACAATTGCCGCGTGGTTGATCGGGATCGGCGTATCGGCGATTTCATCGCGGAACGCGCCCTGCACCGCCCCGAAATCGGCGGCGCAATGGGAAACGGTGCCGGCATGTACCATACCGTCCTGCATCAGCAGTTTGTGCAATTCTACATGGTCAAGCTCGCCATCTTCGCCGATGGCCTGATCATAGCTCAGGTCCAGCCCGTACCACACCGGGATCTGGTGGCCCCACCACAGCTGGCGGCTGATACACCAGGGCTCGATGTTTTCAAGCCAGTGAAAGTAGACCTTTTCCTCGCGTTCGGGCACGATCCTGACATCGCCATTGCGCACCGCGTCCAGCGCCGGGCCGACGATCTTGTCGGTGTCCACGAACCATTGATCGGTCAGCATCGGTTCGATGACAACCTTGGAGCGGTCGCCAAAGGGCTGCATGATCGGCTTGTTCTCGACCAGCGGCTCGGAAACGGTCACGGCTTCGCCGCTCTCGGGGTCGGCGCGGGTGACATCATGTGTCACCGCCAGCCCTTCGGCGGTGATGTCCGCGACCACCCGCTCGCGGGCCTCGAACCGGTCCAGCCCGCGATATTCGTCGGGCACAAGGTTCATCGCCGCGATCATGGCTTCGTCGAAATCCTGCTCGCCATTGGCGATGGCCTGCGCGACCGCGGCTTCCTCGGCATAAGGCTTGCCGTCGCTGCGCATGGTGCCGCGTGTATCCATCAGGCCGTACATCGGGATATTGCCGCGCTTCGCAACCTGATAGTCGTTAAAGTCATGCGCCCCGGTGATCTTGACCGCGCCCGAGCCGAAATCGGGATCGGGATAGTCATCGGTGATGATTGGGATCAGGCGGCGATGCTCTTTCGGGCCAACTGGAATTTCGCAGAGTTTTCCAACGATTGGAGCGTAACGTTCATCCGATGGATGCACCGCGACCGCGCCGTCACCCAACATGGTTTCGGGCCGCGTGGTGGCGATCGCGATATAGTCGCGCTCTTCCTCGAGCACGATGTTCCCGTCTTCGTCCTTTTCCACATAGGTATAGGTGGCCCCCCCGGCGAGCGGGTATTTGAAGTGCCACATATGGCCGGCGACCTCGATATTCTCGACCTCGAGATCGGAAATCGCGGTCTCGAAATGCGGGTCCCAGTTGACCAGCCGCTTGCCGCGATAGATCAGCTCCTTGTCGTACATGTCGACAAAGACCTTGATCACCGCGTCATGGAAATTGCCCTCTTCCCCCGCCGGTGCTCCGGGCGCGCCGGACATGGTGAAGGCGTTACGCGACCAATCCAGCGACGCGCCAAGACGCTTGAGTTGGCCGATAATGGTGCCGCCGGACTTCTGTTTTTGTTCCCAGACCTTTGCGGTGAAATCTTCACGTGAAAAATCGGTGCGGCGCTTGCCGTCCTTGGCGAGTTCGCGTTCCACCACCATCTGCGTGGCGATGCCCGCGTGGTCCTGGCCCGGCTGCCAGAGCGTGTCGAACCCGCGCATCCGGTGCCAGCGCACCAGGATGTCCTGCAAGGTGTTGTTGAAGGCATGCCCCATATGCAGGCTGCCGGTCACGTTGGGCGGCGGGATCATCACGCAATAGGTCTCGGCGCGTTTGGCGTTGGCACCGGCCTTGAAACAGCCCGCGTCTTCCCAGGCCCGATACAGGCGGTCTTCGGCTTCTGCCGCGTTGAAAGTCTTGTTCATCGCCATAACGCTGATCCCTTTTCCGTCGCGCTTCATCTAGCGAAACAGCGGCGCAAGGGAAAGGCGCGTCATCAGGTTTTCTCGGTGTGCTGCGCGGATGCGGGCTATGCCTCGTCGATTTCGCGGCCCTGCGCCGGATTCGAGTGGCCGCGTGGCTGGACATTGCGCGGATGGCATCTAGTCTCCGGTCGCAACGAGAGAGGGATTTCCAATGGATAAGTTCGGCAAGAGCCAACCGGTTACGCGGACCGAGGATAACCGGTTCCTGACCGGCGCGGGGCGGTATATTGCGGATGATGCCGGCGCATCGGCGTTGCAGTGCTATCTGCTGCGCAGCGAGGTTGCGCATGGGCGGATCACCGCGCTGGATCCGGGCGCGGCGCAACAGGCACCGGGCGTGCGGCTGGTGGTGACGGCCGACGATCTGCTCGGGGCCGGGATTGCCAACAATATCGAGGCCAATCTGGTCAGAAACCGCGACGGATCGATGGGCGCGGCCCCGGTGCGGCCCGTCCTTGCCACCGACCGGGTGCGGTTTGTCGGCGAACCGATTGTCGCGGTGATCGCCGACACGCTGCACGCGGCGCGGGATGCAGCGGAATTGATCCTGGTCGAGATCGATGACCTGCCGGTCAAGCTGGATGTCTGCGCCGGTGGCGAGGCCCTGCATCCCGAAGCCCCGGACAATCGGGCCTTTGACTGGGAAATCGGCGATGAGACCGCGACCAACGCGGCGTTTGAGGCGGCGGCGCGGGTGGTCAGCCTTGACGTGGAGGACAACCGGATCATCACCAATTCGATGGAGCCGCGCGGATGCCACGCGGATTGGGACGGCGCGCGGCTGCATTTCGCCTTTGGCGGGCAGGGTGTCTGGGGCATGAAGGACCGCCTGGCCACCATGCTGGGATTATCGCCCGGAGACGTGCATGTGACGATCCCCGACGTGGGCGGCGGCTTTGGCATGAAGGCGATGCCCTATCCGGAATACGTGATCGTGGCCCATGCGGCGCGCGCCCTTGGGCGGGCGGTGTGCTGGCTGGGCGAGCGCACGGAATCGATGCTGAGCGACAATGCCGGGCGCGACCTGGCGACACTGGCCGAACTGGCCTTTGACAGCACCGGCAGGATCACCGCCTACCGCGTGCATTCACGGGTGAATCTCGGGGCCTATAACGGGGTGATGGGCCAGCCGATCCAGACCGAGCTGTTTTCCCGCGTCTTGATGGGCTGTTACGACGTTCAGACCGTGTGGATGCGGGCAGAGGGGTTCTATACCAACACCACGCAGGTTGACGCCTATCGCGGCGCGGGCCGGCCCGAGGCGATCTATGTGCTGGAACGCGCGATGGATCGCGCGGCGCGTGAGCTGGATATCGACCCGTGGGAGCTGCGCCGGCGCAATTTCATCCCCGCAGACCGCTTTCCCTACAAGAGCGCGACGGGCGAAACCTATGATGTCGGCGATTTTCACAAGGTTCTGGCCCGGGCAGCACAGATGTCGGATCATGCCGGTTTCGCGGCGCGGCGCGATGCCGACGCGGCGCGCGGGCTGCTGCGTGGGCAGGGGCTGTGTTACTATATCGAAAGTATTTTGGGAGACCCTGCCGAAGGCGCACGTATCGTGTTCGAGGAGGATGGCACCGTGAGCATCCATGTAGGCACCCAAAGCAACGGGCAGGGGCATGAAACCGTCTATGCCCAGTTCCTGGCGGATCAGACCGGCATTCCCGTCGAGCTGATCAATGTCGTGCAGGGCGATTCCGACATCATCCCGCAGGGTGGGGGTACCGGCGGCTCGCGCTCGGTCACCACCCAGGCCAATGTCACGCTGGTGGCGGTGTCACAGATGATTTCGGCCTTTGTGCCCTATCTTGCCGACAGGATGGGAGTGGCCGAGGCCGATCTGGATTTCGATGACGAGACCTTCCGCGCGCCGGGTTCGAACCTGACGCTATCGCTGCTCGAGGTGGCCGAGATGGCCCGCGCCGACGGGCGTGCCGACCTGCTCGATCACGCGGCCCGCGCAACCTTGCCCGCGCGCAGCTTTCCCAATGGCGCGCATGTGGCCGAAATCGTCATCGATCCGGACACCGGTGTGGTTCAGGTCGATCGCTATACGGTGGTCGATGACTTCGGCAACCTGATCAATCCACTGCTGGCCGAGGGCCAGGTACATGGCGGCGTGGCGCAGGGGCTGGGGCAGGCGATCACCGAACACGTGGTTCACGACGACGAGGGGCAGCTGCTCACGGCAAGTTTTATGGATTATGCCTTGCCCCGCGCCGGTGACGTGCCGATGATCGGATTCACCTCGGAACCGGTGCCCTCGACCGCCAACCCCATGGGCATGAAAGGCTGTGGCGAGGCGGGGACCGTCGGCTCGATGGCGGCGGTTGCCAATGCGGTTCAGGATGCGCTGTGGGCGCGCGGGGTGCGTCGGGCGGACATGCCGTTCACGCCGATGAGAGTTTGGAGCCTGTTGCAGAATGATCCTGTCGCGGCTGAGAAATAAGCTTTTCGGATGGCTCGGGCGGCCGCTGCGCTCCGAGCATTCCGCCGAGGTCAAACCGCGCGGCCCGCTCACGCATGTGATCATTCTCGACGGGACGCTGTCGTCGCTTGAACCCGGATTCGAAACCCATGCGGGCATGACCTATCGCCTGTGCCGCGAGATGGGGATGCAGGTCTCGGTGTTTTACGAGGCGGGGGTACAATGGAACAGCTGGCGGGGCACGGTGGATGTGATGCTCGGCCGTGGCATCAATCGCCAGATCCGCCGTGCCTATGGCTATCTGGCCTCGCGCTATCGCCCCGGCGACCGGATCTTCCTGTTCGGTTATTCGCGCGGGGCCTTTGCGGTGCGCTCGCTGGCCGGGGTGATCGACATGGTCGGCCTGTTGCGCGCCGAACAGGCCACGGTGCGCAATATCCGCAACGCCTATCGGCACTATCAATATTATCCGCTGACCCAGCAGGCGGGCCGTTTCAAGGAAACCTTCTGTCACGCGGATGTGCCGATCGAGATGATCGGAGTGTGGGATACGGTCAAGGCGCTTGGGCTCAACCTGCCGCTGCTCTGGCGCAGCGCCGGGGATCAACATTCGTTTCACAACCATCAGCTTGGCAACAGCATCCGCAACGGGTTCCAGGCGCTGGCGCTGGACGAAACCCGCCGGGCATACGCGCCGGAACTCTGGTATAGCGCACCGGATTTTCCGGGCCGGGTCGAGCAGGTCTGGTTCCGGGGCACCCATGGGGATATCGGCGGTCACCTGAACGGCTATGAACCCGCGCGCCCGCTGGCCAACCTGTCGCTCGTCTGGATGCTCGGGCACGCGCAAGATTGCGGGCTGCCGCTGCCCGAGGGTTGGCGGGCCAGGTTCCGGACCGATCCCGATGCGCCGTCGCATGGCACCTGGCGTGGGTGGGGCCGGATCTTCCTGCTGCGCGGCGCGCGCAAGGTAGGACAGGACCCGTCAGAGAGCATTCATCCGTCGGTCCGGCCCGAACTGTTGCAGCGCGGTGCGTCGATCATGCCCCGGCTGCGACCGGGCGGGGCGGAATAGGCGGGCGGCTCAGCGGTCGTTCATCTTCATGATGATACAGGTGGTCGATCCCGTGGCATAGAGCTTGCCGTCCTCGACACCGCGGATCTCGCCATGCGCCACCCCGGTCGAGCGGCCCGCGTGATCGACCACGGCGCTGCAGTCGATCTCCATCCCCAGCGGGATCGTGCGGGTGATGTTGATCTTGTATTCCAGCGTCGTATAGACCGACCCCTTTGGCACCATGGTCATCACCGCACAGGCCATCGCGCTGTCCAGAAGCGTGCCGTACCAGCCGCCATGCACGGTGCCCATCGGGTTGGTGACCCCGAATTCGGGCGTGCCGCGAAAGGTCACGCGCCCCGGTTCGACCGCATGCAGGACATAGTCGAGCGTGCCGGCAATCGGCGGGCCGGGAACGGTGCCCTCCAGGATGCCCTGCATGAATTCGAGCCCGGACATCGACAGGACATCCGCCATGCTCGGCAGGTCGGAAAAATCATTGGCAAGCTTCATGTTCATCCCCGTGCTCCTGATTGCCGCGACGGTAACAGGAGGCGGGGGGTGGACAAGCGTTACGCTACGTTCTGCAACTGCACCTTGGGCGTAACCCCAAGCGCATGACAGACATCGCGGGTCAGCTCGGGACGGTTCAGCGTGTAGAAATGCAGCTTGTCGACCCCGCCATCGATGAGGTTGCTGCAAAGCTCGGTGCAAAGCGCCGTGGCTAGCAGGTCTTCGCGCCCGTCGCGCAGGGCCTTGTCGAACGCATCCTCGACCCAGGCCGGGATGGTCGCGCCACAGCGGCGGGCAAAGTTGCGCGCGCCTTTCCAGTTCTCGATCGGCAGGATGCCGGGCGTGATCGGGGCGTCGATCCCGGCTGCGACACAGGCGTCACGGAAGCGGAAAAACGTGTCAGCCTCGAAAAAGAACTGGGTCAGCGCCTCGTTGGCCCCGGCGTCGATCTTGGCCTTGAGCCAGTCGATAT
This sequence comes from Microbulbifer sp. S227A, assembly GCF_049800935.1. Lineage (NCBI taxonomy): Bacteria > Pseudomonadati > Pseudomonadota > Gammaproteobacteria > Cellvibrionales > Microbulbiferaceae > Microbulbifer > Microbulbifer sp. S227A. The sequence goes on along the minus strand of NZ_JBNAFZ010000001.1, from coordinate 146,263 downwards.
CGGCCTTGAAATCGGCGGCTTCGGGGTGCTTGTCCGGATAGGCCCCGACGCGGATGTTGAATTTTCCGGTCCCGGCCAGCGCCTCGATCAGCTCAACCGAATTGGCAAACCCGTCTTCATGCGGAACAAAGGCCCCGCTGCCCTTGGGCGGATCGCCGCGCAGCGCGACGATATCGCTGACCCCGGCTTCGGCAAACCCGTCGGCAATGGCGAGGGTTTCGGCGCGGGTGGCATTCACGCAGGTCAGGTGCGCCGCGACGTTCAGCCCCGAGGATTTGTGCAGGGTGGCCACCGCGTCGCGGGTCAGATCGCGGGTGGTGCCGCCCGCGCCATAGGTGACCGATACAAAGCGCGGATCCAGCGGGGCAAGAGATTGCACCGTGTCCCAGAGCCGGAACGACCCTTCGAGGTTCTGGGGCGGGAAGAATTCGAACGAAACGGCGGGAACAGTCATGGCGGCATCCTCTGATTTCGTCCCTTGTGACACGGGGCGCGTTGTGAGACAATTTCATAATTCTCAAGAACAACATGAGCCGCGTATGAGACTGATAATCGCCATCCTGCTGCCGTTCCTGGTCTTTTTTACCATCGGGCGGCCGTTTCAGGGAATTCTGTGCCTCATCCTGCAAATCACGCTGATCGGTTGGATTCCGGCGGCGATCTGGGCGGTCTATGCGCTCAGCCAGTTCAACACCGACAAGAAGATCTCGGCAATGCGCCGGGACGGGCGATAGACGGCCATGCACCTGGAATTCCGGCATCTTCGCACCATCAAGGCGATCCATGAATGCGGCGGTCTGGCGCGCGCGGCGGATCAGTTGAACATCACCCAGAGCGCCCTGAGCCACCAGATCAAGGGGCTTGAGGATCAGGCTGGCGTCGAGCTGTTCATCAGACGGTCCAAGCCCATGACCCTGTCGGCGGCGGGGTTCCGGCTGCTGCGTCTGGCCGAGCAGGTGCTGCCACAGGTCGAGGCGACGTTGTCCGAGTTTTCCAACCTGCGCGCGGGCAAGACCGGGCGGATGCATATCGCGATCGAATGCCATGCCTGTTTCGAATGGCTGTTCCCAGTTCTCGAAGCCTTTCGCAAGACCTGGCATGACGTGGATGTAGATATTCGCCCCGGTCTGGCCTTTGACGCGCTGCCCGCGCTGCAAAAGGAAGAAGTCGATCTGGTCGTGTCCTCCGATCCCGAGGACCTGCCCGGCGTCACCTTCGTGGAACTCTTTGACTATCAAGCGGTTTTCGTGGCGGCGGCGGAACATCCCCTTGCCGCGAAACCCTGGGTCGAGGCGGCGGATTTCCGGGGCGAGACGCTGATTACCTATCCGGTCGACCGGGCGCGGCTGGATGTGTTCAGCCAGCTGTTGATCCCGGCGCGGGTCGAGCCGGCGGCGATCCGGCAGGTCGAGTTGACGGCGGTGATCCTGTTGCTGGTGGCGTCCAATCGCGGGGTGTCGGTCTTGCCCGATTGGGTGGTGCGCGAGGTCAAGTATTCCTCGGATTACGTAACCCGGCCGCTGACGGAACAAGGCGTGACCCGGCGGCTCTACGCGGCGGTGCGCAGCGAAGATTTGGACAAGCCGTTCATGCGCGACCTGATCGACCTTGCACGGGTCGAGGCGCGCAAGTTGCAGGCGCTGTGATCCGGTTGACCTATTTCCGCCGCTTGGCCCGCAGGGTCGGGTCGGCCTGGGTCGGGTCTTCGGGCCAGGGGTGCTTTGGGTATTGCGCGCGCATGTCCTTGCGCACGTCGGCATAGGAACCGGACCAGAAGCCGGGCAGGTCGCGGGTGATCTGGATCGGCCGTTGCGCGGGCGACAGCAGCGTGATCTTGAGCGGAACCCCGGCGCTTGTGGGGTGCGCGCTCACGCCGAACAGCTCTTGCAGGCGGAGCTCGATTGCCGGGTCTTCGCCGGCGTAATCGATGGGAACCTTGCGGCCCAGCGGCGTGGTGAAATGGCCGGGCGCGCGGGTGTCGATCAGCTGGGTCTGTTGCCAGTCAAGCGCGGCGCGCAGGGCCGGGAGCAGGTCGAACCGCTTCCAGTCATCGGCACTGCGCACCCCGGTGAGCATCGGCAGCAACCAGTCCTCGATCCGCGCCATCAGGCCCGGCAGCGAGAAATCCGGCAAGTCGGCCCCGGTGGCCCGCACCAGCTCCACGCGCGCGGCAAACCGGGCAGCGGCCCCCGTCAGGGTCAGGCCAAGGTCGCGGACCCCATCCAGCATCGCCCGTGCCACGCGGTCATCGGGCGCATCCTTCCATATACGGTCTTGCAGGGTCAGCGCACCGAACGCTTCCTGTTGACGCGCCACCACCCGCCGGTCACGGCGCGACCATTCGCAGACATCGCGCCAGCCGATCTGTTCGGCAAAAAGATCGCGAATTTCGCTTTCGGCGAGCTGCGCGGCCAGCCGTATGCGGGCTTCGCGCGGGTTGCCGTCCGTGTCGATGGCGACAAGGTAGGGGGCATTGGCCAGCGGGTCGCCGTCATTCAGCACCGCCCCCTTGCCGCCCGACAGGACAAACCGGGGGGCCTCGCCCTTGCGGCGTTGCCCGATCCGGTCGGGATAGGCGAGTGCGGCCATGGCGGCGGGCGAAAGCGTGCTCCGACCCGGTGCGACGGCCCGTTTCAGGCGCGCGGTTTCCGTGCGAATCCGGGCGAGAACGCCGGCATTGACCGGGTAGGGGCGCGTGCGCGCGAATCCCTTGGCATCCCGCATCGCGGCGAGGCGAAGGGCCAGGTCGCAAGGGGCGTTGCGCAATGGATCCCGCTCGGCGAGCAAGGCGGCCAGCGGGGCGGCACCGGCGCCGGCGATGGTCAGCATATGCGCAAGGCGCGGATGCAGCGGCAATCTGGCCAGGGCCAGGCCGTGATCGGTCATGCGGCCAGAACGATCCAGGGCCCCCAGCAGCGTGAGCAACGCGCGCGCCTCGGCCAACGCGCCCTCGGGCGGCGGCGTCAGAAACGCCAGATCGGCCTCGTTCGCGCCCCATTGCGCCAGTTCGAGCGCCAGCCCGGTCAGGTCGGCGGCCTCGATCTCGGCGGGTGGAAAACCAAGTAGCGCGCCGTGTTCGCCGCGGGTCCACAGCCGGTAACAGGCCCCTTCGGCGACACGCCCCGCGCGGCCCTGCCGCTGCGTGGCCTCGGCGCGGGTGACGCGCTCGGTCACCAGCCGTGACATGCCCGAACCCGGATCGAACCGCGCGCGCCGCGCTTGCCCCGCATCGACCACCACGCGGATATCCGGAATGGTTAGCGAGGTTTCCGCGATCGAGGTGGCGAGCACCAGCTTGCGGCCCGAATTGACCGGCGCGATGGCGGCGCGCTGCTGTGCAAATGGCATCGCGCCAAAGAGCGGACGGACCAGGCAATCAGCCGGTAACCGCCCCGCCAGCGCCGCCTCGGTCTTGCGGATTTCGCCTTCGCCCGGCAGGAAAACCAGAATGCCGCCGCCCATGTCGCGGGTCTCGGCCTCGGCCTGTACCACCAGGTCCGCCAGTGCCATATCACGCCGCGCCCTTGGTCCCAGCGGGCGGTCCAGCCAGCGGGTTTCCACTGCAAAACCGCGGCCTTCGGATGTCACCATCGGCGCCTGCATGAGCGTGGCCACCGGGCCGGCATCGAGGGTTGCGGACATCACCAGAAGCCGCAGATCGTCGCGCAGGGCCCCGGCCACCTCGAGACAGAGCGCCAGCCCCAGATCGGCGTTGAGCGAGCGTTCGTGAAATTCGTCAAAGATCACCATGCCGATCCCCGGCAGGTCCGGGGCCGATTGCAACAGGCGCGTGAGGATCCCTTCGGTGACAACCTCGATGCGGGTAGCGGCAGAGGTCCGGGCTTCGCCACGCATCCGGTAGCCGACGGTCTGGCCCACCGGTTCGCCCAGGGTTTCGGCCATGCGCTCGGCGGCGGCACGGGCGGCGAGGCGGCGCGGCTCGAGCATGATCAGCCGCTGGCCCACGGCAAGGAGACCGGCATCGATCAGGGCGAGTGGCACGCGGGTGGTCTTGCCCGCGCCCGGCGGGGCCTGCAACACGGCGCGGCCATGCGCGCCCATGGCCGCGATCAGGCCGGGCAGCGCGTCATCGATCGGCAGGGGGACGGGGGGCAGGGCGGAGCGGCGGTTCATGGCGATGTTATCGCCAAACCCCGGCGCAACGTCCAGCCGCGCTCTGGACAACACCCCACATGGCGCGGCATGTATCGGCAAGACAGTTGCGGAGCAGGCATGGACATCACCGATCTGGGCAAACGAATTCTGGCCGGAGAGCGCCGGGCCCTGGCGCGCGGCATCACGCTGGTCGAGAGTCATCGCGCCGATCACCGGGCACGGGCGACCGATCTGCTGGAATGGCTGGGCCAACATGGGCGGCAAGCCCTGCGCATCGGGCTTTCGGGCACGCCGGGGGTTGGCAAATCGACCTTTATCGAGAGTTTTGGCATGATGCTGATCGGGCAGGGGCAGCGGGTGGCGGTGCTGGCCGTGGATCCCAGCTCGACCCGCTCGGGCGGCTCGATCCTGGGCGACAAGACCCGTATGGACCGGCTGAGCCGGGAGCCGGCGGCGTTCATCCGCCCGTCCCCGAGCCAGACCCATCTGGGCGGGGTGGCGCGGCGCTCGCGCGAGGCGGTGGCACTATGCGAGGCGGCGGGATTCGACGTGGTTCTGATCGAGACGGTCGGGGTAGGGCAATCGGAAACCGTGGTTGCCGAGATGAGTGACCTGTTCCTGCTGTTGCTGGCGCCGGCGGGCGGAGATGAATTGCAGGGGGTCAAGCGCGGCATCATGGAGATGGCCGACCTGATCCTGGTGAACAAGGCGGATGGCGATCTGAAGCCGGCGGCCACGCGGACCTGTTCGGATTATGCCGGGGCGCTGCGCCTGTTGCGCAAGCGGATACAGGACCCCGCGGGATTTCCCAAGGCGATGATGGTCTCGGCCATGCAGGAGAGCGGGCTGACCGAGGCCTGGGACGAAATGCGGACGCTGGTTGGCTGGCGCAAGGAGAACGGCCATTGGAATGGCCGTCGCTCGGCGCAATCGCGGTACTGGTTCAACGAGGATGTGCGACAGGCGCTGCTGGCGCGATTGCAGGAGGATGGCGTGCGCGCGGAAATGCAGCGGTTGGGAGACCTGGTTGCCAGCGGTGAGATGACGCCGTCCTCGGCGGCGCGCGAAGTGCTGCAAGCGCACCTGGCGCGGTGATCCGATTCGCCGCCGCGACCCTCGATTGCCGCGCTCCGCGCCGCCCAGGGTGCTGCAGGGGCGCGGTTTTTCGCGTGACCTTGGGAACCGGGGGGTGTTTCGGCAAACGGGCGGCTTGACGGGGCAGGGCTTTGCAACTATCAGCAGCGGACAGATTTCGGGCGCGGCAAGTGCAGCGCCCTTTTGCATTGTGATACGGCGTGGCCGTATCGGACACTAGACGAGGTACCTGACATGTCGCGCCGTTGCGAACTGACCGGAAAAGGCCCGATGACTGGCAACAATGTCAGCCACGCCAAGAACAGAACCCGCCGCCGGTTTCTGCCGAACCTGAATGATGTGACGTTGCAGTCCGAGACCCTGGGCCGTGGCGTCAAGCTGCGGATCTCGGCTTCGGCGCTGCGCAGCGTTGACCATCGTGGCGGGCTGGATGCCTTTCTTGCCAAGGCCAAGGACGACGAGCTGTCGGCCAACGCCCTGAAGATCAAGAAAGAGATCGCCAAGGCGGCGGCTTCGGCCTGAGCCTGATCCGATCACGGATTTGACGTACAGCCTCGCGGTTTCGCGGGGCTGTTTGCGCTTGCGCTGCGCCGTATCCGGTGCCTATACCGGGCGCGCCATGGGCCCCGTTTGCGCAAGATATATCGCTGCAGCACTTGTTGCGCTTGTTGTCCTGACCGGGCAGGCAATGGCCATTGCCCGGGCTGCGCCGGGACCGGCCGGACAGATCGAACTGTGCACCGGCAGCGGCCCGATCATGGTCTATGTCGATGAGGCCGGCGCACCGGTCGGCCCCCCGCACCTGTGCCCGGATTTCGCCCTGTCATTACTTCTCAAGGGGGGCGAGCCGCAGCAGCAGGAATGGCAGGCCGAGGTTTCGCGCCGCCTGGCACCGGTTCGGGCGGACCTGCAAAACACGCGCATGCCATTGCCCCGGGTGCAGGCCCGCGCGCCGCCGCGTACATCCTGACCCCAAAACCCGATTCCAGACATGTTTCAAGAAAGAGGAATGGCGTTATGTCCATCAAATCCAACCTGCTGGCCGCTGTGGCCCTGCTGACGCTGACCGGGGCTGCCTGGGCTGGCGATTCCGCCGCGAAAATCACCGTGACCGACCCTTATGCGCGCAGCTCGACGATGAACTCGGTCTCGGGTGCAGCCTTCATGATGCTCAGGAATGACAGCGGTCAGGATGACCGGCTGATCGCGGTTTCGTCCGACATTGCCGAGCGTGTGGAACTGCACACCCATGCCGAAGACGCCAACGGCGTGATGAAAATGCGCGAGGTCGAAGACGGTTTCCCGGTCGCCGCGGGCGAATCCCACGCGCTCAGGCGGGGCGGCGATCACGTGATGTTCCTCGGGCTGAAGGCACCGATGAGCGATGGCGACATCATCCCGTTGACCCTGACCTTTGAGAAGGCCGGCGAGGTGGAGATCGAGATTCCGGTCGACCTCGAGCGCAAGCCCGAAGAGGGCGGCATGTCGCATGGCAGCAAGAGTAACTGATCCGGGGAACCGGGCGCGCGGCTAGCCGTTCGACCCCGGCCCCCGGGCGACCAGTTCGGCCACCCAGTCCACGACGACCCGGGTGGCCGGACCAAGCCGGGTTTCGGCAAATCCAAAGCTGACATCCGAGGGTTCGAGATTCATTTCAAGCGTATGCGCACCGGCGGCGCTGGCCTCTTGTACAAACCCGGCGGCGGGATAAACCTGGCCCGAGGTTCCGATGGCGACGAACAGGTCGGCCCGCGCAAGGTGATCCAGGATCCGGTCCATGTGATAGGGCATCTCGCCAAACCAGACCACGTCGGGCCGGGCCGAGGCACCGCCGCAGCGCGGGCACACCGCGCCCGGTTCCATCGTCTCGGGCGCGGGCCAGCGGTGAGCGCAAGCCGCGCAGAGCGCCCCGGCCAATGTTCCGTGCATGTGCACGACGCCCCGCGCTCCCGCTGCCTCGTGCAGCGCATCGACATTCTGGGTCACGATCACCACGTCGTCGGGCCACTTGTCCTGTAACCGCGCCAGCGCATGATGCGCCGCGTTGGGGCGGGCGGCGGCGGCTTGTTGGCGGCGGGCATTGTAGAACGCGTGCACCAATGCGGGGTTGCGGGCAAAGCCCTGGGGCGTGGCGACATCTTCGATCGCATGGCGCGCCCATAACCCGTCGGCATCCCGAAACGTGCCCAGCCCGCTTTCGGCGGAAATGCCCGCGCCGGTCAGAATGACGATCTTTCCCATGCTGTCTCCTTTGCCTATCACTGTGGCCAAAGGAGATCGCCATGACCACCCGCGTTCTGTTCGTCTGTCTCGGGAATATCTGCCGCTCGCCTACCGCCGAGGCGGTGTTTCGCGGGCTGCGGCCCGATCTTGTCACCGACAGCGCGGGAACGGCAGGGTACCACGTGGGTGAACCGCCCTATGGCCCGATGCAGGACGCCGCGCGCAAACGCGGGATCGGGATGAGTGACCTGCGTGCGCGGCAATTCGGGGCCGCGGATTTTTCCCGCTTTGACCTGATCCTGGGGATGGATGCCGAGAACCTGCGCAATATCGAGGCGCTGCGCCCAAAGGGGGCAGAGACTTTGGTGCGCTTGCTGACCGACTACGGATCGGGGGCCGACGTGGTGCCGGACCCCTATTACACCCGTGATTTCGAGGGTGCGCTGGATATCATCGAGGCGGCGGCGCAGGGGCTGGCGAGGGCGCTGGATTAAGCAAGTCGGAAACTGAGAGGATCCGCGGGCCTCTCGTCGATGAGCCGCAGACTGTCGCCCAGCCAGGGCAGCCGCCCAAGTGCCGGGTTGATCATCTGGGTCTGTACCAGCCGACGCACCGTGTCGGCTACATCGCGCGGCACCCGGTCGGCCCAATCCGCCCCGGCAAAGAGCGAGATCGTGCGCGCGAAAGACCCAAAGGGCAGCGCAAAGGCATCGATTTCGTCATGAAACCGTTCGGCGCGCATATAGCCCAGCGGCGTCGTGATCGCCCAGCCGATCCGCCGCGCGACCATCGCCACCAGGGCCAGGTGGCTGCCGATCTCGAACCTGTGCTCGAAACTCAGCTGGTGGCGGGCAAGATGGGTCTCGATCTGCTGCGCGATCAATTGCTCGCCCGCATAGCGCAGCAAGGGCAGGCCCTGGGTGGTGATCTGGTCAACGGCGGTGATCGCATCCTTGGGTGCAATCAGGATGAACGGGTCGCGAACCAACGGGTATTCAACGACATTTTCCGGTGTCGGGCCAGCGCTGGCGGTGACGGCGATGTGATAGCGCCCGTCCTGTACCGCCGGCCCGAGATCAAGGCTGGGCGCGGTGATCAGCTTGAACCGGCACCCCGCCAGGCTGTCCGCCAGGATCGTCGCAAGGCGCGGAGTCAGGTCATTGTCGAAATCGTCGATCAGGCCCACGGACAGGGTATCGAGATGGCCGAGATCCATCACCGTCAACTCGCTCTGCGCCAGCCGGAGCTGGGTCAGGGCAGCCTCGGCCCGCACGAGGAAACTGCGCCCTGCCGGGGTCAGCTGCATCGGCCGCCTCGTGTGATCGACCAGGTCGGTGCCAAGCGCCGCTTCGAGGTTGCGCATCTGCTGGCTGACGGCGGGCTGGCTCAGCCCGGTGCGCTCGGCCGCCTGCGCCACGGTGCCGGTCGCGGCAAGGGCTTCGAAAACTTCGATCCCGCGCAGGGTGACGCCCTTGGTCAGCATGAATCCGGCTCCTACAGTTTTACCTTTTGTGAAACTGCGGGCGCGTGCCGTCAAGCGTGCAAACCGCCGAGCCGATCAACCACAGGATTTACGGGCGCGTTCGCCAAAGGCGCGGTAATTTTTCCAGAACGTCTCGTCGCTGCGCCGGTCCGACTGGCGGATTTCCTGCGCCATATGCGGATCCCTGAACAGCTTGGCCGCCCGTTTGCGCTCGGAGCGGGACAGGCTGCCATTGGCGACACCCTGGATACAGCCGCAAAGCCGTGGCGTGGCGCTGCTGCGCCCGGATGTGCGGCAGGCTCGTTCGATGACGCCGCTGGCGGCAAAAACCGGTTCCGGTGCCGCCCAGGTGATCGTGCCCGCGCACAAGAGTACTGCAATCGCGTGTTTCATTGTCCTGCCTTTTCCGCCTTGCGGGGTCTCGCGCCCCTTGTCCGATTTGCCGGACACTATGGCGCAACGGGCCGCCGCGATCAATTCCCGAGAAATGGGGAGGTGTTGTGCTTACAGGGGCTGCCGCCATTCAGACGCTGTACCGTCGATTCCTTTTGAGTGACCAGTTGGTTTGGGACCTTCCGCCCTACTACAAGTCTATTTCCCGCCCGGTGTATCTTCATCGAAGAACCATTCTGAAATACGCTGCCCTAATTTTAGCAGCCATACCGCTTTCTTTTCAGCCTTTTGGCCTTTCTCTATGCTACGGCCCAGCGTGTTGACCCAGTTCACCAGCCGAGCGCGCCAGACGCGGGCTGGTTTATCAGTAGAGAGGATATTATCCGTTGCCTCCGCAATGGCGTCTTGTGCCTCTTCTGTTAGATCATCGCGCAGTTCCTCGGGGAGTTTTGCAATCTCCTGCCGTTCGGTCTGCGTCGGGTAGCGACGTGTTTCCAATGCCGCGAGCTTAGCAACTCTGGTACGCACCAATTCGTCTTGCTCACACAGTTCCTCAACCGATACGTAAAGCTGGTTTTTCAGGGCGATCAGGCAGGAATCTTCCGGATAATCATTGCCTATTTTTTTGTTCAGGCTCATGCAGGCGTTCCAGAACAAAGTTGCAACGGTGCTTGCGCTACGATCTGGAGTGCAGGCGGACTGAATCATGATGGTCTCGCCAGAGGTTTCCGACAGCCCGTTTGCTGTTCCACTAGCTAATGCTGCATTCAAAGAGATCTGTACGGTGTCGATCGCATATCCCAGCGGTTCCAGTGGAATGCTAACGTCTCGCTCGACCCCCCATTTGCCGTTGTCTGTCAGAACGATTGATGGACCCACGGATGTATAGAAGGATTGCTCGATCTTCTTGATAACCTTTGCCGCGACCTCTGGTCCGGCTTCCCATTCTTCATCGGTTACTTCGGTGGCGATCCGAAGGCTGAGTTCCCATGGTAGGGGTTTGCCGCTCAGAATGCCCTCGTACCACTTTAGCCAGAAGGCCCATTTCTCGGGCGCGGCTTGCAGCAGGCGTTGCAGTTCTAGCCAAAGCGGCTCCAAGGGTTGGGGCAGCTGATAGTCCGGCCAAAGTGGAGGCCATCCGCCCGCATGCGCGGCATCCGACGTGACAGCGGCCCATTCTGCCGGCCCGAGAAACTCGGCAGAGTGCTTTACCGAGTTTGCGGCGAAAGTCATGGACTTGGCCTTTTCTTCCGCTTCCCAATAGGCTTGTTTTGAGCTGTCTTTCGATGGGCCATCTGGCGTTGAGGGCGGCCTTGGATGACTGCCGGTGCGATTGGCGACGAATGACGCGAAGAGTATGGCGGCGCAAGCCGAGTGGGCGGTTGAGCCGGTGGGCGCATCGATCTCACGGCTTGTTCCCGGACGATTTAAGGCCTCTCTTTCGGTGTTTGGATCATTGGCGATGTTCGAAACAATCAGAAGCGTGCGAAAGCACTTGAGCATATTGGAATCGAAATCTGTGTCGGACATGGCTGCCAGTCCCGGCATCGCGCGCAGCGCCGCACGAGCCGCAATCCAGATCTTCGTCTGGTGCGGTTGGGGATGTAACCATGTGGTAGCACTACGCCAGCTTGTAATCTCGACCTTTGTCATGCCCGCTTGACCGCCCCGCAAAACCAAATCATATCCTGCACCATGACTGACCTCGCACATATCCGCAATTTCTCGATCGTCGCGCATATCGATCACGGGAAATCCACGCTTGCAGACCGCCTGATCCAGGAGACCGGCACCGTTCAGGACCGGGACATGAAGGAACAGTTGCTTGACGCGATGGATATCGAGCGCGAGCGGGGGATCACCATCAAGGCCAACACCGTGCGCATCGACTATGTTGCCGATGATGGCGAGACCTATGTGCTGAACCTGATCGACACGCCGGGCCACGTGGACTTTGCCTATGAGGTCAGCCGCTCGATGCGCGCGGTCGAAGGCTCGCTGTTGGTGGTGGACTCCACGCAAGGGGTCGAGGCGCAGACGCTGGCCAATGTCTATCAGGCGATCGATGCCGACCACGAGATCGTGCCGGTCCTGAACAAGATCGACCTGCCCGCGTCGGAATGCGACCGGGTGGCAGAGCAGATCGAGGACGTGATCGGGATCGACGCATCCGGCGCAATCCGTGTCAGCGCCAAGACCGGGGTCGGCATTCGCGACACGCTGGAAGCGATCGTACAGCATTTGCCCGCCCCCAAGGGCAACCGGGACGCGCCGCTCAAGGCGATGCTGGTGGACAGCTGGTATGATTCCTATCTCGGCGTGATCGTGCTGGTGCGGATCATGGACGGCGTTCTGAAAAAGGGCGACCGGGTGCGGATGATCCAGTCGGGTTCAACCCACCTGGTGGACCGGATCGGCGTGTTCCGCCCGCAGATGCAGGTGGTGGACGAGCTTGGCCCCGGCGAGATCGGCTTTCTGACCGCCTCGATCAAGCAGGTGCGCGACACCCGTGTGGGCGACACGATCACCCATGAAAAGAAGGGCTGCGAAGCGCCGCTTCCGGGGTTCAAGCCCTCGGTGCCGGTGGTGTTCTGTGGCCTGTTCCCGGTGGATTCCGCCGAGTTCGAAGACCTGCGCGATGCCATCGAGAAGCTGGCGCTGAATGACGCGTCGTTTTCCTATGAAATGGAAACCTCCGCGGCGCTTGGTTTTGGGTTCCGCTGCGGGTTCCTCGGGCTCTTGCACCTTGAGGTCGTCCGCGACCGGATCGAGCGCGAATATGATATCGAGCTGATCACCACCGCGCCGTCAGTGGTCTATCACGTCTACATGAAAGACGGCACGATGGAGGAATTGCACAACCCGGCCGACATGCCCGACCTGTCGGTGGTCGATCATATCGAGGAGCCGCGGATCAAGGCGACGATCCTGGTGCCGGACGAATATCTGGGCGATGTGCTGAAACTGTGCCAGGACCGGCGCGGCATCCAGATGGACCTGACCTATGCCGGGTCGCGGGCGATGGTGGTCTATGATCTGCCGCTGAACGAGGTGGTGTTCGATTTCTACGACCGGCTGAAATCGGTAACCAAGGGCTATGCCAGCTTTGATTACCAGCTGACCGGCTACCGGGCCGACAACCTGGTCAAGATGTCGGTGCTGGTGAATGACGAGCCGGTGGATGCGCTGTCGATGATGGTGCATCGCGACCGTGCGGAAATGCGCGGGCGGGCGATGTGCGAAAAGCTCAAGGACCTGATCCCGCGCCACATGTTCAAGATCCCGATCCAGGCGGCGATCGGCGGCAAGGTGATCGCCCGCGAAACCCTGAGCGCGCTGCGCAAGGACGTGACCGCGAAATGTTATGGCGGTGACGCGACGCGCAAGAAAAAACTGCTGGAGAAGCAGAAGAAGGGCAAGAAGAAGATGCGCCAGTTCGGAAAGGTGGACATTCCGCAAGAGGCGTTCATTTCCGCCCTCAAGATGGACAGCTAGGGCATTCCGCCTTTGCGCCGAAGCACTGATTTCCCGGAAATCAGGCTGTCCGGTTTGCCGCGTCGTCCAATGGCATGAAGCATCGCCTGTTGCTGTGGAATGGAAGCGGCAGCGCATGGATCGCCAATTGCGATCCTTGCGCTGCCTATCGCGTTCGTGAGTGTGTTGGCTTTGCGATGACGCAGATATAGGGGCTTTGGGTTATGATCCCAGCGGCGACTCTGCCAGAGTTTTCCGAGTTTCCGCCATTTGCATGTCCGCGCGTGCCGGGCGCGGTTCAACCGGATGGGCAGGGTGGAAAGACGCCGCTGTGCGGGCCAGCCAAGCCTAACACGTGCGGTTGGCTGTATTGAGAGGGTAGGGCCTATCCGCGCCGCTGGTCCCGGTGGGGACAATTGATGGTGCCGGGTGGCGGTGTCACGTCATCCCGTCTTGACGCGGGGAATGTTTCACCAGGGTCAGGAGGTGGCGCGGCGCACGCCCGCTGTTGCGGAAGCGCGAAAGGCGCTGCGCAGGATCAACTGCAACGCGACGCTGGCGATGAAACCGCCCCAGCATCCACCGATATAGCAGAGAATGACAGATCCCAGTCCAAGCCCCGTCAGCGCCCCGATCAGGGCGGCGATCAGCCCGAAGGCTATGGAAAGGACGAGATGTGCCAGCATCGGCAGTGATATCTCCGGGATCACGAGAATGTTAATTTCCAAGCATAATGGCAAAAAGCTTAACAAAAGGCTAATGCCGCTACCGGCGGGGCTCCGCCGATCGGCACGATCTTGCCGTGTGTGCAGATTTGCTTCGCAATTTATTGGCGAAACCGGAATGCGGATTCCGGTCAGGCTGGGATCAGCGCCAGAAATGAGGTCATAAGGTAAAGAAAAGATTAAGTATTTTGCGCGATTGGCGCAGAGGGTGTTTTGCGGTGGCGATGGGGCATGGTGCCTCGGTTTCAGGCACTGCAATTGCGACATGGCCTGTACTGCGCGCGAAAAGAGCTCGCGTAAAGGTTGATTTTTTTCCCGTTACTGATTCTCTTTTCCGGTCGCGTGGCCGTCATTTCGGGAATGAGGGCGCACAGGGGCGACCGATTCCCCTCTCGGATCAGGCGGTCAGGAAGTTGCGCAGCGAGGCTTCGAACTCACGCGGTTTTTCCGCGTGCAGCCAATGGCCCGTCCCCGGCAGCTTGGCAAATCGCGCATGTGGAAACAGGGCGCGGATTGCGCCGCGATGCTCGGGCAGCACATAGTCGGAGTCGCCACCGGACAGGAACAGAACCGGCCCGTCCCAATGGCTGTCGATCTCGGGAAAGCCCATGATCCGGGGCATTTCGGCGGCGAGCGTGTCGAGGTTGAGCTTCCAGCGTTTGTTGGGCAGGTCCAGGGACTGGGTAAAGAAACTCTGCAATGCCCGCTCGACACCCAGATCCGCCAATTGGGTCTCGGCCTCGGCGCGGCGGGTGATGCCATTCAGATCGACGCCGCGCATGGCGTCGATGAACGGCATCTGGGTATGGGTATAGTTGACCGGGGCGATGTCCGCGACCACCAGCTTGCGCACGGTATCGGGATGGCGCAGGGCCAGCATCATCGACGCCTTTCCCCCCATGGAATGGCCGACCACATCGGCAACACCGCCAATATGTGCGACCACTTCGGCCAGGTCATCCGCCAGGTCGGGATAGCTGTGGCTGTCGCTCCAGGGGCTGTCGCCATGGTTGCGCATGTCGACGGCAACGACTTGCCGGCTGTCGGAGATGCGCTTCGCGATGACGCCCCAGTTGCGCGCCGAGCCATAAAGGCCATGGGCAATCAGCAGCGGGGGCAGGTCGGTCGGGGTGCCGTGTGTGATCATGTTCAACATGGGTCGGTGATAGCGGCTGTTGCCGGTCAGGGCCAGACCTGTTGAAGCAGGCGCAAAGGGGCGCTATGGCAGGATGACCGGGCCGCGCAACAGGAGGCAGGATGACCGAACCGCAGGAGTTTGAAACCGTCAGCGCCGGATTGCTTGTCCTGATGCGCGACAAGCTCGGGGTGCGGGCGCGCACGCTGCGGGATGCACGGACCCCGGCCAAGCGGTTGCTGCCGCGCAAGGTGTTCAGGAGTTTCGAGACCCTGCAAAAGGCGGAACCGTTCCTGGCTCATCCCAAGCTGGCCAGAACCGTCGACCCCACGGCGATTGCAATGGCGAGCAAGGCGTTGCGCAGCCATCTGGAGGCCATCGATATTGCGGATCGGCGCAAGGGGTGGTGGCTTGGGCTTGCGGGCGGGTTGGCGTTCAACCTGTTGCTGGCCTGTGCCCTGCTGCTTGTGCTGCTGAGCTGGCGCGGCATTCTCTAGCCCATGGCGGGGTACGGCCCCGGTGGGGCCGTACCGGTTTGATATTCAGGCGCCGGTTGCCGATGTGGAAGTCGGGGCCTTGGCCTGTGCGTCCGGTTGCGGCGCGTCCGGCCA
Source organism: Microbulbifer sp. S227A (assembly GCF_049800935.1). NCBI lineage: Bacteria > Pseudomonadati > Pseudomonadota > Gammaproteobacteria > Cellvibrionales > Microbulbiferaceae > Microbulbifer > Microbulbifer sp. S227A. Next base: position 131,008 of record NZ_JBNAFZ010000001.1, on the reverse strand, counting down.
TGCCGAGGGATCGGTGTTGATGTCGGCAAACTGCGCCGGGTCAAAGACCGGTCGCCCGACCCCCTGTGCCAGCTGTGCGCGATAGTCCTGCACGACACGCATGGCGACCGGGAACAGCATCATCAGGGCCAGCAGGTTCACCACCGCGAGGATGCCCATCATCGGGTCCGAGAAGGCAAAGACCGACATCGCCCCCGGTGCCACCGCGCCGAGAAAGACGATACCGATGATCGCCACACGCAACACCAGCACCGCCGCCGGGTTGCCGGTCATGAAAGTGAGGGCGTTTTCACCCAGGTAATAGTTGTATATGATCGACGAGAAGGCAAAGAGCAGGATCGCGAAGGTCAGGAAATACTGCGCCCATGTGCCCAGGTGGCTGACGATCGATTGCTGGGTCAGGGCCACGCCGTCGATCCCTTCGGCTCCGGGCTGATAGACATCACCGAGCAGGATGACAAAGGCGGTGCAGGAACAGATGATGATCGTGTCGATGAACACCGACAGCGACTGTGTGATGCCCTGGCTGACCGGGTGTTTGACATAGGCCGTCGCCGCGACATTCGGTGCCGAGCCCAGACCGGCCTCGTTGGAGAACAGCCCGCGCCGCAGACCCTGGGCAATGGCGGCCCCCATGCCGCCGGCGACCGCTTCGCGGAACCCGAACGCATTGGCGACGATGTCCACGATCACGCCGGGCAGGCTGGCGATGTTCAGCACGATGATGATCAGCGCCATCGCCAGATAGCCAAGCGCCATGACCGGGATGACGACATCCGCCGCCTTGGCAATGCGGTGGATGCCGCCAAAGATGATGAACCCGGTCACGACCGACAGCAACACGCCCGTATAGACCCGCGGAATCGACATGCTGTCGAGCGCGGCCCCGGCGACTGTATTGCCCTGGAACGCGTTGAAACCGATCGAGAAGGACGCGATCAGGCAGACCGCGTAGATCACCGCCAGCCAGCGATAGTTATCGCCAAGACCGTGGATGATGGTCTGCGCCGGACCGCCGCGATAGTCGCCCGTGTCATTGGTGCGCTTGTATAGCTGCGCGAGGGTCGCCTCGATCAACGCGGTACACATGCCCACCAGCGCGATCATCCACATCCAGAACACCGCGCCGGGGCCGCCCACCGTGATGGCCACCGCAACGCCGGCGATATTGCCGCCGCCAACGCGGCCGCCGACCGACACAAAGAGCGCCTCGCGGGCGCTGATCTTGGTCGGGTCGCCTGAGTCGTCGCGCTTGAGTACGGCGAACATGCGCTTGAAAAAACGCAGTTGCACAAAGTGGCTGGCCGCCGTGAAGAACAGCCCAAAGACCACCAGGATCGGCACCAGCGCGAACCCCCAGGTCAGATTGTTGATGAGATCGAATACCCAGTTCAAGACGTCCACGAAAACCCCCTAGGTTGAAAATGTCCTGCAATCATGCATGCCTGCGAGGGGCAGGCAAGCAGTTGACGTTACATTTGCGCCACCGGGGTCGCGCGTCCGTTGCATCGCGGGATCGGCGGGCCCCAAAAAAAACGGGGCACCGCCAGACCTGGCGATGCCCCCAACATATGCCTTGGGCGCGGTGCCCTCAGAGTTGCGGATAGACCGGGAAACGGGCGCACAGGGCGGCAACTTCGGCGCGCACCTTGTCTTCGACGGCGGCGTTGTTGTCTTCGCCATTTGCCGCCAGCCCGTCGACCACCTCGATGATCCAGTCGGCGATCTGGCGGAACTCGGCCTCGCCAAAGCCACGCGTGGTGCCCGCGGGGCTGCCAAGGCGGATGCCCGAGGTCACGGTGGGCTTTTCGGGATCAAACGGTACGCCGTTCTTGTTACAGGTGATATGCGCGCGGCCCAGGGCCTTTTCGGTGGCGTTGCCCTTGACGCCCTTGGGGCGCAGATCGACCAGCACCACATGGGTGTCGGTGCCATGGGTGACAGTGTCCAGCCCGCCCTTGATCAACTGGTCGCTCAGCGCCTGCGCATTGGTCACGACCTGTTTGATATAGTCCTTGAACCCCGGTTGCAGCGCCTCGCCAAAGGCCACGGCCTTGGCGGCGATCACATGCATCAGCGGCCCGCCCTGGATGCCGGGAAAGATGGCCGAGTTGATCTTTTTCGCCAATGCCTCGTCATTGGTCAGGATCATGCCGCCACGCGGGCCGCGCAGGGTCTTGTGGGTGGTGGTGGTCGCCACATGCGCGTGCGGAAAGGGCGAGGGGTGTTCACCCGCCGCAACCAGCCCGGCGAAATGCGCCATGTCCACATGCAGGTAGGCCCCAACGCTGTCGGCAATCTCGCGCATCCGGGCAAAGTCGATCCGGCGCGGGATGGCCGACCCGCCGGCGATGATCAGCTTGGGTTTGTGTTCGTTCGCCAGCTCCTGCACCTGGTCGTAATCCAGCAGGTTATCCTGTTTGCGCACGCCGTATTGCACTGCGTTGAACCATTTGCCCGACTGGTTGGGGCGCGCGCCATGAGTGAGGTGGCCACCGGCATCAAGGCTCATCCCGAGGATGGTATCGCCCGGTTGCAAGAGCGCGGTGAACACGCCCTGGTTCGCCTGGCTGCCGGAATTGGGCTGCACATTGGCAAAACCGCAGTCAAACAGCTTGCAGGCGCGTTCGATGGCGAGGTTTTCGGCGATATCGACGAATTGACAGCCGCCGTAATACCGACGCCCCGGATAGCCCTCGGCGTATTTGTTGGTCATCACCGAGCCCTGCGCCTCCATCACGGCGGCGCTGACGATGTTCTCGGACGCGATCAGCTCGATCTCGTCGCGCTGGCGGCCCAACTCCTGGCGGATGGCACCGAAGATCTCGGGATCACGCTCGGCTAGGGGTGTCGTGAAAAAACCGGTATCTGGATTTGGCGCGGTCATCGGGGGCTCCGTTCTGGACAGGTGTTGTTTGGGTGGCAATTTCCTGCGGGAAACTAGTTGCTGCCGCGGCAGAGTGAAAGCCGATAAACCGGCGATTTGCAGCTTTGGAGCGGCAAGGCTGGTCACCGCGCCAAAGGTATGCTTGTTTCGGAACCGAATGCGCAACACCGGAAACCCACCGCCATGACACTACGAATCGCGTTCCTGGCCAGCAGGGCACCGGTGGCACAGACCGCGCGGGCGGTTCTGATCGGGCGGTATGGCAATGTCGATCCCCAAGAGGCGGATGTCATCGTTGCCCTGGGCGGGGACGGTTTCATGCTGCGCACCCTGCACCGGGCGCAGACGCTGGCCGCGCCGGTCTATGGCATGAACCGGGGCACCATCGGTTTCCTGATGAACGAATACAGCGAAACCGACCTGATGGACCGGCTGATGGCGGCCGAGCAAGAGGTGATCAACCCCCTGTCGATGCAGGCGATGGACCAGTTCGGGCGCAAGCACAAGGCGCTTGCGATCAACGAGGTGTCGCTGCTGCGCGCGGGTCCACAGGCGGCCCGGCTCAAGATCACGGTGGACGGGCGGGTGCGGCTGTCGGAACTGGTCTGCGATGGCGCGCTGCTGGCGACGCCTGCGGGGTCGACCGCCTATAACTATTCCGCGCATGGCCCGATTTTGCCCATCGGGTCGGATGTTCTTGCGCTGACCGCGATTGCCGCCTTCCGGCCCCGGCGCTGGCGCGGGGCGCTGGTGCCCAAGACGGCCAATGTGCGATTTGACGTGCTCGAGGCGGACAAACGGCCGGTGATGGCGGATGCGGACTCGATTTCGATCACCGATATCGATTGGGTCGAAATAAAATCCGAACCGACCATCGAGCACCGGATTCTTTTTGATCCCGGTCATGGATTGGAAGAACGTCTTATTTCTGAACAGTTTACGTGATTCTGTCGCCGGGTTTTCCCGGCGGATCTGCCTCTTGCGAACAAATTGAGGCAAAAAAAATCATGAGTTTTCCATCATTTTTTCACCTTGTGTGATCATGCTCACAGATAGCAACGGCGGCTTCTGGCAAAGTGTAATCATTGTAACGAGGAACTTGGCAAAGAGTACGGAGTAAGTGAGTGGTGTTGGTAAAGAGTACCGCGTGAGTGAGTGGTTCTAGTAACGAGTAAATTTTAGCAGGACCCGGGCGCAGAGGAAACTCTGCGCCCGTATTTCATGGTAAGTGGTGACGTGGCCTAGCCCTCGGGTTCGATGTTGTAGATCACCGGCATCCGGCCCCGCCACGTTGCCCAGAGCGCGGGTTCGGTGATCAGCCGGGCCATGAGATCGGCGACATTGATGCGGCTGGTTGTACCGGCATCGAATATCGCGCTGCGCTGTGGCGAGGCGTGCAATTCGTAATCTGAAACCGTGGCTTCGTTGACCAGCCCATCCGGGCGCACCGCCACCCATTCGATCCCGGGATCGCTCTGGCCAATGGTACGGCGCAGGTAGTCGGCGGCGGCTTCGTTATCCGCATGCGGCGGCAAGAACAGGCGCAACATCGCGACGACGGCATTCTGGGTCAGCGATACCGGTTCATCAAGATCCCGGTTCCGGTTGCCCGTGGTGTTCATCAGCAGACATTTCACCGGTCGCGGCGGATTGTTCGCCCGGATCGCTTCGCATACCCGGCGCAACGTGTCGGCCACCAACCGGCGCGGATGCCCAAACAGCCCCCGCAGGGTGAGGTTATGACCAAGACAGGACGCCACGGCGTCGCAGCCCTGCACGAGGCGGGCAAGTTCCGCATCGCCGAGGTCAAGCAGATCGGCCTGCCATGCGGTGACCCGGTCATCGGTGCGAATATCGCCGGGCAGCCGGTCGAGCGCACGGACAACGAGGCGCAGGTGATGGCCGCGCCGGAGCAATTCACGCGCCAGAAGCTGGCCGGTGGCGCCGGTTGCGCCGAGCAGTAGAATGTTCATCGCTGATCTCGCCATGATGTTGGGTACAGCGGTGCTCTACACGGTTATACGTATCATGCGAATTGACCATACTTTCAGAACTGGTATGCATATTCGCATGGATTGGAGATCGGTGAAATTCGACTGGAACAGGGCGCGGGCGTTTCTCGTGACGGCGGAAGAGGGGTCGCTCTCGGCGGCGGCGCGCGCCCTTGGCATGGCGCAGCCCACGGTGGGCCGGCAGGTGGACGGGCTCGAACGGGAACTGGGGGTCGTGCTGTTTGAGCGGGTGGGGCGCGGGCTGACCCTGACGCCGAGCGGGCTGGACCTGTTGGAGCATGTGCGCGACATGGGCGAGGCGGCGGGCCGGGTCTCGCTCGCCGCCCTGGGTCAGGCGCAGGCGCTGGAGGGAACGATCTGTATCTCGGCGAGCGAGACCTATGCGACCGCGCTGCTGCCGCCGATCATCGCCCGGCTGCGCCGGCAGGAACCGGGTATCGAGGTCGAAATCGTGGTTGCGAACCATGCCAGCGACCTGCGGCGGCGCGAGGCGGATATTGCCATTCGCAACTTCCGGCCAACCGAACCCGACCTGATCGCACGCAAGATCGGCGATGCGGATGCGGTGCTCTATGCAACGCCCGACTATGTCGCGCGCATCGGAAACCCGACGCGGCCAGAAGATCTGCAACGCGCGGATTTTATCGCGCTGGATCACGGGGGGATGATGCTCAAGGGGCTGAACCGGCTGGGATTGGGTCTGACCCCGGCGAATTTTCCACTGGTCACGGAAAGCTATCTGGTGATGTGGGAACTGGTACGGCAGGGGGCGGCCATCGGCATACTCGATGCCCATATCGGCGATGCCGACCCGGCGGTGACACGCGTCTTGCCGGATCTCGAACCGCTGGTCTTTCCCATCTGGCTGGTTGCACATCGCGAGTTGACGACCAGCCGGCGGATCCGGATGGTCTATGATTTCCTCGCGCGAGAGCTTGCCCGAAGCTGAGCGCGCGCAATCCTATCCGCTGCGCGCCCATAGGGGGTCGCACATCCGTCCGACCCGATCTTCGATCGCGGCGCAGGCATCCACGATCAGGTCTTCGCGCCAGCGCTGGCCAACGATCTGGATATTGATGGGCTGGGTTCCCTGTGGCAATTCGGCCAGCCGTGTCGGCACGCTCCCTGCGGGCAGCCCCATGAAATTCATCGCATAGGACCAGAGCGCCGCGCCCAGGACCTCGCGCACCCCGTCGCTGCCCTCGGTATCGCGATCCGGGGCAAAGAACGGCTGCGGCAGGAACGGGGTGATGACCAGCGGATAGCGTTCGAGAAACAGCGACCATTGACGCGCGTAATGGCTGCGCTGTCCCATCATCTGCAACAGCTCGTCACCCTGATAGGGCGGGAATTGTTCGAAATACGCGTCAAAGATCGCCTGGATTGTCGGCGAGCCATGCGCGCGAATGTCCGGCCCCATCAACGCCTTGACCTCGCCCAGCAGCGCCTGGTAACCCGCAAGCCCGGCCTCGCGGATATCGGGCGGGGTGATCTCTTCGACCTGGTATCCCGCGTCGCGCAGCGCATCGCGCGCCATGTCCAGTGCCCCGGACACCTCGGGATGCAGGTCAAACCCATAGGTTTCGCGGGTAAAGCCCACGCGTATCGGCGCCTCCGGAGCATTGCCGCGCCAGGGCAGGGGCACGTGAAAGGGATCGCGCGGATCGGGCGCGATGATCGCGGGCATCGACAGGTGCAGGTCCGCCGCCGAGCGGGCGATCAGCCCCTGAACCGACATGGATTGCGCCAACATGCCCCGTTCCCTGGTCTGGCCGGGGTTCCACGCCGGCACGCGCCCGAGGCCGGGCTTGACCGTGACCGCGCCATTGGCCGCCGCCGGAAACCGCAGGCTGCCGCCGATGTCATTGCCGTGGCCAAGCGCGCCAATCCCGGCCATCACCGCCGCGCCGGCCCCGCCCGAAGACCCGCCGGGCGACACGTGATCGCCCCACGGGTTGTGGGTGCGCCCATGCAGGGCGTTGTCGGTATCGGCGCGGAACGAGAATTCGGGCGTGTTGCTGCGCCCGATCACCACCGCCCCGGCCCGCAGCAGGTTGCGGACAACCGGCGCGTCCTCGGGCGCGATGGCATCGGCCAGCGCGCTGACACCATTGGTCGTGGCGTGGCCCTTTTGATCGACATTCACCTTGATCGTCACCGGCACCCCGTGCAGCGGCCCGGCGGGCGCACCGTTTGCATGGTCGTCATCCAGCGCACGGGCCCGTCGCATCGCGTCTTCGCCCAGATCCTCGACCACCGCGTTCAGCGCCGGGTTCTTGTCCCGCATGCGCGCAATCGCGGCGGCGGTCATGTCCGCGACGCTGAGTTCGCCGGAGCTGGTAAGGGCGGAGATTTCGACGGCGTCGAGCTGCCAGAGCGGTTTTGTCATAAAGGTTCCTTTCGGCGACACGGTACGCATCGCTACGGTCAATGCAATGGCGAAAACCTTTTGTTCACGGGACGCCGGCAACAGGTGACAGGCCGCGACCATACTCTGGGCGATGCTGATGAATGCCTTTGACGCGGTCTCGTGACGAAATGTGAGGTTGAGCGTCAAGGGCACCGCGCAAGTCCCTTGCGTCGCGGCGGTGAAAGGTGTTCGCTTGGGGTGGGTTCGTTGGGGCAGAGGGGCGGAAATGGCCTATTACAAGGGGATCAACGACTATCCGGCAGGCGATGCCGCGCCCGGGCAACGGGGCTGGATCGCGGATGGGTTGCTGCGGTTGCGCGCGGCGCTGGCGGTCCAGATCACCGATCTGCGGCGGCCGGATTCGCTGGTAATCGGGTCGTGGAACATCCGCGCCTTTGATGGCGGGCGCAGCCGGCTGGATGAAAGCTATCACTACATTGCGGAAATCATCGACCATTTCGACATCTGCGCGGTGCAGGAGATCAAACCCGACCTTGGGCCGCTGAAGCGGTTGATGGCCCTGCTGGGCGACAATTGGGATTACTTCGTCACCGATGTCACCGCCGGGGATGCGGGCAATGACGAGCGCATGGCGTTTCTCTACAACCGCAACAAGGTCGTGTTCCGCAACCTGATCGGCGAGATCGTGCTGCCGCGCGAGGCGCTGATCGACGGGGAGCAGATCGCGCGCTCGCCGTTTTTTGCCTCGTTCCAGGCCGGGTGGTTCCGGTTCACGCTGTGCTCGGCGCATATCCGCTTTGGCGACGACCTGGGGCTGCGCGCACGCGAGATTTCGGCGCTGGCCTCGATCCTGACCGCGCGTTCAAAGAAAGAGGGCGAGGTCTATGTGATGCTTGGCGACATGAACATCGAGAGCAGCGAAGACGAAACCATGGCCGCGCTGACCGATGCGGGGCTGCTGGTTCCGGATTTCGGCGCGACCAATTTGGGGGGCGACAAGCTGTTTGACCATATCGCCTTTACAGGGGACGGAACCGAGACCCGGCTGCTGCGCAAGGGCAAGTTCGACTGGCGCGGTTCGGTGTTTCGCCCCGGCGACGTGGACGCCTATGAGCAGATCGCAAGGGACATCCGCAGCAAACCCGACGCCGGCAAGCCCTATGCCAACTGGCCCGGCACCTATCCCGGATGGGCGACGCATGAAATGTCGGATCACCTGCCGATCTGGATCGAGATCGAGGTGGATTATTCCGACGAGTATCTCGCCGGGATCAAGGCCAACCGCTAGCGTGGGCCACCCGGACGGGCCGGGTGGCCATGGGCGTCAGCCGGCATAGCCGATGGTTTGCAACGCGTCCCTGATCTCGTCCAGGATCGCGGGGTCGTCGATGGTTGCGGGCAGCTTGTAGGCTTCGCCATCCGCGATCTTGACCATGGTGCCGCGCAGGATCTTGCCCGAGCGGGTTTTGGGCAGACGATCCACCACCACCGCCAGCTTGAAGGCGGCGACCGGGCCGATCTTGTCCCGCACCCGCTTGATCACTTCGGCGACCACCTCTTCATGCGGGCGATTCACACCTGCGTTCAGGCACAGGAATCCGACCGGCATCTGCCCCTTGAGCTGGTCCGTGACCCCGATCACAGCGCATTCCGCCACGTCAGGATGACCCGCGAGAACCTCTTCCATCGCGCCGGTCGACAGCCGGTGACCGGCGACATTGATCACGTCATCGGTGCGCGCCATGATATACAGATACCCGTCCTGGTCGATCATCCCCGCATCGCCGGTTTCATAATAGCCGGGGAAGGTCGTGAGATAGGATTTCACGAACCGGTCTTCGGCATTCCACAGGTTGGGCAGGGTGCCTGGGGGCAGGGGCAGTTTGACCGCGATTGCCCCGAGTTCACCGGGTTTCATCGGGTGGCCGGCCTCGTCGAGGATCTGTACATCATAGCCCGGCATCGGGACCGAGGGGCTGCCGATCTTGACGGGCAGTTGTTCGATGCCCAGCGGATTGGCGGCGATGGCAAAGCCGGTTTCGGTCTGCCACCAGTGATCGATCACCGGGACTTTCAGCAGGTTTTGCGCCCATTCGATGGTATCGGGGTCGGCGCGTTCACCGGCGAGATACAGCGCCTTGAGACAGGAAAGGTCGTATTGCGCGGCCATCTCGCCCTTGGGGTCTTCGCGTTTCACGGCGCGGATCGCGGTGGGGGCGGTAAAGAACGATTTGACCCCGTGTTCCGCGATGACCCGCCAGAAAGTGCCCGCATCCGGCGTGCCCACCGGCTTGCCTTCAAAGACGATGGTGGTGTTGCCGTGGATCAGCGGACCGTAACAGATATAGGAATGGCCAACGACCCAGCCCACATCCGACGCCGCCCAGAACACGTCGCCCGGTTCGACATTGTAGATCGCCTTCATCGACCAGTTCAGCGCAACCAAATGCCCGCCGGTGGCGCGGATTACCCCCTTGGGCGCACCGGTTGTACCCGAGGTATACAGGATATAGGCGGGGTGGCTGCCCTCGACCGGAACGCATTCCGCCGGCTCGACCCCGTACTGGAACCCGTGCCAGTCAACGTCGCGGCCGTCTTCAAGGTGGGCAACCTCTTGCTCGCGCTGGAAAATCACGCAGAAATCCGGCTTGTGTCCGGCCAGGTCGATGGCACCGTCCAAAAGCGGCTTGTAATGCACCACGCGGCCCGGCTCGATCCCGCAGGAGGCGGCGATGATCGCCTTGGGTTTACAATCGTCGATGCGCACCGCCAGCTCGTTTGAGGCAAACCCGCCAAACACCACCGAATGCACCGCGCCCAGCCGGGCACAGGCCAGCATCGCTTCCAGCGCCTCGGGCACCATCGGCATGTAGATGATGACACGGTCGCCCTTTTCGACGCCTTTCGCCCGCAGTGCCCCTGCGAGCGAGGCAACGCGGCTGCGCAGTTCGGTATAAGAGATCTTGTGCTTGGTCTGGGTGATCGGACTGTCATAGATGATCGCGGTCTGCGCACCGCGCCCGGCTTCGACATGGCGATCCACCGCGTTGTAGCAGGTATTGACCAACCCGTCGTCAAACCAGCTGTAGATCGGGGCGTTCTGATCATGCAGCGCCTTGCTGGGCGCCTTGTCCCAATCGATGCCCTTGGCGGCTTCCATCCAGAAGCCCTCCGGATCGTTCTTCCAGCCAGAATAGACCTCTGAATAACTCATGGAATCTTCTCCTCCTGCGTTCCCGAATGTGTATGAGCGCGACGCACGGTCAGGCAAGATCGTTACCGTTACCAGTGGCAGAAGGACGCAAAAATTTTGCAATATTCCGCCGGGCCGGCGTCGAATATTTGCAAATCAACGGAATTTATACCGATATTGGTTGCATTTATAAAGCAATTGCAAATGTGCAAATCTAATAATGCAAATCAGCGGAATCTTTGGCGGGCCGCGCCGACCGGTTGGCGCGGCACCGCGGGCTCTGGCCTAGCCGTATTGCGCGACCGGTGTACCGGCGACGGCGGACATGTTGAGCAGCCCGCGCGCGGTGATCGACGGCGACACGATATGCGCCTTGTTGCCCATGCCCATCAGGATCGGACCAACCTCGAGCCCGCCGGATTTCATCTTGAGGATATTGCGCACGCCGCTGGCCGCGTCCACATGGGCAAAGACCAGAACATTCGCATTCGACTTCATCCGTGAACTGGGAAAGATCCGATCGCGCAGCTCCGCGTCGAGCGCGGTGTCGATGTTCATTTCGCCTTCATAGACGAAATCCCGCGCTTCGCTGTCGAGAATGTCGATGGCGGCGCGCAGCCGTTTGCCCGATCCTTCGGCCTGGTTGCCGAATTGCGACTGGGAACAGAAGGCGATCTGCGGTTCGATGCCAAAACGCCTCACGTGTCGCGCGGCGGCGATGGCGATTTCTGCGAGTTCACCGGCATCGGGCAACTGGTGCACATGGGTGTCGGCGATGAACAGCGGGCCGTCTTCGAGGATCATCATCGACAGGGCCCCACAGGGCGACAGCTCGCGCGAGCCGAGGATCTGCGAGACATAGTTCAGGTGCCAGCGATATTCGCCGAACGTGCCACAGATCAGGCTGTCGGCCTCGTCGCGTTGCACCATGATGGCGCCGATGGCGGTGGTGTTGGTGCGCATGATCGCCTTGGCGATGTCGGGCGTCACGCCCTTGCGCTGCATCAGCGTGTGATAGCTGTTCCAATAATCGTAGTAACGCGGGTCGTTCTCGGGGTTGACCAGTTGGAAATCCCGTTCGGGACGGATCTCGAGCCCGAACCGTTCACAGCGCTGCTCCATCACTTCGGGGCGACCAATGAGGATCGGCGTTTCGGTGGTTTCCTCGAGGATCGCCTGCGCCGCGCGCAGCACGCGCTCGTCCTCGCCCTCGCTGAACACGATCCGGCGACTGGCTTCGCGGGCGGCCTGGAACACCGGGCGCATCAGCAGGGCGGATTTGAACACGCTCTGATTCAGACGCTGGCGATAGGCGGTCATGTCCCCGATCGGGCGGGCGGCCACGCCGGTCTCCATCGCGGCCTGCGCCACCGCCGCTGACACCACCGCCACCAGCCGGGGATCAAAGGGTTTCGGGATCAGGTAATCGGCCCCGAATGTCATCTGTTCGCCGCTATAGGCGGCGGCGGCCTCGGCGCTGGTGGTGGCGCGGGCCAGTTCGGCGATGCCGTCGATACAGGCCAGCTGCATCGCGTCGTTGATCTCGGTCGCGCCCACGTCCAGCGCGCCGCGAAAGATGAACGGAAAACACAGGACGTTGTTGACCTGGTTGGGAAAATCGCTGCGCCCGGTGGCGATGATCGCGTCCGGGGCCACCGCGCGGGCGTCTTCGGGCATGATTTCCGGGTTCGGGTTGGCAAGCGCAAAGATGATCGGACGCTTGGCCATGCGCGCCACCATCTCGGGCTTCAGCACATTGGGCCCGCTCAGCCCGAGGAACAGGTCGGCGCCCTCGATCACCTCGTCCAGGCTGCGCTTGTCCGACGCCTGTGCGAAACAGGCCTTTTGCGGGTTCATGTCCTCGGTACGGCCTTCATAGACCAGCCCGTGAATGTCGCAGAGCCAGATATTCTCGCGCTTGACCCCCATCTTGACCAGCATGTTCAGACAGGCAATCCCCGCCGCGCCGCCGCCGGTGCTGACCACGCGGATATCCTCGAACTTCTTGTTTGCCACGTGCACCGCGTTCTTGGCGGCCGCCCCGACAACGATGGCGGTGCCGTGCTGGTCGTCGTGGAACACCGGGATGTTCATCCGCTCGCGGCAGATCCTTTCGACGATGAAGCAATCGGGGGCCTTGATATCCTCGAGATTGATCGCGCCGAACGTAGGCGCCAGCGAACAGACGATCTCGGCCAGTTTTTCCGGGTCGGATTCGTCGACCTCGATATCAAAACAGTCGATATTGGCGAATTTCTTGAACAGGACGGCCTTGCCTTCCATCACCGGCTTGCTGGCCTGCGCGCCGATATTGCCCAGCCCCAGAACCGCCGTGCCGTTTGAAACGACCCCCACGAGATTGGCCTTGGTCGTATAACGCGAGGCATTGGCCGGATCGTCCTTGATCTCGAGACAGGCTTCGGCCACGCCGGGCGAATAGGCGCGCGCCAGGTCACGTCCGTTGGCCATCGGCTTGGTGGCCCGGATCTCCAGTTTTCCGGGTTTCGGGTTCTCGTGATAGAACAATGCCGCCTGGCGCAGGGTTTGATTTTCGGACATGTCCGGAATCCTCCAAGAAAGATGGTTTAGCATTAAACTAACCTGTGACGCGGGGGCAACCGGGAATATCGTGCGCCGCGCCGCTGGGGCCATGCTTGCAGAATCCTTGCCCGGTCGCCAGAGTTTCGCCAAAACCCGACACGAGGTACCATGCCAGACATCCAAGCCGAGATCCGCCTGCCCACCCGCGAACTGCGCCGCGATCTACCGTTCTATACCCGGACACTGGGGATGCGGCTGGACATGATCTATCCGGCGGACGATCCGCAGGTGGCGGTGTTCTCGGGGCATGGCATCAGGCTGCGGCTTGAAAACGGGGCAACCGAACCGCCGGGAACGCTGCGCATCCTGACCGACGATCCCGGCGGCTTTGCCGATGGCGCGCGCGAACTGACCGCGCCAAACGGCACGCGGATCGAGATTGTCGAGCGCAACCCGCCGCTGGTCCTGCCGACCACCTTGCATTCCTTCGTGGTGCGCCGGCTGGCGGACCAGGCTCCCTGGATCATCGGCCGCGCGGGGATGCAGTATCGCGACCTGATCCCCGACCGGCTGGGCGGCTCGATCATCGCCAGCCATATCCGCATTCCCGATGGCGGCCCGGTGCCGGACATGGTGCATTACCACAAGGTCGGGTTTCAGCTGATCTTCTGCTATCGCGGCTGGGTCGACGTGGTGTACGAGGATCAGGGGCCGCCGATGCGCCTGACGGCGGGGGATTGTTTCATCCAGCCACCCGAGATCCGCCATCGCGTGCTTGAGGCCAGCGACAATGTCGAAGTGATCGAGATCGGCGTTCCGGCCGAGCATGTGACCGAGATCGATCACGATATGACCCTGCCGACCCCGCATCTGCGACCCGATCGCGAATGGCAGGGGCAGCGGTTCGTGTTCAACCGGGCCGAGGGGGCCGAGTGGCTGCCCTTCCGCTTGCCCGGCTATGATTGCCGCGACACGACCATCGCCGCGAATACCGGCAACGTGGCCGGGGTGCAGGTGGTGCGGCGCGGCGCGGGCGTGCCGGTCTGGGCGAGTCACGACACCGATATCCTGTTCACCTTTGTCATGGAGGGGCGCGTGACCTTGCAGGGGCAGGGGCGGGATGCGTATGATCTGGTTGCGGGGGATGCCTTTGTCATACCGCCGGGCATGAAAACGCGGCTGGCCGATCCCAGCGACGACATCGAACTGCTCGAGGTCGCCTTGCCCGGTGCCTTCAACACGGAGCTGGACAGCGAATGAGCCTGAAAGATGCCGCAACGCGGGTACGCGAGAATGCCCATGCCCCGTATTCCGGGTTCAAGGTGGGGGCGGCGCTGCGGGCGGCGTCGGGCACCGTCTATGTTGGCTGCAATGTCGAGAATGTTGCCTATCCCGAAGGCACCTGCGCCGAGGCCGGTGCCATCGCGGCGATGGTCGCGGCGGGGGAAACCGAATTGCTCGAGGCCTATGTCATCGCCGACAGCCCGATGCCGGTCACACCCTGCGGCGGATGCCGTCAGAAACTCGCGGAATTCGGTGCCGGCAGCGTGGTCGTCACGATGGGCACCACCGAAGGGCGCGAACAAGTGATGACGCTCGCTGACTTGCTGCCCGGTGCCTTCAGCGCCGATCACATGGCGGGCCGCTAGGGCATGGATGCCCGCGCCATCATCGCCAAACTGCGCCGCAAACAGGTGCCCGACGCGGCGGAACTGCGCTGGTTTGCGCAAGGATTGGCCGATGGAACCGTGAGCGATGCACAGGCCGGGGCCTTTGCCATGGCGGTCTGCATGGGCGATCTGGGCGAGACCGGGCGCGGGGCCCTGACCATGGCCATGCGCGACAGCGGCGATGTCTTGACCTGGGATCTGGACGGTCCGGTGATCGACAAGCATTCGACCGGCGGTGTCGGCGATTGCGTGTCGCTGCTGCTGGCCCCGGCACTGGCGGCCTGCGGTGGCTGTGTGCCGATGATCTCGGGGCGGGGGCTTGGGCATACGGGTGGCACGCTGGACAAGCTCGAGGCGATCCCCGGCGTGAGCACCGGCATTTCCGAGGGACGCCTGGGCGAGATCATGTCACATGTCGGCTGTGCCATCGTCGGGGCCACCGCCGAGATCGCCCCGGCGGACAAGCGGCTCTATGCGATACGCGACGTGACGGCCACGGTCGAAAGCCTTGACCTGATCACCGCGTCGATCCTGTCAAAGAAACTCGCGGTCAGCCCGGATGCGCTGGTGCTGGATGTCAAGGTGGGCAGCGGTGCCTTCATGAAGACCCGCGAACAGGCCGCTGCCCTCGCCCGGGCGCTGGTGGGGGCCGCCAATGCCGCCGGATGCCGGACCAGCGCGGTGGTCAGCGACATGAACCAGCCGCTGGCCCCGGCGCTTGGCAACGCGCTGGAAGTGGCCGAGATCATGACGGCCCTGACCGGCCGGCTCGATGGCCCGCTGGTGCGTCTAAGCGCGGCTCTGGGGGGCGTGCTGCTCGTGGGGGCGGGGTTGGCTGACGATGTACAGGATGGCGCGGACCGGATTGTCGCGGCGATCCGCGATGGCCGCGCCGCCGAACGGTTCGGACGGATGATCGCGGCGCAGGGCGGGCCGCTGGCCTTTGTCGAGGATTGGCAGCGCTTCCTGCCGGAAGCCAACGTGATCCGCGAGGTTGCGGCGCGCGAGGATGGCCATGTCACCGGGATCGATGGCGAGGCCCTGGGGCTGGCCGTGGTTGCCCTTGGCGGTGGCCGCCAGGTCGAAAGCGACGTGGTGGATCCGGCGGTGGGCCTGTCCGGGCTGGTGCGGCTTGGCGACAAGGTGGCCCGCGGCCAGCCGCTTGCGGTGATCCATGCCGCCCGCGAAGACGCCGCGCAGCGCGCCGAGGCAACGGTGCGCGCGGCAATCGCGATCGGCGCACGCCCCGCGGCGGTGCCGGATCTCATCCACGAAAGGATCGACTGATGGCACGTGCGTTTCTGGTGGTCATGGATTCCGTCGGTATTGGCGGTGCGCCGGATGCGGGGCGTTACTATAACGGCACCGTGCCCGATACCGGAGCCAACACGGTGGCCCATATCGCGCAGGCCTGCATGGCCGGCCAGGCCGAGCGCGGGCGCAGCGGCGCGTTGAATCTGCCGCATCTCGACGGGCTCGGGTTGGGGGCGGCGGTGCGGCTGGCCTCGGGGCTCTCGGCACCGGGCCTCGGGGGCGACCCGCGCGGCGCCTGGGGTGCCGCCACCGAGATGTCGCGCGGCAAGGATACACCGTCCGGCCACTGGGAACTGGCCGGGGTGCCGGTACCCTGGGACTGGCACTATTTCCCCGACAGCACCCCCGCCTTTCCCGACAGGCTGATGCGGGCGGTGGCGCAGGCGGCAGGCACGGATGGCACGCTTGGCAATTGCCACGCATCGGGCACCCGGATCATAGCCGAACTGGGGGGCGATCACCTCGAGAGCGGTTGGCCGATCTGCTATACCTCGGCGGATTCGGTTTTTCAGATCGCCGCGCATGAAGACCATTTCGGGCTATCGCGGCTGCTCGATCTCTGTGCCGCGATCGCCCCGCGCCTGCACGAGATGAAGGTGGGGCGGGTGATCGCGCGTCCCTTTACCGGGCAGGCCGATACCGGCTTCATCCGCACCTCGAACCGGCGCGATTTTGCCATTGCGCCGCCGGCCCCGGTGCTGACCAACTGGGTCCAGGATGCGGGGCGGCGGGTCTACGGGGTCGGCAAGATCGGTGATATCTTTTCGATGCAAGGCATTGATGATCTGCGCAAGGGGGATGATGCCGAGCTGATGGGCCACCTGTCGGATCTCGTGGACGAGGCCGAGGAGGGCAGCCTGACCTTTGCCAATTTCGTCGAATTCGACAGCCGCTTTGGCCATCGGCGCGACATTTCCGGCTATGCGGCGGCGCTGGAATGGTTCGATGCGGGGCTGGGCCGGATCCTGCCCCGGCTGCGACCGGATGACGTGATGGTGCTGACGGCGGATCATGGCAATGATCCCAGCTGGACCGGAACCGACCACACCCGCGAACGGGTGCCGGTGCTGATCAGCGGGCGGGGTGCGCGCTCGTTGGGTCATGTGGGTTTTGTCGACGTGGCGGCAAGCGTCGCGGATCACCTCGGGGTGCCGCCGCAGGGGCCGGGGGCGAGCTTTTTCTGACGCGGCGGTCATGTCCATGGGTTGCAGACCTGCCACCGCTGCCCCACAAGATGACGCAGAATATCCGGGAGAGTCGCATGTCAGAAGCCGTTACCGTCGTTGATCATCCGCTGGTTCAGCACAAGCTGAGCCTGATGCGGGAAAAGGATACGCCCACCGCCGTGTTCCGTCAGCTCCTGCGCGAGATCACGCAGCTTCTGGCCTATGAAGTCACCCGCGAAATGCCGATGACCAGGAAACCCATCGAGACGCCGCTGGAAGAGATGGACGCGCCGGTTCTGGCGGGCAAGAAGCTGGCGCTGGTGTCGATCCTGCGGGCGGGCAATGGCATGTTGGACGGGGTTCTGGAACTGATCCCGCTGGCACGGGTGGGGTTTGTCGGCCTTTATCGCGATGAAAAGACTCTGGAACCGGTACAGTATTATTTCAAGGTGCCCGACGGGCTGGAGGATCGGCTGGTGATCGCGGTCGACCCGATGCTGGCGACCGGCAATTCCTCGGCGGCGGCGGTTGATCTGCTCAAACAGGCGGGGGCCACCAATATCCGTTTCCTCTGTCTGCTGGCCGCGCCCGAAGGCATCGCCCGGATGCAGGAAGCGCACCCGGATGTGCCGATTGTCACCGCCTCGATCGATCGCAAGCTGAACAGCCAGGGATATATCGTGCCGGGTCTTGGTGACGCGGGCGACCGCATGTTCGGGACAAAGTGATCGCGCTTTGACACGCCTGCGGTTCTGCGGCAGAGTTTCGACACATCATTCCCGAGGGCACATATGAACGCGCATCACTTTCTGACAGGCCTGGTTCTGAGCATCGGCTTGGGAGGTGTTGCGGCCCCCGTGTCCGCCGAGGGGAACGTGGTGGCAGCGCTGCCCCAGAACACGCGGGTTCTGCCCTATCATGTCTACGAGGAACGCCAGCAGGCCCGCGATGTGATCGTGCCGCGCGGATATAAAGCGGTCTGGGATGACGGGCGGCTGAATCCGCAGCGGGGGATTACCACGCTGAAACCCACCGGAACCGGGGCCTATGCGGTTGTGCCGCGCGGCTATAAATCGGCGTGGAGCGACAACCGGCTCAATCCGAACCGGGGGCAGGGCACCCCGCGCGGCGACGCGCTGAGTGACCGGGTCTGGAACCAGACGGTGCCGCGCGTGCTCGCGCCCGTGGCCCCGCCCCAGCGGCTCTATGGCGGCCCGACTCCGCGCAAGGCGCAAAAGACCCGTACCTGGGAAACCGCGCGGTAACCCGGCCGCGACCGGGCAGATGGCGGGGTGCGTCACCCGCCACAGATATTCTGTAACTGAACCCATTCGCGATCCGGCAGGATCGGATCGGCATCGCGCCCGGCCATCGGATCGGCCTCGATCAGATCGAGCACGGATTCACCGGTGACGTCGCGCGCATAGGCATAAGGAGAAGAGGGCAGCTGTGCCGCCGCAAAGGCCGCAAGCAGCGCATCGGGGGCAAGCGGCGGGCGCGGCGAAATCAGCACCCATTCCGCATAGCTGTCAAGCGTGGCTTGCGTCACCTTTCCGGTGGTCAACAGCCGGAAACTCGCCACCGGCCCGGCATAGCTGAGCAATTGTTCCAGCGGGTCATTCTCGCTGGCCTGCACGGTTTCGGACAGGATATAGCCCGCCGCGACCGCCGGGTCTTCGTAATCCTCGATCAGCGACTTGTTCAGCAGGATGACGCCGCCGGGGAGGTTGCGGCTGTCGATCACCCCGGCGGGCAGGATGACAAGCCGCCGCGCCCCGGTCCGCCTGGCCAGCCGTGCCAGCACCGGCGTGGTCTCGGCGCTGCCGCAGGCGACGCCGGCAACCCGTTCGATCCGCCCCAGCAGCGCCTTGCCGATGGCCTCGCGCTGAATCTTGGGCACCACGTTCAGCGCATGGGTGCGCAACACGCCGGGCAACCACATCAGCAGCACCGCCAGCACGATCACCGCAAAGGTCATCGATCCGGCAAAGCGCAGGCGGCCGGGATGAGAGCGGCTGCGATCGATGGCACGCCGCAGCTTGGCGATGGCGTCCAGCATCGCGGTTTCGTCCTCGGCAATCTCGAGCGTTTCGCCAGGGTCGCCATCGGGCGAGAAAATCGCGGGAAATTCGCCGGGGTTCCGGCGCTGCACCGCGGCCAGCGACCAATGGGCCAGGGGTCGTTCGCGCATGTCGGTGATGGTCAGGGTTGCCTCGCCGATCTTGACGATCGCGTCCCGGCGCTGTTCATCGGGCGACGCGCGCCAGAGCCCCGAGGCTTCGAGCCTGTCGTATTTCTTGAGCGCCGTCATGCTGCGGGGTCTGCGAAGCCTCTGTTTTCCGCCACTCTTACCACGCCCCGCCAAGGCGGCAAACGGATTTACGCCGCTGCGTCAAAGCATGGCGGCGCGTTTGCGCAATTCGAATTTCTGGATCTTGCCGGTCGATGTCTTTGGCAATTCCTGAAACACCACCTTTTTGGGCGTTTTGAATCCGGCCAGCGTTTCACGGCAATAGGCAATCAATTCCGCCTCGGTCGGGGTGGACCCGTCCTTGAGTTCGACAAAGGCGCAGGGAACCTCGCCCCATTTGTCATCCGGCCGGGCCACCACCGCCGCCAGCAGGACATCGGGGTGCCCCATCAACACGCCTTCGATTTCCACCGAGCTGATATTCTCGCCGCCGGAAATGATGATGTCCTTGGCCCGGTCGGCGATCTGGATATAGCCATCCGGGTGCTGCACCGCGATGTCGCCGGAATGGAAATAGCCGCCCTTGAACGCCTCGGCGGTGGCTTCGGGATTCTTGTAATACCCTTTCATGGTGCCGTTGCCGCGCATCACGATTTCGCCCTGCGCGGTGCCATCCATGGGGATTTGCGCCATCTGCTCATCCACCACGGTGATATGTTCCATAAAGGGCATGGCGACCCCCTGGCGGGCCTTGATCGCGGCGCGCGCCTCGCCTTGCAGATGATCCAGATGCGGACCCCAGGTGCATTCGGTCGCCGGGCCATAAACCTCGGTCAGCCCGTAAACCTGAGTCACCTGAAAGCCCATCGGCTCGATCTTGGCGAGGGTTGCCGGGGCAGGGGGCGCGCCGGCGGTAAAGACCTCGACCCTGTGATCAAAGGGCCTGCGGTCCGCCTCGGGCGCGTTGACCAGCATGTTCAGCACGATGGGCGCACCGCCGAAATGGGTCGCGCCCTCATCCGCGATGGCATCGAAAATCGCCGGGGCGGCGATGTCGCGACAGCAGATGATCGTGCCGCCAACCATCGGCATCATCCATGTGTGGCACCAGCCATTGCAGTGAAACAGCGGCACGATGGTCAGATAGCGCGGACGCAGCACCATGCCCCAGCTGATCACCTGGCCCATGGCATTCAGATAGGCACCGCGATGATGATAGACGACCCCCTTGGGACGCCCGGTTGTGCCGCTGGTATAGTTGAGCGCGATGCTCTCCCATTCGTCGCCGGGCATGATCCAGTCGAAATTGTGCTCGGCCTCGGCCAAGAGTTGTTCATAGGTCGCGTGCCGCCCGGTGGCCGGGTATCCCGCGTCGGGGTCGGGCACCTCGATCACGACGGGCGCGGGGCCGTCCTTGCGGGCAATTGCCGCTTCGACCAGCGTGATGAACTGGGTATCGACCAGAACCGCCCGCGCCTCGCCATGCTCCAGGATATAGGCCACGGTGCCGGTGTCGAGCCGGGTGTTGATCGCGTTCAGAACCGCGCCACAGGCAGGTACGCCGAAATGCGCCTCGGCATGGGCGGGAATGTTGGGCAGCACGGTGGCCACCACGTCACCCGGCGCAACCCCAAGCCGCGCAAGCGCCGATGCCAGGCGCGTGCAACGGTCGTGATATTCCGCATAGGTCTTGCGGTGCGCGCCGTATATCACCGCCATGTCATTGGCAAAGACATGCGCGGCCCGGCGTAGCCCCGATAGCGGGGTCAGCGGAACATAGTTGGCCGCGGTCCTGTCGAGCCCGGATTCATCCTTCATCCATCCCATGTCTTGTCCTTCGCTTGCCTTGTTCCGGCAAAGCCTAGGAGGATGGCGCGGGCCTTTCAATCGGGATTGCGATCAGCGTCACGGCAAAAAGAAAAGGCGACGCATCGCGCCGCCTTTACAAAAATCTCGGGGCTGACAATCAGCTCTTGCGACGACGGCGCAGAGCCGCGATGCCGCCCAGGCCGCCCAACAGCAGCAGGCCGGACGCCGGCAGAGGCACGGCGGATACTTCCAGCGAGTTGACGCGGAAGCTCGACAGGGCACCGTCAACGCCGATGGTCAGCGAGCTGCCGACCAGATAGGGCGAAAACGAGTACGGGTTGGACGAGCTGGAATCCAGCAGCGTCATGCCGGCACCGGAATCGACATAGATGTCATAGGAATCAGACCAGCCGAAATTGGCGAAGTTGATCGCTTCCATGCTCACGTCCTGGTCGAACGTGAAGGTCATCCGCTCGTCGATGATGCCGTCCAGGCTGGGATTGTCGAACAGGTGCGAATAGGCACCCAGACCGCTGGAGTTGCGGGTGACGGACGAGTCGCGCCAGCCGTTGAAATTGTACTCAGCGGTCACGGTGACGCCGATGCCGTCCACCGAATAGCTGAGTTCGGATTGCCGGGCGTCCGCGCCGCCCAGGTTGATCGTTGCCGCGCTTGCAATGCTGGCGGTTGCTACGAGAATAGCCCCAGCCGCGCAGGTTGTAAGAAACTTTGATTTGTTCATTACCATGGTTCCCTTTTTCACACTCTCTACGTGTAATCAAATTGTACACAAGTTAGTGATATCACATTCGTAGGATGGTTCCAATTTTTTTATCCTTTATTTAGATTTCGAATAATCGAATTATTGAGAAATTAAGCTGTCATTGTTGTTGCGGCGGCGTCAAATCGCGGGTGAGGATGTGATTGTTTCCAAGGGGCGCCGATACGTATTTATCCACATCCCCAAGACCGGTGGAACCGCGCTGGCGCTGGCGCTTGAGTCGCGCGCGATGCGCGATGACATCATGCTGGGCGATACGCCCAAGGCGATCAAACGCCGCCGGCGGCTGCGCGATGCGACATCACGGGGCCGGTTGTGGAAACACTCGACACTGGCCGATATCGAAGGGCTGGTGGACCCGGACGAGCTGGATCAGCTGTTTGCCTTCACGCTGGTGCGCAACCCGTGGGATCGCGCAGTGAGCTATTACCATTGGCTCCGGGCACAGCGGTTTGACCATTCCGCCGTCAAACTGGCGCGGCAATTGACGTTTCCCGACTTTGTCGCCCATCCACGGATCATGGACTCGTTTCGCGCCTATTCCGCCGGGCGATACATGCGCCGTTCCGATGGGCGCGAACAGTGCGACGCCTATCTGCGGCTCGAACAGTTCGAGGAAGACGCCGCGCCGCTGGTGGCGCATCTTGGGTTTGGGCTGAGCCTGCCGCGTGCCAATCATTCGGATCGCGCGCGCGACTATCGCCTGTATTACACCGACACGAGCGCGGCGGCGATTGCCGATTGCTGTGCCGAGGATATTGCCCGCTTTGGCTATGGGTTTGGCTGATCTGCCCGCCGGGGCGCGCGGCGGCATGCGGTCAGGGCGCCGCTGTTCGCGCGATGGCTGAGCAGGGCGCGCCTGGCCTTGCCCAATGCGTTGAAACCGTTGATTTCCGGTCGCATCAGGCAAGGCCGGCGTGATGTCAGAGCCGTCAGGCCGCCGCGGTCTCCGGCGCAAAGCGGCCGTAGAAGGTCTGGCCCTTGTCCGCCATTTCACGCAGCAGGTCGGGGCATTTGAACCGCTCGCCATATTTCGCGGCCAGCTGGTCACAACGTTCGGCGGCATAGGGCGCACCGATGATGTCGAGCCAGCTCAGCGGGCCGCCGGACCAGGGCGCAAAGCCCCAGGCCAGGATCGCGCCCACATCGGCCTCGCGGATGTCTTCGACAACGCCTTCTTCCAGTGCGCGCACGGCTTCGAGCACCTGCACGAACATCAGACGTTCCTGTACCTCGATCAGGTCGGGCTGCTCTTCGGCGAGCGGGTATTTGTCGTGAACGCCTTTCCAGTAGCCGGTGCGCTTGCCCTTTTCGTCATAGTCGAAATAGCCGGCCTTGGCCTTGCGGCCCAGACGGCCCTGTTCTTCCATCCAGAAGACTAGGACATCCGCTTCGGAGGCGGGGTATGCGTTGCCCATCGCTTCCTTGGTGGCGCGGGTGATCTTGGCGGCAAGGTCGATGCTGGTTTCATCGCCAAGTTGCACGGGACCAACCGGGAAGCCCAGTTGCTGTGCCGCGTGGTCGATCAGCACCGGCGCGACGCCTTCGGTGATCATCCGTGTGGCTTCGTTGCCATAAGGAATGATGCAGCGGTTGCAGTAGAAGAACCGCGCATCGTTGACCACGATGGGCGTCTTGCGGATCTGGCGCACGTAATCCAGCGCCTTGGCCACGGCGCGGGGGCCGGTTTCCTTGCCCTTGATGATCTCGACCAGCAGCATCCGCTCGACGGGCGAAAAGAAGTGGATGCCGATGAACTGCTCGGGGCGCTTGGACGCCTTGGCCAGCCCGGTGATCGGCAGGGTCGAGGTGTTGGAGGCAAAAATGCAATCCTCGGGGATGATTGCCTCGACCTTCCGGGTCATTTCGGCCTTGACCTTGGGGTCTTCGAACACGGCTTCGATGATCAGGTCACAGCCCTTGAGCTGCTCGAGATCCGGCGTGGCGGTGATGAGATTCAGCATCGCCTCTTTCTTTTCGGGCGTGACCTTCTTGCGGGCGATGCCCTTGTCAAGGAACGCTTCGGAATAGGCTTTGCCCTTGTCGGCAGCCGCCTGATCCCGGTCGATCAATACAACTTCCATGCCGGCCTGCGCACTGACCAGCGCGATGCCCGCGCCCATCATGCCCGCGCCCAGAACGCCAAGCTTTTTCACCCGCTGGTCCGGCACGTCCTGTGGCCGCACAGCACCCTTTTCCAGCGCTTCCTTGTTCAGGAAGAGCGAGCGGATCATCGCGCCCGAGCTGGGGTTCATCAGAACCGAGGTGAACCAGCGCGCCTCGATCTTGAGCGCAGTGTCGAAATCGACCATGGCCCCTTCATAGACCGCGCTCAGCAGGGCCTTGGCCGCGGGGAACGCGCCCTGCGTCTTGCCATGCACCATCGCATTGGCCCCGACAAAGGTCATGAAACCGGCGGGATGATAGGGCGCGCCACCGGGCATCTTGTAACCCTTGGCGTCCCAGGGTTTGACGATGTCGCTGCCCTTGGCGTTCAGAACCCAGTCGCGGGCCGCCGCAACCGGATCATCCACCACCTCGTCGACAAGCCCCGCCGCCTTGGCCTTTTTCGGCTCGACCATCTTGCCTTCGAGCAGGAAGGGCGAGGCCCCCATCGCGCCCAGCTTGCGCACGAGACGGGTGGTGCCGCCGGCACCGGGAAAGATGCCGACCATGATCTCGGGCAGGCCGATCCGCGCCTTGGGGTTGTCGGCGACAAAAATGCGATGGGTGGCCAGCGGCAGCTCAAGCCCGATGCCCGCGGCAGTACCGGGCAGGGCGGCGGCAACCGGTTTGCCGCCCTTGTTGGTCTTTGGGTCCATGCCGGCACGCTCGATCTTGCGCAGCAGGGCGTGCATTTGCATCGTGCCCTCGAACAGGCCGCGCGCCGGATCGTCGCCCGCGTCTTCCTTCATCTTGGCCAACAGGTTCAGGTCCATGCCCCCGGCAAACGAACCGGTCTTGCCGCTGGTGATCACGATGCCCTTGACCGCCGCGTCCGCCAGCGCGTCATCGATGCAATCGGACAGTTCCGCCAGCCCGGTGATGGACATCACGTTCATTGATTTTCCGGGCACATCCCAGGTGATGGTTGCGACGCCGTCGGCGTCCTTGCTCATTGTGAAATCAGCCATGTTCGTCTCCGATCTGGTCAGCCGTCAGCGGGCTGCCATCCTGTTTCGTGAAATGGTCTCCGGCGTCGTCCGCGATGACCATCATATCTATGTCGCTGTAAAAGACCGTTTCGGTCGGGGTTCGGGTGCCGATCACGAGGAACGCGGCGCGCGATTGGGTGCGGTTCACCAAATGGTGTCCGTTTTCCACGCCCGCGGGCCAGGCCGCGCAATCACCAGGCTGCATCAGGGTTTCCCCGTCATCCTCGATCAGCACCAGCTCGCCCTCGGTGACCATCGCGAACTCGTCCTGCTGCATCTGGTAGTGCCGCAGGGACGAGGCCGCGCCCGGTTCGAGATAGACCAGGTTGACGCCATATTGGGTCAGGCCTCCGGCATCCCCCAAAGCCAGCCATGATCGCCCATCAACCACGCGCGCCAGCTTGCCGGGATAGCCGGTGCCGCTGCTGCGACTGATTTGGGCCAGGTCCAGCTTGGGCATCAGACACGCTCGATGATTGTCGCCGCGCCCATGCCCGAGGCGATGCACAGCGTGGCAAGCCCGGTTTCCTTGTCGCTGCGCTCAAGCTCGTCCAGCAGGGTGCCGATGATGATCGCCCCGGTCGCACCCAGCGGATGCCCCATCGCGATCGAACCGCCATTGACATTGACCAGTTCGGGATCAACGTCAAACGCCTGCTGAAAGCGCAGGACCACGGAGGCAAAGGCCTCGTTCACTTCAAAGAGGTCGATATCGCCGATCGCCATGCCATTGTCGGCGAGGATCTTTTCGGTCACCGGAACCGGGCCGGTCAGCATGATGGTAGGGTCGGTGCCGATCTTGGCGGTGGCCTTGATGCGGGCACGCGGTTTCAGGCCGTATTTCTCGCCGAATTCCTTGTTGCCGATCAGAACGGCCGCCGCCCCATCCACGATGCCCGAGCTGTTGCCCGCATGGTGGATGTGATTGATCCGCTCAAGATGCGGATATTTCAGCAGCGCGATCTTGTCGAACCCGGGCATCTGCTCGCCCATCATCTGGAACGACGGGTTCAGCGCGCCAAGGCTCTGCATGTCGGTCTGCGGACGCATGTATTCGTCGTGATCAAGGATCGGGAGGCCGTTCTGGTCCCGCACGGTGATGACGGATTTTTCGAACCGGTTGTCATCCCACGCGGCCTTGGCGCGACGCTGGGATTCAACCGCCAGCGCATCGGCCTGATCGCGGCTGAACCCGTATTCCGTGGCGATGATGTCGGCGGAAATGCCTTGCGGCACGAAATAGCTGTCCATGGCGAGCGTGGGGTCAACGGCAATCGCCGCGCCATCGCTGCCCATGGCCACGCGGCCCATCATCTCGACTCCACCGGCGATATAGGCATCGCCCGCGCCGCCCCTGACCTGGTTGGCGGCAAGGTTCACGGCCTCCATGCCCGAAGCACAGAACCGGTTGATCGCAAGTCCGGGAATCGACTGGTCCAGATCAGAGGCCAGCACGGCAGAGCGCGCAAGGCATCCGCCCTGTTCCATCACCTGGGTCACGTTGCCCCAGATCACGTCCTCGACGGCGTGACCATCGAGATTGTTGCGCTCTTTCACCGCGTTCAGCGTGAGCGCCGACAGCCGCAGGCTGGTGACTTCGTGCAGCGCGCCGTCCTTGCGGCCCTTGCCGCGCGGGGTGCGCAGGGCGTCATAGATATAGGCTTCTCTCATTGGTCTCTCCTTAGGCGCGATCCGACGGGTTGCCGGGCATCAGGTCATAGGGGTGTTTCCACCCCGGTGTTTCGGACAGGCGCGTGAGCCACGCGTCGATATGGGGCCAGGCCGCCCGGTCAAAACCGAACGGTTCGGGATAATAGAGATAACCACAGCAGGACAGGTCGGCATTGGTGATGCCGTCGCCCACGATCCATTCGCGGCCCTCAAGATGCGCGTTCAACAGCTCGTAGGCCGCCCGCAGACGCCCCTGGTTAAAGGCGATGACCTCATTGGGGCGCTTGTCCTCGGGAAGAAAATTCATCAGAAACCGTGTCATGCCTGCCATGGACGACAGCTTGTGATTGTCCCACAACACCCAACGGAGCACATCATAGCGCGCTGCCGCGTCCGCACCGCCGAACTTGCCGGTCTTGTCGGTAATATATTGCTGGATCGCGCCGGATTGGCTAAGGCAGATATCCCCGTCCTCGAGAACAGGTGCCTCACCCAATGCATTGACCTGTCGCCGGTAATTCGGAGTGCGCGTCGCGCCGCCGAAAAAGTCGACATAGACCGGCTCCCAGTCAAGGCCGCTCAGCTCAAGGGCCAAAGCCGCCTTGTAGGAATTCCCGCTCTCGCCAAAGCAGTGCAATTTCAAAGTCATGTGAACAAACCCCTCCCCGGGTGCCTGTGGTTCATGTTGGATTTTGAGTATTTGGACAAAGATGAAGATGCAAAGCGGCGCGCGTAACCAACTGTTAAGCATGACGCGCCATGATCGTATCCACGGTACAGGCTGGAGAGCCGATGACCGTCAAAGGTGAAGTCGCTCCCGTCCTGATGGCAGTCGCCCCGTGGCGGGAGCGCATCCTGAGTTTCATCTTTGTGCAAATACTCCCGCCGGAGGCGTCCCGAGCGCGCCACGCAAGACATCGGTGCCTGCTTCAAAACGACCTCGCAATCAGTTCCTTCATGATTTCGTTGGTGCCGCCATAGATCCGCTGTACGCGCGCATCGGTCCACATTTCGGCAATCGCGTAGTCCTGCATATAGCCATAGCCCCCATGCAATTGCAGGCAAGCGTCAAGCACCTGTCCCTGGGTCTCGGTCGCCCAGTATTTTGCCATTGCGGCCTTCTCCACGCTCAAGTCGCCGTTGATCAAGTCCGTGATGCAGCCGTCCAGGAACGCTTCGGTCACCGCAAGCCGGGTTTTGCATTCCGCGAGTTGAAAGCGCGTATTCTGAAATTGCAACAGGTTGCCGCCGAAAGCCTCGCGTTCCTTGCAATAGGCGATGGTGCGTTCGATGGCACCTTGCATGGAGCCGACGGACTCGGCGGCGATGATCAACCGCTCTTGCGGCAGTTGTTCCATCATCTGGTAGAAACCGCGACCTTCTTCGCCTCCAAGGATGTTTTCGGGCGGGATTTCAACATTGTCAAAGAACAGTTCTGATGTGTCCGAGGCGTGTTTGCCGATTTTTTCGAGATTGCGCCCGCGGGTGAAACCGGTGGTCCCTTCGGTTTCGACCGCAACCAAAGAGATGCCCTTGGCTCCGAGTGTGGGATCGGTCTTGGCGGCCACGAGGATCAGGTCGGCATGTTGCCCGTTGGTGATGAATGTCTTTTGACCGCTCAGACGATAGGCGTTGCCGTCGCGCAGGGCCCTGGTCCTGATCGATTGCACGTCGGAACCGGCGGCGGGCTCGGTCATGGCAAGCGCGCCGATCATTTCGCCGCGCGCCATCCTGGGCAGCCAGGCGCTTTTCTGAGCTTCCGATCCGAAGGCAAGGATGTAATGCGCCACGATGCCCGAGTGGATGCCGTTGCCCCAGCTGGCAAGATTGGCGCGCGCGGCCTCGATGATGATCGCGGCCTCATGTCCGAAATCGCCACCCGCGCCGCCGTATTCCTCGGGGATGGAGGCGCAGAGCAGGCCAAGCTCACCCGCTTCGCGCCAGGTGCTCTTGTCCATTTCGCCCTGTTTGCGCCAAGTCTCGATCCGTGGCACCCAGTTCTCGACAAAGAACGATCGGGCCATTTCGGCCAGCATCGCGTGTTCGTGGGTTTTCCAATGCTGCGTCATGGGGCCCTCGGTTCGTGTCGGGAGGCGCGCGGCGACGGGATACGCCGCGCGCGTTCGATCAGAAGTTTGCGGCGTCGAGCGCCATCACCGTGTCCGCCCCGCTCTGGATGCGGGTCAGGTGCATCGCGGTGGCGGGCAGGCGGCGCGCCATGTAGTAGCGCCCGGTGGCGAGCTTGGTTTCATAAAATGCTGCGTCCGAGGCCCCGCCGGACAGCGCATCGAGCGCGGCCTTGCCCATCTGCGCCCACATCAGGCCAAGGCAGACATGGCCGAACATGTGCATGAAGTCGGAGGATCCGGCCAGCGCGTTGTTCGGGTTCTTCATGCCGTTCTGCATGAAATACATGCCTGCGGCCTGCAGGTCCTTGGACGCTGCCTTGAGCGGGTTCAGGAAATCGCGGTCCAGATCATCGCTCTGGCCGGCATGTTCCTTGATGTATCCCTTCACCATCTCGAAAAACGCCATCACGTGCTTGCCGCCATCCTGCGCCAGCTTGCGCCCCACGAGATCGAGCGCCTGAACACCGTTGGCCCCTTCGTAGATCATCGCGATCCGGGCGTCGCGGGTGAATTGCGACATGCCCCATTCCTCGATATAGCCATGGCCGCCATAGACCTGCTGGGCCTGGACGGTCATGTCATAGCCTTCGTCGGTCAGGAACCCCTTGATGACCGGGGTCAGCAGCGAGATCAGCCCGTCGGCGTCCTTGTCATTCGCCCGGTGGGCCCGGTCGATCATCGTGGCCCCCCAGAGAATGAAGGCCCGCGCGCCTTCGGCAAAGCTCTTCTGGTCCATCAGGTTGCGGCGGATATCCGGGTGCACGATCAACGGATCGGCAGGGCCGTCGGGGTTCTTGACGCCGGTCACGTCGCGCCCCTGCAGGCGGTCCTTGGCGTATTCGACGGCGTTCTGATAGGCCGCGTCGGCCTGTGCGAGCCCCTGCATCCCGACGCCCAGCCGGGCTTCGTTCATCATGGTGAACATGGCGCGCATACCCTTGTGCTCTTCGCCCAGCAGGTAGCCGGTAGCACCGTCATAATTCATCACGCAGGTCGAGTTGCCGTGGATGCCCATCTTTTCCTCGATCTTGCCACAGGCCACGCCGTTGCGCGCGCCAAGGCTGCCATCCTGGTTGACGAGGAACTTGGGCACGATGAACAGCGACACGCCCTTGATCCCTTCGGGGCCGCCGGCGATCTTGGCGAGGACGAGGTGAATGATATTGTCGGCCATGTCATGTTCGCCCGCCGAGATGAAGATCTTCTGGCCGGTGATCTTGTAGCTGCCATCCTCCTGCGGATCCGCCTTGGTGCGCATCAGGCCCAGATCGGTGCCGCAATGGGGTTCGGTCAGGTTCATGGTGCCGGTCCATTCACAGGCGACCATGTTAGGCAGGTAAGTATCCTTCTGCGCCTCGGAGCCATGGGCCAGGATGGCGCTGGCCGCGCCGTGGGTCAGGCCCTGGTACATGGTAAAGGCCTGGTTGGAGGCCGAGAACATTTCGCCCACGGCGGTGCCGATGACATAGGGCATGTTCTGCCCGCCATATTGCTCGGGCATGTCCAGCCCCGGCCAGCCGCCTTCCTTCATCTGTTCGAACGCGTCCTTGAACCCGGCAGGGGTGCGCACCACACCGTTCTCAAAGGTGCAGCCCTGGGTATCGCCCACCACGTTCAGCGGTTGCAGAACCTCCGAGCTGATCTTGCCCGCCTCTTCGAGGATCGCGCTGGTGAAATCGGGTTCCAGTTCGTCATAGCCGGGAATGCCCGCCTTGGTGATGTTCAGCACGTCATGCAGGATGAATTGCATGTCCTTGGTCGGGGCTACATAGGTGGGCATTGGGATCCTCCTCGTCGGGATAGTGTCGCGCGGGGCCGGTGCGCTCTATTCGGCGGCCTTGCGTGTGGTTTCGTTGGTTTCGATGATCTTGCCGGCCCAGTCGATCTGGGTCTGCAACTCGCCGATGGCCTGGGTCAGCTCATCGCGCTTGGCTTCCATTTCGGCGAGCCGCTCGCGGGCGATTTCATAGGCGCGCAGCAATTGCGTGTGCTGCTGGTCGCCCATCTGGTAGAGATCGAGAAGCTGGCGGATTTCCTCGAGGCTGAAGCCAAACCGCTTGCCGCGCAGGATCAGCTTGAGCCGCCCGCGGTCTCGGCGGGTGAACAGGCGTTTCTGGCCGTCCCGCCGGGGGAACAGCAATTCCTTGGATTCGTAAAAGCGCAGGGTCCGGGGCGTGACATCGAACGCGTCGCACATTTCGCGGATTGTCATCAGTTCATCGGTCATGGGGTAAACTCTCATACTTGGCGTGGCGACCGTGAGATGTGTGGCTCTGGCCGCGGTTACAACATGAGAGTGACGTTGACGTAAGCGGAACGCTACGTCACGGGGAATTTGACGTGGGATAAAGCAATTCTTGACGCTGGTCAGGCGCGGTTGGCGTGATGCCCTGAAACCGAGAATGCCCGCGCCGATCCGCTTTGCCCGATGTTGCGCCTGACGCGAATGGCGGAACTTCGAAAATATGCCAATTGCCCGCCAAAGCCAGAATGCAATTTGCAACGGGAGCGGGACGCAGGGGGTTTGCAGAGGCGCATCAAGACGCGGCCATGGGGCGCGCGGATCGTGGTTTTGCCCATGCCACGCAGCTGAAAGGCCGGTCAATTCTGCTCCCGGACCTTCGTGACAAGCGGGTGTTCCGGGCAGGCACGGTGCGCGTTGCCGTTGGCGATCCCGGTCAAATGCCATGCGGCTATTCTTTTGCCTTGTGAACGAATTTTTTCTTGACGCTAAGGTTGTATTTGCCCGAGCATCGAAAATTCATGGCGTCAAAAAGTGACGATGAATGGGAGGATACTATGAACAAACAGCTATTTTCAGCTGTCACGGCACTGAGCGTGATGACTGTGGCACCCGCCGCATGGTCAGACACGCATGACGGGGCGATGGACGTCCCCAAGATTACGTCGACGGTTGTCCTGGACGAGCGGGAGGCACCATGGGACATGGCATTCCTGCCCGACGGCACGATGTTCTTCACGGAAAAATGCGATGGCCTGTCGGTCAGAACCCCGGACGGGACGGTGAACGCGCTCTATGGCATGACCGAGTCCGAGGGTTATGCGGATGCCGGCAGTGACCTGTTCTGCGAAGGGCAGGCGGGCATGCTTGGCGTGGTGCCGGACCGGCATTTCGACGAGAACCGCACGCTTTACGTCTATTCGTCCTCCACGAAATATCACGGCGATGGCTGCAAGACCAATTTCGAACGCTGCGACGGCAACATCGTCATGCGGTTCAAGGTCAGCGACGACCTGAAAAGCGTGTCGGACAGAACGGATATTGTTAACGATATTCAGTACAAGCCCTTTGACTCCGATCAGCCGTTTGGCGGGCCGGGGGCCCATAACGGCGGACGCCTGCGCGTTGGGCCGGGCGGCTATCTCTGGGTCTCTGGCGGTGACCGTCACAGAGGGGTCTGTCCACAGGATGGAACGCTGCTTTGCGGCAAGGTCCTGCGGATCGACGGGAATGGAAATGCCCACCCGGACAACGACCCGCCCGAAGGTTTCGACAAGCGTATCTACACCTACGGGCACCGAAACGTTCAGGGTATCGATTTCCGCCCGAGCGACGGCAAGGCGTTCACGGCCGAGCATGGTCCGTGGCACAATGACGAAATCACGGCACTGGTGAATGGTGGCAATGCCGGCTGGGATCCGGCGCAGAACACGGGTGGCCGGGGCGAGTGTCCGGACCAGTATTGCGGATACGAGCCGAATCAGCTCGACGCCGTGGACCCCGCGATACGTGCCGCCTATACACCGATGAGCGACACCCGCTTTGAAGACCTGATGCCGGCAACCTGGAACAATAACGGATTTTCCCAGGGCACCGGGTCCGCCGCCTTCCTGAAGGGCGGGAACTGGGGCATCTACGAGGGCCGCCTGGCGGTCGGGATCATGGGGATCGCGTTTGGCGACACGCCGGAAGGGTCGCGGATCGACCTGATCAGCATCACACCCGACGGCTTGGGGATCAACGGCATCACCCGGATGCCTCTCGGGTTCTCGGCCAGGTTCCGCGGGCTGGTCATGGGGCCGGACAATGCACTTTACGTTGCCACGGATGAGGGCCAAATCCTCAAGGTCACCGCGGAAAGCATGCAGTAACCTGTGACAAGAGACGCCCGCGCCACGTCGGTGGCGCGGGTATTGCATTGCATTGACCGGACGACATGCGCCGGGTTCAATTGCCCGTAATCAAGATATCGGGCACGTCATAGCGCTGGCCGTCAACAAGGATCACGTGGATACCGTCCGCAAGGGTCCAATCGGTATCGGTGCCAACCCCGGACATGGTGACGCTTGCCTTCAGGAACTTGCCGTCCCTGAAAAAGAGCTTGCGCTTGAACCCATTCGCAAAGATCGCCGTCACCGTGGAATTGCCCGCCTCATCCCGTTCGACATCATAGCTGCATTGCCCGATCGGCTCTCCTCGTTCCTGAGCGCAGGCGATCGAGCTGGGCGCGCCCGATGGCTCGTTCTGCTGCGCGACGGGCCCCGTCGCCGCGCCCAGCAACAGAACCATGCCCAGTCCGGTCAGGATCGGTGCCTTCATTTCAATATCTCCCCCGCAATCTTCCCCGCAAACTGGGTCGGCATCCTGGCCGGGTTGCCGCCCGCCGCGTGTCATGTGACCCCCGCCTGAACGGCGATGTTTCAACGCCCCAGGCGGTTTCGCGCGTTTCGGATCACCGGCGAAACGCAGCCGGATCACCCTGTTCCCGTCGCCAGCGGCAACGGAACACCGGGGTCACGACACCGCGCGGGCGGTCTCGTCGCGCAGGTCTTTTAACTCCTGCATGGCCTCGTCAAGCTGCGCGCGCTGGTTTTCAAGCTCGCCCATCTGCCGGTCGGCCATCTCGACAAACGCCTGCATCTGCGCCTCGGTGCCTTCCTTTTCGTAGATCAACAGCCACTGGCGAATCTCTTCCAGTGAAAAGCCGTATTTCCGCCCCCGCAGGATCAGCTTCATACGCGCGGATTCGCGGGGGCCATAGAACCTGGCGCGGCCTTCGCGGTCGGGTTGCAGCAGTTCGATATACTCGTAATAGCGAAGCGTCCGTGGCGTGACGTCGAACTCAGCGCACATTTCCTTGAACGACAATCGCATTTCGGTCATCTGTCTCTACTCCGTTCCGGGCAAAGCGTAAAATGATGTCCGCCCGAGCGCAACAGCCGGGCTTGCCCTTTTGGTCCGGGAGCGGTCATAACAAGGCCGCAACAACAAGGACGGCACCGCATGGCAGACAAGGCCACACTCGCACGGCAATTCATCGAGGCCATTCCCCATTGCCGGGCGCTTGGCATGGTGCTCACCGAGATTGGCGATGGCATGGCCCGCATCGAGATGCCCTATGACGCCAAGCTGGTCGGGGATCCCAAGACCGGCGTGGTGCATGGCGGCGCGGTGTCGGCGATCATGGATACCTGCTGCGGGGCGGCAGTGATGAGCCATCCCGCCGCGCCGGACAGCACGGCCACCATCGATCTGCGCATCGACTACATGCGGGGCGCGACGCCTGGGCAAAAGATCGTCACTACCGCCCATTGCTATCATATCACCCGCAACGTCGCCTTTGTGCGGGCCACGGCGGTTGATGACGATGCAGAGCATCCGGTCGCCACGGCGGCAGGCTCGTTCACCGTGGAGAAAAGCTGATGGCGCGTCCCCGTCCCGAACCGATGCAGGTGGTCAAGCAACGCCGCGACGCCGCGCTCAACGCGCTGGTGCAAGAAGTGCCCTATATCCAGTTTCTCGGCATCGAGTTCGAGCGGCGCGGCGATGAATTGACCGGGCTGCTGAATTTCGATGAAAAGCTGATCGGCAACCCGTTTCTGCCGGCGATCCACGGCGGGGTGACCGCGGCGTTTCTTGAGACCACCTCGATCATCACGCTGAGTTGGTCCTATCTCTGGCCCGAGATCGAATCCGGTGCCATCGACCTTGAACAGATGGCGGCGGGCGACCTGCCACGGCTGCCCAGGACCATCGGCTTTACCATCGAATACCTGCGTTCCGGCCTGCCGCGCGATGCCTATGCCCGCGCCACGGTGACCCGTTCGGGGCGGCGCTATGCCTCGGTCCTGGTTGAAGCGTGGCAGGACAATCGCGACAAGCTGTTCGCGCAGGCGTCGGGGCGCTTTCTGATGCCGCCCCGGGACGTTGCGAATGGCGGCTGAGACCGGCACCGGGATCACCCATCGGCGTGTTCTCGGGATCGCCGTCCCCATCGTGATTTCCAACGCCACCGTGCCGATCCTTGGCGCGGTGGATACCGGCGTGGTCGGGCAGCTGGGCGAGGCCGCCCCCATCGGCGCGGTCGGAATCGGCGCGATCATCCTCTCGTCGCTCTACTGGTTCTTCGGCTTTCTGCGCATGGGCACCACCGGTCTGGCCGGGCAGGCCCTGGGGGCGGGGCGGATGGACGAAGTCACCGCCATCCTGA
Organism: Microbulbifer sp. S227A; assembly: GCF_049800935.1. Lineage (NCBI taxonomy): Bacteria > Pseudomonadati > Pseudomonadota > Gammaproteobacteria > Cellvibrionales > Microbulbiferaceae > Microbulbifer > Microbulbifer sp. S227A. The sequence goes on along the minus strand of NZ_JBNAFZ010000001.1, from coordinate 95,666 downwards.
CCCGCGTGATCCTGATCGGCGCGATCGGGGGGCTGGCGATCCTGTCCTTGCAGGTGCCGCTGTTCTGGGCGGCGTTCCAGCTGTCACCGGCCTCGGAACAGGTCGAGGGGCTGGCGCGCGGCTACATGACGATCCGGGTCTGGTCGGCCCCGGCGGCGATCGCGATGTTCGGCATCACCGGCTGGTTGATCGCCCAGGAACGCACCCGCGCGGTGCTGGTGTTGCAACTGTGGATGAACGGGCTGAACATCGCGCTGGACCTGTGGTTCGTGCTTGGCCTTGGCTGGGGCGTGAACGGCGTGGCCTTTGCGACCTTCCTCGCCGAATGGAGCGGGCTGGCGCTGGCGCTCTGGCTGTGCCGGGCGACCTTTGCGACACCCGCATGGCGCGATTGGGCGCGGGTGTTTGACCGGCAACGCCTGCGGCGGATGCTCGAGGTCAATGCCGACATCCTGATCCGCTCGCTGATGTTGATGGGCATCTTCGTGTCCTTCCTGTTCCTCGGCTCGGATTTCGGCGACGTGACGCTTGCCGCCAACCAGATCCTGTTGCAGTTCATCGAGATCACTGCCTATGCGCTGGACGGGTTTGCCTTTGCCGCCGAGGCGCTGGTCGGACAGGCAGTGGGGCGTGCCAGCGTCGAACGCCTGCGCCGCAGCATCGCGGTATCGACGCTCTGGGCGTTGCTGGGAACCGTGCTGCTGACGCTGGGTTTCCTGTTCTGGGGCGGGGCGATCGTCGATCTGATGGCCAAGTCCGCAGAGGTCCGCATCGAGGCGCGCGCCTATCTGAACTACATGCTGCTGGTGCCGGTTCTGGGGGTCGCCAGCTGGATGCTTGACGGTGTCTTTATCGGCGCGACCCGCACCGCGGATATGCGCAACATGTCGATCCTGTCGACTGCCGCTTTCGTGGTGACGGTTCTGCTGCTGGTGCCGGCTTATGGCAACCAGGGGCTGTGGATCGCGTTTCTGTTTTCCTTCGTGGCGCGGGCGGTGACGCTGGGCGCGCGCTATCCGGCGCTGGAACGCGCCACGGCGGCGGGCGCGCTCTGAACGCTTTGGGGCCGGTCTGTACTCAGACCAGCTCCAGCACACGTTCGGGCGGGCGGCCAATCACCGCGCGCCGCCCGGAAATCGCCAGCGGGCGTTCGATCAGGATCGGATGGTCCGCCATGGCTTGCAGCAGCACCTCGTCGTCATCGGTCTTGCTCAGACCAAGTTCGCGAAACAGCTTTTCGCCGATGCGCATCATCTCGGCCACCGGCGGGCGGCCAAGCGCTGCATGGGCGTGCCTGACCTGTTGCAGGGTGGGGGCATCGTCCAGATAGCGGCGTTCCTGAAACGCGGCACCGCTCGCACTCAGCAAGGCCAGCGCCTGCCGCGACTTGGAGCAGCGCGGGTTGTGCCAAATCTCGATCATAGCCAATCCTCTCGTTTGCTGCCGACCGCGTCGGCGACATTGTCAAACCCGTCCCGTTCCAGCAGCCGGTCGAGCCCGGTGACGATCTCGCCAACCAGCGAAAGGCCGCCGAAAACCAGCGCGGTATAAAGCTGTACCGCCGATGCCCCGGCGCAGATCTTGGCATAGGCCTGCTCGGCCGAGCCGACCCCGCCGACCCCGATCAGGGGTATGTCGCCATTCAACAGCATACTCAACCGCGCCAGAACCCGGGTCGAGCGGTCAAAGAGCGGCGCACCGGACAGCCCCCCGGCCTCGTCCCGATGGGGGCTTTGCAACCCGTCGCGCGACAGGGTGGTGTTGGTCGCGATGATGGCGTCGAGGCCGGCCTCGCGGGCAACCTCGGCCACGTCCGCCAGTTCCGTCTCATCCAGGTCAGGCGCGATCTTGAGGAAGACCGGCAGCGGGCGTTCAAGCCCGGCACGCGCCTCCATCACCCCGGCCAGCAAAGCCGCCAGCGCCGCCTTGCCTTGCAGGTCGCGCAGTTTTTCCGTGTTGGGGGACGAGACATTGACCGTGGCGAAATCCAGATGCGCGCCGCAATGGCGCAGCACGCTGGCGAAATCGGCGGGCCGGTCGGTGCTGTCCTTGTTGGCCCCGAGGTTCAGGCCGATCACCGCGTCGCGGGGCCGTTTGACCAGCCGCGCGCCGATCGCCTCCATCCCCTGGTTGTTGAAACCGAACCGGTTGATCGCGGCGCGATCCTCGGTCAGGCGAAACAGGCGCGGGCGCGGGTTGCCGGGCTGGGCGCGCGGCGTGGCGGCACCGACTTCTATGAACCCGAAACCGGCCTGCGTCAGCGGGGACAATGCCTCGGCGTTCTTGTCAAAGCCTGCGGCCAACCCGACAGGGTTGGGCAGGTCAAGCCCCGCAACCCGGGTGCGCAACCGCGCGGACGTGACCGGCCCCGGTGCCGATGCCAGCCCGGCCTGCAACGCCCGCATCGCCAGCCCATGCGCGGTTTCCGGATCAAACCGGTACAGCGCGGCAAGGCCGAATTTCTCGACGAGGCTCACACCATGCCCTCCGGAAAGCGATGCACCCCATCGACCAGCGGCAGGGGGGCGTTCCAGAGCACATCCGACAGGCGCAGCTCGCGGTACAGATGCGGGAACAGCGCGCCGCCGCGCGACACCTCCCATTTCAGCGCATCGCCAAGGTCATCGGCGTCCAGCGCCAGCAAGACCAGCCCCTCGGCACCGGCGAAATGCCTGGCCGCCGTCTCGGCCGCCTGTTCGGCGGTCGAGAAATGCACGAACCCATCGGCAAGATCGACCGGCGCGCCCAGGGTTTGTCCATCGGTTTGCAGCGCGGCCCATTCGTCGGACCGGAATATCTTATAGATCAACATTCGCGCGGTTTGCCCTGCCGGCCATCGGGGGTCAAGCCTCTTGGCCTGTCGCCGCGTCAGCGCGGCCAATCGGCTTTGACAACTTCGCCAAAGCGGCGCAGGGTCTAGGCAAATTACAAAATGACGGGGAGTCCGACCATGATGAAAACGCTTCTGACCTCTGCCGCCACGCTGGCCCTGACAACGGGAGCCGCGTTCGCGGACTACAAGCTGCACGTGATTCACATCAACGATCTGCACAGCCGGATCGAACCGGTCAGCAAATACGATTCGACCTGTAGCGCCGAGGACAACGCGGCGGGTGAGTGTTTTGGCGGATATGCGCGGGTGGCGACGAAAATCGCGGAATTGCGGGCGGAACTGGCGGATGAAAACGTCGTGGTGCTGGATGCGGGGGATCAATACCAGGGCTCGCTGATGTACACGACCTACAAGGGTGACGTGGAAATCGAGATGATGGAAACCATCGGATTCGATGCCATGGCGGTGGGCAATCACGAATTCGACGACGGCCCCGAGGGCTTGGCAAAGCTGGTCGACGGGGTGTCATTCCCGGTGATCTCGGGGAATCTGGACGTGTCGCGATCCAACCTGCTGAACGGCAAGGTGCAGAATCACGTGGTTCTGGACGTGGGGGGCGAGAAAATCGGCATCGTGTCGGCGCTGGCAACCGATACGGTGGAAACATCAAGCCCCGGCGACGCGGTCATCTTTCAGGATGAAATCGACAGCCTGACCGCCGATGTGGCGATGTTGCAGGCCGATGGCGTCAACAAGATCATCGCGCTGACCCATGTGGGTGTGAACAAGGACATGGAAATCGCCGGCGCGGTGCCGGGCCTGGACGCGGTTGTGGGCGGGCATTCGCACACGGAATTTTCCAATACCCGGGACGGAGCCATGGCCTATCCGACGATGGTGGGTGACGTGCCGGTGGTGCAGGCCTATGCCTATTCCAAATATGTCGGGCACCTGGTTCTGACCTTTGATGACGAGGGCAACGTGACGGCGGCAACCGGGGATACGATCCTGCTGGACGCTTCGGTCGGGGAAGACCCGGCCATCGTGGCGCGGGTTGCCGAACTGGCCGGGCCGATCAACGAGATGAAAACCCGCGTCGTCGCCGAAGCCTCCGAGGCGATCGAGGGCGGACGGTCGGTGTGCCGCGCGCAGGAATGCCCGATGGGCAACCTGATCGCCGATGCCATGCTGGCCCGTGTTGCCGATCAGGGGGTCGAGATCGCGATCCAGAACGGTGGCGGCATCCGCGCTTCGATTGACGCGGGCGAGGTGACGATGGGCGAGGTTCTGACGGTGCTGCCGTTCCAGAACACGCTGTCCACCTTCCAGGTGCCGGGCGCCACGATTGTCGCGGCGCTGGAGAACGGTGCCAGCCAGATCGCCGACGGGGCCGGGCGCTTTGCGCAGGTCGCTGGCATGACCTATGCCTTTGACGCCTCCAAACCCGCCGGCGAGCGGGTGTCTGACGTAATGGTCGGCGGGGCGCCCATCGATCCGGACAAGGTCTATGGCGTTGTGACCAACAACTATGTGCGCAATGGCGGCGACGGGTACGCGATGTTCGCGGGCGATGACAAACAGGCCTATGATTTCGGCCCCGACCTTGCGGATGTGACGGCCGAATACCTTGCCGAGAACGGCCCCTATCAGCCCTATGTGGATGGCCGTATCGTCGCCAAGTGATGCCGGGTCTTGCGCCATGCCTTTCGCGGCCCCTCCGCGCGGGTTAGGGGAAGGCATGGCGCTTGCATTCGATAATCTGACCGACCTGTTCGCACATGGCTTTGACACGGTGATCGACGTGCGCAGCCCGGCGGAGTTTGCCGAGGATCACCTGCCGGGGGCGATCAATTTGCCGGTTCTGAACGACGCGGAGCGCGCCGAGGTCGGCACCATCTACAAGCAGCAGAGCCCGTTCCTGGCGCGCAAGCTGGGTGCGGCGCTGGTGTTTCGCAACGCGGCACATCACGTGGAAACCGCGCTGCGCGGGTATGACGGGGGCTGGCGGCCGCTGGTCTATTGCTGGCGCGGCGGGCAGCGGTCGGGATCGTTCACATGGATGCTGCGCGAGATCGGCTGGCGGGCCGAGGTGATCGACGGCGGCTATCGCGGTTACCGGCGGCTGGTGAACGCGGCGCTGTATGATGTGCCGCTGGCGCATCGGCTGATCGCGCTGGACGGCTATACCGGCACCGCCAAGACCGAGCTGCTGCAGCGGCTGCGGGGGCGGGGGGTACAGGTGCTGGACCTGGAAGGGTTGGCGACGCATCGCGGCTCGTTGCTTGGACGTATGGCCCGTCCGCAGCCGAGTCAGAAGGCGTTTGAAACCGCCTTGGCCCGCGCGTTGCACGGTCTTGATCCTTCGCGACCGGTGGTGATCGAGGCGGAGTCCAGCAAGATCGGCGAGCGCATTCTGCCGCCCAGCCTATGGGCCGCGCTCAGGCACGCGCCGCGCCTGACCCTGAGCGTTCCGCTTGCGGCGCGCAGCGCCTACCTGGTGCGGGCCTATGATGACATTCTGTCGGATGGCGCGCGGATGATGGAACTGCTTGGCCTGTTGCGCGCCTTTCGCGGCAATGCGGTGGTTGATGGCTGGTTCGACCTGATCCGCGCCGGGGACAAGCGCGGGCTGACCCGGGCGCTGATGGAGCAGCATTACGATCCGGCCTATGACAAATCGCGCAGGAGGGGCTCGGCCCTGGTGCTGGCGGAACTGGAGGTCGAAACGCTGGACGATGCCGGGCTGGATCATGCGGCGGCCGAGATAGCGGTGCTTGTCGAGGCTCAGCCGGGGGCAAGCCCGATATAGCCGGCATCCCTGGTCAGGACACCGATCCGCGCCGCCGGATAGCCCGCCTTGCGCAAGGCGGCAATCAGGTGCTCCGCCCGATCCGCTGCAACCGCGGCGAGCAGCCCCCCCGCGGTTTGCGGATCATGGAGCAGGTCGGATTTGCCGCCCTCGGGCAGGTGCGGAACCAGCGCGCGGTTGTCGTTGTACAAGGATGAGCGGATGCCCGCCCCGGCCATCGCAAGCGCCCCGTCCATCACCGGGATCGCATCGAGTGCCAGGGTTGCGCCGGTGCCGGAGGCCTCGCAGATCCCATGCAGATGCCCGGCCAGCCCAAAGCCGGTGACATCGGTCATCGCGTGGGCCTCTTGCAAGATACGGGACGCCCGCGATTGTGACCGGATCATGTGATTCAGCGCCGCCATCACCCAGCCGCCCTGCGCCGCCCCGGCCATGTCCGCCGCCATCAGAACACCGCTGCCCAGCGGTTTGGTCAGGATCAGCGCATCGCCCGGCTGTCCCCCCGCCAGAGTCACCGGCGGGGTGTCGCACAGTCCGGTCAGGGTAAAGCCGATGGTCAGCTCTGCGCCGACCGAGCTGTGCCCGCCGACGATCTCGGCCCCCGCGTCGCGTATTGCCGCGGTTGCGGTGGCCATGATCTCGGTCAGCATCCGTTGCTGCAGCGTGTCGGACAGGCGGGGCAGGATCACGGTGGCGGTTGCGGCCTGCGGGGTGGCGGCCATCGCCCAGATATCGCCAAGCGCGTGGTTGGCCGCGATGCGGGTCATCAGCACCGGATCGTCGATCAGCGCGCGCAGATGGTCCGAGGTCATCACCTGTTGCACGCCGCCGGTGGTCAGCAGCGCCGCGTCATCGCCGGGCAACGGGGTCACATCCGCGCGCCGGTTGCCCGCCAGCGGTGCAAGAGCGTGGCGCAGCGTGCTGCGTCCGACCTTGGCCCCGCAGCCGCCACAGAGAGGTTTGTCGCCCAGGGCCTGGCGCATGCCCGTGGTATGCACCGGCGGCAGGTCCGGCGCCCCCATGCGGGGCAGATCGCGAAACCGGTTCATGAAGGCGCGGTCGATGTGATCCTTCCAGCGCCACATCACCGGCCCGGTCCAACTCTGGCCGAACCGTTCGGCCAGCGCGCTTTGCCGCCCGAGCGAAATCAGCTTGAGATAGTCCTTTTGCGCGGGATAGCGCCGCAAATCGCCGCCGCTCAGCGCGGCACAGATATTGTCATACAGAACCGGGGCCTGCCGCACTGCAAAGACTCCGGCCTTGGGGCGTGGCGTGCCGGTCATATGGGCGCAATCTCCGGTGGCGAAAATTGCCGGATCGCTGCTCTGCAGCCGGTCATTCACCGTGATGAACCCCTCGTGCAACCGCAGCCCCGACCGGCGCAGCCAGCCATGCGCCCGCGCCCCGGCGGCGCCGGTGGTGAAACCGGACCGCAGGCGGCGCCCGTCGCGCAGGACAACCGCATCGGCGTGGATCCTGTCGATCTCGGCCTGTTCGAGCACCTCAATGCCAAGCGCCTGCATCTGGCGGATGATATGTTGCCGGGCCCGTGCCCCGATGGCGGTCAAGATGCGGTCCCGCTCGATCAATGTGACGGTCGCATCACGCGGTTGCCCCCGCAGCCGGTAGGCGATGGCCATCGCCAGCTCTGCCCCGGCCACACCGCCCCCGATGACGACAACATGTGCCGGGGCGCTGCCATTGGCGAAACGGTCCCAGCGTTCTGCGAATGTGCCAAGCGGCTTGGCGGGCACCGCGTGGTCGGCGAAACCGGGCAGGGCGGGCATGTCGGAGGTGATGCCGATATCCACCGAACACAGGTCAAAGGCGATTGGCGGGCGGTCCGGCACATGCACCAGCCGGGCGGCGGTATCGATATGTTCGGCGGCACCGATCACGATCCGCGCCCCGGCAAACCGCGCCAGCCGCACCAGGTCGATATCCAGGTCGTCGCGCCCGTAATGCCCCGCGACAAACCCCGGCAGCATGCCAGAATAGGGCGCGGTGGGGCCGGGATTGATCAGCGTCATCCGCGCTCCGGGCAGCGGACGCATGCCCCATTTCCGCAACACCAGCGCATGGGTGTGGCCGCCGCCGACAAGGACGACATCATGGGTCTGGGGCAGCGCAGGGTTCATGCTCTGGTTCTATCGCATCCGCACCCCGGCGCAAGCCACGGTCCGGTGAACTGCGGGGGTGATGACGGCCCGCGGGCCGCCATGGGCCTGTCGTCACACTGGCGTGATCGGGCTTGCGCGCGGGCGGGGATCGGTCAATCTCGGCGGCAACAGAAACGGAGCCCCCTGACATGCCGCAACCCGACATCCGCGCCGCCGATATTCTCGCCCGCCGTCTCTACGAGGCGGGGTGCCGCCACGCCTTTGGCATGCCCGGCGGCGAGGTTCTGACGCTGGTCGATGCGCTGGAGCGGGCGGGCATCCGGTTTGTGCTGGCCAAGCATGAGAACGCCGCGGGCTTCATGGCCGAAGGGGTGCATCACCGCGATGGAGCGCCGGCGATCCTGGTGGCGACGCTCGGGCCGGGGGCGATGAACGGGGTCAACGTGGTGGCCAATGCGTTGCAGGACCGGGTGCCGATGATCGTGCTGACAGGCTGTGTGGATGAAGACGAGGCGCTGCGCTATACGCACCAGGTTCTGGATCACCAGGCGGTGTTTCGCCCGATCACCAAGGCCAGCTTTCGCCTGACGGCAAAGGGCGCAGGGATCGTCGCGGACGAGGCGGTGCAGACTGCGATCGCGCCTCGCCCCGGCCCGGTTCATGTCGACGTGCCGATTGGTGTCGCCGATACCGTGGTGCCGCAAGGTTTGGCCCGGCAGAACCGCAAGCCGGCACCGGTGGTGCCGCATGGCGCCGACCTCGCGCAGGCCCGCGAATGGCTGGCCCGGGCGCGGCGGCCAATGGCCATTGTCGGGCTGGACGTGCTGGCGGACCGGTCGGCCTCGGTGGTGCAGGCCTTTGTCGAGCATTTCCGCATCCCCTTTGTCACCACCTACAAGGCCAAGGGGGTGATTGACGAGAATCATCCGCTCTGCCTGGGCGCGGCGGGCCTGTCGCCGCTGGCGGACACCCATCTGTTGCCGCTGGTGCAGCGGGCCGATCTGGTGCTGGCCATCGGGTATGATCCGATCGAAATGCGTCCGGGCTGGCGCGATGCATGGGACATCACGCGCCAGAACGTGATCGATATCGCGGCGGAACCGAACCGGCATCACATGCACCGGGCGGGGCTGAATCTCGTGGCCGATACCGGGGCCACGCTCGAGGCGCTGGCGCAGGGCAACCGGACCGAAGAGACCTGGCCCGAGGGCGAGCCGGAACAGGCGAAACAGGCGCTGGCGCTTGCCTTTCCCGCCGATGACGACTGGGGCCCGGCGGCGGTGATCGACGAGACCCGCAAGGCCCTGCCGCGCGGCACGCTGGCCACCGCCGACAGCGGCGCGCACCGCATCCTGCTGTCGCAGATGTGGACCTGCCATGCGCCGCGCGATCTCGTGCAATCCTCGGCGCTTTGTACCATGGGCTGCGCGGTGCCGCTTGCGATCGGGCTCAAGCTGGTCGCGCCGGAACGGCCGGTGGTCAGCTTTTCGGGCGATGCCGGCTTGCTGATGGTCGCGGGCGAGCTTGCGACGGCGGCCGAGTTGGGAACTGCGGCGATTTTCGTTGTGTTTGTCGATGCCAGCCTTGCGCTGATCGAGTTGAAACAACGCCAGCGGCAGATGACCAATCGCGGCGTCGATTTCGCGCGCCACGATTTCGCGGCGATGGGGCGGGCCTTTGGCGGCAACGGGGTGTCGGTGCGCAACCGCGCCGAACTGCGCGAGGCGCTGACGGCGGCACAAAAGGCGGATCGCTTTACCGTGATCGCGGCGGAAATCGACCGCACGGCATATGACGGGCGCTTCTGAAACGGGTGCTTGGGTCAGGAAACGGGCAAAAAATCCACAACCAAACCGGGTTTGGTTTCAATTCAGACGGGTTTTTGCCCAAATCACCCGGATTCTTCGGCAACATTTCTCTCATGGATCACACGGCTCTTCACCAATGCGAGAGTATGAGACATAGCGATATTTCAATGGCCTACTGTTTGTTAAGCGAGTCGCAGCGCGTGACTTCCAAGCAGAACTGGACCCCTAGATGAAGATTGACGTATTCGGCCTCAAAACCAGCCTCGACCACCCCGCCAGCCTGGCGGACTGGAATGCCGCCATGCTCGGATTCCTTGCACATGCCGCGGTCACGCCCACGCATCTGATGGCGGTGCTCGGGGCCGAGCCGGGCTTTGCGCATGGCCATGCGGTCAAGGGTATGTTCTATCTGTTGCTGGGGCGACGCGAGCTGCTGGCGGTGGCGCAAGACGATCTGGCGAATGCGAAACAGGCGTTGCAGCAGGGGCAGGCGACATCGCGCGAACGTGCCTATGTGCAGGCGCTCGAAATCTGGATCGGTGGCAAGCCAAGCGCAGCCGTGGCCCTGCTCGAACAGGTTCTGCGCGACCATCCGCAAGACGCGCTGGCGATGAAGCTGAGCCATGCCATCCGCTTTGTTCTCGGGGATGCCGTCGGAATGCGCCGGTCGATCGAACGGGTTATGCCCGCCTATGGCACCGATCACGCGGCGCATGGCTACCTGCTGGGCTGTCACGCCTTCACGCTGGAAGAGACCGGCGAATATGACCGCGCCGAGATTGCCGGCCGCCAGGCGCTCTGGACCGCGCCCGACGATGCCTGGGGCCTGCACGCGGTGGCGCATGTGCATGACATGACCGGCAACGCGCGGCGCGGGCTCGACTGGCTTGCCGGGCGCGAGGGGGCCTGGGCGCATTGCAACAATTTCCGCTATCACGTCTGGTGGCACAAGGCGCTGATGCATCTGGACCAGGGCGAGACCGACGCGGTGCTCGATCTCTATGATCGCGACATCCGTGCCGACAAGACCGACGATTACCGCGATATCTCCAACGCGACCTCGCTGCTCAGCCGGCTTGAGCTCGAAGGTGTCGATGTCGGCGACCGCTGGCAGGAGTTGGCCGATCTGAGTGCCGCGCGCACCGAGGATGGCTGTCTGATCTTTGCCGACCTGCATTATCTTCTGGCGCTTAGCGCCGACCGCCGCGAGGACGAAGTGGCCAACCTGGTGCGGCGCATTCACCGCGATGCCGCCGCCAACCAGACCGAAACCCAAGGGCGCATGGCGCGGCCCGGCGTGTCGGCGGCGGACGGGCTGGCGGCCTTTGGCGAAAGCCGCTTTGCCGAGGCCTTTGCGCATCTGTCGGCGGCGCGCGCCGACATGCAGCTCGCCGGGGGCAGCCACGCCCAGCGGGACATATTCGAACGGCTGACCATCGATGCCGGCCTGCGCGCCGGCCTGCTGGACCAGACCGAAACCATCCTGAACGACCGGCTGGCACGTCGCGGCAGCGAAGATGCCTATGACGCCGCCCGGCGCGACCTGATCAGCATCGGGCGCGGACAGGGAGGGGCGCAGAGCGTTCCCGCACAGTAACCTTTGCAGAGGCAAGACAAAGACATGGCGACCATTTCGCCCACATCGGATTTTGTTCCGTCGCCCGCCGCCGCGACGCCGGCAGGCGTGCGCGTTCGCGATCCGCGGCTGGATTTCTATCGCGGCATCGCGATGTTCATCATCCTGATCGCGCATATCCCCTCCAACGCCTGGAGCAGCTGGATTCCGGCGCGATTCGGCTGGTCGGATGCCACCGAGATCTTTGTCTTCTGCTCGGGCATGGCGTCGGCCATCGCCTTTGGCGGCGCGTTTGAACGCATGGGCTGGCGCATGGGCAGCGCCCGCGTCGGCTTTCGCGTGTGGCAGGTCTATTGGGCGCATATCGGGCTGTTCTTTTTCGTCGCGATGATGATGGCGGCGCTGGATACCTATGGCGCGTTCGACAAGAGCTATGTCAATTCGCTCAACCTGGGCCGGTTCTTTACCGATCCGACTACGCAGATCGTCGGCATCTTTACCCTGACCTACGTGCCGAATTACTTCGACATCCTGCCGATGTATCTCGTGGTGCTGGCGCTGATGCCGTTGTTCATGGCGTTGTCGCGGGGCGGGGTCGCGCCGGTGGCGGCGGCCAGTATCGCGCTGTGGCTGGCGGCGAATATCGGGCTGTTGTCCCTGCCGGCCGAATCCTGGTCGGACCGCCCGTGGTTTTTCAACCCGTTCGGCTGGCAGCTGCTGTTCTTTACCGGCTTCGCCTTCATGCGCGGCTGGATTCCCGCCCCGCCAGTGTCGCGGCGGCTGGTCTGGATCGCGGCGGCGTTCCTTGTGCTGACCGCTCCGTTCGGTTCGTGGAAAGTGTTCCAGTGGATCAACGCGGCCAGCCCCGAAACGGGGGCGTTGTTGCGCAATGTCTGGACCATGTTCGCGACGCTGGAAAAGGAAACCGGCTTCAGCCTGCGGGCCAAGACCGAGTTCGGCATCCTGCGCTATCTGCATTTCCTGTCGCTGGCCTACCTGGCCTGGGTCGCGGCGGGCGAGGGGGGGCGTCGCCTGCAGGCCACCGGCGCCGGGCTGGCGGCGGAGATCTGGCGCAGCTTGTTGAAAATCATCACTAAAGTCGGCCAGCAATCTTTGGCGGTCTTTGTCTTTTCGATGGCTGTCGCGCGGCTGCTGGGCTTTGCCCTAGACCAGCTCGGGCGCAGCCCTGCGACAATTTTGCTTGTCAACCTCGCGGGCTTTGCAATGATCATCGCCGTTGCCTATATCGCCGCTTGGTTCAAGTCTCAGCCATGGCGGAGCAAACGCGCATGACACTCACGCGCAGACAATTTCTCATGACAACAACAGCCGTAGCACTGGCAACGACTGCCGGTGCAACCACGAGCGAACAGCCGTTCGATCACACGCAGGTCATCGCGATGGCGCGGGACATGGCGGCGGCGCAATACACGCTGCGCGACATGGTTCCGCAGGCCTGGCAGGACCTGACCTATGAGCAGTACAAGCTGATCCGGTTCCGTCCGGAGGCAGCGCTCTGGTACGGCACGCAGACGCCGTTCAACGTCGATTTCTTTACGCCGGGGCTGTATTTCCCGCGGCCCATAAAGGTTGAAACGGTCGAGAATGGCAGGGCGACGCCGGTGGCGTTCGAACTGTCCATGTTCGAAAAATCCGAGTCCGTGCCCGACCTGCCGGTGGATGACACGCTGGGCTTTTCCGGCCTGCGGCTGCGCACCGAGATGCACCGTCCGGGGCTGACCGACGAATTCTGCGTGTTCCAGGGGGCGAGCTATTTCCGCGCCATCGGGCTGGATGAAATCTATGGCCTGTCGGCGCGCGGTCTGGCACTCAAGACCGGCGACCCCGAGGGCGAGGAATTCCCGGATTTCATTCGCTTCTGGCTGGAACGGCCCCGCGCCGACCAGCGCAACATGATCGTGCACGCCCTGATGGACAGCCCCAGCGTCACCGGGGCCTATCGTTTTGACATCACGCCGGGTCCGACCTGTGTGATGGAGGTCTCGGCAACGCTGTTTGCGCGCGAAGAGCTTGATCACGTGGGCCTTGGTCCGCTGACCAGCATGTTCCTGTTCGACGAAACCAACCGCAACCGGTTCGACGATTTCCGCCCCGCCGTTCATGACAGCGACGGGCTGATGATCCTGAACGGCAATGGCGAGGTGCTTTGGCGACCGCTGGCCAATCCCAGACAGCTTCAGATTTCGTCCTTTATCGACACCGACCCGCGCGGTTTTGGCCTGATGCAGCGCGCCCGGCGGCTGTCGGATTTCGCCGATCTCGAAGCCCATTACCACCGCCGCCCCGGTCTTTGGGTCGAGCCCAAGGGCGATTGGGGCAAGGGCGCGGTGACGCTGGTGGAAATCCCCGCGGATCGCGAGATATATGACAATATCGTTGCCTATTGGCGGCCCTCCACGGCCTATCCGGCGGGCGCAGAGATCGATCTGGCCTATCGGCTGACCTGGGGCGAAGAAGCGCCGGTGGTGGCCACCTATCCCAAGGTGCTGAACACCCGGATGGGCAAGGGGTTTCATGGCGACCGTGTGGTGACCGTGGATTTCGAGGCCGACCCGCTGTTTGACGATGGCCCCGAGGCGATCACCCCGGTGGTCAGCTCGCCGCATGTGGAACCCTCGGACGGGGTGTTGCAATACAACCCGGAAACCGGCGGGTTGCGGCTTGCCTTTTCATTCGAGCCCGGCGACCGCGATTTTGTCGAACTGCGCGCACAACTGCGCAAGGGCGACGCGATGGCCAGCGAAGTCTGGCTGTACCGGTGGACAGCATGACACGCGAATTCCGCAAGATGCCGCGCCGCGCACCCATGGCGATGCCGGCACAGGATTTCCGGTTGGCGTTCCAGGATCACAGCGCGCCGGGCGCGGTCCCGGTGCGTGGCACCCGGTTGTGGCGGCTGCTGGCGTTCAGCCCGGCCATCGTGGCGACGCTGGGGCTGACCTGGGTGATCCATGGCTGGTTCTCGGCCCAGGGCATCAACGCGATCGAAGCGATCCTGCTGACGCTGATCTGTTTCAACTTCTTCTGGATTGCCTTTTCGGTCAGCACCGTGGCGCTCGGGCTGGTGTCGCTGGCGCGACGCGAAGCGCCTGTGCGCCCGACCGCGATGCAGCCGCAAAAGGTTGCGCTGCTGATGCCGATCTATAACGAGGTGCCCTGGTACGTGCTGGGCAATGCGCGCTCGATGCTGGAAGAGCTGCGCGCCCGTGGCGGGCGGCATGACTACTCGATGTTCATCCTCAGCGACACGCAGGATGACGCCATCGCCGCGCAGGAACAGGAAAGCGTCAAGGCGTTGCTGGAAACCCTGTCGCCGGGGCTGAAACTCTATTACCGCCGCCGCGCGCAAAACACCGACCGCAAGGTGGGCAATATCGCCGACTGGGTGGCGAATTGGGGCGGCGCATACCCGGCGATGCTGGTGCTGGATGCGGACAGCCTGATGACCGGGCGCGCGATCCTTCGGCTGACCGATGCGCTGGCGCGCGATCCGGGGGCGGGGCTGATCCAGAGCTTTCCGCAGCTGATCGGCGCGCAGACCGTGTTTGCCCGGATGCAGCAATTCGCCAATGGCGTCTATGGCGCGGCACTGGCCGAGGGGCTGGCGCGCTGGTGCGGGCAAGAGGGCAATTACTGGGGCCATAACGCGATCATCCGCACGGCGGCTTTTGCCTCCTGTGCCGGGCTGCCGCACCTGCGCTCGTGGCGGGGGCAGGACCAGCTGATCATGAGCCATGACTTTGTCGAGGCCGGACTGCTGCGCCGGGCGGGCTGGGGCGTGCGGTTCCTGCCGCGTATCCGGGGCAGTTACGAGGAAACGCCGCAGACGCTGATCGATCATATCCTGCGCGACCGGCGCTGGTGCCAGGGCAATTTGCAGCATCTCAACCTGCTGTGGTCGCGTGGCTTCCGTTCGATCTCGCGGTTTCACATGTTCAACGGCGCGGTCGGCTATTTGATGTCGCCGATCTGGTTCGCCTTGCTGGTGATGTGGGCGCTGATCGGGATGGGGCAAGACGCCAGCGTGCTGACCTATTTCAGCGAAAGCAACCCGACCATGCCCAGCTGGCCCGAGCTGACCGAGACGCGGCATGTGCTGATCATCGTGCTGATGTACGCGATGCTGCTGGTGCCCAAGCTGATGGGGATCGCGGCGCTGCCGCTGAGCGGTATCCGGTTCCACGAATTCGGTGGCGGGCTGTGGTTTGCGCTGTCCTTCCTGTCAGAGGTGCTGCTCTCGGTGATCTATGCGCCGATCCTGATGGTGCAGCAGATGATCGCCGTGTTCCGCACCCTGCTGGGGCTGCAACGGGGTTGGTCGCCACAGGCCCGCGATGGCGGGCGTTATGGGTTGGGCACGTTGCTCACCTGTCACGCGCTGGAAACCGTCAGCGGCCTGGCGCTGATGGCGGGGATTCTTGCGGGGCTGGTTTCTCCCTGGCTCTTGCCGATCGCGTTCAGCCTGCTCTGCGCGGTGCCGTTATCCGCGCTCAGCGGCTACTCGCTGTCCGGTTGGGCACGTACATGGCTGGGCACGCGGGAAGACTATCGCGAACCGTTGATCACTCAGGCAGCGCGGCACTATCGGACCGAACTAAAATCCATCCTCGAACGCGGCAAGATCCAGACCCCTGCCGAATGAGCCCATCGCGGTGCGAGACGGCGTTGCGCGCCAGACCGGGTGAAGCTAGTTGGTCAGCCCGTCCTCGAACCAGTCAAGGATCATGTCGGTCCAGCCCTGCGGCACGCTGTGGCCGCCGGGAAACAGGGCGAATTCCAGGGCGCTGTCAGGGGCACATTCGGTCCAGGCGCGGCGCCAGAACTGGCCGGTATCCGAAAAGGCGGTGGCCTTGTCATCCGGGCACAGGTTCGCCGCCCGCCAGATTTCCAGCCCGGCAAAGATGTCGCCCTGCTGGTATTGCCCGCCGCCCAGGATGCGCCCCTCCAGCGGCACCGTGCCGTCGCGCCATCCGTGGGTGTGAAACAGCTGAACCGGACCGGCGCATTCCGTCGGATGCGGCCGCCAGAACCCGCCCGACACCGGGGCATAGGCGCTGAACGCGTCGGGTTGGGCGCAGGCAAGATAGTTCACCATGAACGCGCCGCCCGAGAAACCCGCCAGCACCGCCCGGTCGGGGTCGAGGTCGAACCGCGCGGCGGCATCGTCGCGCACCTGTTGCAGGAACGCGATTTCGTCGCGGCCTTCCCAGCCTGGATAGAACCGCCAGCCATGCCCGTTTCCAGAGCCGACGCTGCGCGAACCGGTGGGCGCGACAAGGGCGTAACCACGATCCAGCAGACCATTGACCAGCCCGGAATTCTTGAGCGTTCCCGCGCCGCTGCTGCCCCAGCCATGCAGGAACATGACCATCGGCGTTGCCGTGGTCATGTTGTCGGGCAGAACGACATGGTATTCGCCGTCTTCCAGCAGGCAGGCCTCCTGATCGGGCCCGCATTCCGCGTGGGCCGCACCCGCAAGGGCAATGAGAAACAGGGCCGGGGTGGTGATCGCTTTCATTCTGAACTCTCTGCAATTGTGGTGATCGGCAGGCTGCTGGCCAGCCAACCCGGCCCGGCGGACGAACCGAGCATGCCTTCGGGAATGTCGATGATGTTGGTATATCCCGCCTCGCTCAGCGCCAGCGCCATGCGGGCCGAGCGCACCCCCCGCGCACAGATCAGGGCGATGGGCCGGGATCGGTCGGCGCCGACGATTTCGGCAAGCGCCGGTTCGAAATCGTCGCGCCGCATATCCAGCGGCCTGGCCCCGGCGGCCAGACCGCTGTCTTGCCATTCCCGCGGGCGGCGGATGTCGATCAGGACGAGATCGCCCCGGGACACCAGGTCATGCGCCTCTGCCACGCTGAGCGAGCGGCCGGAATAGTCCGGCGGGATCAGCGACAGGCGATAGCCGATCAGCGCCGCGGCAACGGTCAGCACGAGACCGCCGATCAGGATGCGGTATCGGCTCATGCCGGCGGTGGTCCGGCGCGGTGTCTGTCAGGGATCTGGCGGTGATGAATCATGTGACCCTGCATATCACGTCGGGGGCCGGACGCACGTCATGCCGGCGCAGGCGGCGATCAAGTTCGCGTTAGACCGACGGGGTCCGGCGCACCCGAAACCATGTCGCTGCCGTGGTTCGGTGGGGCGCGATGTTTGCGAGAACATGACCGAAGCCAAGCTGTTGTGACGCATGAGGCTGGGATGCCATGCACCGGATTCCAAAAGGTTTTTCCCGATCGTGAACGGGCGCTTTCCGGTTCCGTATATACAATCAAAACGATATTTCCTAGTATTTCTACGAATCAAGAAAAGAACAATTTCCATCTGCGAAACAGATACTGTCGGGGATGGAGCAACGGGTGGGGAAACTTCAGGTGCGATTGATCGGAACCGCGATATTCCTATCGGCGCTCTGGCTCCTGATGTCCGGCCTGTTCAAGCCACTGCTTCTGGTTTTTGGCGCGGTTTCGGTGCTGCTGGTGGTCTATGTGTTGCACCGGATGGATCGGGTTGACGAGGACCGGGTGGCCTTGCCGCTGGGGCCGGTTGCAAGCCTGCGCTATTTCTTGTGGCTGCTGGTCGAGATCGCCAAGGCCAACTGGGCGGTGACCAAGATCGTGCTGTCGCCCAGGATGCCGATTACCCAGCACCTGTTTGCCGTGCCCTATACGCAGAAATCCGATGTCGGGCAGGTGATCTTTGCCAATTCGATCACCCTGACGCCGGGTACGCTGACGGTTGAAACCGATCTGGGCTATTTCCTCGTGCATGCGCTGGACTATGCGCCCGACGACCTTGCGGCGCTCGCGGATATGGATGCCCATGTCACCGCCATTGAAACCGGGCGGGCAGGCTGATGTTCGTTGTTGCAACCGTGTCGCTGCTTATCGCGATGATCCTTGTGCTGATCCGGCTGTTCGCGGGTCCGTCGCTGTATGACCGGGTGCTGGCGCTGAACTCGTTCGGCACCCATACGGTGTTGTTCATCGGGGTGATCGGGTTCCTGATGGGGCGGCCGGATTTTCTGGATATCGCGCTGCTTTATGCGCTGATCAACTTTGTCGGCACCATCGCGATCCTGAAATTCTTTCGCTACCGCGCCATCGGAGATGTGCGCCGCGACACGGGCGAGGCGGACGGATAGGCCATGGATATGCTCGTCGACATTCTCAGCTGGGTGTTCATCCTGTCGGGATCGTTCTTTACCATTGTCGGTTCGCTCGGGGTGCTGCGCCTGCCGGATTTCTGGACCCGGCTGCACGGCATGTCGATCAGCGACAGCGCCGGCGTCATCCTGTTGATCCTGGGCATGGCGATGCAGGCGGGGCTGACGCTGATCACGGTCAAGCTGTTCATCATCCTGGCCTTCCTGTTCATCACCGGGCCGACCTCGACCCATGCGGTTGCCAATGCGGCGCTGGTCTCGGGGCTCAAGCCGCGCTCTGACGTGCCGCCCGAGGATGACCCGGACTTCAATCCGAACCCCGAGACAAAGTAAGGCTGGCCCGAGATCGAGACCTATAGCGATATCATCCTGTTCATCCTGCTGGTGCTGACCGCGCTGGCGGTGGTGCGTGCGCAGAGCCTGTTTGCCACCGCGATGCTGTCGGGGGCGTTCAGCCTGTTGTCGGCGCTGCTGTTCGTGACGATGGATGCGGTCGATGTCGCCTTTACCGAGGCGGCGGTGGGGGCGGGGATCTCGACAGTGCTGATGCTGGGTACGCTGGCGTTGACGGCGCGGTTCGAGCGCCCGGCGACCCATTCGCCGGCGATTCCGCTGTTCGTGGTTTTTGTCACCGGCGCGGCGCTGATCTATGGCACGCTCGACATGCCGAGCTTTGGCGATCCCAACGCCCCGGCCCAGGTCCACCTGGCCCCGGATTTCATCCGGAACAGCCCGCACGAGATCGACGTGCCCAACATCGTCACGGCGATTTTGGCCAGCTATCGCGGCTTTGATACGCTGGGCGAGGTTGCGGTGGTGTTTACCGCCGGGGTGGGCGTGCTGCTGCTGCTCAGCGGGCTGCGCCACCGCCGCCGCCGCCAAGAGAAAGAGGATAGCTGATGCGCCATCACCTCATCCTGCGCGTGGTGACCAAGCTGTTGATCGGCGTCATCATGCTGTTCGCACTCTACGTGCAGTTTCACGGAGATTATTCGCCCGGTGGCGGCTTTCAGGCCGGGGTGATCATGTCGGTGGCGTTCATCATCTATTCCGTGGTGTTCAGCCTTGAGGATGTGCAAAAGGTGCTGCCCCCCTGGGTCGTTCACAAGCTGATGGCGGTGGGTCTGCTGCTCTATGCGCTGACCGGTGTCTACAGCATGTTCACCGGCTATAATTACCTCGACTATGACGCGATCAGCCCTCACCATCCGGTGCATGGGCAGCATTACGGCATCATCGTGATCGAACTGGGCGTGGGCATCACCGTGACCGCAGTGATGGTGACGGTCTTTTATGCCTTTGCCTCGCGCACACCTCCGATGGATGACGAAGCATGGTAGCGGCACTCGAGCAGGACTGGACCTTTGTCATCGGGCATTTGAACTATTGGCTGTTCATCGTGCTGATGATGACCGGTCTCTATATCGTCGTGGCCAAGGGGAACCTGGTGAAAAAGATCGTCGGGCTGAACATCTTTCAGACCGCGGTGTTCATGCTTTATATTTCGGTCGGCAAGGTCGATGGCGGAACCGCGCCGATCTTTCCCGTGGACATGAACATCGACCCGGATGTGCTCTATTCCAATCCGCTGCCGCATGTTCTGATCCTTACGGCGATCGTGGTGGGGGTGGCGACTACCTCGCTGGGGCTGGCGCTGGCGGTACGCATCCGCGAGGAATACGGCACCATCGAGGAAGACAGCATACAACGGATCGACCGGGAAACCTGTTTGCAGGATGCCAACCTGCATAGCGAAGTCGCGAGCGAGCCGCGCTGATGGCAACCGAGACTGTGCACCATACGGCCCTGACGCTGGCCGATCAGCTGCCGGCGCTGCAAATCGTCGTACCGTTCATCGCCGCCCCGCTGATCGTGCTGCTGGGCAGCCGTCGCTGGGCATGGCCGATTGCCTTTGCGTCCAGCGTGGCGTCGCTGGTCATCGCGGCGGCGATGCTGGCCTCGGTCCTGGACGGCAGCATCATCTCGTATCACATGGGGGGCTGGGCCCCGCCGGTGGGGATCGAGTACCGGGTGGATGCGGCCAATGCCTTTGTGCTGTTGCTGGTCGCGGCCATCAGCACCGTGGTGCTGCCCTATGCGCGCACCAGCATCGGCAAGGAAGTCTCCGAGCGGCACCATACGCTGTTCTACTCGGCCTACCTGTTGTGTTTCAGCGGGCTGATGGGGGTGGCGATCACCGGCGATGCGTTCAACGTGTTCGTGTTTCTCGAAATCTCGTCGCTGTCGACCTATGTGCTGATCGCGCAGGGGGCAGAGCGTGACCGGCGGGCGCTGACGGCGTCATATGATTACCTGATCATGGGCACCATCGGCGCCACGTTCTTTGTCATCGGGATCGGTTTCCTCTATATGGCGACCGGCACGCTGAACCTCGCGGACCTGGCAGACCGGATCGCCGACAAGGGCGACAGCCGCACCATCCGCGCGGCCTTTGCATTCATCGTCGTTGGGATCGGGCTGAAGGTGGCGATGTATCCGGTGCATCGCTGGCTTCCCAATGCCTATACCTATGCGCCCTCGGCGATCACCGCGTTCCTGGCGGCGACCGCAACCAAGGTGGCGGTCTATGTGCTGCTGCGCTTTGTCTTCTCGGTGTTCCAGCCGGCCTTCATCTTCGAGGTCAACACGCTGGAATTCATCATCCTGCCCTTTGCGATCATCGCCATGTTCGCGTGCAGCTTTGTCGCGGTATTCCAGAGCGATTTCAAGATGATGCTGGCGTTTTCCAGTGTCGCGCAGATCGGGTACATCCTGCTGGGCATCTCGTTCTTGAACGAAGCCGGAGTCACGGCGGCGGTCATCCACCTGTTCAACCACGGCATCACCAAGGCGGCGCTGTTCATGGCGGTGGGGGCCTATGTCTTCAGCGCCGGGGGCTCATTCTATGACACGATGCAGGGGCTTGGGCGGCGGATGCCGCTGACCTCGGCGGCGGTGGTGGTCGCCGGTCTGAGCCTGATCGGGGTGCCGGGCACCGCCGGGTTCATCTCGAAATGGGTGCTGGTGCAGGGGGCGCTGGAAAAGGGATGGTGGCCGGTGGCGATCCTGATCGTCGGCTCGAGCCTGCTTGCGGTGATCTATGTCTGGCGGGTGGTCGAGGTGCTCTACATGCAGCCCACCCCCGCCGCCTCGCGGGTGCGCGAAGTGCCGATGTCGATGCTGCTGCCGATCTGGATCATGACGCTGGCCTGTATCTGGTTCGGCCTGAACACCGACATGACGATGAGCGCGGCACAGGCCGCGGCACAGGGTCTGTTGTCCGGCTCGGCCGGGATGATGGGACAGTAGGGGGGCGGCATGGATACCAATACGGCCATTCTTGCCAGCATGTTGATCCCGGCGCTTGCCGCAATTGCCAACCTGCTGTTGCGCGAGGCCCCGAACCTGCGTGACGGCACGACCTTTGTTGCCGCGATCCTGACCTTTGGCTGTGTGCTGAACATCCTGTTCAACGAAGGCAGCGGCACCACCGAGCCGTTGACGCTGTTGTCGGTGATGCCGGGGCTTGATCTCGCCTTTCACGTCGAACCGCTTGGGTTGATGTTCGCGCTGATCGCCAGCGGGCTCTGGATCCTGACGCATCTTTACGGCGTCGGCTATATGCGCGGCAATAACGAGGACCACCACGCGCGGTTCTTCTGCTTTTTTTCGGTGGCGATCTCGGCGACGCTTGGCATTGCCTTTGCGGCCAACATGTTCACGCTGTTCCTGTTCTACGAAGCGCTGACGCTGTCGACCTTTCCGCTGGTTGCGCACAAGGGCAATGACGACGCGCGGGCCGGGGCGCGGGTCTATCTGGGTATCCTGATCGGCACTTCGATCGGCCTGCTGCTGGTGGCGGTGATCTGGACCTGGACCCTGACCGGAACGCTGGACTTTACCAGGGGCGGCATCCTGCAGGGGCATGTCACGGGGGCGATGGTGCCGATCCTGCTGGCGCTCTATGCGTTTGGTATCGGCAAGGCGGCGCTGATGCCGTTTCACCGCTGGCTGCCATCCGCGATGGTTGCGCCCACGCCGGTTTCGGCGCTGCTGCACGCGGTGGCGGTGGTCAAGGCGGGCGTGTTCACCATGCTCAAGGTCGGGGTCTATATCTTTGGCATCGACTTCCTCGCCGAAACCGGTGCCTCGGAATGGCTGATGTGGCTGGCGGCCTTCTCGATCGTCGCCGCCTCGGTGGTGGCGATGACCAAGGACAACCTCAAGGCGCGGCTGGCTTATTCCACGGTCAGCCAGCTCAGCTATATCACGCTGGGCATGGCGCTTGCGACCTCGATGGGGGTGCTGGGCGGCGGGCTGCACATTGCCATGCACGCGATGGGCAAGATCACCCTCTTCATGTGCGCCGGGTCGATCTATGTCGCCGTGCACAAGACCGAGATCAGCCAGATGAACGGGCTGGGCCGGGTCATGCCGATCACCTATGGCGCCTTCCTGATCGGGGCCATGTCGATCATCGGCTTGCCACCCCTGGGCGGATCGTGGAGCAAATGGCTGCTGGTGATGGGGGCGGCGGATACCGGGCAATGGGTGATGATCCTCGTTCTGATGGTCAGTTCGCTGCTGAACGTGGTCTATCTGTTGTCGATTGTCGGGCGCGGGTTCTTCATGCCCAATCCGGACATTCCGGAGGGGGCGAAATCCGCCGAGGCGGGTGTGCTGGTCTGGCTGCCGCCAGTGCTGACCGCGCTTGGCTGTGTTGTTCTGTTCTTTTACGCGGGAGAGATCGAGAGCTTTCTGACACCCCTGATTGCAGAGGCGGGGACGAGCGATGGACAATAAGACACCTGATACGCCCGGCACGCTTCCGGCCATGGGCCGCGCCCTGCTGTGGCTGGGCCGTCCGGATGGCGCGAAAAAGCTGGTCTATGCGCTTTATGTCCTCTGTGCCCTGCTGATCGTCGCGGATTTCGTGTTCTACAAGAAAAGCTATCTCGCGATCGAGGACTTCCCGCTTTTCTACGCGCTGTTCGGGTTCATCGCCTGCGCGGTGCTGCTGGTCTGTGCGGTGGTGATGCGCTTCGTGCTCGCACGGCCCGAAGCGTTTTACGCGCCCAAGGATGTCGCGCCCGAGCCCTTCCCCCAGGACCAGGCCGAAAAGGTGGATCACGATGCTTGACGCGCTGCCCACCGCCTTCCTGTTCTTTTTCGCCGCGCTGATCCTGCTGGTCCTGCCGCGCGGCCCGGTACGCGGGTTGCTGCTGCTGATTGTCCCGGTCGTGGCGGGGCTTGCGGTCTATGCGATGCCCATGGGGAACGTCATACGGGTCGAGTTCTTTGGCTTTGCCCTTGAGCCCATGCGGGTGGACGGGCTCAGCCGGGTGTTCGCGCTGATCTTCTGCATTGCCGGGTTTCTCGGCGGTCTCTTTGCCTGGCATCTGCGCGATACCGTCCAGCAGGTGGCGATGCTGCTCTATGTGGGCGCGGCCATCGGTGCGGTGTTTGCCGGCGATCTCGTTACCCTGTTCTTTTACTGGGAAGGCACGGCGATTTCGTCGGTTTTCCTGATCTGGGCACGCCGCAGCGAAGGGGCCTATCACACCGGGATGCGCTATCTCACCATCCAGGTCGGATCGGGGGTGCTGCTGCTGGCCGGTGTCATCATGCATTACAGCGCCACCAACAGCATCGCCTTTGACGCCATGACCCTGGACAACCCCGCCACATGGCTGATCTTTGTCGCCTTTGGCATCAAGGCCGCGTTTGTCCTGCTGAACAACTGGATGATCGATGCCTATCCGTCGGCCACCGTCACCGGCACCGTGATCCTGTCGGCCTTTACCACCAAGCTGGCGATCTATGCGCTGGCCCGTGGCTTTGCCGGAACCGAATTGCTGATCTATATCGGGGCGGCCACGGCGGTTTATCCGCTGATCTGGGCGCAGCTGGAAAACGACTTGCGGCGGGTGGTGGCCTATGCGCTGAACCTGCAACAGGGATTCATGTTCGTGGGCATCGGCATCGGCACCGAACTGGCGCTGAACGGGGCGGTGGCCCATGCGCTGGCCGGGGTGCTGTATGGCATGTTGCTGTTCATGACGTTGGGCGCGGTGCTCTATCGCACCGGCAGCAGCCGCGCCACCGATCTTGGCGGGCTGTTTCGCACGATGCCGCTGACCGCGCTGTTCTGCGTGGTGGGGGCGGCGTCGATCTCGGCCTTTCCGCTCTTTGCCGGTTTCGTGTCGAAATCGCTGATCATCTCGGCGGCGGCCAAGGGCTCGTTCTATGCGGTCTGGGGCTGCCTGCTGTTCGCCAGCGCCGGCGGGTTCCTGATTTGCGGCCTCAAGGTGCCGTTCTTTGCCTTTTTCGGTGCCGATCGCGGCCTGCGCCCGCGCGAGGCACCGGGGCATATGCTGCTGGCCATGGGGCTGACGGCGGCGCTCTGCGTATTGGTGGGCATCAGCCCGACCGCGTTTTACGCGCTGCTGCCCCATGACGTGGTCTATGAACCCTATTCCACCGGTCATATCATTACCCAGTTGCAGCTGTTGCTGTTCTCGGGGCTGGCCTTTGCGGTGCTGGTGCAAACCCGGCTGTACCCGCGTCCGGAGCGGGCGGTGATCCTCGATTTCGACTGGGTCTATCGGCGGTTGCTGCTGGGAGGTCTGGGTATCCTGGCGATCCCGGTGCGCGGGCTGTTTGTCGCGCTTGACGGGTTCAAGGCCGGGCCGATGAAGGGGTTGATCCGCACGCTCTACAACGCCTACGGACCGCGCGCGCGGACCTCGCAATTCTGGCCGACCGGGGCGATGGTGTTGTGGATCGCGATCCTGCTGGGCGTTACCTTGCTGGTGAATTACACGTCCTGAGACAAATCGATCCGGGGCTGGTGTCTGCGCGGGATGGGATGCATGGTGTCGCCAGATGCCCCGGCCCGAGGAGAGATGCGCCATGAGTTTTCAACCCAACTCGCCCGAGGCACGGGATGTGGCCTATCATCTGCACAGCTATACCAATGCCCGCAGCCACCAGCAGGACGGGCCGCTGATCATCGAGCGCGGCGACGGTGCCTATGTCATCGACAACAGCGGCAACCGGTATCTCGAAGGCATGGCGGGTCTGTGGAGTGCCGGCGTCGGGTTCAGCGAACCGCGCCTGGCGGCGGCGGCGGCGCGGCAGATGGAAAAGCTGCCCTTTTACCATACCTTTGGCGGGCGCTCGCACGGGCCGGTGGTCGATCTGGCCGAAAAGCTGATCCGGATTGCACCGGTGCCGATGAGCAAGGTGTTTTTCACCAATTCGGGCTCCGAGGCCAATGACACGGTGTTGAAACTGCTGTGGTATCGCGCCAACGCCATGGGCCAGCCACAGCGCAAGAAGATCATCAGCCGCCTGCGGGGCTATCACGGTGTGACCATTGCTTCGGCCAGCATGACGGGGCTTGCGAGCAATCATGACTCCTTTGACCTGCCGATTGCCAATGTGCTGCATACCGGCTGCCCGCATCACTATCGCGAGGCGCGCGAAGGCGAGAGCGAAGCCGCGTTTGCCACCCGTCTGGCCGCCGAGCTGGAACAGATGATCCTGGCCGAGGGGCCGGAGACGGTCATGGCGTTCATTGCCGAACCGGTGATGGGCGCGGGCGGGATCGTGGTGCCGCCGGAAACCTATTGGGACAAGATCCAGCAGGTGCTGCGCCGATACGACATCCTCCTGGTCGCGGACGAAGTGATCTGCGGCTTTGGCCGCACGGGGCGGATGTTCGGCTCTCAGACCTTTGACATGCAACCCGACGTAATGGTCATGTCCAAGCAGATCACGTCGAGCTATTTCCCGCTCTCGGCCTTCATGATCAACGATCGGGTGTTCGAACCGCTGGCCGATGAAAGCAACCGGATCGGGGTGCTGGGGCATGGGTTTACCGGCTCGGGGCACCCGACCGGCGCGGCGGTCGCGCTGGAGAACATCGCGATCATCCAGGAACGTGACCTTGTTGCCAATGCCGCCGAGACCGGCGGATACCTGCACGCGCGGATGGGCGGGTTTGCCGATCATCCGCTGGTCGGTGAGCTGCGCGGGGTCGGCTTGCTGGCGGCCATCGAACTGGTGCTGGACAAACCGGCCCGGACCGCCGCGGACAAGCCGGGGCAGCTTGGCAAATATGCGGCCGACCGGCTGTTTGCACATGGGGTGATCTCGCGCCCGATGGTCGATGCGCTGGCCTTCTGTCCGCCGATGATCGTCAACCGCAGCGACATTGACGGGTTGATCGACGCGATAGGCCGGTCGCTTGACGAGACCGCCGCGGCGTTCGGCATCGCGGTCTGAGGCGGAGGGCACGGGATGGCAGGGCCACTGGACGGTATACGCGTCGTTGACCTCACCACGATGATCTCGGGGCCGCTGGCGACGATGACCCTGGCCGATCAGGGGGCCGAGGTGATCAAGATCGAACACCCCGATGGCGGCGATCACAGCCGCCAGGTGGCGGACCGGCGCGGCGGCTTTGCGGCGTCGTTCCTGAACAATAACCGGGGCAAGCGGTCTGTCACGCTGAACCTCAAGGACCCGCGCGGGGTCGAGGCGGTGCTCAGGCTCTGCGAGAGGGCCGATGTGTTCATCCAGAATTTCCGCCCCGGTGTTGCCGAGCGGATCGGGGTGGGCGAAGCGGCGGTGCGCGCGGCGCGGCCCGACATCGTCTATGCCTCGATTGCCGGCTTCGGCTTCGAAGGCGACTGGGCGGGCAAGCCGGTTTACGACCCGTTGATCCAGGCGCTGTCGGGGCTGGCCAGCGTGCAGGGGGGTGGGGGGCGGCCCCGCCTCGTGCGCACCATCGTGCCCGACAAGGTCACAGCGCTTCAGGCCAGCCAGGCGATCACCGCCGCGCTCTTTGCCCGCCAGCGCAGCGGCCGGGGCACGCATCTGCGCCTGTCGATGCTGGATACCATGCTGGCCTTTCTCTGGAGTTCGGACATGGCGGGCCATACCTTTGTCGGCGACGAGCTGCCCGAGCAGAATGCCGAAACCGCGCAGAACTACGTGGAACTGATCTATCAGACCGCCGATGGCTGGATGGCGGTGTCGGCGCATACGGACAGCACCTGGGCCGGGCTTTGCGCCGCGGTCGATCGCCCCGGCTGGCTCGCGGATCCGCGCTTTGCCACGGTTGCGGCGCGCGAGGTGAACAAGACCGCGCGGCTGGAGCTGACGCAGCAGGCGCTGATCACCGATACCACCGCCAACTGGATGCGGCGTCTGCCCGAACACGACGTGCCCTGCGCGCCGGTGCTGACGCGCAGCCAGGTCTATGACCATCCGCAGGTCATCGCCAACGGCGCGATCCTGCACAGCGATCACCCACAGGCCGGCCGCCTGCGCCAGGCCCGCCCGCCGGCGCAATTCTCGGCAACGCCGCTGGATGCGCCGCGCCCGGCGCGCCGTCTGGGCGAAGACACCCGCGCGGTGCTGGCCGAGGCGGGCTATGACGACACCCGGATTGACGCGATGATCGCCCAGGGCATCGCCACCGAAGCACAGGACAGCGACAGATGATTGACCTTTATTATGCCCCGACGCCCAATGGCTGGAAGGCCGCGATCATGCTCGAGGAATGCGGCATCGACTATCACCCCAACCTCGTCCGCCTGACCGAGGGGGACCAGTTCACGCCCGATTTCCTTGCCATCAGCCCCAATGCCAAGATACCGGCCATCCTTGATCACGACCCCGCTCCGGGGTGGGGCGACGCGCCGGTGCCAGTGTTCGAATCCGGCGCGATCCTGCTCTATCTCGCGGAAAAGACCGGCCGCTTCCTGCCCGCCGCCAGTGATCTGCGGGGGCGCAAGGAGATGATGGAATGGCTGTTCTGGCAGGTCGGCAACCAGGGGCCGATGGGCGGGCAGCTCAGCCATTTCCGCAACTATGCGCCAGACGATCAAAAGAGCTATGGCTTCAATCGCTATCTTGGCGAATATGATCGCAATCTAGGCGTGCTCGAAAACCGTCTGGCGGGACGCGACTGGATACTTGGCGATTACTCGATTGCCGACATGCTGATCTTTCCCTGGGCTTTCATCGCCAAACCGCTGGGTGCGTCGCTCGATGCCTTTCCCAATGTCGCCGGCTGGCGGGCGCGGATCAAGGCGCGTCCGGCGGTACAGCGCGCCATCGACCTGAACAAGTCGGACCAGAACCGGGGACGGCACCGGGTCGACAACAACAAGGTGCTGTTCAACCAGTCCGCCGCCTCCCTGCGGTCCGGCCCCAGGGAGGGCTGTTCCTAAAGGCCGGGCCGTGTCGCTGCCGAGCCGAACCAGCCACCCACCGCGCGCTCATAGGCCAGCGCCGCCTGGAATGCGATGGGGTCGCGATAGGTGGGGGCAACGATCTGTATCCCTGTCGGCACGCCCGAGTCGGCCCGGCCCGACGGCACCGCGATCACCGGGCAGCGGCTCAGCATGTTGAACGGCGTGGTCAGCACCCATTCCAGCGTGGTGCCGATGGGGGTGCCATCGACATCGAGGCTGTCGGTGGTCGAGTCAAAATCCGCCGGCACCGCGGGCAGCGCCGTGGTCGGACAGATCAGCACATCATAGCGTTCAAGCAGCGGACCAAGTGTCTTGTAGGCGGCACCGGCGATTTCCATCGACCGCACCAGGTCGCGCCCCCGGGATTCGCCCGCGTTCTCGGCAAGGCTGCGCACATAGCTGGTCAGGTCGTCGGCATGTTCCTCAAGCAGCCCGGTCAGTTCGCCGCCAAAGATATGGCCA
This sequence comes from Microbulbifer sp. S227A, assembly GCF_049800935.1. NCBI lineage: Bacteria > Pseudomonadati > Pseudomonadota > Gammaproteobacteria > Cellvibrionales > Microbulbiferaceae > Microbulbifer > Microbulbifer sp. S227A. Next base: position 66,598 of record NZ_JBNAFZ010000001.1, on the reverse strand, counting down.
AGATGGGTGTGGCAGGCGTCCTGCACCTCCACGCCCCAGCCCAGGTCGACCTCTTCGACAATGGCGCCCAGCCCTCGGAAGGTTTCGGCGGCGGCAAGTGTATTGCGCCGGACCTCATCGCTGATCGTGAAGCTGCCCAGGTCCATCGACAGGGCGATGCGCCAGCCATCAAGGCCGGGATAGTCGGTGGGCAGGGTCAGTTTCGGATAGAGCGAGGCAATGTCGCGCGGGTCGGGGCCGCACATCACGTTTTGAAGCAGGATGCTGTCCTGCACGCCGCGCGCCAGCGGACCGGTGTGGCAATAATAATCGAGATTGAACGGCGTATCGTCGGGGTTGCGCCCATAGGGCGGCTTGAAACCCACGAGGCCACAGCACGAGGCAGGCACCCGGATCGAGCCGCCGATATCCGAACCGGTCGCCAGCGTGGTCATGCCCGCCGCCAGCGCCGCCGCCGCGCCGCCGGATGAACCGCCGGGGGTGAATTCCGGATTCCACGGGTTACGGGTGACGCCCCACAGGCGCGACCAAGTGACCACCGCGCTTGAAAATTCGGGCGTTGCGGTGCGTGCATGCACGATTCCGCCCGCGCGCAGGATGCGTTCGTTATTGGCCGAGGTTTCGTCGGGGATGAAATCCTGGGTGACCAGCGAGCCATAGCTGGTGGGCTTGCCGGCGATATGGCTTTCGTCCTTGATCGCGACGGGCAGGCCGTCCAGGCAGCCGATGGGATCACCTGCGGCCCAGCGGGCCTCGGAGGCCCGCGCCGCCTGCATCGCCTCGTCGAAATAGGTATAGGTGAAGGCCCGCAAGGTCTCGTGATGGGCCTCGGCGCGGGCGATCTGCGCCGACAGCAGTTCCACCGGCGACAGGCTCTTGTCCCGGAACCGGGCCAAGGCCTCGGTCGCGGGCATGTAAATCAGATCATCGGACATCGAACGCCCCCGTGTCACCCCGGCTTGCCGGGGCCGCGCAGGACGGCCCCGGCGGGCGGGTCATTTCTGAAGGTCGGTCCAGATCCGCGTATAGATCGACTGCACATCGGGCGGGCAGGTTTCGTTGAACACGCCCACGCTCCTGAGCTCTTCGGGAATGACGATCTCGGGCGCGGTCTTCATGTCCTCGGGCATGAATTCCTCGGACCCCATGATGCCGTTGGCATAGCGCGCGAACTCGGAAATCAGCGCGGCGTTTTCCGGCTCCATGATGAAGTTCTGGAACGCCTTGGCCTCGTCGACATTCTGCGCATCCCTGAGCACCGCAACCGCGTCCATCCAGACCGGATAGCCTTCCTTGGGATAGCCATAGGCGATGTTCTCGTTCTGGAGCCGCATGCGGAAGGTCGAACCGTTCCAGTTTACCCCGGCCCACAGGTCTTCCTTGGCGAATTTCTCGAGGTTGCCGTAATCCATGCCCAGCCAGGATTTCTTGGCCTCGACCAGCGTGTCGCGCACCTTCTTGAGCACGTCCTTGTCGCCGGTACAGGGTTCGCCGCCGTGATACATGATGGCCAGCGACATCACGTCGCCCATTTCGGGCACCACGTTGATCTTGCCCTTCAGCTCATCGGGGGGATCGAGGAACATGGCCGAGGTGTTGATGTCGCCGTCATAATACTTGGTGTTCACCACCACGCCGGTGGTGCCCCATTGCCACGGCACGGTGTAGTGGCGGCCCGGATCCCATTTCACATCGACCCATGTGGGGTCCATGTTCTTGAAGTTCTCCATCTGGTCGGGGCGGCTTTCCAGCAGCAGGTCTTCGCCGATCCAGATCGGCACATAGGTATGCGTGGGCACCACGATGTCGAACCCGTGGCCCCCGGCCTTGACCTTGGCAAGGGCGGTGTCGTTGCTGTCGAAATCGGTGATCGTGACCTTGATGCCGGTCTCGGCCTCGAATTTCTCGATCAGCTTGGGATTGGTGTAATTGCCCCAGTTATAGATGTTCAGCTCTTGCGCGGCGGCACCGGTTGCCAAGAGCGCAAGCGCCGATGCGGCGGATAGCAGGTGTTTCATCAGGTATACTCCTTGTTGGTCTTGGTGTGTCCGCTCCCGGTTCGTCACGACCGGGTTGGCGCTGGTCAGCGTTTTCTCATGGTGAGCAGGAAGAACAGGCTGACCAGGATTGCGCCCGCGACGAGGATCGCGGTCGAAATGGCATTGATTTCCGGGGTCACGACCCGCCTGAGCTGGCCGAGCATATAGGTGGGCAGCGTGTCCTGGCCCGCGGATTTCACGAATTCGGTGATCACCACGTCATCCAGCGAAATCACGAAGGCCAGCATCATCCCCGCAACGATCCCCGGCCACATCAGCGGCAGGGTCACGCGGCGAAACACCTGCCAGCGCGAGGCATAGAGATCGGCGGCGGCGGCTTCGAGCGACGTGTCCATGGTTTCGAGCCGGGCGCGGATCGGCAGATAGGCGAAGGGCACGCAAAACGCGGTATGGGCGACGATCAGGTAGATCATGCTGGTATGCCCGGTCCAGACCTTGACCGCGGCAAAGACGATCAGCAGGGCCACGGCGGTCACGATCTCGGGCACCATCAGCGGCTGGTTGATCAGCGCATAGATCATCGTGCGCCCGGTAAAGCGGCGGGTGCGGGTGGTGGCGAGCGCCGCCATGGTGGCGGCGACGGTGCCGATCGATGCGGCGGCGGCCGCCAGATAGAACGAGCGCAGGGCGGCATCCTGGACCTGTTCATTGGCAATGGCGCGTTGATACCAGCGCAGCGAGAACCCTTCCCAGATCGCCAGCGAGGTGCCGGCGTTGAAGGAAAAGGTCACGAGGATCATGATCGGCGCATAGAGTACCACAAAGGTAAACAGCGCCACGATGGCAAAGCCGGGCAGGGTGCGCACGGAATAGCCGCGCGCCTTTGATTTTGGGTCTGTTTGGGTTGGTTCAGCCATCGGCCTGCTCCCGCGAGGTGACGCGCACGTACCAGATCAGCGACACCATCACCGCCGCCATCAGCATCAGCGACAGCGCCGCGCCCAGCGGCCAGTTGCGCCCGGCACCGAACTGCAATTCGATCAGGTTGCCGAACATCAGGTTCTTGCCGCCGCCCAGCACGCGCGGCGTCACATAAGCGCCCAGCGACGGGATGAAAACGAGGATCGACCCGGCGATGATCCCCGGCTTGATCAGCGGCAGGATCACCCGGCGAAACGCGGTCCAGCGACCGGCGTAGAGATCATGGGCCGCTTCGACCAGCCGGAAATCGAGCTTGTCCACCGCCGCGTAGACCGGCAGCACCATCAGCGGCAGGTAGACATAGGTCATGCCAAACGCGATGGCGAAATTGGTGAACATCAGCTGGATCGGGGTGTCGATGATGCCGGTAAAGATCAGGATGTTGTTGAACACCCCTTCGGCGCGCAGCAATTCCTGAATCGCGATGGTCCGCACCAACAGGTTGGTCCAGAACGGTACGGTGATCAGGAACAGCCAGAATTCGCGCCGGCCCGGTGGCTGGGTCGCGATGAACCAGGCGGTCGGAACGCCAAAGATCAATGTCATCACCGTGGTAATCAACGACAGCGACAGGCTGCGCCAGAAGATCGAGAGATGCGCGTCGGCCCACATCAGCGTGTCGTCGAATATGTCGCGCTGAAGAAAGATGTTGACCCAGCCGTCGGTCGAGAACTCCCATTTGACGTTGCCGTAATCGCCCGGCGCGAGGAAGGAATAGATCACCATCACCATCAAGGGGCCGGTCGCGGCGCAGAGGATGATGACCAGCGCGGGCAGCGACAGCAGCCAGCGGCGGCGATTGTCCTGGCGCGTGGCTTCGGCCTCGAGATCGCCGGGCGCAAAGGATGACGCGGTATCGGTCACGGGCTCAATCCTTCAGTACGGTTATGGCTCCCGGCGCGATCGTCAGGGTGACGTCGCCGCCTTCGCCGGGCAGGTCACGCGCGGACCCCGGTGAATTGGGCATCCGCGCCTTGACCAGTTCTCCGGTCCTCAGACGCATATGCACAGAGGTCGCATCGCCCGAATAGACCACGGTTTCGAGCACGCCACCGATTTCGCCATCGCCGGCGGACCCGGCACGCACCTGCGCGTGTTCGGGGCGGACCAATACGCTGACCGGCCCATCGGCAACACCCTCGGGGACGCGGGCCTCAAAACGCCCGCCTGCGCGCAGGGCGACACCGGTGCCCGACAGGTCGGCATCGAGAAAGTTCGACTCGCCGATGAAATTCGCCACGAAGCGTTCTGCGGGGCGTTCGTAAATGTCGCGGGGCGAGCCGATCTGGAGGATCTTGCCGGCGCTCATCACCGCGATACGGTCGGACATGGTCAGGGCTTCTTCCTGGTCATGGGTGACAAAGACAAAGGTGATCCCGGTCTCGTGTTGCAACCGCTTGAGTTCGATCTGCATATCCTTGCGCAGCTTGAGATCGAGCGCCGAGAGCGGCTCATCCAGCAGCAGCACCTCGGGATGCGGGGCAAGGGCACGGGCGAGCGCCACGCGCTGTTGCTGCCCGCCCGAGATCTCGGATGTGCGCCGGTTCCTGAGCGGCTCCATCTGCACCAGCCTGAGCATCCGGTCGACCGTTTCGGCGATCTCGGTTTTGGGCTTGCCCAGCATCTCGAGGCCAAAGGCGATGTTGCCCGCGACGCTCATATGCGGGAACAGCGCATAGTTCTGGAATACCGTGTTGATCGGCCGCTGGTTCGGGGGCAGGCGCGAAATGTCCCGCCCGCCCAGTTGCAGGCTTCCCATGGTTGGCGGCTCGAACCCGGCAATCAGCCGAAGCAGCGTGGTCTTGCCACAGCCCGAAGGGCCAAGCAGGGTAAAGAACTCGTTCCGGCGGATCGACACGGAAACATCGTCAAGCGCGCGCACCTCCTGCTCTCCGGCAAAAATCTTCGACACACGGTTGACGTCAACCGCAGAGATATCAGACGCGATGTCCGGGCGTGTTGCTTGATCCATGTTCCCCGTTGGTCTTATGCGGTGCCGGAGGTCTGCCCCGGCCCGGTTTTTCTTCAGCCTATATCAATGTCCGAACGATGCAATAGATCCCGCCGCCAACCGCGCAGGGGCGGGGGATCCTGCCCGGGAAATGCGCAGCCGCGACAGGATGACCGGGGTTTGGGCTTGCCGTTTGGGGCAAGAGGTGTTAGCGCTACCATCGATCTTTGCTTCACCAGTTGCGCAACAGGTCCCGGCATTCTCGGGCGGTGTTTTCCAGACGTCGCCGATTGCATCTGTCCGGGGCTGAGACGCAACCAGACCCGAAAGAGAAAGCGCTCTCATGGTTCTACATGCCAAAATTGCCGAAGTCACGGATCGGATCATCGCGCGCAGCAGCGAGGCGCGGGGCCGGTATCTGGATCGTATGCGCGGTGCCGCCGACAAGGGCCCGGCGCGTGCGCACCTGTCATGCAGCGGCCAGGCCCATGCCTTTGCCGGCGCTGGTCCGGACCAGCAGGCGCTGGCCACGGGAAGCGGCGGCAATCTGGGCATCGTCACCGCCTATAACGACATGCTCTCGGCGCATCAGCCGTTCGAGCGCTATCCCGACCTGATCCGCGCCGCGGCGCGCGGCGTTGGCGGCACCGCGCAGGTGGCGGGTGGTGTTCCGGCAATGTGCGACGGTGTCACGCAGGGCGAGGCGGGCATGGAGCTCAGCCTGTTTTCCCGCGACGTGATCGCGCTCGCCGCCGGGGTCGCCATGAGCCACAACACCTTTGACGCGGCGGTGTTCCTGGGGGTCTGCGACAAGATCGTTCCGGGGCTTGTCATCGCGGCGCAGGCCTTTGGCCACCTGCCGATCGTGTTCCTGCCCGCCGGCCCGATGACCTCGGGGCTGCCCAATGACGAAAAGGCCAAGGTGCGTCAGAAATTCGCCGCTGGCGAGGTGGGGCGCGATGCGCTGATGGCGGCCGAGATGGCGGCCTATCACGGGCCGGGCACCTGTACGTTCTATGGCACGGCGAACACCAACCAGATGCTGATGGAGTTCATGGGGCTGCACCTGCCGGGATCGAGCTTTGTCAATCCGAACACCGAGCTGCGTGATGCACTGACCGTCGAAGGGGCGCGGCGGGCCCTGTCGCTCAGCGCGTTGGGCAACAATTATACCCCGGTTTTCGACATCCTCGACGAGCGCGCCTTTGTGAACGGGATCGTCGGCCTGCACGCCACGGGGGGGTCAACCAACCTGCTCATTCACCTTGTTGCGATGGCGCGGGCGGGGGGCATCATCCTCGATTGGGAGGATTTCTCGGACCTGTCCGACGTGGTGCCGCTGATGGCGCGTGTCTATCCGAACGGGTTGGCGGATGTGAACCATTTCCACGCGGCGGGCGGCCTTGGTTACATGATCGGCGATCTATTGTCCTCGGGCCTGCTGCATCCCGATACCCGCACCGTCGCGGGCGACGGGCTGGCGCATTACACGGCGGAACCCAGGCTCCGCGACGGCGTCCTGAGCTGGGAAGAAGGCAGCGGCACATCGCTGAACGACAAGATCCTGCGTCCGGCCTCCGACCCGTTCCAGGCCAATGGTGGGCTGAAGCGCCTGTCAGGCAACCTGGGCACGGCGGTGATGAAAATCTCGGCGGTTGCGCCGGAACATCGCACGGTTCAGGCACCGGTGCGTGTGTTCCACGACCAGGAGGCCGTCAAGGCGGCATTCAAGGCCGGGGAATTCACCGGGGATACCATCGTCGTCGTGCGCTTTCAGGGGCCAAAGGCCAATGGCATGCCCGAGCTGCACAGCCTGACGCCGTTGTTGTCGATCCTTCAGGGCAAGGGGCACCGGGTGGCGCTGGTCACCGATGGGCGCATGTCGGGCGCGTCGGGCAAGGTGCCTGCGGCGATCCATGTCAGCCCCGAGGCGCTTGACGGCGGCGCGATTGCGCGTTTGCGGGATGGTGATATCCTGCGCGTCGATGCCGAGACCGGCGCACTCGAAATCCTGACCGAAGGCGTGCTGGACCGCCCCGCTGCAGAGGCGGACCTGTCTGCCAACGAGGCCGGTCTGGGGCGCGAGCTATTTGCCAATTTCCGTCGCGCGGTTTCCGCCGCAGACAGCGGCGCAACCATTTTCGGAGTTTGATCCATGTCCCTGTCCCCCCAAGACGCCAGCCGGCGCACCCGCGAGATTTGCGCCCGCGCGCCGATTGTTCCGGTGATCGTTGTCCATGATATCGCCCACGCCCGGCCGCTGGCCGAGGCGCTGGTGGCGGGCGGCTTGCCCGCGCTGGAAGTCACGCTGCGCACGCCGGTTGCGCTTGAGGCGATCAGGATCATGTCCGAGGTACCCGGTGGCATCGTCGGGGCCGGAACCCTGGTGACGCCGCAGGATGTGCGCAATGCCCGCGAGGCCGGGGCACAGTTCGGAGTGTCGCCGGGATCGACGCCGGGTCTGCTCGATGCCTGCGAGGCCGAAGATCTGCCGACCCTGCCGGGAGCGGCGACCGCCACCGAGGCGATGCTGCTTTTGGAACGTGGTTATGACATGCTCAAGTTCTTTCCCGCCGAAGCCTCGGGCGGTGCGCCCGCGCTCAAGGGGATCGGCGCGCCCTTGCCGCAGATCACCTTTTGCCCGACCGGTGGTGTCAGCACCAAGAACGCCGCCAGCTACCTGTCGCTGCCCAATGTGCTCTGCGCCGGTGGCAGCTGGGTTGCGCCGGTCGATCTGATGCAGGCGGGCGACTGGGCCGGTATCGAAAAGCTTGCGCGCGAGGCCAGCCAGCTCTCCGCCTGAGCCGGTCCGGCGCTCAGCCCGGTTGCAGGCTCGCCCGGATGCCCGCCGCGCAAAAGCGCACCAACTCGTCCCGCCGCCCGGTTCCGATTGAGCCGGTCGCGCCCAGTGTTTCGATCCGCCATGCCGAGGTGAGCAGCGCCAGCATCGCCGAGACCGAATAGACAAATCCCGACGCGATCGCCACACGCGGCGCGTCGGGATACAGCTGCGCGAAGGCATCGATAAAACGGTTGGCCGTAGGGTCAAAACACTCGGCGGCCAGGTCGCGCCAGCGCGGATCGGCAGAGACAATGGCCACCAGCCGCGCATAGGCCAGCCATTGCGCATCGCCGCTGGCCGCACGGTCCAGATACGGCCCGAAAAAGCACCCGATCAGGTCTTCGACCGTCACCGCCCCGGCGGATTGGCTGGCGGTCAGTGTGTCGAGCCGGGCGGAGGACAGGTCATCGGCACGGCGTTTCACCGTTTGTGCAAACAGCTCTGCCTTGCCGCCCCCATGGTGATGCACCAACCCCACCTGGGCATCGGCAAGGGCCGCGATGTCACGCAGGGTTGCGGCATCGAACCCTTTGTCGGCAAACACGATTTCCGCCGCGTCCAATATCCGTTCGCGGGTTTCCATGGCCCGCCGGGACGGGGCGCGTTGACGTGGGGTTTCCGGGCTCTTCATAGAATCAGCTTGCCTTATATTGAACAGTTGTTCAAGTTAGTGTGGCGATTTAACGGAGGAAGCGGATGAGCGAGACGCGCGAACAGTTTGCCCTGATCGGCGCAGGGCCGATGGGGTTGGCTGCGGCCAAGACCTTGCAGGAGCAGGGCATCGCCTTTCAGGGGTTCGAGCTGCATTCGGATGTGGGGGGGCTTTGGGATATCGATAATCCCAAATCCACCATGTACGAGAGCGCGCATCTGATCTCGTCCAAGCGGATGACCGAGTTCACCGATTTCCCCATGCGCGACGACGTCGCGGAATACCCTTCGCATCGCGAGATGAAACGGTATTTCGGCGACTTTGCCGATCATTTCGACCTGCGCCGTCATTACAAGTTCAATGCCGAGGTTCTGCGCACCGAACCGCTGGGGCAATCGGGTGACGGCTGGCGCGTGGTCTGGCGTGATGACACGGGCGAGCACGAGGCGATCTATGCAGGGGTGCTGATCGCCAATGGCACCTTGTCCGAACCCAACCAACCGCGTTTTGCCGGAAGGTTCGACGGCGAACTGATACACGCCGCCGCATACCGCCATGCCTCGCAGTTTGATGGCAAGCGGGTGCTGGTGGTCGGCGCGGGCAATTCCGGCTGTGACATCGCGGTGGATGCGATCCACCACGGGATCAGCTGTGACCTGTCGATGCGCCGGGGGTATTACTTTGTGCCCAAATATGTCTTTGGCAAACCCGCGGACACAGTGGGCGGCGGTATCAAGCTGCCCAGGTGGCTCAAGCGCAAGGTCGACGCGCTGATCCTGGGCTGGTTCGTCGGGAACCCGCAGAAATACGGCTTCCCCAAGCCGGACTACAAGCTGTATGAAAGTCATCCGGTGGTGAATTCGCTGGTGCTGTATCACGCGGGGCACGGTGATCTGCGCATTCGTCCCGATATCGACCGGCTTGATGGGCATACCGTGCATTTCAAGGATGGCAGCCAGGCGGATTACGACATGATCCTCGCGGCCACCGGCTATCGGCTGCACTACCCGTTCATCGACGACGCGCTGTTGAACTGGCAGGGCGATGCGCCGCACCTGTTCCTGAACGCGATGCATCCGAGCCGCGATGACCTGTTTGTCCTGGGCATGATCGAGGCGACGGGACTTGGCTGGCAGGGGCGGCATGAACAGGCCGAGATGGTCGCCCGTTATATCGCCGGTCTGCGCCTTGCCCGCAACGAAGCGCGGCTGTTGCAGGCGGAAAAGGCCGACAGCTATGGCCGCGCGACCGGCGGCATGAACTATCTGAACGTCGCCCGCATGGCCTATTATGTCGACAAGGCAACCTATCGCGGCGCGATCAACGCCTGGATCAAGGCGCTGGGCGGTCAGGGCGTATGACCGGCATTGACGATATCACCCTGAATTTCAGCCCCGGGTCGCTGACGGTGCTGAACACGGTGCTGGCAATCGTGATGTTCTCGGTTGCGATCGACCTCAAGCCATCGGATTTTCGCCGGCTGGTGCAGGCGCCAAAACCGCTGGTCACGGGGCTGGTTTCGCAATTCGCGGCCCTGCCGGCGCTGACCTATTGCCTTGTCCTGCTGACGCAACCACGCCCGTCCATCGCGCTGGGCCTGATCCTTGTTGCGGCCTGTCCGGGGGGCAATATCTCGAATTTCATCACGCATCGGGCCGGGGGGAATGCGGCGCTGTCGGTGTCGATGACCGCCTTTGCCACCATTGCGACGATACTTGTCACGCCGTTCAACATCGCCTTTTGGGGCAGCCTGTACGCGCCCACACGCGCAATATTGCAGCGCACGCAAATCGATCCGCTCACCGTGGCGATCACCGTCGGGCTGATGTTGATCCTGCCGCTGGTGCTGGGTGTCACGCTGAACACCCGGCGACCGGATATCGCCGCGCGGATCCGGCCCATGCTGCAATGGATCTCGTTTGGAATCTTCATCGCCTTCGTGCTGCTGGCGCTGGCGGCGAACTGGGGGTTTTTCCTGCAATTCGCCGGGGCCGTGGCGGGGCTGGTCATTGCCCATAACGCGATTGCGCTGGCGGCGGGCTATGGCTGTGCCACGCTGGCGGGGGTTTCGTCCTTTGACCGGCGGGCCATCACCATCGAGACCGGTATCCAGAATTCCGGGCTGGGTCTGGTGTTGATCTTCGGGTTCTTCGGCGGGCTTGGCGGCATGGCCGTGGTGGCCGCGTTCTGGGGGATCTGGCATGCGATTTCGGGGCTGGCGCTTGCCGCCCTGCTGAACCGGACAGAGGCCGCGCGATGCCCGGTATCCTGATCACCGGTGCCTCTGGCATGATCGGCCGTGCGCTGGTGAGGGCGCTGGCGGGCCATGACATCATCGCCACCGATCTCGCGCCCGCCCGCGATCTGCCGCCAGATGTCACTTTCGAGCGGCTCGACGTGACGGGCGCGGATGCGGCGGAGGTGATTGCCCGGCACCGCCCCGACGTGATCGTGCATCTGGCCTCGATCGTGACCCCGCCCAGGAGGATGAGCCGCGCCACCGCCTATGCGGTGGACGTCACCGGCAGCCGCAATATCCTGAACGCGGCGATCGAACAGGGGGTGCGCCGGCTGGTCGTGACCTCGTCGGGGGCGGCCTATGGCTATCACGCGGACAATCCCGTGCCCCTGCGCGAGACCGATCCCCTGCGCGGCAACACCGCGTTTCCCTATGCCCACCACAAGCGGTTGGTGGAAGACATGCTGGCCCATGCCCGGGCAGGCGCGCCACAGCTTGAACAGGTTGTGTTGCGGGTTGGCACGGTGCTGGGCGCGGGCACTGAAAACCAGATCACCGCGCTGTTTCACAAGCCACGTCTGCTCGCGATCAAGGGCAGCGACAGCCCGTTTGTCTTTATCTGGACCGAAGACCTCGCCCGCATCCTCATGCGTGCCGCCACCGATGGGCCCGCCGGAATTTTCAACGTCGCGGGGGATGGGGCGATGGGGATATCCGAACTGGCGGAACAGCTGGGAAAGCCGGTGCTGCACCTGCCGGCGGGCGCGCTCAGAACCGTGTTGGGCCTTGCGCGGCCCCTGCGCCTCAGCCGCTATGGGCCCGAGCAGGTCCGGTTCCTGCAATACCGTCCGGTGCTGGCCAATGACGCGCTGAAATCCGTATTCGGTTATGTGCCGCAAAAGACCAGCCGCGAGGTGTTCGATCTCTGGAGACGGGCGGCGGGGCTATGAAAACGGCGGTCATCACCGGCGGCGGCGGCGGGCTGGGCAGGGCGCTGGCCATGCGGTTGCAGGGGCGCGGTTACCGGACCATCCTGCTGGACCTCGATCCGGGCGACCTTGTCGAGACCGAGCGGCAATTGCCTATCGCCTGCGACCTGACCGACCCGGTGCAACGGGGCGCTGTGGTGGAGCGGATATTGCGCGATCACAGGTGTATCGACCTGGTGATCTATAATGCCGGCATCACCCAGATCAACGCCTTTGCCGATCTGCCAGAGGCCACGCATCGCAAGCTGTTCGAGGTGAATTACTTCTCTGCCACGGCCCTTGCCGCATCGTTGCTGGGGGCGGTGCGCGCGGCGCGGGGCACCCATCTGGCGATTTCGTCGGTGGCCGGGTTTGCGCCGCTGTTTCACCGCACCGCCTATGCCGCCTCCAAACATGCGTTGGAAGGGTTCTTCAAGTCCCTGCGTTCGGAAGAGGCGCTGCACGGGGTGCGCTGCCAAATCGCCGCGCCGTCCTTTATTGCCACCAATATCGGCAATCCACAGCTACGCGCCGACGGAACTTCGCGGCCCGGGGCGGCGGCGGATGGGGTTGATTACATGACACCCGATCAGGCGGCGGACGTCATCCTGCGCGGCCTGGACCGGGGCGCGCCGCTGATCCCTGTGGGCCGGGTTGCCCGGTTTGCCTGGTGGCTCAACAGCCTGTCGCCGCGCCTGTTTCAGTGGGTGATGGAACGCAAAATGCGCGACGCCTGAGCCATCGGCGCAAAAACCGCACTTGCCCGGGCGGGCGATTTCCGGCACCACATTCCGGGAGCGGAACAGGAGAGCCTTGCGATGGCATTGGCCTATATCAGAACCATGGCGCGCGGGCAGGCGGATATGCTGCTGTCGGATTTGGCGGATCGGCTGATCGCGCGGGGGCTGCGTCTTGGCGGTGTGGTTCAATCCAACACCACCTGTTCGGACAGCGACCTATGCGATATGGATGTGCGGGTGATACCGGACGGGCCGGTGTTTCGGATTTCGCAATCGCTGGGGGCCGGATCACGCGGCTGCCGACTGAATCCCGAGGCGCTTGAACAGGCGGTGGGGCATGTGGCGCAGTCTCTTGGGGCGGCGACGGGCCCCTTGCCGCAGCTGCTGATCGTCAACAAGTTTGGCAAGCACGAAGCGGATGGGCGCGGCTTTCGTCCCCTGATCGCAGATGCGATGATGGCGGGCATTCCGGTTCTGACGGCGGTAAACCCGACCAATCATTCGCAATTTCAGACCTTTGCGCAGGGCATGGAAACCTGCCTGCCCGGTGACGTGATGGCGTTGATGGATTGGGTCGCGCAGGTGGTCCCGGCAGAGCAGACAGCCTGACGCGGCTTGCATCGGGCCGGGTGCGGCAGGCACCGCCCGATTGCAAGCCATTCAGCGTACCTGAGACGCCGCGATCGCGATCAGCGCATATGAGCCTCCGGCCAAGACCTGACCGCTCAGCGCAAGCATTACCCGTTGCGTGGAGGTCTCCAGCAGATCCGCCTGCACCACATGGGCGCAATCCGACATCAGGGTGACACGATGGGTGCGCCGCGCCCGGACCACGGCGCGGCCAACCTCGACACTGGCCTGCAACCTGATCGTGGCATCCTCGCCCTCGATCCTGACACGGGCGCGACCATCCGGGTGCATATCGGGAAAGCGATATTCATCCCCGGTAACCAGATCCTCCAAGCCACGCAGGGTCTGGCGCTGGCAGACCCCATCGGTCACCTGGATTTCATCGATGAAAACGCAATGACAGGTTTCGTCCCGCCCATCCGGGCGCGCGGGAAAATAGGCGACGGGCTGTGCGGAAACGATCACCTCATCGGCGCGTGGAACAGAAAAATCGTGAGTGGTGGCCATCCCTGCAAACCCTGCCCGAAATCGTTAATGACGTGTTAACCTAACTTCGTGAAAATGGAATATAAAATTGTTCAGAATGTGACGAAGCTGGGCATCCGTTGCAGAAAATCGTCTTTTGCAAGCGGTTGCATGGCCATTTTCCATCCCCGGAATGAGCGGGACGGGCCGTTCATCGCCCGGCCCCGGCGTTAACCGGCGGGGTTCAGGCTGCTCATCAGGTGGCGGAATTTTTCACCCTGCACGGCGACATGCCCACGCATCGCCTCGGCCGCCGCGGCTGGATTGCCGGCTCTGAGGGCGTCAAGGATGGTTTCGTGCTCGGCCATGGATTGTGCCATTCGTCCACGCAGACGCAGCTGAATACGGCGATAGGGTTTCAGCCGATGTTGCAGCCGCCGCGCTTCTTTCGCGAGAAAGCCGTTGCCGGACTGCTGGTAGATGGCGTGGTGAAACCGTTCGTTTTCGCGATAATACCCGTCCGTATCCCCGGCCTGCATCGCGGTCCGGCAATTCCGGTTGATCGCGTCCAGATCGTCCAGCGCGGTATCAGTGATCCGCAGAGCGGCAAGGCGCGCGCAAACCGCTTCGATCTCGGCCATGGTTTCAAACATCTCCATCAGCTCGACGGGGCCGGGCAGCGCCACAAAGACACCGCGCCGGGGCAACTGTACCGCCAGCCCCGAGGCAACCAGACGTTGCAGGGCCTCGCGGATCGGGGTGCGCGACACGCCGAACCGTTTGCCCAGACGAATTTCATCCAGCCGGTCGCCATCGTTGAACGTACCGGTAAATATCAGTTTTTCCAGCTCTTCCACGATCGGGTCGGCACGTCGCACGTCCATCAGGATCTCCTCTTGATGCGCATATGGTATTCTATATCGTAACTATTGTATACAAAAACCTTGACTTTGAATTCCAAATCTCCGAGGTTGCCGATCGAGGGCAGGGGCCGTTCCCGATTTCGCGGGCGGCAATCCGCTGCCTCGGTAGAGGGGGGGCATGGGGATGAGCCTGTTATCCGACCTGATGAACACGGTGTTTGCGCGGCGCTATCGCCGGGCGACCGAACCGGACCGCACCGGGCGCAGCATAGAAGAGTTGTGCGATGCGTTGCTGGGCAGTTCCGGCGAGGTGTCGGGCATGATCCTGGCGCGGCATATTCTCGATCGCTATGCGGATATGGATGACGCGGGCAAGGCGGCGTTCTTCGGGTTTCTGACAACGCGGCTTGGCATCGATTCACAGGCGGTGCGCGACGCGCTTGCGGCGTATGACGCCGCGCCCGGCAAGCCGACCTATCGTGCGTTTCTGGCCGCCTCCGAAGCCCGCCGCCAGGAGCTTGCCCGACGGCTCAACCAGGTGCCGGGCGCCACCGGGCAGTTGGTCGAGATGCGCAAGGACCTGCTGCGCCTGATGCGGGACGCGCCCGAATTCGGCATGGTCGATCTCGATTTCCGGCATCTCTTTGCGTCCTGGTTCAACCGGGGCTTTCTCGTGCTGCGCCCGATCAACTGGGAAAGCCCGGCCGAGATCCTAGAAAAGATCATCGCCTATGAGGCGGTCCACGAAATCGGCAGCTGGCAGGAGCTGCGCGGGCGGGTGCAGCCGGAAGACCGCCGTTGTTTCGCGTTCTTTCATCCCAGTATGCCAAGCGAACCGTTGATCTTTGTCGAGGTCGCCCTGACGCGTGGTATCGCGTCATCGGTTCAGACCCTTTTGAACGGCAAGCGCGAGATCATCGCCGCGGATGAGGCCGATACCGCGGTGTTCTATTCGATCTCGAATTGCCAGGACGGGCTGGCGGGGATCTCTTTTGGCAACTCGCTGATCAAGCAGGTTGTCGCGGACCTGTCGCGGGAGCTGCCGGGTCTGCGGACCTTTGTGACCCTGTCGCCGATCCCGGGCCTGTCCCGCTGGGCCAAAGACGCGGGGGCCGGGCTGCCTGACGACACACCCGAGCAACAACGGCAGCGCGCGGCACATTACCTGTTGCATGCCAGGCGCGGCGATGGCGCGCCCTATGACCCGGTGGCGCGGTTCCATCTGGGCAACGGGGCCTTGGTGCATGCGGTGCATGCCGGTGCGGATATATCCGACAACGGTATGGCGCAATCGGGCGGCGCGATGGTCAATTATCTCTATGACCTGTCCTTGATCACCCAGAACCATGAGCGCTATGCCAGCAAACAGACCATTGCCGCATCATCCGACGTGACCGCGCTGGCGCGGGCCGCACAGAAACCGACTTCGTGAGGACAAACATCATGGCAAATCCACTTTTTGACACGCTGTTCGGACGTTACGCCGGGCAGGACACCGCGTTCCTGCACCTGCCGGACGGGCGCATGATCACTCATGGCGCATTCCTCGCTCAGGTGGCCCGTTTCGCGCATGTCCTCGTGGAACTGGGCGCGCAGCCCGGTGACCGGCTGGCGGTGCAGATCGAAAAATCGCCCGAGGCGCTGGCGGTCTACGCGGCCTGTGTGCAGGCGGGGGTCATCTTTCTACCGCTCAATACGGCCTATACGGCCGACGAGGTCAGCTATTTCGTCGAAAACAGCGGCGCGCGGGTGCTGATTTGCGACGGGGGCCGGGCCGAGGCGCTTGGCCCGGTGGCGCGGGCAGCGGGGGCGGCGCTCGAAACCCTGAACGCCGATGGCACCGGAACCCTGTGCGACAAGGCGCAGGGCAAGCCATCCGCATTCGAGACCGTACCGCGCGAGGCCGGGGACCTGGCGGCGTTTCTTTACACTTCGGGCACAACAGGACGCTCAAAGGGGGCGATGCTGACCCAGACCAACCTGCTGTCCAATGCCGAGGTGCTGGCGGACTACTGGCGGTTCGGGGCCGGGGATGTGTTGCTGCACGCGCTGCCGATCTTTCACACGCACGGGCTGTTCGTGGCCACCAACATCACCCTGATCGCGGGCGGATCTATGATCTTTCTGCCCCGGTTCGATCTTGACCAGATCATCGCCGACTTGCCGCGCGCCACGGCGATGATGGGGGTTCCGACATTCTATACCCGGCTGCTGAATGACGAGCGGTTCGACCGTGACCTGGTGAACCACATGCGCCTGTTCGTATCAGGCAGCGCGCCGTTGCTCGCCGAGACCCATGTCCAGTTCGAAGAACACACCGGGCACCGGATCCTGGAACGCTATGGCATGACCGAGACCAACATGAACACCTCCAACCCCTATGACGGCGACCGCCGCGCCGGAACGGTCGGTTTCCCGTTGCCGGGGGTCGAGCTCAAGATCACCGATGCCAACAGTGGCGATACGCTGCCCGATGGCGAGGTCGGCCAGATCGAGGTGCGCGGCCCGAACGTGTTCAAGGGCTATTGGCAGATGCCCGAAAAGACCCGCGAAGAGCTGCGCGAAGACGGGTTTTTCATAACCGGCGATCTCGGGATGATCGACGCGCATGGCTATGTCCAGATCGTCGGGCGCAACAAGGACCTGATCATTTCCGGCGGCTACAATATCTATCCCAAGGAAATCGAGCTGGTACTGGACGAGCAGCCCGGCGTGCTGGAAAGCGCGGTGATTGGTGTGCCGCATCCTGATTTCGGCGAAACCGTGGTCGGGGTTCTGGTGGCCGCGCCCGGTGCAACACCCGATACTGATGCCATCATGGAGGCGGTGGGCCAGTCGCTCGCCCGGTTCAAGCATCCGCGCAAGCTGGTGGTGTTGCCCGAATTGCCGCGCAACACCATGGGCAAGGTGCAAAAGAACCTGCTGCGCGACGCGTTCGGAGGGCTGTTCAAGTAACGCAGGTTGAACGGTAATCCGGCGACAGGGGCGCTACCGCAGGTTGCGGGTGCGACGACGCGCCACAGGTTTTGCACGAGCATTCTTGCGGCTTTGATGCCACTAGGGGGCCGACCGGCGTGCGGCCCGGTATGGTGGGCATCTGCCCGGGCCCTGACGCTGGCGCATCAACACACCAGCGAGATTTGACATGCATTCCACACTTCGGACCCTGACGATTGCGTCGCTGTTGCCGCTGGCAACAACCGCCGCAGCAGAATTGAAATACGAAAACGGCAATGGCGGCAGCGTGCTGCTTTATGGTCAGTTCGACCCGGCCTACCTGTCCTTTGACGATGGCGAGGAAACCACCTCGGATGTTGTGGACAATTCGGCCTCCAACAGCCGCATCGGCCTGTGGGTGCGCCAGAGCTTTGGCGCGAACGAACTTGCCTTCAACTTTGAAACCGCCCTTGGCCTGCGGGCCTCGGGTGCGTTGTCGCAGGATTTCACACCCAAGGGCGTGAACTGGCAGCGCCGCAACATCCGCAAGGTGGACCTCAGCTACAAGACCGACCGCTATGGCACGTTCTATATCGGGCAGGGCAGCATGTCGACCGATGGCGTTGCCGAGGTCGACCTTTCGGGTACATCGCTGGCCACCTATGTGGCGATCCCGGATACTGCCGGTGCGTTCCGCTTCCGCGATAGTGCCGGTGCTTTGTCCGGGCGTTTCATCGGCGGTTCTTTTGGCGATTTCGATGGCGGGCGTCGTGGCCGTGTGCGTTACGACACGCCCAGTTTCGCCAATTTCACCTTGTCGGTCTCATGGGGCGAGGAAATCCTTGTCGAGGACAGCGATCTGGAATCCACCGCCATCGCGCTGCGCTACAAGAACACCGTTGGCGACTTCCGGATCGAGGGCGCTCTTGGATATGCCGAAATCCGGCCCGCCGAAAATGTCGACAAGTTCAACGACACCATCGGTTCGGTCAGCGTGCTGCACAGCTCGGGGGTCAGCGTGACGCTGGCGGCGGGGGATCGGTCCAGCAGTGGCACCTATACCTATGGCAAGCTGGGCTACCAGGCGGATTGGCTGAGCATCGGCAAGACGGCGCTGTCGGTCGACTATTACCAAGGCCGCGACCGGAGTGTGGACGGGGCCGAGGCCGACTCGGTCGGGATTGGCGCGGTTCAGAGTTTTGACGATGCCAATGTGCAGGCCTATCTGGGTTACCGCACCTACGAGTTGACCGAGCCTTCCGCCAGCTACCAGGACGCGTCGTCGGTGATGTTCGGCGCGCGCTGGAAGTTCTGAGGCAGCAGGCACCACATGAGACAATCGCAAACGCGCCCCTGGGGGCGCGTTTTTCGTTGATATGCACCGCTGGTGAGAGTTCGCGCCTGAATGCCTCTTGCGCCGCAGCCGCCCGACCAATAGAAGGCCCCAAATTCGCAAGGGTGCGCGGGGCGCACGCCGGAACCTATGGGGAAACATGATGCAGGTCACCGAGACGCTGAATGAAGGTCTGAAGCGCGGCTACGCGATCACCGTCACCGCCGCCGAGCTGGACGAGAAGGTCAATGAAAAACTGACCGAGGCCCAGCCCGAAGTCGAGATGAAAGGCTTTCGCAAGGGCAAGGTGCCCATGCCGCTGCTGAAAAAGCAGTTCGGCCAACGCCTGATGGGCGAAGCGATGCAAGAAAGCATCGACGGCGCGATGAACAAGCATTTCGAGGAAAGCGGCGACCGTCCGGCGATGCAGCCCGACGTCAAGATGACCAACGAAGACTGGAAAGAGGGCGACGACGTTCAGGTCGAGATGTCCTATGAAGCGCTCCCGGAAATCCCGGAAGTCGATCTGAAGTCGATCTCGCTCGAAAAGCTCGTGGTCAAGGCGGATGACGCGGCGGTTGAAGAAGCGCTGGCCAACCTGGCCGAAACCGCACAGGATTTCAAAGCCCGCCGCAAGGGCAGCAAGGCCAAGGATGGCGACCAGGTTGTCATGGATTTCGTTGGCAAGGTCGACGGCGAAGCGTTCGAAGGCGGTTCCGCCGAAGATTATCCGCTGGTTCTGGGGTCCAACAGCTTTATCCCCGGCTTTGAAGAGCAGCTGGTTGGCGTGAAGGCCGAAGAGGAAACAGACGTGACCGTCAGCTTCCCGGAAGACTATCAGGCAGCGCACCTGGCGGGCAAGGAAGCGGTCTTTACCTGCACCATCAAAGAGGTGAAGGAACCGGTTGCCGCCGAGATCGACGACGAACTGGCCAAGAAATTCGGTGCCGAGGATCTCGCCGCGCTGAAAACCCAGATCGGTGAGCGCCTGGAAGCCGAGTATTCCGGTGCCGCCCGCGCGGTGATGAAACGCGGCCTGCTGGACGCGCTGGACACGATCGTGTCTTTCGAGCTGCCGCCGAGCCTTGTCGAGGCCGAAGCCAAGCAGATCGCGCACCAGCTGTGGCACGAGGAAAACCCCGACGTTCAGGGGCATGATCACCCCGAGATCGAAACCACCGACGAGCACACCAAGCTTGCCGAGCGCCGCGTGCGCCTGGGCCTGTTGCTGGCCGAGCTGGGCCAGAAGGCCGAGGTCGAGGTCAGCGATGCCGAGATGACCCAGGCGATCATGAACCAGGCCCGCCAGTACCCGGGACAGGAACGCCAGTTCTTTGAGTTCGTGCAGCAGAACCAGCAGATGCAGCAGCAGCTGCGCGCGCCGCTGTTCGAAGACAAGGTCGTGGACTATGTCTTTGAGTTGGCCAGCATCTCCGACAAAGAGGTGAGCAAGGACGATCTGCAAAAGGCCGTTGAGGCGATGGAAGACGAATAGTCTCGTCATCAGACTGGATGCAAAGGGTCGCCCCTGGGGCGGCCCTTTTTTTGTCTTGCGCATCACCCTGTCAGCGCAGTGATACAAAATCCGGATATTTCCCAGTGTGTTTTCCCGGTTTCGCGTTACCAATGGGCGCGGAGTACACGAGAACGTGAACAGGAGTGTCCGATGTCAAAGAAGTTGATGGCCGAGTTTTTCGGCACCTATTGGTTGGTGTTCGGAGGATGCGGCAGCGCCATCCTCGCGGCCGGCGTGGCGAATGTGGGGATTGGCTGGCTGGGAGTCAGTCTTGCCTTTGGCCTGACGGTGCTGACCATGGCCTATGCAGTGGGGCATATTTCCGGCGGCCATTTCAACCCGGCGGTCACGCTTGGCCTGGTGGTTGGCGGGCGGCATCCGGCAGGGGAACTCTTGCCCTATTGGCTGGCGCAGGTCGTGGGGGCCATCGCCGCCGCGGCGACGCTATACGTGGTGTTCTCGGGCATGTCCGATTTCCAGGGCGTGGGCGGGTTTGCGTCGAACGGGTTTGGTGACGCGTCGCCGGAAAAATTCGGATTGATTTCGGCGCTGGTGATTGAAATTGTTCTGACCGCGTTTTTCCTGATTATCATCCTTGGCGCCACCTCGTCAGGTGCCCCCGCGGGGTTCGCGCCGATTGCGATTGGCCTTGGGTTGACGCTGATTCACCTGATCTCGATCCCGGTGACCAATACCTCGGTCAACCCGGCCCGGTCGACCGGCGTGGCGTTGTTTGCCGATGGGCCGGCGCTGTCACAGCTGTGGCTGTTCTGGGTCGCGCCGCTAATCGGGGGGGCCTTGGGGGCGGTGATCTGGAAAATGATGACCACCGACGACTGATTGCCGGTTTCCCCGGTACGGGCCGCAATCATCGCGGCCCGTTAAATCGTGAGCGTCCGGGATCAGGGCTGAACCAGCCCGGTCTCTACCAGCATTCCGCGCCGTTTGGCCTCGTGCCAATAGCCGCGCGAATAGTGTTTCACCGCGTTGTCATAGCTGCCATCGGAGATCAGCCATGCGCCGCGCAGGTATTTCCCGGCATATTTCAGGTTGGTTTCCGCATCGAGCAGATCCCTGGGCTGTCCCTTGAACCCCATCGAGCGGGCGGTGGCGGGCAGGATCTGCAGCAGGCCGTAATAGGGGCGGTTGATCGCCTCGGGCCGATGTGTGCTCTCGCGGATCGCGAGGCGGTGAACCAGCGGGCGCGGGATCTCGTAGAGATCGGCGTATTCGTTGATCAGCGCGCGCAGTTCCGGTGTTTCATTCGGATAGAGCGGCGGGCCGACAGGGGCAACAGGTTCGGGGGTCGTTGCACATGCTGCGGTGGCAAGGCACATGAGCAGCCCGGCCAACGCGCGACGGCGGGACAGAGTTAACATGAATCTGAGAATCCAGTTGTTGATCCGGAACGCAATCTATCCGTAACCGGGTCCACGGCAAGCCGCCCCCGGTCATCGGCGTGTTTTGCGCGGCGGATTGCCGATGCCGGTCTTGTCCCGGGCGGCGGCAGGGGCCAATCTGGGGGCAGTGACGGAGGGACGGCCAATGCCATATCTGGGGTTCGCGCGAGAAGATTACGAAGCGTTCAAGGCCAATGACCGCGAGGGACCGGTGCATATGCTGAACCTCGTGCGGCTGCGGGCGCAGGCGGCTTATCCGGATGGCACCGTTGCCACCGGCCAGCAGGCCTATGCCAGCTATGGACGACTGAGCAGCCCGGTCTTTGCGCGGGTGGGCGGGCGCATCGTCTGGCGCGGCGCGCTCGAGCAGGTGGTGATCGGCCCGCAGGACGAACGTTGGGATTTGTGCTTTATCGCCGAGTATCCGCAACCGGGCGCGTTCCTCGCAATGCTCAAGGATCCTGATTATCGTGCGGCCATGGCGCACCGGCAGGCGGCGGTCGCGGATTCGCGCCTGATCCGGATGGCACCGCTCGGCGCGGGCAGTGCTTTTTCCGGCGATCCGGCGCAGGAGGGCTGATCGCGGATGATGGCGGCGGTGATGCAATGCCTGAACCAAAACTGGTCGCCAACCATTGGCGACCCGAGCGTGATGGGATGGGTCACGGTTGCGGTCTACGGGATCGCTGCGCTGTTATGTGCGGTGGCGTTCTGGCGGCATCCGGCCGGACGGCTCAGGCTGTTTGGCTATGGCCTGGCGCTGTTGTTGGTGCTGCTGATGGCGAACAAGCAACTGGATCTGCAGTCGGCGCTCACGGCCGGAGCACGCTGCCTTGCGCAATTGCAGGGCTGGTACGAGGACCGGCGCGCGGTTCAGGCGGGGTTCATCGTCATCCTGCTGCTTTACTGTCTGGGCTTTGGCCTGCTCATCGTCTGGACCATGTGGCGGCACCTTGGCCAGGTCTGGCTCATGTTGCTGGGGCTGATCTTTCTGCTGGCCTTCATCGCGGTGCGCGCGGTGGGGTTTCACCATTTCGATGCGCTCATCAATGCACAGTTCAGCAATGTCAGGATGAACTGGATACTGGAACTGGGCGGTCTCGCGATGATTTCGGCCAATGCGCTGTGGATGATACGCGCGCGCAAAAGGCGCTAACCGACGGTTCACACCGGGTTCATGAAAAAACCGCGCGGGGCCGGGGCTCCGCGCGGTTTGAAACGTGTCGGTGATCCGGGGGCCAGATCAGGCCTTGGACGCGTCGTCCCCGGCTGTGTCGGCATCGGCATCGACGGCATCGGCGATCGCGTCGTCATCCGAAGCGGCCGAACCGATATCGTCGAACAGTTCCGCGATCTCGAATTCCGCTTCGGCTTCTTCCTCGGCGGCGAGTTCCTGGATCGACTTGCCGGAGGCCTGAAGCTCGGCCTCTTCGGGCGAGCGGGCCACGTTCAGCTTGATGCGAACGTCGACTTCGGGGTGCAGGTGCACTTCGACCTCATGCAGGCCCAGGGCCTTGATCGGGGTGCGGATCAGAACCTGCTTGCGATCGACGGTAAAGCCGGACTCTGTGGCGGCATCGGCTGCGTCACGGGGCGTGACCGAGCCATAGAGATTGCCGCCATCGGAGGCCGAGCGAATCACGACGAACTGCTGCCCGTCGAGTTTCTCGCCAAGGGCTTCGGCCTCTTTACGGGTCTCGAGGTTGCGGGCCTCAAGCTGTGCTTTCTGCTCTTCGAAGGCGGCGATATTCGCCTTGCTGGCGGTCAGCGCCTTTTTCTGCAGCAGCAGGTAGTTGCGCGCATAGCCCGGTTTGACGTCGACGACGTCGCCCATTTGGCCCAGCTTGGCAACACGTTCCAGAAGGATGACTTGCATGTGCTTTCTCCTTACTTGACGGCGTAGGGCAGCAGGGCGAGGAAGCGGGCGCGCTTGATGGCACGGGCCAGTTCACGCTGCTTCTTGGCCGAGACGGCGGTGATACGGCTGGGGACGATCTTGCCGCGCTCGCTGATATAGCGCTGCAGCAGGCGGGTGTCCTTGTAGTCGATGGCGGGAGCATTGTCGCCCGAGAAGGGGCAGACTTTGCGGCGGCGGAAAAATGGTTTGGCTGCCATGTTTTACAGTCCTTTTCTCAAGCTGTGGATCAACGGCGCTCGCGACGGTTGTCGCGTTCGTCACGTTTCTGCATCTGGACCGACGGACCTTCCTTGTGGGCGTCAACCTTGATGGTCAGAACGCGCATCACGTCGTCATGCAGGCGCATCAGGCGTTCCATTTCCTGAACGGCCGGTGCCGGTGCATCGGTGCGCAGGAAGGCGTAATGGCCCTTGCGGTTCTTGTTGATCTTGTAGGCCATCGTCTTGACGCCCCAGTACTCCTGATCGACCAGCTTGCCGCCGTTGTCGGACAGGACCGCACCGAAATGTTCGATAAGGCCTTCAGCTTGCGTGTTGGACAGATCCTGACGCGCAATCATGACATGCTCATAGAGTGGCATGTTGACTCCTGTTCTTGTTTCAAGGCGCATTTCAAAGGTGGGGCCAATGTCCTTTCGCGGCCCCGCCACGAGAGACTGCGCGGTTCAGATACGTGCGAAAGGAACGCCCCATATACACGGATCTGCCATCAGGGCAAGCCCAAGTCGCCCGTCAAGGCAACGCGCGATGGGCAAGATACCGGGCCGCTGCGCGACTGTTCGCCAATCCACAGATCCTGTGGAGTTTTCCGGGATTGGTTTTGTCCCGCGATCCCCTAGATATCGCTCATCAAACGCAGACCCCACAGAGAGGAAAACCGACCCCATGAAAGCCGTATTTTTCGCCGCCGCACTTGGCCTCGTCACCACGACCGTTGCCGCCGAGCCAGTGGCCTATACGCTTGATCCGAGCCACAGCCAGGTGGTGTTCAGCTATAACCACCTGGGATATTCTACCAGCTGGGGCATGTTCTCGGGCTTTGACGGCAAGATCAGCTTTGACGCCGAAAACCCCGAAGCCTCCAGCGTCGAGGTTTCGATGCCGGTCATGTCGATGCTGACCGGGTGGGAAGACCGGTTCAAGCATTTCATGTCGCCCGAATTCTTTGGCGCCAGCGAGGATGAGATGGTGACATTCGTGTCCACCGGCATCGAGGTCACCGGCGACAATACCGCGCTGATCACCGGCGATCTCACCCTGAACGGCGTGACCAAACAGGTGGTTCTGGACGCCAGGCTGAACCAGGCGGGCATGCATCCGATGGCGAACAAGCCCTGGGCCGGGTTTGACGCGACCACGACTCTGGTGCGTTCGGAATATGACCTCGGGATGTTCGCCCCTTACGTTAGCGACGAGGTCGAGGTTCGCATCTCGGTCGAAGCACAGGCGGCAGAGGGCGACGACGCCAGCTGAGGCAGATCAGGTTGCGGGCCCGCCTGTTGGCCCACAACATTTTTTGCGTTGCACTCTTGTCCCCCCGCCGGCAAGAGCGCAACCTTGGCTGACTTGGGCAGCGCAACCACGCCCGGAGGGATTGATGATCAGAAAGACGATAGCGGCCTGTGTCCTTGCCGCCTTTGGCTGGACCACCATGGCATTGGCGGAAACATGGATCGTGGACCCGGAACATACCGAGGTGCGGGTCTATTGGGACCATTCCGGCTTTTCCGAGCAATCGCTTGAATTCACCAAGGTGGATGGCTCGCTGAATTTTTCGCTGAACTCGGTGCCGGAGTCGTCGGCGTTTTTCACCATCCCCGTGGACAGCATGGAAACCGGGGTCGAGCGCTTCAACAACGACCTGTGGAGCGATACCTTCTTTGATCTTGAGAAATACCCGCTGATCAGCTTCAACTCCACGTCCTTTCAGCAGGTTGCGCCGATGAAGCTCAGGGTCAGGGGTGATCTGACGATCAAGGACGTGACCAAGGAGACCGAGTTCGACGTGACCGTACATGCGGTCGGCGAACATCCGGTCGGGCGCTATTTCAATTATTTCTCCGGAACATGGCTGGGCGTGACCGCCGTGGCCAACATCAAACGCTCGGAATGGAACATGGGCGCGTTCGTGCCAATGGGCTCCGACGACATCCGCATCGTGATCAATTCGGAATTGCGGGCGGTGGAGTAGGGTGGCTTTGCGTCGAGAAGCGATGTGCCAGTTTTCGTCAGCCTCATGTGTATTGGTGCGACGTTTTACAAGTGCCGGGGATCGAAGTCTGCACTGGGTTCTTGCCTTCGTGACTAGACATTCGCGCTTTGCCAAATTCGAAGATAAGCGCACAATTTTTGTTTAAAATGCGGAATCTTTGCCGTGGAAGCTAGAGAGTACTTTGAGAGAATCGTATTGCCGATCTTCGAGAGGCTCAAGAAGGATCAACAAGCGCATGACCTGCAAGTGGCAGCTACAATCGTCATTTCTCATACGGTTGACTACATCTCTGAAAGAGAAGGTGGAAAAATTTCAGCAGTTAGAGCTAGAATCCTCGAGCGAGAACCAGATTTTGAAGCAATCTACGAAGCCGCTAACGCCTCAAAGCACCAAATTGTTAAGCGTGAAAACAGTAACCATAAGGGTTTAACTAATCCCCACAGAACCACCGGTAGCTTGGTTACTCTGGGCGGCAGCATGCCTTCCAAGCTATTGCAAGCCGTCTCGGCACAGATTGTATTGCTGGACGGAAGGACACTTCCATTGATTTCGACGCTACAAAAGGTCGTAGATGTTCTAGAACAGGAAATTTAGAAAGACCCGAATATCACATTAGTCTCAATGTCCGAATAGCTGTCGCAGATGCGTTCTGGCCTATTCCCCGCTGCGCGTCGCCGTGAGCGCCACGTCTACTTCTACATCCAGGCCAAGCGAGGCGGGGTCGGTGACGGATGGGCCGATCTGGTAGTCGAGCCGTTGCAGTTGCAGGGTGCCGGTCATGGTGGCTGTGTCGTCCTGAAGGATCAGGTCAAACGGCAGGGTGACGGGCAGGGTGGTGTCTCGGATGGTGAGGGTTCCGGTGGCGTCATAGCCGGTGTCCGTGCGCAGGATGTCGGCGGTGAAGCGGGCGGTGGGGAAGGTTTCGGCATCAAAGAAGTCGGGGCCCATCGCCTGTTGCGTCACACCGCCGAGACTCAGCGAGGGGATCGATATCGTAACCTCGACCGTGCCGGCGGGGCCGGGCGCGGCGGGGGTGTCAAAGGTGATGTCGGCGTTCCAGTCGGCGAATTCGCCGGTGACGGTGCTGCCCATCTGGGTGATCGAGATCGCCAGCGTCCCTTCGACAACCTGCCAGCCGGCGGTCGTGGTGTCTGACGGGGCGGTGGCGGTTGCGCTCGCTGGTGCAGGTGGGGCCGCATGGGGTGCAAAGACCCCCGACAGCGCGGCGATGCCGAGCGCCCCGGACCAGGCGATCAGCGCGGCGAGGGCGGGCAAGGCGGAATGGGCCGCGACGGTTGCGGGCGGTTCGGTCTCGCCACCGCCGGGCCACATGCGGCGCAGCGTGGAGTCGCGGTCGATGACCACATGTTTGAGCGCGCCCGCAACATGCAGGGCAAGCGCCAGCAGCAGCACGCGGATAAAGATCATGTGCAGGCTGGCAAAGAGATGCGACACGTCTTCATCCCTGGGCACAAGCGGCAGGGACTGGCCAAAGGGCCACCAGATCGGCGCAAAGCCCACGGTTGCCGCGTGATGGATCCAGCCGCTCAGCGGCACCAGCACCAGCGACCCGTAGAGCAGCCAGTGTACGGTTTCCGCAGCGAAGGTTTCGAGCCGGCGCGCGGGATGAAGCGGCACCGGCTTGGGCTGGGTGCAGGCCCAGAGAATGCGGGCCAGCGCGACGAAAAATATCAGAACGCCGGTGGTCTTGTGCATTGAGAACAACAGCGCGGTGCGCTGGATGTCGGCTTGGGTGCTGGCGATTTCGGGAGCGTTCAGATCATGCGCCATGCCGTTGGCGATCATCCCCAGCGGGATCACCGTCAGGATCAACAGCGCGGTGAGCCAGTGAAAGACCTTGCTGATTGCGCCATAGCGGGTGGGGGTGTTGTTCAGCGGCATGGCATCCTCGGCAGGCGATTTCCGACAAAAATAGTGGATTTCCTTCCGGGTACAACCGGAGCATGGCGGCGCGGGCGCACATGGTACGCGCGTGCGCGCACAGGTGCTTGCCCCGTTGCCTCTCTCTGCGCGCCGGGCTATGCCAAAGACGGCAGATGGAGGCATAACATGAGCAGAGCATTTGTTTTTCCCGGTCAGGGCGCGCAGGCGATCGGCATGGGACAGGCGCTGGCCGCCGCGTATCCGGCGGCACAGGCGGTATTTGACGAGGTGGACGAGGCGCTGAGCGAGAAGTTGAGCGCGCTGATCTGGGACGGCGACATCGCGGAACTGACGCTGACGCGCAATGCGCAGCCGGCGCTGATGGCGACATCGATGGCGGCGATGCGCGCGCTGGAGACCGAGGGGGTCGGCATCGAAGCCGCCAGCCATGTGGCCGGGCATTCGCTGGGAGAATATTCCGCGCTGGCGGCGGCGGGGGCGCTGAGCGTGGGCGACACGGCCAAGTTGCTGCGGACGCGGGGGCAGGCGATGCAGGATGCCGTCCCGGTGGGACAGGGCGCGATGGCGGCGGTTCTGGGGCTGGACCTTGCCACCGTGCGCGAGGTCGCCGAGGCCGCCGCCGAGGGCGAGGTATGCCAGGCCGCGAATGACAATGACCCGACGCAGGTTGTGGTCTCGGGTGCCAAGGGTGCGGTCGAACGCGCGGCGGCCATTGCCAAGGAGCGCGGCGCCAAGCGGGCGATCATGTTGCCGGTGAGCGCGCCGTTCCATTGTGCGCTGATGCAGCCCGCGGCCGACGTGATGGCGCAGGCGCTGGCAGAAGTGGCGATCAAGGCCCCGGCGGTGCCCGTGGTGGCGAATGTACGTGCCGAGGCGGTCAGCGATCCGGACGTGATCCGGGCGCTGCTGGTCGAACAGGTCACGGGTGCCGTGCGCTGGCGCGAAAGTGTCGAATGCATGGGCGCGCAAGGCGTCGGCGAGGCGTGGGAGATCGGCGCGGGCAAGGCCCTGTCGGGGATGATCCGCAAGATCAACCGCGAGATCGCCTGCAAGGCGGTTGGCGCGCCGGATGATGTCAAGGCCGCTGCCGTGAGCCTCGGCTAAGCAGAAAAGGAAGTCGAAATGTTTGATCTGACAGGAAAATGCGCGCTGATTACCGGTGCGTCTGGCGGAATTGGCGGCGGTATCGCGCGTGCGCTGCACGGGGCGGGGGCAACGGTCGGATTGTCGGGGACGCGGGTTGAACCGCTCCAGGCGCTGGCCGGCGAACTTGGCGAGCGGGCCCATGTGCTGCCCTGCAACCTGAGCGATCCTGACGCGGTGGATGCGCTGCCCAAACAGGCAGCGGAAGCGATGGGTGCGGTGGATATCCTGGTCAACAATGCCGGTATCACCCGCGACAACCTGTTCATGCGGATGTCGGTGGAGGAATGGCAGGGCGTGCTCGATGTCAACCTGACGGCGACGTTCCGGCTCTGCAAGGGCGTGATGCGCGGCATGATGAAATCCCGTTGGGGCCGGATCGTGAATATCAGTTCGGTGGTCGGCGCGACCGGCAATCCGGGACAAGCCAATTATGCGGCGTCAAAGGCGGGTATGGTCGGGATGTCCAAGAGCCTGGCCTATGAGGTGGCAAGCCGGGGCATCACCGTCAACGCGGTCGCGCCCGGTTTCATCACGACGGCGATGACCGACAAGCTGACCGATGACCAGAAATCCGGTATCCTGGGGCAGGTGCCCGCCGGACGCATGGGAGATGCAGAAGAGATCGCCGCCGCGGTGCTGTATCTGGCGAGCCCCGAGGCCGGCTATGTCACCGGCGCGACCCTGCATGTGAATGGCGGGATGGCGATGCTGTAGCGTCATGACGATCGTCCCGGTGGTCGGAATTTGACGCGCCGGGACGGAGCAGGCGAAACACCAGGTAGCTGAGGATCAGCAGGGCGAGGATGAGGAGCAGGCTTTGCGCTTCGTGCAGCTGAATCATGGAACGTGCTCCTTGCGGCGTTTGCCTGGCGGCCAAGGGGGGTATGTGCATGGGTTTCATGCCGCCCCCTGGGGCCTTCGGCCCTTGTTTCGCGTATGAGGACAGTCTATCTCCGAAAAAGGACAATTTTTCGGCAGGTTCTAGACCTAATGATGAAGTGATCGGGTCTTTTCGAAAGCGTTTGCCTCTTTGCAACTCTGTGCTATAGGCGGCGCAATCTTGGCAGGCGGCGGTACAACGTCCGGCTGTCATCCCCGGAACGCCGGGAACGAGCCGCCCAATCGGGCGAAACCAACCGACCCCGAGCGGGCGAGGGCAGACTTGGGCCAAGAGCCCGCAATGGAATGAGGAAGTAACATGAGCGACGTCGCAGACCGCGTTAAGAAGATCGTTGTAGAACACCTGGGTGTTGAAGAGGACAAAGTGACCGAGAACGCTTCGTTCATCGACGATCTGGGCGCAGACAGCCTGGACACTGTCGAGCTGGTCATGGCTTTTGAAGAAGAGTTCGGCATCGAGATCCCGGATGACGCGGCCGAGACCATCCAGACCTTTGGTGATGCGGTCAAATTCATCACTTCGGCGTCCTGAACCGTTCCAGACGGATTTCAGAAGCGGCGTTTCCCTCGGGAGGCGCCGTTTTTTTATGTCCTGGGCCGTCTGCCTCTTGCGTCCGGAGGGATTCTGTAGACACCTTTGGGTTGAGGCAAGCAGACAAGAAACGGCGCAATGATCCGTTCGGTTCCCAATATCAACACGGCGCGGTTGACCCTGCGCGCGATGAAACCCGAAGACTTCAACCGTTTCGCCCAGATCTGGGCGGCGCGCGATGCGATGCGCAACAGCGGCGCGATACCGTTGAGCCGGGGCAAGGCATGGGAGGCGTTCCTGCGCAACGCGGGACACTGGGAAATGACCGGGTTCGGGCAATGGGCCGTGGTCGAGCAGAAGACGCGAATCATGGTCGGGCAGACCGGGTTCTATTTCAGCGCCTGCGCCTATGGCGAGGACTATGATCCGTTTCCCGAAGCGGGCTGGATCCTGACCCCCGAAGCGCAGGGCAGCGGGTTTGGCCGCGAGGCGGCCGAGGCCGCGCATGACTGGTTCGATCGCGTCATTCCCGGCCCGATTGTGGCGCGGGTCGCGGCCGAGAACACCGCGTCGCTGCGGCTGGCGGCGCATCTGGGCTATGAAGAGATGCGCGAAACCGAATGTGGCGGCGAATCGGTGGTGCTGCTGCGCCGCAATGGCCCCCCGGCCGCGTGAAGACGCCGCAAACAGAGCAGGTAGCGCCGAAATAGGGCGATGTTCCCTCTCGGGTTGTGCTAGCCTGTGGCTGAAACGGGTGGCCAATATCGGGGGTAAGGTCATGTTGATTTTTCCGACAATGGAATTGCAGGGCGGGCGTTGTGTCACGCTGGCCAAGGGGCGTCTGGACGAGCCGATGATCTGGCATGTGGACCCGGTTGAAACCGCGCATGGCTTTGCCGAGGCCGGGGCGAGCTGGATGCACCTGACCGATTTCGATGCGGTCGAGGGGCGTGGCGACAACGCGGCGCTGGTCGAGGAAATCATCCGCAGCGCGGGGATTCCCGTACAGCTGGGCGGCGGGTTTCACAGCCGCGAGCGGGTGGAGCATTGGATTGACAAGGGCGCGGGGCGCATCGTGGTGGGCACGCTGGCGGCGCGCGATCCACAACTTTTGCGCGAGTTGGCCAAGTTTCATCCCGACCAGATCGTGCTGGCGGTTGATGTCTGGCGCGGAAAGGTGATGACCGATGGCTGGCGCACGTCGAGCGCATGGGCACCCGAAGCCTTTGTCGAGGCGTTCGGAGAGGCACCGTTTGCCGGGATCATCATCACCGATATCGAAAACGAGCTGGACGAGGTCGAGGCGGAGTTGGGGCTGATTGCGAGCCTCGCCGCACAGGCGCGCGCGCCGGTGATCGCCAGCGGCGTGGTGCGTTCGGTCGATGATATCGCGCGGCTGACCTATATACCGAATATCGCCGGGGCGCTGGTGGGGCGCGCCCTGTTCCGCAAGACCGTGGACCTGTCCGAAGCCCTGCGGATTGCGCAGCCTGGCCCCGAACCGGTGGCCGAGTTCCAGTAGGGCGTCGATCAGGCGGGCGGCCCGGCGCGGAGCGCGGAAAGGTGCCACCTCGTGATGCGCTGTGCTCTTGCCCCGGTACCCCGGTGCAGGGTAAGAGCGGTGCGCAATGGCAAAAGGGGCAAGAGACAGTCATGCGCAGAGTAGTCGTAACCGGATTGGGGCTGGTGACACCGCTGGCGAGCGGGGTTGAGGAAAGCTGGTCCAGGCTGTTGGCCGGACAGTCGGGCGCGGGTCCGATCCAGCAATTCGATGCGGTCGCAAGCGGGGTTTCGACCACCTATGCCTGTGAAGTGCCCAAGGGTGACGGCAGCGACGGTACCTTCAATGCCGATGACTGGCTGGCCCCCAAGGAGCAGCGCAAGATCGACGATTTCATCCTGTATGGAATCGCCGCCGCCGACATGGCCTGCCGCGATGCCGGGTGGACTCCCGAGGATGAGGCCGACCGGCTGCGCACCGGGGTCATGCTTGGCTCGGGGATTGGCGGGCTGAGCTCGATTGCCGACACTGCCGTGATGATCAAGGAAAAGGGACCGCGCCGGGTGTCGCCGTTCTTTATCCCCGGGGCGCTGATCAACCTGATTTCCGGGCAGGTCAGTATCCGCTTCGGATTCAAGGGGCCGAACCATTCGGTGGTGACGGCCTGTTCCACGGGGGCGCATGCGATTGGCGATGCCAGCCGCCTGATCCAGCATGGGGATGCGGACGTGATGATCGCGGGCGGTGCCGAGGCGGCGATTTGCGAGATCGGGATTGCCGGGTTCAATGCCTGCAAGGCGCTCAGCACCAAGTATGCCGACAATCCGCAGGCCGCGAGCCGCCCCTATGACACCGATCGCGACGGGTTCGTGATGGGCGAGGGCGCGGGCGTTGTTGTGCTCGAGGAATACGAGCATGCCAAGGCGCGCGGGGCCAGGATTTACGCCGAGGTTCTGGGCTATGGCCTGTCGGGCGATGCCTATCACATCACCGCACCGTCCGAGACCGGCGATGGTGCCGAACGCTCGATGCGCGCGGCGCTTGAGGGCGCGGGGCTGACGCCTGCGGATGTGGATTACATCAACGCGCATGGCACCAGCACCATGGCCGATACCATCGAATTGAACGCGGTTGAGCGGATGATGGGGGATGCGGCGTCGAAGGTGACGATGTCATCCACCAAATCGATGACCGGGCACCTGTTGGGCGCGGCCGGCGCGATCGAGGCGATTTTCTCGATCCTGGCGATCCGTGACCAGGTGGCACCGCCGACGATCAACCTGGACAATCCGGCGGTCGAGACCTTGGTCGACCTGGCGCCCAACGCCAAGCGGGAACGCGAGATCAACGTGGCGCTGTCCAATTCCTTTGGGTTTGGCGGCACCAATGCGAGCGTCGTCTTTGGGAAAGTTGGCTGATGTGGCGTAGTCTCGCCTCGAACATGCTGACATTCCTGGTCGTCGGGCTGTTCCTGGCGGTGGGTGTCGTGCTGTGGGGGAAATCCCAGTACACGGTCCAGGGGCCGCTGTCAGAGGCGATCTGCCTGCGGGTCGAGCGTGGCTCGAACATGGGCAAGGTCAGCCGTGATCTCGAGACACAGGGCGCGGTCAGCAATGCGACGATTTTCCGGTTGGGTGCGGATTACAGCGAAAAGGCGAGCCAGCTGAAGGCCGGGAGTTTCCTGGTCAAGCCGGGCGCGTCGATGGAACAGATCGTCGATCAGTTGACACGCGGCGGGGCCAGCACCTGCGGTACCGAGATCGTCTATCGTGTTGGCGTCACCCGCACTGAGGCCCGCGTGCGCGAGCTTGACCCGGCGACGGATCAATTCGTCGAAATCGCCGCGTTTGATCCGGTTACCGAGGAGGCTCCCGAGGGCTATGTGGCGAAACGCGCCGATGCGGATACGCGGTATCGTATTGCCCTGGCGGAAGGGGTGACCAGCTGGCAGGTCGTCGAGGCGCTGAATGCCATCGATGTATTGAGCGGCGAGATCACCGAACGACCGGATGAAGGCATGCTGGCCCCTGACAGCTATGAAGTAGTGTCCGGTGCCGACCGGACGGCGCTGCTTGCGCAGATGCAACAAGTGCAGGAATTGCGGATTGCGGCCGCATGGGAGAGCCGGCAAGAGGGGTTGCCGATTGCAAGCCCCGAGGAGATGTTGATCCTGGCGTCGATCATCGAAAAGGAAACCGGGATTGCGGAAGAGCGTGGCCAGGTGGCAAGTGTTTTCGTCAATCGCCTGAACCGGGGTATGCGGCTGCAAACCGATCCGACGGTGATCTATGGGCTGACCAAGGGGCAGGGTGTGCTGGGGCGAGGATTGAGACAAAGCGAGCTCCGCAGCAACACGCCCTGGAACACCTATGTCATCGATGGGTTGCCGCCGTCGCCGATTGCCAATCCGGGAATGGCGAGCCTGGAAGCCGCCGTGGCCCCGGCGCTGACCGATTATGTGTTCTTTGTTGCGGATGGCACGGGAGGACATGCCTTTGCAGAGACGCTCGAAGAGCATAATCGCAA
Source organism: Microbulbifer sp. S227A (assembly GCF_049800935.1). Classification (NCBI taxonomy): domain Bacteria; kingdom Pseudomonadati; phylum Pseudomonadota; class Gammaproteobacteria; order Cellvibrionales; family Microbulbiferaceae; genus Microbulbifer; species Microbulbifer sp. S227A. Next base: position 32,442 of record NZ_JBNAFZ010000001.1, on the reverse strand, counting down.
CGTTGCGAAATGGCGTGAGATTGAGGCGCAACGGCAGAACAACTGAGCGTGTGTCGTGATGCGACAAGGTTGGTTTGGATACTCACGAGGTTGCCGGATGCAAAGCCGCTGTGAAGCGGCTTTGACAAAACGTCTTGAAAGACGTTTTGCAACGCGAATTTCAATTCGCGTTGCCCAAGGCCGTTAAAACGGCCTTGCGGCACGGCTCGAATGCAATTGTTGATTTACTATTGATAACAAACTGTTAATAGGCCCGGCCGATGGCCTGGACTTGACTCTGCGCACGGTCTCACGTATAGGTTGTGTCATGCTAGAAGACGTGGGCAACGGCCTCGGGGGTAACCCCTGGGCCGTTTTTTCGTGTCTCTCGTGCGGAGAATTTTCACGCATGAGGCAAAAGAGCAAACATGACTTTGATTACCCCGGAGGAACGCATTTCTCGGTCGGCTGATATTCTGCGGTCGCTTGAGGAATCGATACTGAGTTTGCGCAAGCGGGCGGAAGACTTGCGACTGCAGCTTGAGGCCGGGGAGGATGCAAACCTTGTGGCTGGCAGCAGAGACTTGCTGGAGGCGGAAAAGCTTATCAGCAGCTGCCGAAGAGTGGAGATGAGCCTTGACGAACATTATCGAAAACAAGCGGGAATCGTGCAGGGAAGCTTTGCCCTGGACCTCGACGCCGCCCGATCTGAGATCGGGAGCCGTCTGGCTCGCATCAGAGACAGCCGAGGTTCGTGAAGGCTTTTTGGACGGACTTGGGGAGGGAGCGCTTTTTGCGCTCCCTTTTCTTTTCGAGTTCTGGGCTTTGGAGCACCAGTTGCCGCCTGCGGGCGGCTGGCGAAGCTGGGTCATCATGGGGGGGCGCGGTGCGGGCAAGACCCGGGCCGGGGCGGAATGGGTGCGTAGCCAGGTCGAGGGCGCGCGCCCTTTGGACCCGGGAGCCAAGCAGCGCGTGGCCCTGGTTGGCGAGACCTATGATCAGGTGCGGGATGTCATGGTGTTTGGTGACAGCGGTATCCTGGCCTGTTCGCCGCCGGATCGGAGGCCGCAATGGAAATCCTCCGAACGCAAGCTGGTCTGGCCGAACGGCGCGGTGGCGCAGGTGTTTTCGGCGCATGATCCTGAAGGATTGCGCGGGCCGCAATTCGATGCGGCCTGGGTTGATGAACTGGCCAAGTGGAAGAAGGCGCGCGAGACCTGGGACATGTTGCAGTTTGCATTGCGACTTGGGGAATTGCCGCAGGTCTGCGTGACGACGACGCCACGGAATGTGGGGGTTCTCAAAGAGCTATTGGCCGCGTCTTCCACGGTTGTCACGCATGCTCCGACCGAGGCGAACCGGGCCAACCTGGCGGCGAGTTTCCTTGAGGAGGTGCGCAGCCGTTACGAAGGGACGCGTCTGGGGAGGCAGGAACTGGACGGCGTGTTGCTGGCGGATGCGGAGGGTGCGTTGTGGACGACGGAGATGCTGCAATCCGCGCGGATTGAGACTGCACCGGCCTTTGACCGGGTGGTTGTCGCGCTGGACCCGTCGGTGAGCGCGGGGGCTGCGGCGGACGAATGCGGGATCGTGGTGGTCGGAGCGCAAACCGACGGGCCGCCACAGGATTGGCGGGCTTGTGTGCTGGCCGATTGTACGGTGCAGGGTGTCGGGCCGGCCGGTTGGGCGCGTGCGGCGATCATGGCCATGGAGCGGTTCGGTGCCGAGCGATTGGTGGCCGAGGTCAACCAGGGGGGGCAGCTTGTCGAGGAGGTTCTCAGGCAGGTGGACCCGCTGGTTCCGTTCAAGGCGGTTCATGCGTCGCGGGGCAAGGTGGCGCGGGCGGAGCCGGTGGCCGCCTTGTACGAGCAGGGCCGCGTGCGCCATCTGCGGGGTCTGGGCGATCTGGAAGAGCAGATGTGCCTGATGACACCACGCGGATACGAGGGGCAGGGGTCGCCGGACCGTGTGGATGCGCTGGTCTGGGCCCTGCACGATCTGTTGATTGCCCCGGCGGCGGCCTATCGTCGGCCGCGCCTGCGGTCGCTGTAGCGGAGCCGGACCACCGTACGGTGGGTTTTTAGAATTTTACCAAAGCCACGTCAGAAAGGTCGCCAACAACCCGGCGGCGCGGAAATGGCGCGCGGTTCAGATCAAACAGGAGCATCGGGAATGGTTTTTGATTTCTTGCGCCGCGGCGCAAAGACCGAGGTGCCGAATACCAAGGCAAGCGCGACAGGACCGGTTGTCGCCTATCACTCGGCAGGGCGCGTGGCCTGGAGCCCGCGCGACACAGTTTCGTTGACGCGAACGGGTTTTTCCGGAAACCCGGTCGGGTTCCGGTCGGTCAAGTTGATTGCCGAGGCGGCGGCGGCGCTGCCTCTGGTCTTGCAGGACCAGCATCAACGCTATGATGCGCATCCGGTTCTTGGCCTGGTGCGGCAACCCAACGCGGCGCAGGGTCGGGCCGAGTTGATGGAGGCGCTGTTCGGCCAGCTGCTGTTGTCGGGCAATGCCTATGTCGAGGCGGTGGGTGGCGAAGACGGCTTGCCGCTGGAACTGCATGTGCTGCGTTCGGACCGGATGAAGGTTGTGCCCGGCACGGATGGCTGGCCGGTGGCTTATGAATACAGCGTGGGCGGGCGCAAGCATCGATTTGACGCCGCGGGGTCGGTTTCGCCGGTCTGTCACGTCAAATCGTTCCATCCGCAGGATGACCATTACGGGTTCTCGCCGATGCAGGCGGCGGCAATGGCGGTGGACGTGCACAACAGCGCATCGCGGTGGTCCAAGGCGTTGCTGGACAATGCGGCACGTCCGAGCGGGGCGCTGGTGTTCAATAGCTCTGACGGGCACGGGGCGATGGCGGATGACCAGTATCGTCGCCTGTCCGAGGAAATCGAGGCGAATTACCAGGGTGCGCGCAATGCCGGACGTCCGATGGTGCTGGAAGGGGGGCTTGACTGGAAGCCGATGGGCTTTTCTCCGAGCGACATGGAATTCCAGAAAACCAAGGAGGCGGCGGCGCGCGAGATTGCCCTGGCGTTCGGGGTGCCCCCGATGCTGATCGGGATCCAGGGGGACGCGACCTATGCCAATTACCAGGAGGCAAACCGGGCGTTTTACCGGTTGACGGTGCTGCCGCTGGCGACACGTGTTGCGTCGGCGCTGAGCGATTGGCTGTCGCAGTTCACCGGCGAGGTGTTCGAGCTGAAACCGGATCTCGACCAGGTGCCTGCATTGTCAGCAGAGCGGGACGCACAGTGGAAACGGGTGTCACAGGCGCAATTCCTGAGTGACGCGGAAAAGCGGTCGCTGCTCGGACTGCCGGCACAGGGGATTGCAGATGACGGCACCCCATGACTCCGACACTCCGCGCGGCTTTGCCGTGATTGATGGGATGAGCTCGATGCTGCACCAGCTGGAAAAGCGGGTGGTGGCGGTTGAAGCGGCGATTGCAACCATAGAAACGGATCGGGCCGTGAACGAAGAAAAACGCAAGTTCATGGAGGCCAGGTTCAACCAGATCGACCGGCGCCTGGACAAGATCGACGGGCATATTTCGCGTCTGGTCTGGCTTATCATCGCGGCCATTCTCGGCGGTTTCATGTCATTCGTGATGCAGGGAAATATCTTGAATGTTTAATACGAAGTGGATCAGTGGACCCGCTTTGACGGTGGGGATTTGCCTGGCGTTGACACCGGCGGTTTTTGGTGTCGGCCCGTGGCTGGAGAGCCGGTTGTTTCCGGTGGTGCGTGACACCCGCATCAGCCAGCCGCATGAATCCAGCGACGGGATCAGCTTTTTCGTGGCGTTTCGCAAGGTGCGCCAATGCGAGTTCATGGCGCTGGTTTGGTACGAGAACGCCACGCGGCTGGTGGTGGATTTTGAACCCGATGCCGACCAGTCGCCGCGAACGCGACCGACGGGCGAGCAATATACCGGCCCCTGGCTGGTGCGGGGGCTTCAGAGCCTCGAGCGCAGCCAGGCCTATGTCTATCACCGGTGCCACCCGCTGTGGATCACGATTTCGACCTTCCACGACGGCTGAGCGGGCCGGCGGATATCATCAAGGAGATTTGTCATGACGCAGGACTTTGGTCTTGAACACAAGTTTGCCCGCTTTGGGGACGCGCTGAGCGTCACAGAGGGTGCCGTGATCGCGGGATATGCCAGCCTTTTCGGGCAGGTCGATCAGGGTGGCGACGTGGTGCAGAAGGGGGCCTATCGGGCTTCGATCCGCGCCCTCGAGGCGACCGGCCGGCGAGTCAAGATGCTGTGGCAGCACGACCCGGCCCAGCCGATTGGCGTCTGGGACGAGGTGCGCGAGGATGACCGGGGCCTTTGGGTCAAGGGGCGGTTGCTGGACAGTACCCAGAAGGGGCGCGAGGCGGCGGCCCTGGTCGAGGCGGGGGCCATTGACGGGCTGTCGATCGGCTATCGCACGACGAAGGCAGGCAAGACAGACAAGGGCCAACGGCTCTTGACGGAACTGGAGCTTTGGGAGGTGTCGCTGGTGACCTTTCCGATGCTGCCCAGTGCGCGGGTGGCGGCGAAGGGCGATACGCTGACGACCGAAACCGTTCTGCGCGAATTGGCGGCGACACTGGAGAGTGCGCGGCTGGACCTGGCGCGCCGCTGAACGCGCCAATTTCTCACCCTTAGACAGGATGTTCCGATGAGCAATACCGAGCGGCTGGAAACGGCCCAGGAAGGTGCGCCCCTGGTTCGGGAGGTGAAGCAGGCGATGGCCGGCTTCGTAAGCGAATTCAAGGGCTTTCAAAGCGAGATGAATATGAAACTTCAGAAAACAGAAGAGCGACTGACCATGCTGGATCGTAAATCACAACTCGCGGCACGCCCGCGCCTGTCCGCTGCAACCGAGGAAGCCGCACCGCACCAGAAGGCCTTCAACGCCTATCTGCGCAGCGGCGATGACGATGGTCTGCGCGGCCTTGAGCTGGCGGGCAAGTCGATGACCACGGCGGTCAACAGCGACGGTGGTTACCTGGTGGATCCGCAGACCTCGGAAACGGTTCAGTCGGTGCTGCATTCCACGGCGTCGCTGCGTTCGATCGCCTCGGTGGTGAATGTCGAGGCGACCAGCTTTGACGTGCTGGTGGACCATTCCGATGTTGGCGCGGGCTGGGCCACCGAGACCGGTACGCAGGCCGAGACCGATACCCCGCAGATCGACCGCATCACCATCCCGCTGCACGAGCTGAGCGCGCTGCCCAAGGCGAGCCAGCGGCTGCTGGATGACAGCGCCTTTGACATCGAGGGCTGGCTGGCGTCGCGCATCGCCGACAAGTTTGCCCGCGCCGAGGCGGCGGCGTTCGTTTCCGGCGATGGCGTTGACAAGCCGCGTGGCGTTCTGAGCCATGCGACGATCGAGAACGACAACTGGGCCTGGGGCAGCCTTGGCTATGTTGCCAGCGGTGTGGACGGCGATGTCGGCCCCGGCGACGCCATTGTCGACCTGGTTTATGCCCTGGGGGCGCAGTATCGCGCCAACGCCACCTTTGTGATGAATTCCAAGACCGCCGGCCTGGTGCGCAAGCTCAAGGATGCGGATGGCCGGTTCCTGTGGTCCGATGGTCTTGCGGCGGGCGAGCCCGCGCGTCTGATGGGGTATCCCGTGGTGATCGCCGAGGACATGCCCGATGCGGCGAGCGGGTCGTTCTCGATTGCCTTTGGTGATTTCAATGCCGGCTATACGATTGCCGAGCGCCCCGATCTGCGCGTGCTGCGCGATCCGTTCAGCGCCAAGCCGCATGTTCTGTTCTATGCAACCAAGCGCGTCGGCGGCGACGTGTCCGACTTTGCCGCGATCAAGTTGCTGAAATTCGGCACGTCCTAAACCGTGCCGGACGCGGGGCCAATTGACCGGCCCCGCGGTGGGCGCGCGCCACACGAGACCCTTCATGTTGTCTAGCTGCTCCCCTCCGTCCGAGCAATGTGAAGCGGCGCGCGTCCATCAAGACAGAACGATTTGGCCCGGAGGGGTCCGAGCTTGCGGAGTGAAATGATGATGTTGATCGAAGAGACCACCGTGCCCGACGCGGCGCTGCCGGTGGCAGAATTCAGGGCGCATTTGCGGCTGGGAACCGGGTTTGGCGATGAGAGCCTTCAGGACGGGGTTCTGAACTGTTTTCTGCGGGCGGCGATCGCGGCAATCGAGGCACGGACCGGCAAGGTTCTGATTTCCCGCGAATTCACCTGGACCTTGACCGGTTGGCGCGATCGCGCGGGACAGGTTTTGCCGGTGGCCCCGGTGCGCGCCATCAACGAGGTGCTGTTGATCGACGAGATCGACAGGGAATCCGAACTGGCGCATGACGCGTTTCGCCTGGAGCCCGACAGCCAGCGCCCGCGCCTGCGTCCGGCGGGGTCGCTTTTGCCGATGATCAAGACCGGTGGCTCGGTACGCATCGCCTTTACGGCGGGTTTTGCGGAAAGCTGGGGCGGGTTGCCCGCCGATCTTGGCCAGGCGGTGATGTTGCTTGCGGCGCATTACTATGAACATCGCAACGAGACATCGCTGAGCGACGGCAGCATGCCCTTTGGCGTGAGCAGCCTGATCCAGCGCTATCGCACGATGCGCATCGGCGTCGGGGTGGCGCGATGAGCGGGGTGCATCTTGGCCGGAAGCTGCTGCTTGAGGCGCCGCGCCGGGTGCCGGATGGCGCCGGCGGGTTTTCCGAGAGCTGGGACGTGCTGGGCGAGCTGTGGGCGGATGTCCAGGCCCGGTCGGGGCGCGAACGGAACGAAGCCGGCGTGGTGGTTTCGTCGGTTGGCTACCGGATCGTGGTGCGCGCCGCGCCGAACGGGTCGGCGGCCCGCCCGATGCCGAACCAGCGATTTCGCGAAGGCGCGCGCCTGTTCGTGATCCGGGCCGTGGCCGAACGCGATAGCGATGGCCGCTATCTGACATGTTTTGCGGACGAGGAGGTCGTGGCATGAGCTATGCAATGGCGAGTGCGCTACAGGCGGCGGTTTATCAACGCCTGCTGGCCGATCCCGGTGTCAGCGGGCTGGTCGGGGCGGCGGTGTTCGACGCGGTGCCCGAGGGCGAGCTGCCCGAGATTTACGTGACGCTGGGCACCGAGACGGTTCGCGACCGCTCGGATGCCGCCGGGACGGGGGCGGAACATCGCTTTACCGTTTCGGTGGTCAGCTCGGCCGCGGGCTTTGGCGTGGCCAAGGAGGTTGCGGGCGCGGTGAGCGATGCCCTGTCCGATGCCCGTCCGACCCTGAGCCGGGGCCGCGTGATCGGCCTGTGGTTCGAGCGGGCCCAGGCGCGCAAGACCGGTACGGCAGGGCGCATCAGGCAGATCGACCTGCGGTTTCGCGCCCGGCTCGAAGACAACTGAATACTGATATTTTCGGAGATACGATATGGCTGCCCAGAACGGAAAAGACCTGTTGGTCAAAGTCGACATGACCGGCGATGGCCTGTTTGAAACCATTGCGGGGCTGCGCGCGACGCGTGTCAGCTTTAACGCCGAAACGGTGGATGTCACCAGCCTTGAAAGCCAGGGGGGATGGCGCGAATTGCTCTCGGGGGCGGGAGTCAAATCCGCTGCCATCTCGGGATCGGGCGTGTTCAAGGACGCGGGCACGGACGAGCGCGCGCGGCAATTGTTCTTTGATGGCGAGACCCCGAGTTTCCAGGTTGTCATCCCGGAATTCGGCATTGTCCAGGGACCGTTCCAGGTGACTGCCATCGAATATGCCGGGAGTCACAACGGCGAGGCGACATACGAGATGTCGATGGCCAGCGCCGGTGCGCTGAACTTTACGGCGCTGTGATCCGATGGCCAATCCGTGGACGGGAGAGGTGGCCCTGGTCATCGATGGGCAGCGGCGGGTGCTGAAGCTGACGCTTGGGGCATTGGCCGAGTTGGAACAAGTGCTTGAGACGCCATCGCTGGTGGCCCTGGTCGAGCGGTTCGAGAATTCGTCGTTTTCGATGCGTGACGTGATGGCGCTGCTGGCGGCGGGCCTGCGCGGAGGCGGAGTCGAGCTGAGTGCGGGGGAGCTGGCACGGGCCGAGATCGAGGGCGGCCCGATGCAGGCGGCGCGGGTGGCGGCGGAATTGCTGGCGCGGGCCTTCATGGTGCCCGGCGAAACATGAGCGGGTTCGACTGGCCCGCGCTGATGCGGGCCGGTGTGCAGGGGCTGCGGTTGCGACCGGACGAGTTCTGGCAGCTGACCCCTGCGGAATTGCGGCTGATGCTGGGACAGGGTGCGGCAAGTTCCGCCCTGTCGCGCAGCGGGCTGGAGGCGCTTTTGGAGGCGTATCCGGACAGGCAACGAGGAGAGGGCGATGAGTGATCGTGATGGAATAGCCAATCTCGAAGACCAGGCGGAAGCGCTGGAGGACAGCCTTGGGGCGGCGGCCAACATGGCTGCGGGTTTTGACAGCGAGCTGCGCCGGGTCCGCGATGCCCTGTCGGCGACGGGCAAGGATGTCTCGACATTGGAACGCGGCATGTCCAAGGGGTTGCGGCGCGCGTTTGATGGATTGGTGTTTGATGGAATGAAGCTGTCGGACGCGCTGGAAACCGTTGCAAAGTCGATGATCCAGACCAGTTATTCGGCGGCGGTGAAACCGGTGGCCAATCATTTCGGCGGGCTGCTGGCGGATGGGGTCAACGGGATAGTCGAGGGGCTTTTGCCGTTTGCGGATGGCGGGAGCTTTTCGCAGGGGCGCGTCATGCCCTTTGCAAATGGCGGGGTTGTGTCCGGGCCGGTGACTTTTCCGATGCGGGGCGGAACCGGGTTGATGGGCGAAGCGGGACCCGAAGCGATCATGCCCCTGGCGCGTGGCGCGGATGGCAAGCTGGGCGTGCGCAGCGCCGGCGGTCGTGCGGTCAGCGTCGTGATGAACATTTCCACACCGGATGTGCAGGGGTTCAACCGAAGCCAGGGCCAGATCGCGGCCCAGATGAGCCGGGCGCTGAGCCGTGGAAATCGCAACCGGTAACTCGGACGACAAGGGGAGAACAGGATGAACTTTCACGAGGTGAGATTCCCGGCTTCGCTGAGCTTTGGCTCGGTCGGCGGACCGGAGCGGCGCACCGATGTGGTGACGCTGGCCAACGGGTTCGAAGAGCGCAACACGCCCTGGGCCCATTCCAGGCGGCGCTATGATGCGGGTCTTGGCATGCGCTCATTGGACGATGTCGAAACCCTGATTGCCTTTTTCGAGGCACGTCACGGGCAGATGTTCGGATTCCGCTGGAAGGATTGGTCCGATTTCAAGTCGGGCCGGGCCTCGGCCGAGACGGCGTTCGATGACCAGGTGATCGCCACGGCGGACGGGGTGCAGACGGCATTCCAGCTGGTCAAGACCTACAGGTCGGGCGCGTTTTCCTATGAACGCCCGATCAGCAAACCGGTTGCGGGCACCGTGCGTATTGGCATCGAGCAGGATGAAATGCGTGAAACAGTGGATTACGAGATCGATCTGACCACCGGCGTCGTGCGGTTCGACAAGCCGCCCGCGAGCACCATGCGCATCATGGCGGGATTTGAATTCGATGTGCCGGTTCGCTTTGACACCGACCGAATCCAGACCAGCGTGGCCAGTTTCCAGGCAGGCGATGTTCCAAACGTTCCGGTTGTGGAGGTCCGTGTCTGATGGCGGGAATGGATGAGGCGTTCAGGGCGCATGTCGCGACCGGATTGACGACCCTGTGTCGATGCTGGGCGATTACCCGGCAGGACGGCGTTGTTCTGGGGTTCACGGATCACGATGTTGCGCTGGAATTCGAGGATGTGCAGTTCAAGGCCGATAGCGGCCTGTCGGCCCTCGCGTTGCAACAGAGCACCGGCCTTTCGGTTGACAATACCGAGGCGCTCGGTGCCCTGAGCGATGCGTCGGTCAAGGCCGAGGATATCGATGCCGGCCGTTTTGACGGGGCCGAGGTGCGGGCCTGGCTGGTGAACTGGGCCGATGTTGACACCCGGTGGCTGCAATTTAGTGGTTCGATCGGAGAGTTGCGACGGGTCGGTGGCGCGTTTCACGCGGAATTGCGCGGTTTGACGGAAAACCTGAACCGGCCCATGGGGCGGATTTACCAGAAACCCTGCACCGCGGTTCTGGGTGACGGGTCCTGCCGTTTCACGCTCGATACGCCCGGGTACCGGGATGAGCGTGCGGTCGAGGAGATTTCCGATGGCCGCAGCTTTGCGTGGAGCGGAATGGATGAGTTTGAGCCGGGGTGGTTCCTGCGCGGGCGTCTGACGGTTCTGAGCGGTGCGGCGCAGGGCTTGTGGGGAATGATCCGGCAGGACCACGTGATCGGCAACACGCGGCAGATCGAGCTGTGGGAGCCGATCCGGGCGGCGATCAATTACGGCGACGTGGTGCGCCTTGACGCGGGCTGTGACAAGCGCATGGAAACCTGTCGCCTGAAGTTCAACAACATTTTGAACTTTCAGGGATTTCCGGACCTGCCCTCGGAGGATTGGGTAATGGCGGTGCCCAAGCAGAGCCGCAGGAATACCGGCGGGAGCCGCAGATGAGCGATATCATTGTAAAGGCCGCGCGCGGCTGGATCGGGACGCCGTATCGGCACCAGGCCGCCTGTCGCGGGGCAGGGACGGATTGCTTGGGGCTCGTGCGCGGAGTCTGGCGCGAGATCATGGGCGGGGAACCCGAGATCCCGCCCGCCTATTCCATGGACTGGTCCGAACCACAGGGGCAGGAGCGCCTCTGGCAGGCGGCAACGCGGCACCTTTGCGAACAGCCATGCGAGGCCGGTCGCGTCGAGATTGGCGATGTCATCCTGTTCAGGATGCGCAGCGGGGCCGTTGCGAAACATCTGGGTATCGTGTCCGAGATCGGCGAGGCGGCAGCATTCATACATGCCTATGAACGGTACGGGGTGGTCGAAAGCCGGCTGAGCGATCCCTGGCGGCGGCGCGTGGTCGCACGTTTCAAATTTCCCTTGGAGGCTTAGTCATGGCGACGATTCTTCTTTCGGCCGTTGGTGCGGCTATTGGCGGTGCGGTCGGTGGGACCGTTGCCGGGCTTTCTTCGGTTGCAATCGGGCGGGCCGTCGGGGCAACGCTTGGGCAAGTGATCGATCAACGTCTGCTGGGCCAGGGCTCGGAGGCGGTCGAGACCGGGCGGGTGGATCGGTTCCGGTTGACCCAATCGGGCGATGGCAATCCGGTTGCACAGGTCTTTGGACGCATGCGGGTGGGCGGTCAGGTGATCTGGGCGTCGGATTTTCTGGAGCGGCGCAGCACATCCGGCGGCGGCGGCAAGGGGGGGAGCCCGAGTTCGCCGGAGATCACCAGCTTCAGCTATAGCGTGTCGTTGGCGATCGCCGTTTGCGAGGGGGAAATCGCCGGTGTCGGGCGGGTCTGGGTAGACGGCGAAGAGGTTGCGCCGCGGGATCTGAACATGCGGGTCTATACCGGCACCGACGACCAATTGCCCGATCCGTTGATCGAGGCGATCGAGGGCGCGGGGTTTGTTCCTGCATACCGGGGCACGGCGTATGTGGTGCTCGAGCGTGTGTCGCTGGGGCAGTTCGGCAACCGGATTCCGCAGTTTTCGTTCGAGGTGTTGCGGCCTGAACAGGCGGAGTCGAGCACCTATGAAACGGATTTGGCGCAGCTGGTTCAGGGCGCGGCACTGATCCCGGGAACGGGTGAATATGCCTTGGCCACCTCGGCGGTGCATTACACCAAGGGGCCGGGAAGCAACTGGGCGGCGAATTCCAACAGCCGCTCGGGCAAAACGGATTTCCTAACCTCGATTGAGGCGCTGCGCACGGAGCTCCCTGCTTGCCGGTCGGTATCGCTCGTGGCGTCGTGGTTCGGCAGCGATCTGCGTTGTGGGCAATGCGAAGTAAAGCCCAAGATCGAACGGGCCGCGATCGAGGGCGGAAACATGCCCTGGCAGGTCGCGGGTCTGGACCGCGCGACGGCCGATGAGATCGAACTTGAGGATGACCGGCCGATATATGGGGGGACACCCGCCGATCAATCGGTGATCCAGGCTATCCGCCATATGAATGCCGAGGGGCAGCGGGTGATGTTTTACCCCTTTATCCTGATGGAGCAGACAAGCGGCAACGGGCTGGAAGATCCATGGACGTCTGCCCAAGATCAGCCGGCCTTGCCCTGGCGTGGGCGAATAACCCTTTCAACGGCGCCGGGCCAGAGCGGTAGCCCTGACGGGACCGCATTGGCGGATGCGGAAGTTGCAAGCTTTTTCGGCACGGCACGGGCATCGGATTTCTCGGTCGTGGACGGAGCCGTGGAATATAGCGGCCCCGAGGAATGGGGGCTGCGCCGGTTCATTCTGCATTACGCGGCGCTATGTGCGGCGGCAGGGGGCGTTCATGCGTTTTGCATCGGGTCGGAAATGCGGGCGCTGACCCAGATACGCGGGGCGGCGGGTTTTCCGGCGGTTGCGGAATTCCAGGCGCTTGCCGCCGAGGTGCGCACCTTGGTCGGGCCCGAAACGCGCATTGGCTATGCCGCAGATTGGAGCGAGTATTTCGGCTACCAGCCGCAGGATGGCAGCGGGGATCGGTATTTTCATCTCGATCCGCTTTGGGCGGATGAGAACATCGATTTCATCGGGATCGACAATTACATGCCGCTGTCGGATTGGCGTGATGGCGATGCGCATGCGGATGCCGATTGGGAGAGCATCTACAATCCGGACTATCTCGCGGCGAATATCGAAGGCGGCGAAGGCTATGACTGGTTTTACCATTCGCCGGAAGCCGAGGCCGCGCAGATCAGAACGCCGATCGAGGACGGGGATCATGGCGAACCCTGGGTCTGGCGTTACAAGGATATCCGGAACTGGTGGCAAAACCCGCATCACGAGCGTATTGGCGGCGTCCGGCAGCCGGACCCGACCGCGTGGCTGCCAGCGTCCAAGCCGATCTGGTTCACCGAACTGGGATGTGCCGCGATCGACAAGGGAACAAATCAGCCCAACAAGTTTCTCGACAAGAGATCGTCGGAATCCTCTCTGCCCAAGTATTCGGACGGATCACGGGACGATCTGATCCAATTGCAATACCTGCGCGCGATGCTGACCTATTGGGGCGATCCGGAGCATAATCCGGTGTCCGAGGTCTATGAGGATGCGATGATCGATCTGGGCAATGCTTATGTCTGGGCGTGGGATACGCGACCTTACCCGACCTTTCCGAACAACCTGGACCTGTGGAGCGACGGTGAGATCCAGTCGCGGGGGCATTGGCTGAATGGACGGGCGGGGGCACGGACCCTGGCATCTGTAGTCGAAGAGATTTGCCGCCGATCCGGCGTGAACGACATCGACACATCGCAGCTGTTCGGCGTGGTGCGCGGCTATGCCGTCGAAGACGTGACCAGTGCGCGTGCGGCGCTTCAGCCATTGATGCTGCGTTATGGTTTCGACGCGATCGAACGCGATGGCGTTCTGCGCTTTGTGATGCGGGGCGCGGTGCGTCCGCATGTTCTGGATGCGGAGGATCTCGCCACGTCCAGCGAGTTGGATGATGCCGTCGAGCTTCGGCGCGAGGCCGAAGCCGAGATGAGCGGACGTGTACGGCTGCGCTTTATCCAGTCGGGGGCGGATCATGATATCGTCGCCGAGGAAGCGGTCCTGGCGGATACGGCAACGCATTCGGTCACGTCTTCGGATCTCCAGATCGCGATGACCCGTTCGGAAGGCCGGCAGGTGGCCGAACGGTGGCTGGCAGAAGCACGCGTTTCGCGCGAGGCGGCCCGGTTTGCGTTGCCACCGTCGCTGATGCATCTGGGGGCCGGCGATGTCGTGCGCATCGACACGGGTGATATGGGGGCGGAGGCGTTGTATCGGATCGACCGGGTCGAGCAGTCGGATTTGCAACTGCTGGACGCCGTGAGGATCGAGCGCGACATCTACAAGACCGCGGCGTTGCAGGACGATATTCCGGGTATCAAACCCTTTGCCGCGCCTGTGCCCGTTCAGCCATTGTTCATGGACCTGCCCCTGATGCGAGGGGATGAGGTTGAACACGCCCCGCATCTTGCGGTGACCGCGACGCCATGGCCAGGATCTGTCGCGCTGTATGGCTCATCCTCGGATGACAGCTATGCGTTGAGCGATATCATTGCCGCCCGGTCGATCGTGGGCTTGACGGAAACTGCGTTGGTTCGATCTCGGCCGGGGGTCTGGGATATGGGCGCGGCTCTTCAGGTCCGGTTGCTGAGCGGGGCGCTCGAGTCGCGCGAACGATCCGCTATCCTGAACGGTGCGAACCTGGCGGCAATCGGAGATGGAACCAGCGGCAATTGGGAGTTGTTCCAGTTCCAGGATGCCGAATTGATCGCCGAGGATACCTATCTGCTGAGGCAGCGGCTGCGCGGGCAGGGTGGCAGTGACGGGATCATGCCCGCAAACTGGCCTGCGGGGTCGTGGTTTGTTCTGATGGATGGAACCCCCGCTCAGATTGACCTGGCGAGCGCGCATCGGCGCGTTGCCCGCCACTATCGGGTTGGATCAGCGGCGCGGGGATATGATGATCCGTCCTATGTGCACCTTGTCGAGGCCTTCGACGGCAACGGGCTGCGGCCCTATGCGCCCTGCCATCTCGGGGCGATACAGGCCGCGAACGGGGACCTGGCCCTTCGTTGGGTCCGACGCACGCGCATTGACGGAGACGGTTGGGACTTGCCCGAAGTTCCGATGGGTGAAGAGATCGAATCCTACGTGGTTCGGATGTGGAACGGTACACAGTTGCTACGGGAGGTCACGGTTGGAACACCGGCATGGACCTATACGCAAGCGCAGCAGACCGCCGACGCCGCCCTCTTGCCCTTGCGGTTCGAAGTCGCGCAGGTGTCGGTGCGCTATGGTGTTGGCCCGTTTGCATCCTTTGACCTGATGGATAGCGATGACCAAGTGGAGGCTTAGGCATCAGGGTTCCCCCGGTTGACCAGTTGCTGTATGCGTTTTGAGCTCTGCCGCCTCGCACACCGGGTGTTCGGAGTGCGGGGCGCCTAGACGGAGGCCTGATCGGATCACGCGCCAAACGAACCGCGCCGGGGGCGTTTTGTCGGGGTCAACTGATAAGGTCTTTGTTGGCCGCGACCAAAGTTCTGCGCCTCGACATTCATCAATCGGGAAACGCCCCTGATAGCTGTTGAATACCTGGCCGGGCGCAGCGATTTTCCGGCACGCGCAGGCAGGTGGGCTGCTTTTTGAGGGCACGCCCCAACCGCCGGACCCGGGCGGCGATCCGCGGTTTTTCCTTTTCATTCATTTCCTGAATATACCGCATCAAGGCTTTGCGTTTTGCTTTTGCGTGGTTAGATGCGTATTCTAGACGTGGAAAAGGAAGCGATGCCATGGCTGAAACACGCAGAAAACTGTCACCTGTCGACCCTGTCTGGGACCGTATCAATCGTGAGGCGCGGCAGGCGGTTCAGGATGAGCCGCTCATGGGCGGGTTGATTCACGCCTGTATCCTGCACCACAAGACGCTTGAAAAAGCGCTGTCCTACCGGATTTCGGCCAAGCTGTCTTCCAACGAGATGTCCATGGCGATCCTGCGCGAGATTGCTGATCAGGCCTACGAGGAATCGCCAGCGCTGGTTGATTCCGCGCGCGCCGATCTGGTTGCCGTGTTCGAACGCGACCCAGCCTGTCACCGCCTGTTGCAACCGATCCTCTATTTCAAGGGGTATCAGGCCATGCAGGCCTATCGCGTCGGCCATTGGCTTTGGGAGAATGGCCAGCATGATCTCGCGTATTTTTTCCAGATGCGGGTTTCCGAAATTTTCGGTATCGACATCCATCCGGCTGCGCGGATCGGCAAGGGCATCATGATCGACCATGCGCATTCCATCGTGATTGGCGAGACCGCGGTCGTCGGAGATAATGTCTCGATGCTGCATTCGGTCACGTTGGGCGGCACCGGTAAGGAAGAGGAAGACCGCCACCCCAAGATCGAAGACGGGGTTCTGATCGGGGCGGGGGCCAAGGTGCTTGGCAATATTCGTGTCGGCCATTGCAGCCGTATCGCGGCCGGATCGGTGGTTTTGACCGATGTTCCGCCGTGCAAGACGGTTGCCGGCATTCCCGCCAAGATCGTCGGCGAGGCCGGTTGTGACCAGCCGTCGATCTCGATGGATCAGATGTTTCCGGATTGACGCCGGTCTCTGCTGCTTGATGCACGGGGGCAAAATTTGGCGCCATGGATCGCGGACCGGGTGATGAAATGGGCAGGGGAAAGCCAGATTTTCCCTTGTTCCTTAATCGCCTACGAAACCGGTGACCTTCCAGCAACAACACCATCGTGGGATCTTGCGCTGCGAGTTTTCTATCGCTAAGCAATGATCAGCCGGATTCGTGAGGTCGGCCCACCGGAAGTCGCTACGATCGAAGACGCGCCAACCCGGTGGGACGAGTTTGCCCCGGCCTGTCTCTTTGGCCCTTGGCAACATTCGAATTGCCCATCGGTCCGACAGATGCATGTCGTGTATTAGTGCCCCTATAGCTCAGCTGGTAGAGCAACTGATTTGTAGCGTCGCTTCAGGCTCGGTTACTGAAGCAAGTTGCAGCCCTCGGCGGAAACGTTGAGGTGAACTGGTGTCAAATTCGGGGAAACCTTAGCAGCATCACGCTGTTGGCAATCCCGAGCGAAGCTTTCCGGAACCTTCCGGATTGAACGTGTAGAGACTTGACGGCACCCACCTAAAGCCTCTCGGGGTCATGGTGAAGAGAAAGTCCAGACCACAAAACGCCAAGCGCGTGCGGCGAAAGTCGTAGTGGTATGAATCAGTAGGTCCGCGGTTCGAGTCCGTGTGGGGGCACCACCTTTCCTGAAAAAAATCTTGATATTTCAGAATGATATCTGGGACCGGTTCTTTCCAGCCCCATTAAAGGCCCCACTTGCGAATTTCAGTACCCACCTACCTTGCGGCTGGACAGTCGACGCGGGGCAAGGCACGACGCTATTCGCACCAAGTGGTAGGCTTTCGGAAACCAGTCACAATCCAATCCTGCCCGCTTTTCTTTCCTATCAACGTGTAGACACAAGAATTGGAGTACGGGGCATAAGTAGTGCTAGTGCCGCTTGCAGTGACTACACCACCGCTGCCGTAAGCAGTGGCTGTGTTGTAGCTGGTCAGAGGAATTACACCGCTCTGCGTCATTGCCCATTGAAAGGCTCTTTGGCCGTCCGGTAGGTCCAAGGTGTTGGTCGGCGGCCCGTAATCCAGGATGGGTTCAGTGATGGACTTGCCGACATAGCTTTGCATTACCTGTGTGGCGCAGCCAGATACTGCTGCCGCAGCGGCGATGGCGAGGAAGAATTTCCGCACTTCGTTCTCCTGTTTGGTGCCGATTCAGGTCGCGGTGATGCCCCGACCCTCAGAGAACAATCGCAAGGCGGAATTTCTGACACAAGAAAAACGTAACATCTGCGACCCTATGGCCGCCCTAAGATTTTTCGAAAGGCAACATGCGCGGTGAGTAGCCCAGGGCAACAGGCTTGGCCGCCGGACATCCAAAATGACTCAACGTCTACGTTCGCAGAGTTTCAAGAGACCCGGCAGCAAAGGAAAAACGCACCCCCACCCCGGTTCGCAAATCGGCGTCTGAGAAAGTGAAGCAGGGGCGCGGGTCTACTGTTGCCCCGCCTACAGGGTTTCAGCCTCCCCCCGCCCTTTGGATGGACTGGGCCTAATCCTGAATTGCCCTAGCAGCTCTGCGCGCGCGAGCTGATTTCTTGCGGCAGCTCGCACAGCAATACCGGGCATCGGCTCTGCGCCAGTCTGGCAAGTCATCGCCGCACCAGCGGCAAAACCAGTCCCGCCGTTGCCATCGCCTCAGAATGGCCATGGCGCGTGCTTGCCGGTGTCCGGCATTCCCAGTCCAGAAATAGGCTTCAAAGGTTGCAGTAACCCTGCCTTCGTGCCGCTCTAGCCATACGGCGTTTGGATCTGGCTCAGGCATCCCGGTATCCTCACAGCTTTCTTGCCCTCCATAGGCGGGTTAACTCATTCATCTGAGGGCGCTTTTGTGTGATGTCTCAATTCTGCACGTGCCCCAGTAGCTACAATTCGCCCACCACTGCATTTGCCAGGTTCGCAGTCTTGGTCTTGCCGAAGCCGTCGGGAGAAGCCGCGCAATAGTCCATGATGACGTCGCCCCAGGTCTTGCGCTTGCGGGCCTGGATCATGCGGTCCATCGTGCCCCTGGCGCCGAGTTCGCGTTCGCGTTGCGTGATCCAGTGTCTTGCGGCGCGTTCGTTTGGGAAGGTCTGGCTCAATGTCGGCACGACCTTGCCGGCTTTCTTCTTGCGGATGACGGCGGTGTAGCTGATCGTACCGTCTTTCTTCGCGCGTGCGAGAATAGTTCCTATCCGGGTCTCCTTTCCGAATTCATGTCGATGGTCGGAAGGTCGGATCGCCGCTATGCGCGGGGAAAAAATCCATGATCAGGGTTCGATATCTCGTAACCGGCGCCGTTTCCGGGCGTGATCACCGCCCCTTGATCGGGCCGCTCCCGCGAACCGAGAGCGGCCCGGCCCGGGGGCGGAAAACGGTGCAACAATTCGGGAAGAGTGCAACATTGTGTTGCACCCGGGGTCAAAACGGGTCCAAACGGACCCGGAAACAGGAAAGACGGGTTTGATGTCCGAGCGCGCAGAGCCAATGAAACAAGGGAAATCGAGCATCCGAAGGGCCGCTCGCCTCTCGGTTGCGCCGATGATGGATGGTAGAGATTATTACTATTTTTCAAGAGGTTGTGGGGCGTCGTGTGCAGCGAATGTTCATGTTTCGATCGAGTGATTTCGTGCTCTGTCGTGTCGATGGTTGGATCCGACCTGTGTACGCGGGGCGCGTTTGAGATGAAGCATGATAGACGGCCCAACTACGGCTGCTGCCAGGCTGGCAGGTTCACGCCGCGTGGGCGTTCCGAACGGGAAAGTCGATGTCGGTGTCGGCGACATGATTTAGGTAGTTCGTGAAGATGTTCGCCGCGACGTTGCCGACGGTTTCGACGATGTCGGCGTCGGTAAGCCCCGCCAGCCTCTCGACGCCGACTGCGCTAACTTCGTTCATGGATGGCTCCTCCAGTTGGGACAATGACACCCCATCATGGCGCACCGCGATGCCAGGAGCAGGAGCCATCCACACCATCAATTAAGAGCGACACGCTCTAACGCGGCGTTGTTCCAACGACGAAGCATGTCGATTTTGGCGCCGTGGCTCCCAATCCTACCACTTGACTACTATGGGCACCGCACCTCACCTATGAAACGCAAAGATATCTGATAATCTCAAGTTCTAATCTGCGAGCCCTTGACGACACCAGCGCATGCCAATCCTTCCTGATTTCATAAGGAGTTTAGAGCTTTAAGCCCATGGTTCGCACGGTGTTCATTTCTTCCACCTTTAATGACATGCAATTAGAGAGAGATGTGTTGGCGCGACGGGTTTTTCCAAACCTAAGGTTAGCACTCGAGAGTCCGAATTCTCCGATTCGAGAACTCGATCTAAGGTGGGGCGTGACAAAAACTATGTCGCAGGACGGCGGGGCCGTCGGCGTTTGCATCAAGGGTGTCAGGGATTGTCTGCCTTTCTTTATTGGCATTGTCGGCCATCGGCAGGGTTGGAGGCCTGATCCGTCCTTTCTGGCCCCCCATCAGGCCTCTCTGCCAGCCGATCTTCCAGCAGGCTTGGGTCTGACTGGGCTCGAAATCGCCGTAGCCGCGGAGCTTGTACAACCTCGCAACCGCCACATACCGGTTTTTTTACGTGACCAAGTCATGTCTGAGAAGCTTGGGTTTCCATGTGAGGACATGTCTCCCTTTTTAGCCTGGTCGGAGCGACATCCCAACATCAAGACAATCCGCTACAGCTCGGCGGAAGAATTCGCCGAGCTGGCCTTTGACGCCTTGGACAACCAGCTGTCGGGGCAGCATCTGACGGCCCAGCCGCGCGCTGACGAGACCCATGTGGACCGGACCTCGGCGCTGCGCGGCCTGGAGAAACGGGCGCGACCGGGGCGCACGGTCATTCTGACGGGTCCTGATGGCTGTGGCTTGTCTTGGATAGCGGGCAGATGGGTAAGCCGGGCTGGGCAGAGCCATCTCTTCGACGGGCGCCGCGAGTCGTTTGAGACGCATAACGGGTTGCGTCGAGCGCGGGCGAGCACGCGCGGTGCTATTGCGCGGCTTTGGCGGTGGCTGTGGGGGCGGCTGACCGGGCTCTTGCCCGCGTCGCGTCAGAGGCGCAGCGTCTTTGACCATTTCGAGTTTGGGTTCCGCACGCCCGACCACGCGATGCTAGGGCTGTTCGAGGCGGCCGCCGACCCGCGCGTCTCGCGTGTGGTGGTGACCCGGCACAAGCGGCTCTTGGGCGAGGCCGAGCGCCTGGGCTGGCCCATCGTCCATGTCCCCGCCCCCGCGCGCGCCGAGAGCCTCGCCTTCAGCGCCGCCTATCTGGCGGAGTTCGGCAAGGCGCTGGAGCCCGAGCAGCTGGACGCGCTGGGCGCGGCGCCCTGGCTGACCGACATCCGCCTGAACCGCATCGTGCTGGACGAGCTGCGGCGCTTCGGCTCGATCGAAGAGCTGAGCCAGCGCCTGCGGGCCCTCTTGGCGCTGCCCTCGCATCGCGAGGTGCTGGGCGACATCCTGGACGGCTTCAGATCCGCGCTGCCGCAGGATTGGGCCCATGCCATCGCACCGATGCTTGTGTCGCTTGGGTTCAGCCTGCGCGGCCTGTCAGAGCTGAATTGCCGGCAGCTCGCCGCCTTGTCGGTGGGCCGCCCGCCCTCAGAGCCCCTGCCGCCCCATCTGTGGACCGCCTTCCGTCAGGCCTTTGGCGCCGCCATGTGTGATCAGCAGGGCCGCGTCGATATCGGCTCTGCGGCCTCGTTAGCGTTTGTCAGCGACCTCGCAGAGGCTGACGCGTCGACGCGGCAACGGGCCGTTGCGGCCTTTTCGAGCTGGCTGGCCTATGCCGCGCCGGGCCAGAAGGCGCGCGAGGCGCCGCGCTTTGCCTTGAACACCGGCGGTGTGGATGGGCTGGCGCGCTGCCTGCAAGACATTGACGTCACACGCTCGGTGCTCGAGCAGGGCGAGACCTTTATCGAAGGCTGGCTTGAGACCCTGCCAGAGCCTCTGCAGCACGAGACAATGGCGCGCTGGTGCGCCGCGGACACGGCGGATGTCTTCTTGCCACACCAGGCGCTCGCTTTAGGATTGCTGTGCCTCAGGGTGTCGGCGCGCAGGACCGGCGCGGTGCTGTTGGAGCGCGCAGCGCAGTCGGATCACACCAGCGCGATGGCTGAGATTAGCCTCGCGCTCATTGACAAAGACAGCCAGCGGCTGGGCCGCGCGGTCCAAGACACGGATTGGACGGACGCAGACCCCGCGCCAGAGCATATCGCCTTCGCCGTCTTCGCCCTGAGCGCAATCGCCGAGGGTTTGGTCGAGATCGAAGGCGCCACCTTCCGCGATATCTTGCGCGCAACACCGCGCTGGGCTCGTCGTGTCCCGACTGACATCGCCGCGCAGCTCTGGCATCTGAGCGGGCAAATTTGTTTCGAGTTTTCCGCTTTGCGGCGTGCGGAACGGTGCTTCAAAGAGGCCGAAAAGCTGTGCCGGCACTCCGGCAACGCCCACGCTTTGGTGCTGGCGATAGAGCGCCGCAGCGCGGCGTGCCTCGAGCTGAATGCGTTTCGGCAGGCGCGCGCCAGCGCGGCGGACGCCAGAGATCTGGCGCGCCGCATGGGATTTCTGCGGCTGGAGGGCCTTGCCTTCGAGCGGCAAATCGAAACCGAGATCCGCACGGCGCGGCTGCTTGATGCTGATCAGCTTGCACAGGACTATCTCGACCGCGCGCGGTCCGGCGTTGGTAGCATGGATCGCGCCAAAGACCTCTATGATGAGGTCTATCAAGCCAGCCTGTAGGGGGAGATTTCGTTGCCCGGTTGTATTTGAGAAAATGCGAATGTCGTGTACACTTCTTCGCATTTGTATCAATTTGATTGGAGGCAATTATGAGCTTCTCTGTCTCTCCAGAAATCTATTATTTGGCTTTGGCCGGCCTGGCGGTCTGGATAGTTTGCCGCTGGATCCTTGAGCCGCGCGCGCGGCGGGGCCTGACCGGGGCAAGCCCGGTCAGCTATCCGCAAAACGCGGGGAAATTGGTCGTTTGGACCACGCTCCGCCAGGTTGGGGGCGCCATTGTTCTTGCCGCGGCGGTGATCTTTGCGGTCTGGGGCGCGCTCTCGGCTCTTGTTCCGCGACTGCCCGAGAGTGACGACGGCCTTAGTACGCTTGTCACTCTGCGCGCCGGTTTCGAGGAGGCCCTAGCCGCCGCGCAGAGCGTCACGGTCACAGCCTTGTTAGTGCTGCTTGGGTTCTTGGCCTTAGTTTGGCTTTTCATCAGCTATCGCGCCACGCGCAGCAAGTGGTCCAGCTCAATCGAGACCCGTCGCGCCGACGTCAAGCGAGACATCGAGGCGTTTTCGAACGCCGAAGTCCGCACTCGCGCGAAAGAGCGGTGCCCGGCGGAGCTGGCGGAGTTTCAACAGCTGGTCGATCACTTGGTAGTGGCCAACACAGCCACGCTAGACGCGGTGCGCGGCCTGCCTGTCATGACGATGGGCCAGGACGACGCGGCGCGCGCCAGTATCAACGACCTCGAAGAAATCATCCGGCATATGTCCGAGGCGGGGCCGGACGCCGACGAAGCAGGCGGAGTCGGCGAAGTCTTGGAAGAAGAGGTCCAGCAACGCGCCGACGTCATCGCGCAGCTGCAAAAGACCCTGGACGACGTCAAAAGCCAAGTGCGCGTCCCCCTCATGACCCTTCATGGAGAGCGGGAGGTCTCAGCAGAAGCCGCAGAGGCCGACCTTCTCAACATAACCGCCAGCGCGGACGCCCAGGCCTCGCGCTTGCGAGAGATCATTGCGGATGCCGAGGTCGAGCGCCAAGAGGCCTTGGCCTCAAGCAGCGCGCGGTCCGAACCCGAACTCTATCGCGAGTGGGCGGCGGCCTTCGCTACAGGCGAGACCGCCGTGAAAGGGGCCGGCCTGTTCGGTCGGTTGGCGCGTGTCGGCGTCACCGTCGTCTTGATGTTGGGCCTTGTTGGCGTGGGCGCGCAAATCAATGGCCCGATGGCCATTGATCAGTTGCGCAATCTCGAGCTCTCGCTTGGCTCTGACCTTGCGGACCAGGAGTTCGCGGCCGAGCTAGAGGCCGCGCCGAGCCCATCGGAGACGGCCGCCGAGCTGGCGTCGGACGCCGAGACCGTCGAGCAGCTCTCTAACGCCATGCGGCAGAGCGTTGTCCTGGCGATGCAAGCGGGGCATCTGGGTACAAGCCCGCGCCGCGGCTTCGCGCCGCGGCAGCGGTTCGACCTCAGCGCGGTGGGGGCAAGGCAGGAGATCCTGCGCGCCTCGACCCGCGTGGCGCCGACCCGCGCGTCTTCCGGTGCCGCGTCGGCGACCACGTTTCGGGCCAGCACTCCCTCTGTCTCGCCCGCGGTGAGCGAGTTCAACGACATTCTCGATGCTAGCATCCAGCGCCGCATTGACAGTATGCGCGCCCATGAACCGACCTGGCGGCAGATGCGCGCCGCCGCCGCGCGCCCGGCCTCGCGCGACCTGGTCTCGCAGCAATTCCTGCGCGCCGTTTTCTCCGGCGAGCGGCTGCCCGCGCCCAGCGCCATGCGCCTGTGGGTCGACCGCGCCACGGTGGATGTCGCGCGCACCGCGGTCCGGTCCGGCTCGATTCCGTCGGGCTACACGGCCTCGACCCGCGTGGAGGCCCTGCCCGGGATCATCTCGGATCGCGACCGTCGGTTATTTCACGATTTCGACTCGCGCACCCCGCGCAATGTTGCAACCCATACTGCCTCGGTCCGAAGTGGGGGGATTGACCCCGGCTCTCTGCACAGAAGCGCGCCCAACAGCTTCAGAGGGACTCCGGTGCAAAGCGCCTATGCGCGCACCTTCCCAACGTCGGCCAGCCCGGGTGGATCGGTCAGTGCGAGATCGTATACCCGTATTCGATTCAATCGCCGCGTCGGCGGTGTGGTGATTGGACGGGAGCCATCCAGCAGCGATGTCGCCCTCGACATCGTAGGCTTCGACGCCGTTTTCTCGGGCGGTGAGATGCTCGAGATCGCGCTGACCCCCGAAGGCGCGGCGCCCATCCTGATTGGCAGTTTCCATCCCGCAATTGCGCATCATGCCCTGGCCTATGCTGCCGATGGGCGCGTGGTAGCGGCGACCCTGCCGCAGATCCAACAGGAAACCCCGCCCGGCGGCCATGAGATCAATGTCCCGACCCGTCCCGTGGTCGTGCACCCCGCCTTCGAAGACACCGCTTTTGCCTGTTCCGCGATCGAGATTGATCGCTTCGTCGACCGCAATATGTTTCGGAAATCCGACGACGCTCTGATCATGGTGACCGGGCGCGAGGCTGTCTCAAGCTTCGCGCGCATTTTGGACATCGCACGCTCGCAGCAATACACCGTCGAGTCGATGGCGGAGTTTTTGCAGTCGATCCAATCCTACACAGCGGAGTGTGGGACCGGGGGCAGCTGCTTCCCGATTGAGGACTATTCGAAGGCCGGTCTGAACTACTCTGGAGCCCAAGCCCTGTTGAACTGTCTCGGCGCGAACACCGATGTGGTCGGCAACTGCCAGCCCGCGATCAGGAACCTTCGCAACGACGCCTCTTACTCAGTCGACAGCGGCGTGCGCGAGTTACCATACGCGCTGGATTCCGAGCTGACCTTCCTGCGCCGCGACGCCAACCGAGCCAATATCCTTTGGCCGATGGACTTCATTGTACAGGCGGTTCCAGTCTCGCTTTATGGCGATACCGACGTACCAGAGGACCTGGAGCCTTGGGTGTTCCCGCAATGGGAAGACGACCTACGTGCCTTGGTCGAGCTCTACGTCAAGAGCGATCCAGAGGCATCTCAGATCCTTGACCAGATACAACAGTTCACGGTGCTGCAGCGGCTGTTTCGACTGGCCTTGGACGGCCAGCTTGGGCTCGACTTCCCAATCGACGCGCTGATCGACATGCAGATTGCAACAAAACCTTACGTAAAAGATCTGCGGCACGAGCATTGGAACTTCCGGCACGACGAACCGCCCAGCGCCATCTTGGAGATGTTCGCCGAGGAAGCGTTAGGCCTGCGCGCGGCCTTGCGGCGTGAGGTCCAGGGAAAGCCAGGCTCGGCCTGCGCCACGCGCGGGGAGGCCTTGCTTGAGGCATCCGCCGGGGAGAGCTTCCCGGAGGGCGCCACGCTCTGGGCCGAGATCCAAGAGGTGGCGGCTCTGTGCCAGGGGGCATCCGCGTCCTTCTCTCTCACAGGCCTGACCCGGCGCGTCGAGGCTCTCAACCGGCTCAACTTGATCGAGGAGGCCCTTTCTGTCCATGCGGCGTCGCAAACCCCGCGAACGGGCGCAGTGTGCCCGCCGCTGTAGCATGTGGGCGGTGAGCCGATGATGCATACCACAGATAGAACATTGCTGATGAAGTTGATCGACGCAAAGCTTGGAGGCTTTTCGCGCCCTGACGGGATCGACATCAAAGCAAACAATGAACTCGAGAGTTACACAAGGAAAGAAGGTTAAGTGGACACCCAATCCAACTTGCGGGCAAGACAAAACGCGCGTGCCTTCGTGCCGAGCGTTTTTTGCTGTAGTATCTGATGATGCGTTGTCTACAACAAGCACTTCGTCTACCAGCTTGTGTTCCGATGTTCGTCTTGCAGCTTGAGCAAGGTCTCGGCCTCGTTTGTAGCTGGGATAAAGACGGTTATGCGATCAGTGTTCAATCATTGACACATTTTTTTTGTCATCATCTGGTTGATTTACCGATTCGTTTGAGCGTTTTCAGCGAGACGCAAACACGGTGTAGCTTATCTAACCTCAAGGGGAAGCCCGGTTCTGTCATCTCATCTCGTCGCGGATTCTTCTATCGAGTGAACCCCAAAATTGGTCTACTCTTGCGACACATGAATGAGGATTTTTATGCTCGAATTTCTAAGAGATGCGACGCGCGTAGCGGTGCAAACTGGACAAAAATCGTTTCCACCTGACATTTTGAGTTTTACACTGGAGTACGCCAGCAGACCAGAGCTCGATGCTGAGCGTCAGCGCTTGGAACAACTCCTAGAGGGAAGCGGTTTCGATCTTTTCGCCTATTCTGAAGAAGATGATCCGGACCTGCTTATCCTTCAATTTCAAGGCATTCAAATCCGTCAATCGCCGGGATTCTTATTCAAGGTTGCGGATGAATTGGCCTCGGAGCTTGACCTTGTGTCGGCCGTTCCCGAGGTGGGACCCGGGTGGGTCGAGATCGAGACTGTATCGGATCAACCTGAGGCCGTTGGTGACATAGTCTGGGCTGCTTGCCGTTCGGATGCACCGCCGCCAAGTGATCGCGATTGGGCAAGGAGGATGATCCAGGCTGACAAAGCGGAAAGTGAATTTTCCGTAACAGGGCATGGCGTCCTGATTGGCCAACCGGATACAGGTGTTGCGGATCATGAGGAGCTCAAAGAAGGGGTCGACAAGGCACGCGGGTTTAACTTCGTGGACAACTCTACCGATCCGACCGATCCTCTCTCTGCGAGCATGTCCTCGCCCGGTCATGGGACTAGCACATCCAGTTTGGTCATTAGTCGAAGCGGCGGTTCAGTGAACGGAAGCGCGCCCGGTGCAACACTGGTACCTATCCGCTGCATCAATGGTGTGGTGATCGGATTAGGCGTCGCTGTCGCCAAGGCGATTGATCATGCACGAAAGCAAGGGTGCAATATCGTGACAATGAGCTTGGGCGGCGGGCTCCAAGGACTGGCTCTGAAGCGGGCAATCCGGAGGGCCGTTGACGCGGATGTGATTGTTCTAGCCGCGGCAGGGAACTGTGTCGGCTTTATCGTCTATCCGGCTTGGGACGAAAACGTAATCGCCGTTGCAGGCATTGATGAACATGAAACCCGTTGGAAGGGATCAAGCCGCGGCAGGAAGGTTGATGTCTCTGCGCCCGGAGAGAACGTGACGGTGGCTCGGCGCAAGCCTGGGTCTTCAGATACGTCGGATATCAATCCCGAAGGACAGGGAACTTCTTTCGCCGTGGCCCTAACGGCTGGTTGTGCGGCGCTCTGGATCGAACGGTGTGGACTCGACGCAATTATCGCCGAGGCTAGACAGCGCGATTCCAGTGTACAGGAGCTTTTTCGTGCTGCGATCCGCTCATCGGCAAGGCGCCCGGAGAAATGGAATACGAATAAAATGGGTGCCGGAATCGTCGATGCCCATAATCTATTGAATACGCCACTGGACAAGATACCCGAACCAGAGGCCGTCACGTCGCAAGCGACAAGTGAGCTCGTTTTCGGAACGTCATCTTTTGGTAGATTTGAATCGGAAGCGACCTTTCTCGCAAGCGATCAACTCATTCGGAAGAGTGGTTCTTCGGTTCTGCTGGAAGGTGCGGACATGCCAAGACCGTCGCCTGGATTCGAAAGGCTACTTCGCGAACGGCACCCGGAAGCGCTCGGGCAACCATTTGTTGCAACCGGACCTGCAACCCCTGTTGAACTGCCCGAAGAAGTTATCGGCCGCATCTCGACCCGTAGTGGTGCCTTCCTTGAGTCACTAGGCAACTCGAATCAGGTCCTTGACCAAGCCGAAGCCGTTCTAGCCTATCATGAAGGTATTCAATCGGAGTCCTTAGGCTCTGGCGCAAGGGGCGAGTTTCTCGCCGGTATAGAAAGTACGCTGGCCGAGATCGGACGAAAGGGGACACAGGCGCTTGAGGGCATAGACCATGACCGAGATGTGCGCCTTGAGGCCTTGGTTGAATTGGTGGGTCGACCCGCGCTGAGGCTGAGCAATGGAGACACGCCGTTCGATACACAGAACCCTGGAATTGGCCGATGGGCTGAAGATTTAATGGTCTCGTTCGACAATATTCGTGAGTTATCCAGAACGGTCGGTCGGGTTGATATTGAGACAACTAATGGGTGGCAGCATGTTGGGACTGGTTTTGTCTCAGGGCCAAACCAGATAATGACGAACCGGCATGTGCTTGATGCCTTTGCAGAGCCGTTTCCGATCTCGCCCGGCACATTCGAGATGCGGCTAACCGCTAATGCCTCAATCAACTTTGATGCAGATGCGGCCGACGACAAAATGCGCTACAGGATCAAGAGCGTGATATCTAGCGGTCGAGACCGCATCGGACGTTTTGTCGATCTATCAAAGCTCGATATGGCAATTCTGGAAATTGAAACCGAAAATGGGCATTCTAGCCATCCCAATACCTTCAGCACGAAATGGCTGCCGACTTCGGGCGTTACTGAAGTTGCAGTCTTCGGTTTTCCCGCACGACCGGGACAATCGGCAGCGCCGCAGGGCCAAAGTGCTGCGCTCGAGTATTGGCGGAGGATCCGAGAAATCTATCAGCGAGATTTTGGAACGAAATACCTGAGTCCCGGGGAGATCAAGTTTCGTCCAGGTGAGTTAGAGGGGGACAAGCGAGGCTGGGCATTCAGCCATGACGCGACCACGATGGGCGGCAATTCTGGGTCGGTCGTGGTTTCAATTGGCGATCAGTTCGGTCCATGCGGCCTCCATTTCGGCGGGCGCACACTTGCGCGAAACATGGCCCACGATCTGACAAAGATCGATGCCAGTCGAGACTTGGTTACGCAATTCTGATCCAAAAAGGGTGATGACTTATGCTTGAGGACCTTGTCAGTTCAGTCTGCGAAGCAGCCAAAGACGACGATCTTGAGCGCTTGAATGAGGCTTGTTCTGTTTTGATCGCGCGACTTCCTGAGGAACCCGGAACCATCGATGATGAGCTAGCACGAAAGGCCTTAAAGTGTCTGCGTTCAAACCGTCGTTTCGAGCAAATGCGCCGCGTTGCGAACGCGTTCTTGGTTGATGGGAGTGAAGACGCGCTGGTGGTACATTTCCTCGCTCAGGGCATGATCGAGGCCGGCGAACTTCTACCTGCCATCAGGCTGTTGGAGAACGAGGTCGCCAATGAAAACCTCGCAGAAGACGATTGGGGAGAGTTGAAGGGGGCGCTTGGCCGGGCCTGGAAGGACCTGGCAATGCAGACGCGGGACCGGCGACCCGAGATCGCAAAAAACGCCATTCAGAATTCTTTCCGTCATTACAGCCAAGCTTGGATGCAGAATGGAGCAAAGTTCACCTACCAGGGAATTAACATGGTTGCCGTTGGAAATTGGGATGAACGCCAGGGGAAAGGGCAGCACCTGCTGACGACGGCCGATCATGAAGGAGCCCGAGCGGCTGCACTGAGTATCGTCGAAGACCTCACAAGCCGATCCTGTTACGAACTTGAAAATTGGGACTACGCCATATTGGGTGAAGCACATCTTGGTGCCGGTAACCATGACGAAGCTCTGAAGTGGTATG
The DNA here is from genome assembly GCF_049800935.1 of Microbulbifer sp. S227A. Taxonomy (NCBI): domain Bacteria; kingdom Pseudomonadati; phylum Pseudomonadota; class Gammaproteobacteria; order Cellvibrionales; family Microbulbiferaceae; genus Microbulbifer; species Microbulbifer sp. S227A. The sequence goes on along the minus strand of NZ_JBNAFZ010000001.1, from coordinate 3,016 downwards.
GTGCATACACCAAACGCGAGGACTCGGCATTTGCGCTCGCAGGGTCGGCCCGCCAATTGCAGCAACTTTGGGATGCGGACAAGCACGATTGGGGCGAGAAGATCCTCGCTCCGATGATTGGCAAGCTCGGGATGGAGGCAGGAGGCGGCTTTACCGTATCGCCTAAAGCTCTCGAACGCCTTGCGTCCGTCACTAAACAACAGCATCAGGCCGTCTTGGGCGACGTAGGCACGAGAACTTACAGTTGGCTCCAGGAAGGATTGCGCGCCGCCAAGTCCGTCGCGATCATATTCAAAGACGGCGCGCCCCACGGCACAGGGTTTGCCGTAGTTGGGAAAGAGCTGGATCCAAAACTTGGAGATGAGATTGTTGTACTAACCAACGCACACGTTGTGAGTGGAACTGGCTATCCTGACGCTGCTAAACCGGCGGAAGCAACAGTAAGGTTCGAACTGATCCACCAAGAAGGTCTTGGACCGTACAGCTACAGTGTGGACAAGAAGTTGATTTGGGAATCGCATCCCGACGAGCACGATGTTGCCGTGCTTCGTCTCGATCCGGCGGTGCCGAGCGAACAAATTTCAGAACGCATCTACCACGAGTTGCCGGAGCTCTCAGGGGACAAAAAGAGGGTCTATATTATTGGTCATCCAAGCGGTCGAGAGATCAGCGTTTCGTTTCAAGACAACGAATTGATTGCCTATGAGCGCGAAGTCTACGAGTCGCCGAACAGCATTGTACCCTGCCGAATTCAGTACCGCGCGCCCACTGAACCTGGAAGTTCAGGGAGCCCTGTTTACGATCAGAGTTGGCGCATCATCGGGATCCATCACGCGGGCGGGCGCTATGTGCAAAAGCTTGACGGTTCGCGCAACACTCATGCAGCGAACGAGGGTCTTTGGATCGAATCAATGCGCCGCGCGCTCAGGCAACGAAGTGACGGGCAAGATCACTGATGCCTTACTGACGACAGATCATTTCAATTGTTTGCTTGCTAGGAAAGTCCAAAGGGGGGAAATACCGTGAGATTAATAGATCCATACTCACCATCTGAGCTGCCACCTGACGTTCTCGTGATGTCTTCTTCACAGTACGAAGTAACGGAAACTGCACTAGCTGGAGTGGGCGGCGGAGCCCCCGTCCTTGATCGTTGGGATGTACTTACCCACAAATACCGGTTCACGGCTGATGCAAAACTTGGCTTTCTCGGAAAGCTGTTTAGTGGCAGTGGTAAGTCGGTAAGGGCTGGCGTTACGCAAGAGGCCAAGCAGTACCGCCTTGATCAAACGGACGACGGACGGGTGGTCGAAACGGGTGTGGCCGTCCGCCTCGCTGTCGCCACAACGAGCTTCGACGCACAAACCGAACTATCGGTGCCTAATCTCGCCGCTGCAGCCCAGTTGGGATTGGCGGAGACGCGGATTGGTATCTATGTGATGGGGTTCCGCGGCCCAATCGGTGACATCATGCCGGCACCCGCCGACCTGAATGTCGAAAACTTTGGCAGTTTCATGGACGCCTTCGAGGCGATTCAGAAGCGAGTCTTTAGTATCGAAAGTGTGCCGCTTTTGTCGCCAACGGTTCTTGGCTACCAGGACACGTCTGAGGACGCCACTGGGACCTTCACAACCGAGGCCGCTTTTGAGGTGAGTGACCAAACGGATCGCGAGAAAGAAATCGACTTGAGTGAGGACGCTCACCTCGATCCCGACGACGACGCCCGTTTATCGTTTCCGGAATACGAAACAGAAGCGCTGCGTCCATGGCGAGTGGCGGAGAGCCTTTTGCAGCTGCGCGACCAAGTGAACAAGCAAGCGCCGAACCGAAGCAAAAAGAGCGACGGTTCAATTGGCGACGCTGCCCATGCAACACGGGCATCTGACCACAACCCATGGGTCGTGGATGGGTCGCATGGCGTCGTAACTGCGATCGATATTACGCACGACCCAGACAACGGGTTTGATGCAGAGAAACTAGCAAAGGCATTGCAGTCGACCCAAGATCCAAGGCTCAAGTACATTATCTGGAATCGTCGGATTTTGAGTTCGACGAAAAAACCATGGAAGTGGAGGAATTATAGCGGAAGCAACCCTCACACGAAGCACATTCATATTTCTGTTCATTCCGAGAAGTCAAAGTACGATGGGACTGGAGCCTGGACGATTTGAGAATTTCGCGCTCTGACTCCTTGCATGGTAGGACGATAACGGCGCGCCATCTCTTATATAGTATTGGCTAGCATATCTGACTAAAGAAAAGTGGGTTGAAACAATGAGCTTTCATTGGAAATTTGCGAGTTCCGAGATTACCGAAAGATACCCCGAGGACGCCAACGGATTCTCGGCTTGGAAAGAAAGCATAGCGTATCTCGACAATCTGGATGACTATCAAAGAGATGCTTCCGACTACAGCGAGGAGCAGCGCCTAAGAGCTACACAGGCACTATCGATGTTCACTTTCCATCTAACGGATCGAAGCCACCGGCTTCCAGCCGGTCCGCTTCAGCGAATCTTCTGCTGATCTCTCCTCCTGAAATTTGAAGCCCGCTGAGGCGGTAAGGCTTCAAATTTCAGGAGGAGAGATCATGCGCTACTCGGCATCCGCGCACACGCGATTTTACCACAGATTCCATGTCGTATGGGCCACAAAGTATAGGTACAAAGTTCTACGGGGACGGATGCGCGCGCGTATCCGGGAGATCATCATGCAGACCTGCAATGAGATGGGGGTACATATTGTGCGCGGCGTTTTGGCGCGAGATCACGTGCATATGTTTCTGTCGATCCCGCCCAAGCTATCGCTGTCTGGTGTCATGCAGCGCATCAAAGGCCGATCATCGCGCCGCATCCAGATAGAGTTCCCAGAGTTGCGCAAGCGCTACTGGGGCAGGCGGTTCTGGGCCCGTGGCTACTTCTCCACCACGTCTGGGAATGTCACCGACGATATCATCCTGCAGTATCTGGAATTACATTCCTCCAAATGATGCCACCGGCGTCAGCCGGTGGGTCGTTCACTG